>NZ_QKYN01000120.1 GCF_003258295.1 Streptacidiphilus pinicola | reverse complement strand
AGCAGGTCGACGCTGACGAAGTCGGCGAAGACCGGGACGGTGACGTCGACCAGGTCCTGCGCGGTGCGCGTCACGTCGAGTGAGGCGCCGATGCCGGAGGTCGCGGCGTTCAGCAGGCTGAGCCGCTGCCGCGCGGCGAACTGCTCGGTGAAGTCGACGGCGGTGAGCGCCACCGCCTCCAGCTGTCCGTCCGCGCCCCGGACCGGGGTGTAACGCACCTGCCAGGCCTGCGTCTCCGACTCCCCCGGGGCGCGCACGTAGGTCTCCAGTGTCTGCGGGATCCCGGTCGCGCCGACCTCCCGGATCAGACGGGTGGACTCCTCGAAGACGGAGGAGTCCACCAGGTTGATCGGCCCGTTGTCCCCCCGCTGCAGCGCGGTGGGGAGCCGCCCGTGCAGCTCCGTCTCGGCGAGCCCGGCCAGCTCGGTCATCGCGTCGTTGATCCGCAGCAGGCGTCCGTCCGGCGCGCAGAGCATCCAGGGCACCGACGCCTGGTCGAACGCTCGCTCGGTCAGCGAGCCGGAGGCTGGGGAGGGGCCGTCGCCGGAAGGCTCCTCGGGGCGCGCTGCGGACATGACCCGATCATCACGCGGCCGGACGTGCGACGCCACTGTTCGGCCGCCGGTGGTTCCGCCGATCAGCCGCGCGAGCCCCCTGCCTCCCTCGTTCAGCGCCCCCGGGATGCAGGGACGGCGTGGCGGCCGCTGGATGGAGAGGAGCACCGCATCTGATGACCGGTCAGCTGTCCCGCCGACCGGCCCTCCCGGAGCCGCTCCCAGGCCGTAGTAGTCGCGGAACAGCAGAAGAAGAGGGGTCGTTGTGAGCAATGCCGTCAGTCGCGCCGTGGCCGATCGTCTGATCGCCCTGGACCTGGGCACCTCCCGGGTCCGGGTCTGGCGTCCCCGCCAGGGCGTCGTCTTCGACGAGCCGTCAGTGGTGGCCTACGACCTCAACCGGGGGGTCGCCTTCGCCTTCGGCGAGAACGCCCAGAAGATGACCGGCCGGACCCCACCGGGCATGGACACGGTCAGTCCGATCCACGCCGGCGCGGTGACCGACTTCGAGGCGGCCCGGGTGCTGGCCCGCCACGCGATGGACACCGCCCGACCGGGCCGCTTCGCACTGCGCCCGACCGTGGCGACGGCAGTGCCCGTCGAGAGCCGCGGCATCCACCTGAAGGCGCTGGACCAGGCCGTGCTGCAGGCGGGCGCGGCCCGCACGGTGACCGTGCCGGCGCCGCTGGCGGCCGCGGTCGGCGCGGGCGTGGAGATCGACCGCGAAAGCGGCAGCATGGTCGTCGACCTGGGCGCCGGCACCGTCGACATGGCCGTCTTCGCCTTCGGACGGATCGTCAGCGCGACCTCGCTCGGCGTCGCCGGCCTGGCGCTCGACCGCGCGCTGGCCGGCTGGGCGCGCCGGCAGCACCGGATCGACCTCGGCCCGGTCGCGGCCGAGCAGCTGCGCATCGCCGCCGGACACCCCGAGGCGGAGTCGGTGGAGGTGAAGGGCCGGCGCACCGAGTACGGGACGCCGGTGGTGGCGCGCTTCACCGCGGCCGAGGTGCACGACGCCGTGCTGCCGGTGGTCGAGGCGATGGTCCAGGGCATGGGCAGCCTGCTCACCCGCTGCCCGACCGAGCTGAGCGCCGACATCACCGACCACGGGGTGGTGCTGACCGGCGGCGGTGCCCGCGACGTGTGGCTCTGCCACCAGCTGGAGTGCCGCCTCGGCCTGCCGGTGCGCGCCGCCGAGAACCCGGAGAACTGCACCGCCCAGGGGCTCGGCCTGCTCGCCACCTCCACGCGCGGCACCGCCCATGTCGAGGCGTTCAGCCCCGTCTGACCAGGCGTCCGATGGATGTGATGATCATGTGTGCCGCTTGTGGGAGACTGTTGCGTCCCCCTCAAACGGAAGCGAGAGAACGACCGTGCGCGCGAACTGGCGGCCGATACCGGACCATGTATGCGGCGACTACCGGCGGCTGACGCTGGAGTTGCGCGCCATCAAGGACCGCAGCGGGCTGTCGCTCACTCAGATCGGCGCACGCACCCACTACAGCAAGGCGTCCTGGGAGCGTTGGTTCAACGGCAAGCGGCTGATCACCGAGCACGCGCTGGAGAGTCTCGCGATCACGGTCGACGAGAACGCCCGCCTGCTCAAGCCGCTGCTGGAGCAGGCGCTGCGCGAGGCCGAGGGCGCCGCCGCGGCCGAGCCCGGCACCCCCGGCGTCGGGCTCGCGGAGCACGTCCCGCCGCAGGCCACGGCGCCGGCGTTGGAGTCGCTCGCGGAAGCGGAGGACGCGCCCCCACTCACGGTCGTCGGGCGCGAGCCGGCGACGCCCCGGCCCGAGAGCCGGCGACGTCACCTGCGCACCGCGCTGGTCTCCGTCTGCTCGGCGCTGGTCGGGGCCGCCGTCGGCGCCTACGTCGCCGCGCCCGGCAGCGGCGAGAGCGGCAGCACGGGCCAGAGCGTCGTCTCGCACCCGCCGGTGACCGCGGCCTCCTTCGCCGCGCCCTGCGCCGGCATCGGCTGCGCGGGCAAGGACCCGCAGTCCACGGGCTGCGTCAAGGACGACCGGACGCTGATCACCGACCATGTCGGCACGATCATCATCTATCTCCACTACAGCGCCCGCTGCCACGCCGCCTGGGGCGCGCTGACCAACGCGGAGCCCGGCGACTTCGCCACGATCATCACCACCAACGGCGACCAGGAGAAGGCCCTGGTCCACTGGGGCTACGACAACTACTCGATGATGGTCGACGCGAGCGACCCGAGCATCGGCCTCAAGGTCTGCGGCGTCCCGCTGGCCCACCAGCGCGACTCCGTGTGCACGCCGGAGCTGAACGCGCCCGCCTCGTGAGCGGGAGCGGTGGCGTCCGGGCAGCCCCCCGTGCCGCCCGGACGCCCCGCTCCGTGGACAACTCTGCACGGCCCGCGGAGCGCAGCACGCCACTTGACGTCCCATGAGACGATCACTCCCCCGTCTCACGCCTCTGACCTGCGGTTTGAGACGCGGACCACGGACAGTCGGGGACGCCCGCAAGCCCTCCTGGCGCCGGTCGGCACTGGTAGACGCCGGGCGACGCCCGCTCAGCGCGCGGCCAGGAGCCGGAGTGCACGGGTGAACTCGCGCGACGCCTCGCCGCCCTGCTCGCCCAGGGCGGCGAAGAACTCGGCGTCGCACCCCTCGACCGCCATGACCGCCCGATTGGCCAGTGCCCGCCCCTCCACGGTCACCTCGAGCGCCCGCGCCCGCTTGTCGTGCGGGTGCGGCAGCCGGGCGACCAGCCCTTGGCCCTCCAGAGCGCGCAGCACCTGGGAGGTCATCATCGGATCGGTCGCAGCCCGGTCCGCCAGGGCCTTCTGCGTCACCGGCCCCGCTGCGCCCAGGTGCGTGAGCGCCGCCAGGAGCACGAACTGCACATGTGTCAGGCCGTAGGGCCTGAGCGCCGCCCGCTGCGCGGCCTGCCACCGGTTGGTCACCTGCCACAGCAGGAGCCCGGGGCTGTCCTCGGCGGAGGCGAAGCGCGTCTGCAGGCCCTCCTGGCTCACGCGGCCTCCGCCGGGTCGTGCCCGACGGCCGCGCCCGCCTCGGCGGCGACCGCCAGGGCGGCGAGGTCCCGGTCGAGCGAAGCCGCGATGCCCTTGCCGAGGACCACGTTCCAGAGCCGGGCCAGCGGACCCGTCAGCGTGACCGTCACGGTGACCTCGCTGCCGCCGTCGGCCGTCGGCGTGACCACGTGACGGAAGGTCAGCCGCGCGCCTGCCAGCAGCGAGACGTCGGTGAAGACACGGTCGGAGAGTTCGGTGATGACGAACTTCGTCTTCGGCCCGCCCCTGGGCTTCAGCACGCCCCGGCCGCCGGTTGCGAACGGGCCGTCCAGCCGGACCCACTCGGTGTCGGCGTTCCACTCGGGCCAGGTGGCCATGTCGGCCCAGCGGCCGAAGAAGGCGGACGGAGCAGCGGTGGAGATCCTCGTCGTGGTGCCGATCGTCGTCATGTATTTAGTATGCGCGCTTAGTTGTTTGCCGTCAACAGTTCCCGTCGGTAGACGCCCGGCGCGCGACCGTACTCGCGCTTGAACGCCTTCCCGAAGGCGAACTCGCTGCCGTAGCCGGTCCGCGCCGCGACCGCGCTGAGCGGCAGATCGCCCTCGCGGAGCAGGGCGGCCGCCCGCGTCATCCGCCACCGCGTCAGGTAGGCGAGCGGCGGCTCGCCGATCATCGTGGTGAAGCGGCGGGCGAAGGCCGCGCGGGAGAGCCCGGCGACCTCGGCGAGCGACTGGACCGTCCAGCCCTCGGCCGGATCGGCGTGCATCGCGGCGAGGACCGGCGCGACGCCCGGGTCGGTGAGGGCCGCGATCCAGCCGTGCGCCTCGGCCGGCGGCTGCTCGTCCAGCCAGGCGCGCAGGATGTAGAGCAGCAGCGAGTCGATCAGGGCGGGCACGATCCCGTCCGAGCCGATGCGCGGGCGCTCCAGCTCCGCCGAGAGCAGCTGCACGGCGGCGGCCAGCTCCGGGTACCTCCCGGCCCGGGCCGGGAGGTGGATCACCGGCGGGAAGTGCGCCAGCATCGGGTGCGGCCGCACCTGGTCCAGGTGGTAGTTGCCGCAGAGCAGGCTCGCCGCCGCGCCGTCCCCGCCGACCCGCACCCGGCCGATCGGCGTGGCCTCCTCCACCCGCTCCGGGGACGGCGTCTCCGGCGGCGTGGCGGGATCGTCCGCGAGCACGTGCTCGGTCCCGTCCCGCAGGAACACCACGTCCCCGGGACCGAGCGCGATCGGCGCGTAGCTGTGGCTGCTGTCGTCCGCCGGCAGCAGCCAGCACGTCCCGTACAGCACGACGTGGAATCCCGCGCCCGCCACCGGCGGCAGCCGCAGCCCCCAGGGCGCCCGCCCGTCGGTCCGCACGGACGCGGGCTTCGCGGTCCGCATGGAGGCGAGCGCCTCGGTGAGGATGTCCATGGACCTGCTCCGTTTCTGCCCGGGCCGAACCCCGCGCCGGCGGCACGCTCAGACTGTCAGCACGATCTTGCCCTGGACGTGCCCCGTGGCCACGGCCTCGTGCGCCTTGCCGGCGTCCGCGAGGTCGAAAGTGTGCTGCACGAAGGGCTTCAGCCGGCCCGCGTCCACGAGCGCGGCGATCGCCTCCAGCGCGGCGTAGTCCGGCTCGACCGAGACGCCCTTGAAGCGGTAGCCCGCCGCCCGCACCCGCTCGGCGACCTCCGGGGCGCCGTGCTCCAGCAGGCTGACCAGGGTGCCGCCGGGACGCAGCACCGGGAGCAGGTGCTCGGCCTGCGCGGTGGAGTCGAGCACGACGTCGATGTCGCGGACCGTCGCGGCCACGTCGACGGAGCGGTAGTCGACGACCTCGTCCGCGCCCAGCCCGGTGAGGAACTCCCGCCGCTCCTCGCTGGCCACGGCGACGACGTAGGCGCCCTGTGCCTTGGCGATCTGCACGGCCAGGTGGCCGACGCCGCCCGCGCCGCGCTCGACCAGGACGCGGTCGCCCGGCTTCAACCCGGTGCCGTCCACCAGGCCCTGCCAGGCCGTCAGCGCGGCCAGTGGCAGCGCCGCGGCGTGGACGTGGTCGATCGTGGCGGGCTTGCGGGCGAGCTGCCGCGAGGGCGCCGCGACGTACTCGGCGTAGCCGGAGGCGGCCCGCGGGAAGAAGGGCATCCCGTAGACCTCCTCGCCCACCTCGTAGCGCGCGCCCGGCCCGGCCTCGACGACCTCGCCGGAGATGTCCCAGCCGAGCACGAACGGCGGCTCCCCCAGCAGCGGGAAGGCACCGGAGCGGACCGCGAGGTCGACGGGGTTGACGCCGCTGGCCCGCACCCGCACCAGGACCTCCCCCGACAGCGGCTTCGGCCGCTCGGCGGTCACCACCTCGAGCACCTCGGGACCGCCGAAGGACTGCTGGATCACTGCACGCATCGTTCTCTCTCCCCACGGTTCGCGCCGACGTGTTCGTCGACGTGATCCACGTTAGGGAGACGGAGCGAGACGCTGAATGGCCCAGAGTCTCTCTCGCATGTCCGTGCGTCCACGCTGCCGCAGTCTCGGCATCAGAGGTGGGGCATTCAGGGCGGAGGCGTCAGACCCGCAGGAAGAGCGTGTGGAAGGTCGGCCCGAGCCACGGGCGGCGGCCGAAGGCGAAGGCGCCGCCGGTGGCCATCGCCCGCCACAGCGGACGGCGGGAGAAGCCGGTGTGCAGCGCGGCCGCGCCGGTCAGGGAGATGACGCAGTCGACCGGCTCGCCCGAGCCGGACGCGCCGGCGGGCTCGGCCCGGCAACGGCCGTCGGCGATCCGCAGCACGAAGGGGCGGCCACCGCGGATCCGCACCTCGAAGCCGAGCCGCCGGTCCCCCACCCGCTTCGCGTCGAAGAGCAGCGGCATCATCGTGCTCATCACCGTGGGGACCGCGGCGGCGGCCGCGTCGTCGGCGATGCGCGCCCGTCGGCCCAGCGCGCGGTCGAGGTCGTAGCCGTGGACGAGCGACTCGGTCACGGAGAGGGCGGCCAGCGAGCCGACCGGCATGGTCGCACCGGGCCCGTACCAGGGTGTGGCGCGGCGGGCGGTGAGGTCGATGCCCGGGTGCAGCGCGTCCAGCAGGTCCCGGGCGCCCGCGCGCAGCACGTCCGCGGCCTCGTCGCCCGTGGCGAAGCGGACGGTGGCCACCCGCTCCCGGTTCGCGGCGGTGACGGTCTCCCGCAGCACCTCGCCGCCTTCGGTGGCGCCGCCGTCCGCGTCCGGCGCGTGCTCGCCGCGCACCACGCCCGCGAACAGCTCGTAGACGGAGCTGAGATGCGAGGCCAGCTCCCCCACGGTCCAGTCCAGCCCCGGGACCTGACGGTCCAGTGGGGCGGCGTCGCCGCGCAGCGCGTCGGCGAGGCGGGCGCTCTCGCGCCCGAGGACGGCGCGCAGCAGGTCCAGGTCCGGTTCCACAGTCGTCACGTTCGGCGAGTCTGCTGCTCCCGGACAGTCCCGTCAAGACCATCCACCATGGACTGTCGCGCGCGGTGGCCGGGCCTGCGGGCCCGGCCACCGCGCGCTCCGCGTCAGCCCTTCGTCACACAGGCGTTGGCCTGGTTGGACCACAGGCCCTGCAGATCGAAGGTGCCGGTGCTCAGCGGCACGTAGGCGTCGAGGTTCTCGCACTCGTCGCCGATCTCGCCGTTGCGGCCGTTCCAGCCGACGCTCGGCCAGAAGTCGGTGACCGTCTCCGCGTACTCGTGGGTCTCGGTCGACTCGATGCCGGAGAGCAGCCGTCCGTCGGTGAGCGTCGTGCAGGCGCCGGCACCGAGGTCGGGCACATAGGGGAGGTTGGTGTAGGCGAGGGTGCCGTAGCTGCTGGACGTCTTGTCGTGCCAGGCACAGAAGTTGGAGTTCGGGAAGTTGTCCGGGTGGGTCCCGGTCGCCGAGACGACGACGTACTGGGCGTTGAGGTTGGGCGCCTGGGTGGTGTTGCCGAAGTGCGAGGCGGCGTTCGCGGCCTCCGCCGCGATCTGCGCGGTGGTCGCACTGGACGGCGCGGCGGCGGCATTGTCGAACCAGACGCCCGCGAGCGGGCTGGCGGCGGGGTGGGTGACGTGGGTGCCCTTGGTCCCGCAGTTCGTGGTGCCGCTGGCGACGCCCTCGCAGTACTGGGAGAGGATCGTCCCCCAGGTGTCGGCGCTGCCGTACAGGCCCTGGAACATCTTCTGCAGGTCCGGCGCCACCCCGGCCGGGTCGCTGGACCACTGCGAACCCCAGAACACCAGGTACACCTGCGGCGTCGGGGACACCACGCCCTGGGTCCCGCTGGACCGCACGCTCAGGGTGTTCCGGCTGCCGGCGGTCGTGGCGACATGCACGGCCCCCCGCGAGATCGCCTTCTCGCCGTAGTGCCCAGCGCTCCCCGCAGCAGGCGCCGCGCTCGCCCCGGTGGCGAGTCCGGCCGCCCCCAGGGCGGCGAGTGAGACAGCGACAAGACTGCGGGCGACGTTTCCGGGCATGCGTATGCGCACAGTGATCCCCTCGGGGGTCGGTCACCTGGAGTTCAGCCACGACGTGGCCAACGGGGAAACTAACGGCCCGACAGGTGTCATGTCTACGGCGCGAGCGGCGAATGACGGCAGAATTTACACACGATGACGCCAAATCACGGACAACCTGCGGTGTCACCCCGTTCTCACCGGAAAACCAGCCCCCAACGAACCCCACCCAGGGATCGCCATGCACCTGATTAGTCCGAACGGTCGATTCCTTACCCGGTTACCGGTGTCCGGAGAGCCGCTTGCGCGCGCGGGGACTTGAATCAGAAGTGCCGTATTGCGTCCAAAACCCCGCAGGTCGTCCCAGGAAGGCCGTCACGTGATCAAGCACCCTCTCAAGCGCGCCGCCACAGCCACCGCCGTCGTCTCGCTGGTTCTGGCCGCGGCCGCGTGCGGGAAGGCGGGGAGTTCCTCGTCTTCCTCCTCCCCGTCCGCGGGTGGTGGCGGGGGTTCGGCGGCCAGTGCCACCGGAAGCATCGGGCTGCTGCTGCCCGAGAACACCACGACCCGCTACGAGCAGTTCGACAAGCCCTACTTCGAGGCCAAGGTCAAGGCGCTCGCGCCCAACGTCGAGATCAAGTACGCGAACGCGGGCGGAAGCGCGCAGACGCAGGCCCAGCAGGCCACCACGATGATCAACTCCGGCGTCAAGGTGCTCGTCGTCGACGCCCAGGACTCCGCACAGATCAAGTCCTCCGTCGAGGCCGCCAAGGCCAAGGGCATCAAGGTCGTCGCCTACGACCGCCTCGCCCAGGGCCCGGTCAACGCCTACGTGTCGTTCGACAACGTCAAGGTCGGCCACCTCCAGGGCACCGGCCTGCTGTCCGTCCTGGGTTCCAAGGCCACACCGTCCGCGAAGATCGTCGAGATCGACGGCGACTCGGCCGACCCGAACGCCGCCGACTTCAAGTCCGGCTTCCAGAGCGCGGTCAAGGGCCATGTCGACATCGCCTACGACGCCTCCGGCCTGTGGCAGCCGACCGTCGCCGCGCAGAAGGCGACGGCCGCGATCAACCAGCTCGGCGCCTCGAACATCGCGGCGTTCTACTCGGCCAACGACGGCATGGCGTCCGGCATCGCCACCTCCATGAAGAACGCCGGGCTCAGCCACCTGCCGCTCACCGGCCAGGACGCCCAGCTCGACGCGATCCAGCGGATCGTCGCCGGCACCCAGTCGTTCACCATCTACAAGGCCTACAAGCCCGAGGCCGAGGCGGCCGCCGAGCTCGCCGTGAACATGCTCACCGGTGCGCCGATCACCTCGATCGCGACCTCGACCAAGGTGAACGGCTCCGGCAACACCGTCTCGTCCGACCTGCTGACCCCGGTCCTGGTCAACACCTCCAACATCAAGACCACCGTCGTCCAGGACGGCCTCTACACCGTCGCCCAGATCTGCACCCCGGACTTCGCGGCCGCCTGCAAGTCCGCTGGTCTGTCGTGACCAACCCCCTCGCAGGCTCGTACGCCCCGGCCTCGGCCGACGGCGAACCGGTCCTGGCCCTGCGCGGCGTCTCCAAGCGGTTCGGCGCCGTGCAGGCTCTCTCCGACGTGGAGTTGGAGGTGCACCCGGGCGAGGTGGTGGCCCTGGTCGGCGACAACGGCGCCGGCAAGTCCACCGTGGTCAAGGCCATCGCCGGCGTGCACCCCATCGACGACGGGCAGATGGAGTGGGAGGGGCGGGCGGTCACCGTGCACCGCCCGCAGGACTCCCAGCACCTGGGCATCGCCACCGTCTACCAGGACCTCGCCCTGGCGGACAACCTCGACGTGGTCGCCAACCTCTTTCTCGGCCGGGAGATCACGACGTACGGCACCCTCGACGAGGTGGCCATGGAGAAGCGCGCCCAGGAGCTGCTGGACACGCTCTCCATCCGCATCCCGAGCGTGCGCATCCCGGTGGCGAGCCTCTCGGGCGGTCAGCGCCAGGTGGTCGCGATCGCCCGCTCGCTGATCGGTGACCCGAAGGTCGTCATCCTGGACGAGCCGACGGCCGCCCTCGGCGTCGAGCAGACCGCGCAGGTTCTCGACCTGGTCGAGCGGCTGCGCGAGCGTGGCCTCGGCGTCATCCTGATCAGCCACAACATGGCGGACGTGTCCGCGGTGGCGGACACGGTCGCGGTCCTGCGCCTCGGGCGGAACAACGGCACCTTCCCGATGCGCGGCACCACGCAGGAGACCATCATCGCCGCGATCACCGGCGCCACGGACAACGCGGTGACCCGCCGCGCGGCGCGCACACCGCGTTCGGAAGGAGAGGTGTGAGCACACCCCCCACTCCCCCCTCCGGCTCGCCGGACCCGAGCGGTCCGCTCGGCGAGTTCAACCCGCTGGAGCCGCCACCCGGCATCGACCCGACGCCGGGCGCGGCCGTGGCGCCGCCCGTCGACCCGCGGCTGCTGGTCCGTCAGGAGGGCCTGCGCGGGTATCTCGACGAGTTCAAGCGCAAGGTGCGCGGCGGTGAGCTGGGCTCGCTGCCGGTCGTCATCGGCCTGATCGTCATCTGGCTGATCTTCAGTCTGAAGAACAGCCAGTACTTCACCGCCGCCAACGCCGAGTTCATCGCCTACTACATGGTCGGCCTCGGCATGCTCGCCACGGGCCTGGTCTTCGTGCTGCTGCTCGGCGAGATCGACCTCTCGGTCGGCTCGGTCAGCGGCCTGGCGGCGGCCATCTACGCCGTGCTGTCGGTGACGCACCACTGGAACGCCTGGCTGGCGGTCGTCATCACCCTGCTTTCGGGCATGGTCATCGGCGGCCTCCAGGGCTGGATCTTCGCGAAGATCGGCGTGCCGGCCTTCGTGGTCACCCTGGCGGGCTTCCTGGCCTGGCAGGGCGTCATGCTCTGGCTGCTGGGCTCGACCGGAACGATCAACCTCGAACCCAAGGCCCTGAACGCGCTCTTCTCCGGGAACTCGTTCTTCCTGGGCGGCCAGATCTTCGGCGCCTACCTGCTGGCGATCATCGCGACGGTCGGCTTCGGGGCGAGCCTCTTCCTGCAGCAGCGCCGCCGCAAGGCGGCCGGCGTTCCGTCCCGGCCCACCGGCGAGCTGATCGCCCGGACGGTACTGCTGGCGATCCCGGTGTTCCTGGTGGCCTGGATCCTGAACAAGGCGACCGGTGTGCCGAACAACCTGGTCATCTTCCTGGCCCTGCTGGTGATCTGCGACTTCGTACTGCGGCGCACCACCTACGGCCGCAAGGTCTTCTCGGTCGGCGGCAACATCGAGGCGAGCCGGCGTGCCGGTATCAGCGTGCCGATGGTGCGCATCTCGGTGTACGCGATCTCCGGCACCTTCGCCGCGCTCGGCGGTCTGGCCATCGCGGCCACCACCAACGCGGCCGGCCAGGCGGGCGCCGACCCGAACAACCTGATGATGGCCATCGCCGCGGCCGTCATCGGCGGCACCTCGCTGTTCGGTGGCCGAGGCCGGGTCTGGTCGGCCCTGCTCGGCATCATGGTCATCGAGTCCATCAACGCCGGGCTGTTCATGCTCGGCCTGACCCTGGACATCCAGTACATGATCACCGGTGGCGTCCTGCTCGCCGCGGTGATCGTCGACTCGCTGTCCCGCCGCACCCAGAAGTCCTCCGGGCGCGCCTGACGGCTGCTCGGCGACCGCTGGCCCGGTTCTCTGCGGGGATCACATGATTCCCACAAAGAGCCGGGCCAGCATCGCGTCGTGGACACCCTGCAGCCCCCCGCCCTCGGCGACCGCTACCTGCTCTGCGAACTGCTCGGCAGCGGCGGTATGGCCGAGGTCTACCGCGCTCGCGACCTGCGCCTGGACCGCACCGTCGCGGTCAAGGTGCTGCGCCCCGAACTCGCCGCCGACCCGGTGCAGCGCGTGCGCTTCGGCCGCGAGGCACGCGCCGCCGCCTCCCTCAACCACCCGGCCATCGTCGCGGTCTTCGACTCGGGCGAGGGCGCCGGGCCGCACCTCGACCTGCCCTACCTCGTCATGGAGTACCTGCCGGGCCGCACGCTCGGCCAGGTCCTCGCCGAGGACGGCCCGCTGCCCCCGCGTCAGGCGCTGCGCGTGGTCGCGGAGATCCTGGACGCGCTCGACCACGCCCACCGGCACGGCATGGTCCACCGCGACGTGAAGCCCGCCAACGTGATGGTGGTCGACGACGGCTCCGTCGCGGTCAAGCTGATGGACTTCGGCATCGCCCGCAGCCTCGGGCACGGTGCGGCCGCCGCCGAGCAGGCGCTGACCGCCGCCGGCATGGTCATCGGCACGGCCGACTACCTCTCCCCCGAACAGGCGCGCGGCGAGGCCGCCGACGCGCGCAGCGACCTCTACGCCGTGGGCTGTCTGCTCCACGAACTGCTGACGGGCGCCCTGCCGCTGACGGCGGGGACACCGCTGGACACGGTCTGGCGCCGCCTGCACGAGGATCCCGAGCCGCCGTCCCTGCTCGCCCCGTCGCTGCCGCCCGAGGTCGACGCCCTGGTGCTGCGAGCACTCGCCCGCGACCCGTCCGAGCGCTACCCGGACGCCTCCTCGATGCACGCGGCGGCCCGCGCCCTCGCCGACGCCGAACCGGCCACGCTCCCCACCCCGCGCCACGCGCCGACGCTGGTCGAGCTGCCGGCGCTCGCGCCGGGCACGGACGCAACCCTCCGCTTCCTCCCACCCTCGGCCGCCGACCCGCAGGACCCAACCGTCGTGCGGAACGCTCCGGCCGCGCGCAGCGCGGAGGACGCCACGCACACGGACGACGCTTCCCTCGCGCCGAGCGCGGGGAGCGTCGCGGGGTCGGCTCCTCGGTCGCGGCGGACGCGCCGCCCGCGGCGGCGGTTGGTCGTGGCGACGATCGGGACCGTCGCCGTGGCCGCGATGGTGTCCGTCGGAGGATGGATCGCGTCCAGTGCGACGCCGACACCCGCCGGGAGCGCGCACGCGCTGCCGAGGCTGACCGGGCAGAGTCTGTCCCGGGCCCGGCACGAGCTGCAGGTCCTCGGCCTGCACCTCGGCCGGGTCTCGCCCGGCTCCTGCCAAGGGACCAGGGCCGCGCCGCGGACCGTCTGCACCCAGTCCCCCGCCGTCGGGACGGTGCTCCAGCGGGGCGCGGCGGTGGACGTGTCCGTCTCCCGCCCGTCCGGGATTGCCGCCGGGGGCGGAGCGCCGTAGCGTCGAGACGTGATCAATGGTGCGCATGTGGTGATCTACAGCAGCGACGCCGAGGCCGACCGCGCGTTCTTCCGCGACGTGCTCGGCATGCCCTCGGTCGACGCCGGGCGCGGCTGGCTGATCTTCCAGGCCCCGCCCGCGGAGATCGCCTTCCACCCGACCTCGTCCGTCCACTCGCACGAACTGATGCTGATGTGCGAGGACCTGATGGGGACCATGGCCGAGCTGCAGGCGAAGGGCGTGGAGTTCACCCGCCCGGTGGAGCAGCTCAACTGGGGGCTGCTCACCGGGCTGCGGCTGCCCGGCGGGGGCGACCTGGCCCTCTACGAGCCGAGCCATCCCCGCGCGAACGGTTGAGCCGGCGGCGCCGGCCGGTCACTCGAGATCGGCGACCCGGTGCATGCCGAGCAGCGCGTGCGGGGTGCCGCTCTTGGCGTCGGGGATGAAGCAGAGCAGCGCGTAGGAGCCGGCCCTCGCGTGGAACGACAGCAGCTGGAAGCGACCCGGTGACTGGGCCGCGAGCCCGCGCGCAGCCGTCTCCGCGAAGGGGTTCGTCTTCAGCTTGTCGGCGAAGAACAGGGTCAGGTCCCGGTTGGTGACGCCCGGATTCACCCGCTCGAAGGTCAGCTCGTGGATCTCGTCGGCCTGGTTGCGGACCAGGAAGGTACTGCCGACCCGCAGCCGGTCGGGCGCGCGGAAGCGCGGACCCCTCGTCTCGACCTGGTCGACGACCGCACTGAAGAGCGGCACGCCGCCGACGAACGGGCCCTTGACGTCCAGCCGGTGGAAGACCGGGGTGGGGGCGTTCGGAAGGAAGAACTGGGTGAAGTCGAAGAACCAGTAGGTGCCCTTGCTGAGCGGGACAGTGGCCTCGACCTCGGTGCTCGGCTCCACGATCGCTCCGCCGACGAGAGTCGCGTCGCGCTGGGTGGCCTGGATGCCGGCCGCGGCGGTCTTCTTGTTGATCGCCTCGCGGATGTCGGCGAGGATCTGCGCCTGGCTCACGCCCTTGTGCAGCTGGAGGCCCTGCAGCTGGTGGCCGGTGGTGTCCTTGGTGCTGACCTCGAAGGTCACGAAGCCGGCGTGGGTCTCCTTCGGGAGGGCGAACCCCGCGTTCGTCATCTTGACGTCGATGCTGTTTCGGACGGGCTTGTCCGGGGTGGCCGCCCGGGCGGCGGGTCCGGCGACGAGCGCCGGGCCGACGAGAGCCACGGCGGCCGTGGTGATCGCAGCAGCGAGCTTGGTCGGTCTCAGCATGCGGCGTCCTCTTTTCGGTTTCCGAGGGGACGGTCCGCTGCCCTGATCGCGCGGCGGCCCCGCGACCATGCTCCGACCGCCCTCGGCGCCGGAGACTCACGCCACCTCCGTCTCCACGCCGATTCGCCCGAAAGGGCGGCCGGACACAGGGCGGGTCCTCCCTTCTGACACCGCATCGCCTGGCGTGGATCACCCAGGCCGGCCTGAGTACGAACGCCCTGTTCGCACGCCTGCCCGCGCTCCAGGATCGAACCATGGGTGCTTTTCTGGGGATCGTCGTGGTCGGCGCGGCCGTCGTCGCCGTACTGCTGCACTTCGTCGCGCACGTGTCGACGTCGGTGCTGCTCGGCTTCGGCGCGGGCGCGCTGTGCCTGCTCTGGCTCGCGGTGCTGCTGACGGTCCCGTGGAACCTGTACTTCCAGGCGCGGACGGCCCGTCAGGAGATCACGGAGGGACGGGCGGCCGGGCTGGAGATCGCCGCGGGCCGCGAGCAGGACGCCGACCGGATCTCCCGCCGCCTGCTGCGCGCGGCGCTCGGCGCGCACCTGGTCTCCGCCGTGGTGGTCGCCCTTGTGGCCGCGGTCTCGGGCCAGGCCGTCGGCTACTGGTTCTGCGTGTTCTACCTGCTCGCCACGGTGCTCCGCCCGGGAGAGGCGTGGCTGCGCCATCTGCGCGCCCGGATCGGCGTGCTGCGCGAGGAGGCGAGCTTCCCGCGCGACGACATCATCGCCCTGAAGGCCCGCCTCGACACCGCGGAATCGGGGGTCGCCAGCCTCGACACCGAGACCCGTCGGCTGGCCCTCGAACTCGACGGCCTGGCCGTTCTGGTGCGGCAGCGCGACGACCAGCTGGAGGCCCGGATCCACGCCCTGGGCCGCAAGTTCGAGGACACCCTCGGCAGCCTCACCGACAACCAGGAGGTCATCAACGGCCTCCGCGCCTTCCTCCGGCTGCTGCGCGAGGACCGCGGCGCGGACGCCCCGCAGCGCGGCTGACGACGCAGCGTCAGCCGCGGTGCATGGCCGTGTAGAAGAGCAGCATCGCGAAGCCCGCGAAGATGTGCAGCCCGATCACGTAGATGAAGACGCGGATGTTGACCCGGCGCTCGGTGACCCGCGCGCCGTCCTCGACGGGGCCGGCCGGGATGACCGGGGCGGGCGCGGGGCCGGCGGGAAGGGAGCCGGCGGGGATGGGTCCGTGGTCAGCCAAGGCACAACTCCGAGGTCGGGCTCTGCAGCAGCGTGTGCAGGAAGAGCAGATCGGTGCCGGACGGCGTGTCCGCCGCCAGGCGGTGGGGGCGCATGGAGTCGAAGTGGGCGGAGTCGCCCGGCTCCAGCAGGTGGCGCTCACGGTCGAGGTGGAGCACGAGGCGGCCGCTGAGCACGTAGAGCCACTCCTCGCCCGGGTGCACCCGGACCACCGCGTCCTGGACGGTGGGCGGCACATGGACGCGAAGCGCCTGCATCGCCCGGCCAGGCGCGCCGGCCGGACGGTAGGTCCAGCCCCCGGCGACGCTCGGCTCCGCGACGGCCCCACGGACGACCACGGCGGGCGCCGTGGCGGCCTCCCCGAGCAGGACGTCGAGGGGAACGGCGTAAGCTCGGGAGAGGCCCAGCAGGACCGGCAGGGAGGGTTGCCGTTTGGCGGTCTCCAGCCGGGACAGATGGGCCGGGGAGAGACCGACGCGCGCGGCGGCGGCCTCCAGGGTCAGGCCGCTGCGCCGGCGGCGCTCGCGGAGGCGGGCTCCCAGGCCCGGGAGGTCCGCGGGCAGGAGTTCCGGGCCGGTGGCTTCGGAGGCGTCTGCGTCCATGGCTTCAGTGCACACCCCCTTGATCCGAGAGGCAAGATTCTTGCCCCTGTGGCAAATACGTGCGGGGGCGGGCCAGTGATCGCAGCGGTCGCCGCGACCTGAGGGGGCATCGGGCCGTAGGGTGATCAGACAAGTCCGTAGTCGAAGGGGCCCCTACTGATGGCGAGCGCATCGGACCCGGTCGCGCGCTCCGCGGCCGCGCCTCCGGCAGCGCAGCCCGGCTCACCGGCCTCGGGCGAGCAGCTGACCGCGGCGGTGCTGGCCTCGCTCGGCATCGGAACGTGGCGCTGGAACCGCGGCGAGGGCCTCCTCGAGGCCGACACGCGCACCCGCGAGCTGCTCGGGCTCCCCCTCGACGGACCGAGGCCCAACGCCGCCACCATCCGCGCCCGGCTGCACGGCGAGGACTTCGTCCGACTGAGCGCCATCGCCCAGCTCAGCGCGAGCGAGCAGCGCCCGAGCGAGATCCGCGTCCGCCTGGTCTCGCCCGACGGTCGCCTGCTGCGCACCCTCCATCTGCAGATATCCCCCGGCCCTGCGGGCAGCCCCTACACCCTGCAGGGCACCGTCCTGGACGGCGGGCGCTGCACCCCCGCCGGGCACCCGAGCGCGGCGCCCGGCGCCCGCGCTCAACAGCCGGACGGCTCCGGCCTCCCCCCGGACGAGGGCTCAGCCCCGGCAGACGCCCAGATCGCCACGGAGGGTTGGGGCTCCGTCCCCACCCCGACCGACCTCACGCCCGGCACCGCCGCCGACGCCTGGGCCGACGCCCCCGGCAGCGACGCCGCGCCGCGGACGGAGCCGCCGCCGGCACCGCAACGCTCCGCCACGCCCGGCGAGACGGAGGAGCGCGCCCGTCGGCAGATCCAGGCGCTCAACTCCCTGCCCGCGACCGCGCCGCGCCTGCCTGCCGCGGACCTGCGCCGCTCCCGGGAGGCCTTCCTGCTGGACGCGGGCCGCGCCCTCGCCGAGGCCGGCACCACCAGCGAGGTGCTGCGCGTCGCCGCGACCCTGGCCATGCCGGGCTTCTCCCCCGACGCGCAGGCCGTGTTCGGCGTGGAGGGAACCGTGCTCACCGTCGTCGGCCAGCACGGCCACACCCCCGACCAGACCCAGCCCTTCGAGATGCCGCTGGACACCGAGTACCCGGCCGCACAGGTGGCGCGGACCGGCCGGGCCATCTACCTCTCCTCGCCCGCCGAGTACCAGCGCCGCTTCCCCGCCACCTGGCCGCTGGCCGAGCAGTTCCACCGCCGCTCCTGGGCGTTCCTGCCGCTGGTCACCGCGGGCCGCACCACCGGCGCCTGGCTGGCGGCGTTCGAGACGCCCGTGGAGTTCACCCCCGACGAGCGCGCGGTGCTCTCCACCGTGGCCCGGATGCTCTCCCAGGCCCTGGAACGCGCCCACACCAACGAGGCGGAACGCGCGCTCTCGCGCGGGCTTCGCCGCAGCATGGGCAATTCGGCGCGCGAGATCGACGGCCTGACGGTGACCGCCCGCTACGTCCCCACCGGCGGGGGCCTGCTCGTCGGCGGCGACTGGTACGACGCCATCGACCTGCCCGGCGGCCGGATCGCGCTGGTCGTGGGCGACGTGCAGGGTCACGACGTGCACGCCGCCGGGGTGATGAGCCGGCTGCGCACGGCCGTGCACGCCTACGCCGTCGAGGGCCACCGGCCCGACGCCGTGCTCTCCCGTGCCTCCAGGTTTCTCGCGAGCCTGGACGAGGACCGCTTCGCCACCTGCCTCTACATCGAGGCCGATCCGGCGCGCGGGCGGCTGGAGATCGCCCGCGCCGGTCACCCGCACCCGGTGCTGCGGATGACCGACGGCACCTGCGTGATCCGGCACGTCGACGGCGGGCTGCCGCTCGGCCTCGCCCCAGACGGCGAGGACTACCCCGTCACCGCACTGGACCTGCAGGTCGGCGAGGTGCTGATGGTCTGCACCGACGGCCTGATCGAGACCGGCGGACACGACATGTTCAGCGGCTGGGTCCGCGTCAGGGACGTGATGGCCCCCGGCCCGGCCGCCGATCTGGAGGGCATGGCCGACGGGCTGATCCGCGCCGTCCACGGCCCCGACTCACACCGCGACGCGGGGCGCCTGGCCGACCGCCGCGAGGACGACATCGCCCTGCTGCTGCTCCGCCGCGACGCGATGGACGGTGCGCCCAAACCCGTCGGCCGCCGCGTGGTGGTGACCGTCGGTCAGGGCCAGCCCGCCCGCATCGCCTCGGCCCGGCGCGAGCTGCGCGGCATCCTGCAGGACTGGAACAGCACCGAGGCGGCGGACGCGGCCGTGCTGCTCGTCTCCGAGCTGCTCACCAACGTGCTGCTGCACACCGACCAGGAGGGCGCGCTGCTGGCCGAACTCTCCGGCGCACCGGGCGAACGGCGGCTGCGCATCGAGGTCTCGGACGGCAGCGACGAACTGCCGCACCTGCGCTCCCCGGGCGAGATGGCCTCCAACGGACGCGGCCTGGTGCTGCTGGACCTGCTCGCGGACCGGTGGGGCGTGCGCCCCAGCGGCGAGGGCAAGGTCGTCTGGTTCGAGATGAGCGAGAAGAAGCAGGACCGCCGCGAGGATCAGTCGAGCGTGTAGTCGAGCCAGATCCGGTGGGTGTTGTCGGCGTCGACCGTCAGCCCGCCCGTTCCGGCGATACCGGTCAGCTCCCCCGTGCCGCTGCCGGGCACGAGCACGAAGAACTCGTCGTGCCGGCTGGTGCCGTCCGTGCTCGCGGAGTGCGCGAAGTTGAACGTGCCGGATCGGCCGCCGACCGTGCCCTCGAAGGACTCCATGGCGAGATAGGTGCCGACACCGCTGCCGATGTCGTAGGCGGCGGTGAACAAGGTCTCGGAGCGCCCGGCGATCTCGCCCGCGAAGTGCTTCTCCATGGTGGACACACCGGTGGCCAGGGCGGTGTCGACCTTGCCCGAGAGCTGCTCGGCCGCGACTGGCTCCATGCTGACGACGGCAAAGGTGGCGTTGGCTCGCATGCCGTACACGCTAGCCACGCCCACTGACAGCCGGGCCGGAACCGGACACGCGAAAGCAAACGAAAGGAAGCGAAAGGGAAAGCGCTGGCCTTGATCACGGCGCGGGTGCCATGCTGGCCGCGTGGACGGACCGGAGATCATCGTCAGTTTCGCCCCCGAGCTGCACGTCTTCGTCACCGCGGCGCGGCGCGCCGCGGAGGGCGCGACGGTGCGCACCGACGGGTCGTCCACCCTCGGGCACGTCGTCGAGTCGCTCGGCGTCCCCCTCACCGAGGTCGGCGGCCTCACCGTCGACGGGCGCCCGAGCGACACCGCGCACGTGCCGGCGGCCGGGGAGCGGATCGAGGTCTCGCCCGTCGTCCGCCCGCAGGCGCTGCCCGGCCCGGCCCGGTTCCTGCTCGACGTCCACCTCGGCACCCTGGCCCGGCGGCTGCGGCTGCTCGGCGTGGACGCCGCCTACGAGCGGCTCGACATCGGCGACGCGGCGCTGGCCGCACAGTCCGCGCGCGAGCAGCGGGTGATGCTGTCGCGCGACCGCGGCCTGCTGCACCGCCGCGAGCTGTGGGCCGGGGCGTACGTCTACAGCCACCGGCCCGAGGAGCAACTGACCGACGTGCTGGAGCGGTTCGCGCCCCCGCTGGCGCCGTGGACCCGCTGCACCGCCTGCAACGGCGTGCTGCGCCCGGCGACGCTGGAGGAGGTCCGCCCGCAGCTGCGCGCCGGTACCGAGCGCTCCTACGACACCTTCGCGCTCTGCGCCGACTGCGGTCAGGCGTACTGGCGCGGGGCGCACCAGGACGGCCTGAACGACATCGTCGCGGACGCCCTGCGTCGCGCGGAGGCCGCAGGACAGCCGCAGGCATGAACCGTCCCACCGAACCCACCGCCGACCCCGGCGCCCTGCCCCCGCGTCACCGCCCCCGTTGCCCTGAACGGCCGTCCGCGCGCTGCGGCGACGGACCGACGGGTGTTCGCTGGAGGGCATGACCATTGCCACCGCGAAGCTGTCCGACCCCATCGTCCGCCGCGTCGTCGAGGCGATCAACGCCCACGACCGGACCGCCTTCCTCGGCCTGCTGACCTCGGACGCCACCATGTCCGACGACGGCTCGGACCGGAACCTGCAGGAGTGGATCGACCGCGAGATCTTCGACGCCGGCGGCCGGATGGACGTCCAGCGGGAGTCCGACGGCGGCCACACCCTGCTGGCCCGCTTCCGCAACGACACCTGGGGCGAGATGAGCACCGTCTGGCGCTTCGACGTCGAGGACGGCCACGTGCGCCGCTTCGAGACCGGCCAGGCCTGAGCGCGCCACCCGACTGCCCGGCCCCGGGATCAGCTCTCCGCGCCGGTGCGGACGATCAGCACCGAGCACGGCGCGTACTGCGCCAGGTGCGTGCTGACCGACCCCAGCATGATCCCCCTGAACCCGCCGTAGCCGCGGCTGCCGACCACCAGCAGCGCGGCGTCCTGGGCGGCGTCCAGCAGCACCTGTGTCGGGCTGCCCTGGACCACACGCTTGCGGATCCGCGGGTGCGGCCCCGGACCCGCCGCCGCCTCGACGGCCACGTCGAGCCGGTGCTCGGCCTGCTCCTCGAAGGTCAGCCCCTCCTGGCCCGGCAGCGGCTCCGGCACGGAGAAGATGCTCGGCCACTCCCACGCCAGCACGGCGTGCACCAGGCTGTCCGTCAGCTCCGCCTGCCGGATCGCGGCCCGCAGCGCCTCGGCGGCGTGCTGCGATCCGTCCACGCCCACCACGATCACGTCGGGCACCTGCGAGGCGCTGCTGGCCACGGGCTTTCCTCCCAGTTCGTCCCCGCCTGTCCGTCCACGCACGGCCACCGTCTCATCCCGTCCGGGCGCGCGCCCGACGCAACACGCCGCTCAGCGCCGCCGGCTCTCTCCGTACTCGCGCCACTTCTCGCCCGTCTCCCGGCCGCGCTGCTCGGCCTCCCGGCCGATGTCCCGGCCCCGGTCCGCCGCGTCGCGCAGCGGGCTCGGCGGACCGCTGGGCGTGGGGGGTGTGTCGGGCGGGGCCGAGGGGCGGGAAGTTCGCGCCCTGCGCCGATGTTTCATGAGCGTGAGTGTTGAGACTGCAACAAACATCGAGGCGGTCATCATCGGCGCCGGGCAGGCCGGGCTGTCCGCCGCCCACCACCTGCGGCGGCGCGGCCTGCGGCCGTTCGACGACTTCGTCGTCCTGGACGCCGACTCCGCGCCCGGCGGCGCCTGGCAGCACCGGCCGCCGTCGCTGACGATGGCCATGGTGCACGGCTTCCACGAGCTGCCCGACGCTCCGCTCCCGCCGCTCGCGCCGCAGCTCGCCGCCCGGGACGTGCTGCCGGGCTACTTCGCGGCCTACGAGCGCGACCACGAGCTCCCCGTGCTGCGTCCGGTCACGGTGAGCTCGGTGCGCCCCGAGAGCGCCGAACCCCACGCCCGACTGCTGGTCGAGAGCGATCGAGGCCGCTGGGCCACTCGCGCGGTGATCAACGCGACCGGCACCTGGACCCGGCCCTTCGTGCCACGTTACCCGGGCGCCGAGCGCTTCCGCGGGCGCATGCTGCACAGCTCCGCGTACCTCGGCCCGGAGGAGTTCCGCGGCCAGAAGGTGCTGGTCGTGGGCGGCGGGGCGTCGGCCGTCCAGATCCTCGCGGACACGGCCGCGATCGCGGCGACCCTCTGGGTCACCCGCACACCCCCGGTCTTCCGCGACGATCCGTTCGTTCCCGAGGAGCTCGGCCGCGCCGCCGTCGCCATGGTCGAGGAACGGGTCCGTGCGGGCCTGCCGCCCCGCAGCGTGGTCTCGGTGACCGGCCTGCCGCCCTCCCCCGCGCTGCTGCGCGCCCGCGAACTGGACACACTGCACCGCCTGCCGATGTTCGACCGGATCACCGAGACCGGCGTGGTCTGGGCCGACGGACGCGCCGAGGCGGTCGACGTCATCGTCTGGGCCACCGGCTTCCGTGCCGCCATCGGCCACCTCACCCCGCTCGGTCTGCGCGAGCCCGGCGGCGGCATCCGCATGGACGGCACCCAGGCGGCCCGCGACCCCCGGGTGCACCTGGTCGGCTACGGCCCCTCGGCCAGCACGATCGGCGCCAACCGGGCCGGCCGGGCGGCCGCCGTCGCGGTGGACAGGTATCTGAAGGCCACGGCTGCGACGTCACCCGCCGTCACGAGGAGGGCCGACGAGGACAGGACCCTCGTCGGCGTCCCGGCCTGAGGTTCAGCCGTTCGGTGGCGCCGCGCTCCCCGCGTGCGCCGCCGGGTCGGGGCGGCCGCCCTCCCCCGGGTCCCGCACCGGATTTCCCTGCGGGCCCGCACCGCCGCCCTTGATCTGCGCATCCTCCTCCATCGGCTGTATCTGCAGCCGGGAGAGCCCGATCGCGCCGAGGGCCACCAGCAGCACGCCGATGATCTGCGGGATCAGCCACCAGCCCACGCGCACGCTCTCGTTGTAGAGCGTCACGCCCAGCGACAGGCTGACCAGCGCGTCGCCGAGCGTCAGCGCGGGCTGCGAGGCGACCAGCGGACCGGCCTGCATGGCGTTCTCCAGCAGGAACAGCGCGCAGACGCCCACGGCCGCGAAGCCGTAGGTCTGCCAGGCGGTGAAGAACGCGGCCACGCCCTGGTGGTCGAGGGTGTCGGTGGCGGACTTCATCAGCGCGGCGGTCAGCGCGTAGCCGATGGCCGCGGCAAGACCGAGGCAGACGGCACGCGCGCCGCCGACGGGGCGGCGCAAGGCGGCGGCACAGAGCACGATCATCGCGCCGCCGCAGCTGGCCAGCGCCAGCACCCAGAGGCCGACCTCCGGCTGCGGGGATCCGCCGCTCGGGGCGGCGGCGGCCAGCGCCATGCCCAGGCCGACCACGAGGCAGGCCACCCAGATCCACGCCAGGGTCGGCATCCGGCGGCGGAAGACCAGACCGCCGATCATCAGGGCGGCCGGGAGTTCCAGCACGAAGATCGGCTGGACGACGGCCAATGGTCCGGTGGCGAGCGCCAGCCCCTGGAAGACGGCGGCGAAGACGACGCCGAGTATCCCGAAGAGCCACACGGGCGTGCGCAGCAGGTCCCACATCAGCCCGAGCCGGAAGCCCTGCGAGCGCGGCACGATCAGCGCCGCGCGCCGCTGCAGCACAGTGCCCAAGGCGTTGCTGAACGCGGCGCACACCGCGAACACCACCGACAGCACCGCTGTCACAGACACGTCGCTCCCACGGTTGAGCCCCCCTCGCTCACCGGCCGGACACGCCGACCGGCCACCGGCTGGACCGATTGATCGGTTCTGAGGGCATGCTACCCACGGAAACGCCGAAAGCCCCGGCGAACGGGGCTGTCCGGCGGCGTCCGGCCATGTCGGACGCGGGTTGGGTCAGGCGCGCGGCCTTCAGGCGTGCTGCTTCGGCCCCGCGCCGGCCGAGCCGCTCGCCGTGGAACCGCTGGCCGTGGAGCCGTTCGGGGCGGCCGAGCCCCCGTCCTCGCCCGGCTCCTCACCGTCGGCGGCGGCCTCCGGCTCGGTCTGCGTCACGGAGGCGGAGTCGTCGGTCGGCGGTTCGATCCGGGACGCGCCGATCGGGTTCTCGGGCGCCGGCTTGTTGCGGGTCAGGAAGAGGTAGACCACGCCCGCGACGAAGAGCAGCAGCGCGGTCCAGTCGTTGAGCCGCATCCCGAGGAAGCGGTTGGCGTGGTCGCTGCGCAGGGCCTCGGTCCAGAACCGGCCCAGCGTGTAACCGGAGACGTACAGGGCGAAGAGCCGCCCGTTGTGCATGCTCCAGCGGCGGTCCGCGTAGAGCAGCACGAAGACGATGAGCAGGTCCCACAGCGACTCGTACAGGAACGTCGGCTGGAAGACGCCGTGGACCACGGTGCCGTCGGGGTTGGTCTTGTTGATCTCCAGACCCCACGGCAGCTTGGTGGGGTTGCCGTAGAGCTCCTGGTTGAACCAGTTGCCCCAGCGGCCGATGGCCTGAGCCAGGATCAGGCCGGGGGCGAGCGCGTCGGCGAAGCCGCTCAGCGGGATGCCCTTGCGGCGGCAGCCGATCCAGGCGCCGACGGCGCCGAGCGCGACCGCGCCCCAGATGCCGAGGCCGCCGTCCCAGATGTACAGGGCGCGGATCGGCTGCTCCCCGGCCTTGAAGTACAGCTCCGGGTCGGTGATCACGTGGTACAGCCGGCCACCGACGATCCCGAAGGGGACCGCCCACAGCGAGACGTCGAAGACGTCCTCCGGATTGCCGCCGAGCTTGATCCAGCGCTTGCGGGTCAGCCAGATGGCGGCGGCGATCCCGAGGAGGATGCACAGCGCGTACGCGCGGATCGGCACGGGGCCCAGGTGCCACACGCCCTGCGACGGGCTGGGAATGTACGCGAGTTCCATCGGGGCCGCTTCCCTCGAGACCGGGCGGGCGACCGCGCCCGAACGCACGGGGCCCGCAGCTACTGCGGGCCCCACCCTACATGCGCGTTCGGCCTTGATCGCCGCTGCGCGACCGGTCGTTTCGCCGCGCTTCCAGTCTGCCCCCGGGCGACCTGCCCGACCGCCTACTCGACGACGAGCTCGACCTCGATGTTCCCGCGGGTCGCGTTGGAGTACGGGCAGACCTGGTGCGCGCGCTCGACCAGGCCGTGGCCGGTCTCGTTCTGCAGCGCGTCCGGCAGCTCGACGCGCAGCACGACGGCCAGACCGAAGCCGCCGTCGCCGTTGGCGCCGATGGTCACCTCGGCGGTCACCGAGGCCTCGCTGGTGTCGATCTTGGCGGCTCGGCCGACGACGCCCAGCGCGCTGGCGAAGCAGGCCGCGTAGCCCGCGGCGAAGAGCTGCTCCGGGTTGGTGCCGGCGCCGTTGCCACCGAGCGCCGGCGGCATCGCGAGGGCGAGGTCCAGGATGCCGTCGGAGCTGACGGCGCGGCCCTCGCGCCCGTTGGCGGTGGCGACAGCGGTGTACAGAGCGTTCATGGTGGCGATGCCTCGTCTCGTTCCGTGGGAGCTTGGCTGGTTTCTTGCAAGCAATATAAGAGCACACAATTCAGTTGCGCACAACTCAATAGTAGACTGGTGAGCATGACCGCGACCCAGCCGACCACCACCGACGCCGAGAACCTGCTCCGCCTCGAGCACCAGGTCTGCTTCGCCCTGCACAACGCGACGCGCGCCTTCGGTGCGGTCTACCGCGACGCGCTGAAGGATCTGGGGCTCACCTACCCCCAGTACCTCGCGATGATGGCCCTGTGGGAGCACGACGAGCTCAGCGTCAAGCGCCTCGGTGAGCTGCTGCGCCTCGACTCCGGCACGCTCTCACCGCTCCTGAAGCGGCTGGAGTCCGCGGGCCTGGTCAAGCGCGAGCGCAGCGCGCTCGACGAGCGCTCCGTCCTCGTCAGCGTCACCGCGGCGGGCACGGCGCTGCGGGAGCGGGCCACGGACGTCCCGCTGACGGTGGCGGCCCGCACCGGCCTCGACCGCGAGGGCATGAGCGAACTGCGGACCCTGCTCGACCGCCTGACGGACCGGCTCGACGCCGGGCCCGCACAGGAATGTTGATCGCGGGGGCGGCGCATGACATGACACACTGTCATCGCACCCCACACACGATGGAGGCACCCATGACGGACCAAGCCGCGTCCCCCGCAGGCGACGACGCCGAACACAGCGGTCCGGAGGACGACCTCAAGCGCAAGTTCCGCGAGGCGCTGGCGCGCCGCCGCGGCCCCCAGGCCGACGCGGCCGGCAGCCGCAGCGGCGACCAGTCCAAGATCCACGGCACCCACGCCAAGTCCGGCGGCCAACGCAACTTCCGCCGCAAGAGCGGCTGACGCCGCGGATCGATCCGCCCCCGCGCCCAGTTGCACTCACCCCAGGGGCGCGGGGCCGCACCGACCCGCGCCTCCGGCGCGGGGAACTGCGCGACAAGCCACCCTGAGAGGTAGAGCCGCGCAGGTTCAGGGCCATGCGTTCGTCAGTGGTTCCTCGCGCCCCTGGGTAGTGCAACAACCCGCGCGAGCTGGAGTGCTGCTCTACGAGTCGAAGTCGAGGACGACCCGCTCCGTCACCGGCTCCGACTGGCACGTCAGCACGTACCCCGCGTCCAACTCCGCGTCCTCGAGGGCGAAGTTGCGCCGCATGCGGACCTCGCCGTCGCAGACGAGGGCGCGGCAGGTGCCGCAGACGCCGCCCTTGCAGGCGAAGGGGAGGTCGGGGCGGGAGCGCTGGGCGGCGTCGAGGATGGTGGC
>NZ_QKYN01000119.1 GCF_003258295.1 Streptacidiphilus pinicola | reverse complement strand
GGCTGGGGGCCGTTGGGGTAGGCGCCGTTGCCGCTCGCGTCCGTCGGGGCGGTGACCGGCGTGCCCGCCGGCTTGCTGCCGTCGTGCACCTGGATGTGCTCGCGGTGCAGCTGCTCGCGGACGACCTCCTCCTCGGTGATCCGCTCGGTGACGAGCCGAATGCGCTCGACCGGGACGACGGTCTTCTTCACCACCAGCCGCTCCTCGTGCAGGGTCACCTCCTCCACGCTCTCCGCGATCTCCGCCTCGGTCAGGTTCGCCCGCTCCTCCGCGCTGACCGGCACCCGCTCGACGCGGATCCGCTCGCGCACGACCGGGACGCGGCGCTCCACCTGCTCGCTCGTCACGTACTTCCGCAGTCGCGCGCGGCCGAGGATGTGCCACTCGGTCTGGATGTCGAGGCGCTCCTCGCGGCAGACGATCTCCAGCGGCTCCGGCACCGGGTCCTTGGACGAGGTGCCCGCGGCCGCCGGCGCGCCGAGGCCCGGGAGCGGGTCGGTCAGCGGGTCGGGACGGCGCTGCGGCTCGGTACGGGACGCGACCGCGGCCGTGCCCATGCCGGCACCCATCGGCGCGCCCGCGCCGGTGCCGGGGAACGGCGCGGCCGGCGGGGTCTGCACGGTCGGCGTCCGCACCGTGGGTGCCTGCGCGCTCGGCGTGGACATCGCCGCTGCCGCGGGCGCCGCCGCCGCGGCCTGGCCGACGACGCTGCCGGACTGCTGCGGGGAGGCGGCGTTCGGCGCGGAGCCCGTCATGAAGGACGAGGTACGGCCCGCGTTGGCCAGCGGTTGGACGGTCGGGGTGGTCAGCGTCTGCTCCACGGGCTTCTCGTGCGTCTCGGTCCTGTCGTGACCGGTGGCCCGGCCCGCGGCCATCCCGGCCGCGGCGCCCGCCGCGACCACCGTCTCGGCGGTGGCCGACGTCGGCGTGGCCGGCTTCTCGCCGGCCTTCGTGCCCGGCTCCGCGGCGTGCTGGCCGGTGCTGGTCGGGACCTCGAGCCCGTAGTAGCGGTAGAGCTGCAGCTCCTGCGCGGGGGAAAGGTGTTGCCCCACCCCGAAGTCGGGCGAGTCCTTGACCAGCGACTTGTCGTACGGAACCCGCAGCTCGTCGGAGACGAACTCGCTCGTCGTGAGCGGCACGAAGGCGTCGCGGCCGAAGAGACCGGTGCGCACGGCGGCCCATTCCGGCTGACCGGTGGCGTCGTCGAGGTAGACCTCGTCGACTGTGCCGATCTTGTCGCCGTTCTTGTCGACGGCCTTGTGCCCGATCAGATCCCTGGGGTCGATCTCGGTCTGCACGTTTTCCACTCCTCCATCGGCCGCGCCGGTCTGCTCAAAAGACGAACGTGCTCAAGTCATACGAAAAGGCACATTGATGTCTTTGTCGAACGCATACGACCGCTTCGGTGTGTCGCTGCGCCGTACGGGTTGCCCGGGACCCGTCGGATGGATGATCCGCGCTGGTACCCTGGCGGTTGACCGTCGAGCACGTGCGGGAGAGTCCGATCGCCCGGGAGGGCGAACGGCGCCGAAGGAGCAACTCCTCCCCGGAATCTCTCAGGCCGAAGTACCGCACTGGCGAGGTCGACTCTGGAAAGCAGCGCCGTCACCGGAATTCCACGGGGTTCCTCGAGCGGCGCTCACCGACGGTGAAAGCCGGTCTCGAGTGGACCGGTGAAGCTCTCAGGTTCAATGACAGAGGGGGAGGCCGCCCGGGCGCCCCGCCGCGCCCACCCGGTCCGACCAGGAGGCCAGACTCCCCATGACGTCGTCGCTTTCCGAGCTGGAGCACTCCAGCCCGTTCGAGAACCGCCACATCGGCCCCGCGGCCGAGGCGCAGGCCAAGATGCTGGCGCAGGTGGGCTTCGGCTCCCTGGACGAGCTGTCCGCCGCGGCCGTGCCGGACGCCATCCGCAGCCTCACCGCGCTCGACCTGCCCGCAGGCCGCTCCGAGGCCCAGGTCCTGGACGAGCTGCGCGAGCTGGCCGACCGCAACCAGGTGCTCCGCTCCATGATCGGCCTGGGCTACTACGGCACCTTCACCCCGCCGGTGATCCTGCGCAACGTGCTGGAGAACCCCTCCTGGTACACCGCCTACACGCCGTACCAGCCGGAGATCTCCCAGGGCCGCCTGGAGGCCCTGCTGAACTTCCAGACCGTGGTCACCGACCTGACCGGCCTGCCGACCGCCGGTGCCTCGCTCCTGGACGAGGGCACCGCCGCCGCTGAGGCCGTGGCGCTGGCCCGCCGCATGGGCAAGGTCAAGGGCGGCGTCTTCGTCATCGACGCCGACACCCTGCCGCAGACCGTCGCTGTGATCGAGACCCGCACCGTCCCGACCGGCATCGAGACCGTTGTCGCGGACCTGAGCGAGGGCATCCCGGCCGAGATCGCCGAGCGCGGCGTCTTCGGTGTGCTGCTGCAGTACCCGGGCGCCTCCGGCGCCGTGCGCGACCTGGCCCCGGTCATCGCGCAGGCCAAGGAGCTCGGCGCGGTCGTCGCCGTGGCCGCCGACCTGCTGGCGCTGACCCTGCTGAAGTCCCCGGGCGAGCTCGGCGCGGACATCGCGGTCGGCACCACCCAGCGCTTCGGCGTCCCGATGGGCTTCGGCGGCCCGCACGCCGGCTACATGTCCGTGCGCGCCGAGTTCGCCCGCAGCCTGCCCGGCCGCCTGGTCGGCGTCTCCGTCGACGCCGACGGCAACCGCGCCTACCGCCTGGCCCTGCAGACGCGCGAGCAGCACATCCGCCGCGAGAAGGCCACCTCCAACATCTGCACCGCGCAGGTGCTGCTGGCCGTCATGGCGTCGATGTACGCCGTCTACCACGGTCCGGACGGCCTGGAGAAGATCGCCTCGCGCACCCACCGCTACGCCTCGGTGCTGGCCGAGGGCTTGCGCCGTGGCGGCGTCGAGCTCGCGAGCGACGCGTTCTTCGACACCGTCACCGCCCGCGTCGAGGGCCGCGCGGCCGAGGTCGTCGCGGCTGCTGCCGCCGTCGGCGTCAACCTGCGCGAGCACGGCGCCGACCTGGTCGGCATCGCCTGCGACGAGACCACCACCCGCGCCGACCTGGTCGCCGTGTGGACCGCCTTCGGCGTCCCGGCCGACCTCGACGTGGACGCGCTGGACGCCGCGGCGGGCGACTCCCTGCCGGACGCGCTGCTGCGCACCGACGCCTACCTGACCCACCCCACCTTCCACGCGCACCGCTCCGAGACCGCGATGCTGCGCTACCTGCGCTCGCTCGCCGACAAGGACTACGCGCTGGACCGGGGCATGATCCCGCTCGGCTCCTGCACCATGAAGCTGAACGCCACCACCGAGATGGAGGCGATCACCTGGCCGGAGTTCGCGAACGTGCACCCGTTCGCCCCGGTCGAGCAGGCCGCCGGCTACCTGCAGCTGATCAACGAGCTGGAGGACCGCCTGGCCGAGGTCACCGGCTACGACAAGGTCTCCATCCAGCCCAACGCCGGCTCCCAGGGCGAGCTGGCCGGCCTGCTGGCCGTCCGCGCGTACCACCTGTCCAACGGCGACACCGGCCGTGACGTCTGCCTGATCCCCTCCTCGGCGCACGGCACCAACGCCGCGTCCGCCGTCATGGCCGGCATGCGCGTCGTGGTCGTCAAGACGCTGCCGGACGGCGACGTCGACGTCGAGGACCTGCGCGCCAAGATCGAGCAGCACCGCGACTCGCTCGCCGTGCTGATGGTCACCTACCCGTCCACGCACGGCGTGTACGAGGAGAACATCGGCGACATCTGTGCCGCCGTCCACGAGGCGGGCGGCCAGGTCTACGTCGACGGCGCCAACCTCAACGCGCTCGTCGGCCTGGCCAAGCCGGGCAAGTTCGGCGCGGACGTCTCGCACCTGAACCTGCACAAGACCTTCTGCATCCCGCACGGCGGCGGCGGCCCGGGCGTCGGCCCGGTCGCGGTCCGCGCGCACCTCGCGCCGTTCCTGCCGAACCACCCGCTGCAGCCGGCCGCCGGACCGGAGACGGGCGTCGGCCCGATCTCGGCCGCGCCGTGGGGCTCGGCGGCGATCCTGCCGATCTCCTGGTCCTACGTCCGCCTGATGGGCGGTGAGGGCCTGAAGCGCGCCACGCAGGTCGCGGTCCTCAACGCGAACTACATCGCGAAGCGGCTGGCCCCGTACTACCCGGTGCTCTTCACCGGCCCCGGCGGCCTCGTCGCGCACGAGTGCATCATCGACCTGCGGCCGCTGGCCAAGTCGGCGGGCGTCTCCGTCGACGACGTGGCCAAGCGCCTGATCGACTACGGCTTCCACGCCCCGACGATGTCGTTCCCGGTGGCCGGCACGCTGATGATCGAGCCCACCGAGAGCGAAGATCTGACCGAAATCGATCGGTTCTGCACGGCGATGATTGCTATCCGTGCGGAAATTGACAAGGTTGGCTCCGGGGACTGGCCGGCGGAGGACAACCCGCTGCGCAACGCCCCGCACACCGCGGCGGCGCTCGCGGGGGAGTGGGACCACGCCTACACCCGCGCCGAGGCGGTCTTCCCCTCCGGCGTCAACCCGGCCGCGAAGTACTGGCCCCCGGTCCGCCGCATCGACGGCGCCTTCGGCGACCGCAACCTCGTCTGCAGCTGCCCGCCCATGGACGAGTACGAGGGCTGAGCTGCGCGCCGGCACGCAGGAAGGGGCGCGGGGAATCCCCGCGCCCCTTGGCGTTGCAACGAGCCCTTGTATCGAACTACGCGGCCCCTGCCAGCGTGCGCTTCGGTGCGACCACGCGGCCGTCGGGAAGGATCTCCCCGGTGTCCTCGAAGACGAGGACACCGTTGCACAACAGGTTCCACCCCTGCTCCGGGTGGCTCGCGACGATCACGGCCGCCTCGCGGTCCGGCGAGTCGGCGGACGGGCACTCAGGACGGTGCTGGCACATAGCTCGTACCCTCGTTTCGGAAACCAGAGCCGCGGGTCTGCGGCGCGGAGGTGTGAAGTGCCTTCTCGCCGGGTAGGACGGTGGGCTCGTTCCGCTGGTTCACAGTCTGCGACTCTCGTAGCCGAACCGCAGCTATTTGGTGACATGCGTCACCCAAGAAGTTCCCGAGCAGCAGAAACCACCCGTTGTGACCATGTGGCAAGTGGTCACAACGGGTGGTACGAGGGGGTGCTTCCGGGTCAGCGTGTGCTCGTGAGCAGCGCTCCCGCTCCTGCGCCCCCGTCCGCGCTTCCGTCCGCGGCCTCGACGACGGCCTCGACCGCGGCTTCGACCGCCGCCTCGACCGGGTCGCCGCCGGTGAGCGCGAGCAGCGCCAGCAGTTCCTCCGCGTGGTGCGGGATGTGCGGGGTGACCCCGAGCGGCGCGGGGACCAGCGGGATCAGCAGGTCCGGTGTGGGCGTGGCCGGGAGCACGGGGTGCAGCCAGAGCGCGGTCATGTAGTGCGCCGGCACCGACAGCAGCCGCGGCAGGTAGGTGGTCGGCGTGCCCGCCGTGTGCAGGCGGGCCTGCTGCAGCGCGCGGAGCGTCGCCGCCGGGTAGGGGCCCTCGGCGAAGTGCGAGAAGACGTGCGGCTCGCCGGAGCCGGGCTCGTCCGGGCCGCGTTCGAGGGTGACGGCGGCGGCGACGACCTCGTCGCACTCCTTGATCAGGAAGCGCCAGCCGGTGCGGCGTGCGCGCGCCAGCTGGGTGGCGCCGTCACCCGGCGTGGCCGCCGGGTCGAGCTGATGGAGCGGGAGCGGCAGTGCGGGGGTGAGCGGTCCGATGCAGCGTCGCATCGCCGAGGAGCGGACGGGCAGGGCGCCGGGGGCGTCCGGGTCGTCCAGGGCGTCGAGGACGGCGCGCAGGGCGGCGGCGGGCGGCTGAGGGAGCTGCAGGGACATGTTGGTTCGCCTCTCGTGGCAGCAGAGACAGGCGGGAGCGGGAATGTGCATGCGGAGCTGGTCGCAGAGCGCAGGCTGAGGGCCCGCGGCGGTGCGGGTGACAGCGAATCGTGATCCAGGGCAGGCCTCTGGGGCCGGGCGTCCCGGCGGCGTCGGGCCATGCGTACCTGTATCTCGCGATTCTATATGGACGAGTGCACGGCGTGATTCTTCTACTACGCTGCGTGCACGACCGCAAGGGAGATTTCGGGCAGTTCGTATACCTGGCGCCGTTTTGGCACATGCCCTCTCGCGCAGGTGCTCGGAGTGTCGATCACCCCTTCGGGGCATGCTCCTCGATACCGCCGATCGAGGGAGGGTTGGGCGCCCATGGGGGAGAAGGTGGTCGTCGCCGGCAATGACCTGGCAGACCGTCAGCTCTACCGGCACAAACTGCGTCAGTGCGTGGAGGCCCTGGAGAGACTGCTCGCCGAGGAGCGCTTCGACCGGGCCCGGGCGATGATGGGCCTGGAGATCGAGATCAACCTCGCCGACGACGCGGGCCTGCCCGTCATGCGCAACGAGGCTGTCCTGGAGGAGATCGCCAGCGGGGACTTCCAGACCGAGCTGGGACAGTTCAACATCGAGGTCAACATCGCCCCGCACCGGCTCGGCGGGCGCGTCTTCGAGGAGCTCCGCGAGGAGCTCGCCGTCGGCCTCGCCTACGCCGACCGGCGTGCTCAGCGCGCCGGCGCGCGGATCGTCACCGTCGGCATCCTGCCGACGCTGAGTGTCGACCACGCGGTGCTGGACAACATCTCCGCAGGTGACCGCTACCGGCTGCTCAACGACCGCATCCTCGCCGCGCGCGGGGAGGACATCTCCCTCGACATCGAGGGCGTCGAGCGGCTGCAGGTTGACTCCGTCTCCATCGTCGCCGAGGCCGCGTGCACCTCGCTGCAACTGCACCTGCAGGTGACGCCGCGGCGGTTCGCCGGGGTGTGGAACGCGGCCCAGGCGCTGACCGGGGTGCAGCTCGCCCTCGGGGCGAACTCCCCGTTCCTGTTCGGACGCGAGCTGTGGCGCGAGACCCGCCCGATCCTGTTCGAGCAGGCCTGCGACACCCGTCCGGCGGAGCTGAAGGCCCAGGGCGTGCGGCCGATCACCTGGTTCGGGGAGCGCTGGATCGACTCGGTCACCGACCTGTTCGAGGAGAACCTGCGCTACTTCCCCTCGCTGCTCCCCATCTGCGACGAGGAGGATCCGCTCAAGACGCTGGCCGCCGGAGGCGTCCCCACGCTGCGGGAACTGCGGCTGCACAACGGGACGATCTACCGCTGGAACCGCCCCGTCTACGACGTCGCCGACGGTGTCCCGCACCTGCGGGTCGAGAACCGCGCCCTGCCGGCCGGACCGACGGCCGTCGACACGCTGGCCAACGCCGCCTTCTACTACGGACTGGTGCGCACCCTCGCCGACCAGCAGCGACCCGTCTGGCAGCGGATGCCGTTCGAGTCGGCCGCGGAGAACTTCCACGCCGGGGCGCGTCTCGGCATCGACGCGGAGCTGTGGTGGCCGCGCGGCGGGGGTCGTCGTGGCGGCGGCCTGGTCCGGCTTCCGGCACGCGAGCTGGTGCAGCGGGAGCTGTTGCCGATGGCTCATCAGGGCCTTGACGCGTGGGGTGTCGATCCGGTCGACCGCGACCGGTACCTCGGGATCATCGAGGGCCGCTGCCGCACGGGCGTCAACGGCGCGGCGTGGCAGAGCGCGGTCTTCCACGACGGCATGGCCCGCCTGGGCCTGGAGCGCGGGCCGGCGATGGAGGCGATGACCCGGCGGTACATGGAGCTGTCGCGCGTCGGGGAGCCGGTCCACACCTGGCCGTTGCGCTGAGCCCGGTCGGGCGGCGTTGCTTCGGGTGGCGCGGCAGGTGAGGCGATGGTGAGAGGCGGCGGCGGACACAGTCCGCTGTGCGATGATCGGGCCAACCCGCCCGATCATCGTCCCGGGCTGCACGCTTCGTGCACCCCGCCCCGCCC
>NZ_QKYN01000118.1 GCF_003258295.1 Streptacidiphilus pinicola | reverse complement strand
CCCCGGGCCGCCTCCGCCGCGCCGGTGTTGACGCCCAGGGTGACCGGCTCGGAGCGCACGATCGTGTTGGCCCCGTTCGCCCACGCCTGGCGGGCGAGGTGGAGCTCGTCGCCGGCGAAGGTCTCGTTGGAGGTCGGGAAGGCCATCCAGGTGCGATCGTGCGCGGCCCACTCGGCGGGCATGGACCAGCCGAGGGAGGCCGGGGTGGGGGTGGTGCTCATGAGGGTGGGGCTCCTAGCGGACGAGGGGAGGCTAGAGGAAGTACAGGCGGCTGAGGGTGACGGTGTCGGCGGGGTGGGAGTGGAGGGGGTCTCCGTCGAGGGTGACCAGGCCGGTGGTGGGGTTGACGTCGACGGTGCCGAGGCGGTGGTTGCGGAGCATGTCGGCCGGGCCGATGCCGCGGGTGTGCTGGACGGGGACGCGTCGTCGGCGGGTGGGGAGTTGGTCGCCGGCTGAGATGGCTGCGGCGGCGACGAAGGCGACGGAGATGTCGGCGGCGGTGGTGCCGTGGGCGCCGAACTGGGGTCCGAGGACGAGGGGTTCGCAGCGGTCGGTGGAGGCGTTGGGGTCGCCGGTGACGCCGTAGGCGGGGAAGCCGGATTTGAGGACGAGTTGGGGTTTGGCGCCGAAGTGGTCGGGGCGCCAGAGCACGATGTCGGCGAGTTTGCCGGGTTCGAGGGAGCCGATCTCGTGGGCGAGGCCGTGGGCGATGGCGGGGTTGATGGTGAGTTTGGCGATGTAGCGCAGGACGCGTTCGTTGTCGTCGCCGGATTCCGTGGTGCCGTAGCTGCCTTGGCCGTCGAGGGGGCCGATTTCGTGTTTCATTTTGCCGGCCATGGCGAAGGTGCGGCGGACGGTTTCGCCGGCGCGGCCCATGCCTTGGGCGTCGGAGGAGGTGATGCCGATGACGCCGAGGTCGTGCAGGACGTCTTCGGCGCCCATGGTGCCGGCGCGGATGCGGTCGCGGGCCATGGCGGCGTCGCCGGGGAGGTCGGTCTTGAGGTCGTGGGCGGAGACGATCATGCCGAAGTGTTCGCCGAGGGCGTCGCGGCCGTAGGGGAGGGTGGGGTTGGTGGAGGAGCCGATGACGTTGGGGACGCCGGCCATTTTCAGGACGTTGGGGACGTGTCCGCCGCCGCAGCCTTCGATGTGGAAGGCGTGGATGGTGCGGCCGTCGAGGACGGCGAGGGTGTCCTGGACGGAGAGGCATTCGTTGAGGCCGTCGGTGTGGAGGGCGACTTGGACGTCGTGGTCCTCGGCGACGCGTAGGGCGGTGTCCAGGGCGCGGGTGTGGGCGCCCATGTCTTCGTGGACTTTGAAGCCGGAGGCGCCGCCTTCGGCGAGGGCTTCGATGAGGGGGCCGGGGTCGCTGGAGGAGCCGCGGGCGAGGAAGCCGATGTTGACGGGCCAGGCGTCGAAGGCGTTGAAGGCGTGGCGCAGGGCCCAGGGGGAGTTGACGCCGACGCCCCAGACGGGGCCGAATTCCTGGCCGATGATGGTGGTGACGCCGGAGGCGAGGGAGGCTTCCATGATGCGGGGGGAGAGGAGGTGGACGTGGGTGTCGATGGCGCCGGCGGTGGCGATGAGGCCTTCGCCGGAGACGATGGTGGTGCCGGTGCCGACGACGACGTCGATGCCGTCGAGGGTGTCGGGGTTGCCGGCGCGGCCGATTGCGTGGATGCGGCCTTCGCGGATGCCGATGCTGGTTTTGCGGATGCCCAGGACGGGGTCGATGACGGTGACGTTGGAGATGACGACGTCGCAGGTGGCGGCGACGGTGGTGGCTTTGAGGTGGAGGCCGTCGCGGGCGGTTTTGCCGAAGCCGGCCAGGAACTCCTGGCCGGGTTCCTGGGAGTCGGCTTCGACGCGGATGATCAGCCCGGAGTCACCCAGCCGGATCCGGTCCCCGGCCCGCGGCCCGTGCACCGCGATGTAGTCGTGCGGATCGATGAAGGCGGAGGGAACCGCGCCCGCGCGCCCGTGGCAGCCCGCCGCGTCGAAGATGCTGCCGCTCATCAGGATTCCTTCTGCTCGAAGTTGGTCAGATAGCCGCAGGCGCGGGCCTTCTCCAGCGCCGCCTCCCGCGCGCCCGGCGCGTCCAACGGGCCGTCCACCAGCCCGGCGAAGCCGATCACGACGCGGCCGCCGCCGATCGGCAGCAGGCCGACCTCGACGACCGCGCCCGCGTCGAAGCGGACGGACGAGCCGGCCGGGACGGCCAGGCGCATGCCGAACGCCGCCGCGCGGTCGAAGGCGAGCCGGGGGTTGGCCTCGAAGAAGTGGAAGTGCGAGGTCACCGTCACCGGCACCGGCGCGGTGTTGCGCACCTGGAGCAGCACGGCCGGCTCCGCCGGTTCGTAGCCGGCGCCCGCACCGGGCAGGGCCGCGCCCGGGGCCTCGGTGCCGAGGGAGCCCTCGCCGCGGAACGGGTCGTCGATGACGCACAGCCGGGTGCCGTCCTCGAAGACGGCCTCGACCTGGAGCGTGGTCACGACGTCCGGCACGCCCGGCAGCACGTCCTTGGCGGCGAGCACGCTGCGGCCGGCCTCGATCGCCTCCGCGAGGCGCTTGCCGTCGCGGGCCGCCTCGCAGACGGTGTCCGCGATCAGCGCCGTCGCCTCCGGCACGTTCAGCCGCAGCCCGCGCACCCGCCGGGCGCGCGCCAGTTCCGCCGCTGAGAACAACAGCAGCCGGTCCCGTTCAGTCGGAGTCAATCGCACGGTGCCTCGCAGTTTAGAACGCCGTTCAAACGTCCCTCGCATTGAACCCCGCCGCGGGCCGCCTGTCCAGCCCAGGCCCCCGGAACACGCGTGGGCACCCGCCCGGATCAGCCGGACGGGTGCCCACGGGTGTGACTACAGCCCCAGCATCGCCTCGCGGTGGCCGAACCAGGCCAGCGTGTCGGCGATGCCCTGCTCCAGCGAGAGCTCGGGGTGCCAGCCGAGCAGTCGCTGCGCCTTCGCGGTGCGGGTGAACGCGCCCGCGTTGTCCCCGGGGCGCGCCGGGGCCTCCTCGACGGGCAGCGGCGCGCCCGTGACCGCCTCGAAGGCCGTGATCAGCTCCCGCACCGTGGTGCCGCGCCCGGTGCCCAGGTTGATCACCTCGTAGCAGTTGGGACCGTCCAGCGGCAGCACCTCGTCGAACCGCTGCACCGCCGCGACGTGGGCGCGGGCGAGGTCCCAGACGTGCACGTAGTCGCGGATGCCGCTGCCGTCGCGGGTGGGCCACTCGGTGCCGGTGATCCGGAAGGGCAGGCCGTTGGTGCGCGCCTGGATCAGCTTGCCGAGCGCGTGCGAGGGCACCGCCGCCTGCAGGCCGGTGCGCAGGCTCGGGTCGGCGCCGATCGGGTTGAAGTAACGCAGCGACAGCACCCGCAGCGGGCTGGCCTGGGCGGCGTCCTTGAAGACCAGCTCGGTGACCATCTTGGTGCGGGCGTAGGGGGAGAGCGGGTCGAGGGCCGAGTCCTCGTCGACGGAGAAGTCCGCGCCGGCGGTGTAGATCGAGGCGGAGGAGCTGAACAGCAGGCGGTCGCAGCCGTTGCGCAGCAGGTGCTCGGTGAGCGCGATCGTCTTGGCCACGTTGACCCGGTAGTAGCGCAGCGGCTCGGAGACCGAGTCGGGCACCACGATCAGCGCGGCGCAGTGGATCACCGCGGATATCTCGGGGTGCTCCGCGAAGATCCGGTCGATCAGCTCGCCGTCGGCGATGTCGCCCTCGTAGAACGCGCGCCCCCTGGTGAACTCGGCGCGGCCCGTCACCAGGCTGTCGAGCAGGACCGGGGTGATCCCGGCGTCCAGGCAGGCCGAGGCGACCGTGCTGCCGATGAAACCCGCTCCGCCGGTGATCAGGACCTTCACGTTCTCGTTCCCCTCCGTCATGGCTCGGACGCCTGTGCGACGCCCTCGGAAAGCCCGACGTTCCACGTCTCGTGATGGTTCCGTGATCGAGGAGAGATCTTCCAGTGACCGGATGGTCGGGGTGTCGTGACACCTCGGCTCGTGCGTCGGCATTGCCGCAGGACCGTTCATCCGACAGGATGAAGTCCGGATATACACCCCAAGATCCGCCCTTCCGGCTCGGAGCTGGGACAATGGGGGGAGCAGCAGCCGCGCTGACCTGGTGCGGCCCCATTCGCAGGGCAGGAGAACGATGGCGCCAAGGCCGCAGCCGCCGCGGCTCCCGCAACCAGCGCACCGCCCGCCGCAGCAGAGCCAGGCTCCGGACTGGCTGGAGCCGGCGATGGCGGCGAACGGCATCGGATCGTGGCACTGGAACATCCGCGCCGACCGCATCGTCTGCGACGAGCGAGCCCTGGCCATCCTCGGGCTCGAGGAGCTCGGCCTGCAGGCCAGCGAGCGCCTCCCGGTCTGCGGCACGGCCGCAGCCGCAGCCGCCGCCGGGACGGCCGGCGTGGCCGCCCCCGTGGTCCCGGCACCCGCGGCCATCCCCGGTGTCGCCTTCACGGAGAACCGGCAGGCGTCGATCACCGCCGCCGAGTTCCTCGCCCTGCTGCACCCCGAGGACGCGCCGGTGGTCAAGCGCCGCGTCGAGCGCGCCATCGCCGAGCTGGGCCAGTGCGGCGCCTACTACCGCACCGTCTTCCCCACCGGTGACCTGCACGCCGTCCGCTTCCGCGGCCGGGTGCTCGCCGACGAGCACGGGCGGCCGACCGACATGGTCGGCTTCGTCTGGGACGCCACCGTCGAGCTGCTCAAGCGACGCCGCGCCGACCACGCCGCGACGGTGCGTGAGGAGCGCACCCTCTTCATCCGCGAGGCCGCCAAGGCGCTCTCCGAGGGCGTCACCACCGCCGACGTCGCGCGCGTCTTCACCGAGCTGCCGCTGCCAGGCATCCCGCCCGACGGGCTGGTCCTGGCCGTGCTGGAGAGCGGGCGGATCCAGATCCTCGCCTCCTCCGGCTACGACGGCGTCTCGCGTCCCCCGCACGACCACGTGCCGCTGGACGCCGACCACCCGGCCGCGCTCGCCCTGCGCACCCGCACTCCCGTCTTCCTGGCCAGCCAGGAGGAGTACAAGCACCGCTTCCCCGAGGCCTGGCCGCAGGTCGTCGGCCACCCCCGGCACGCCTGGGCCTTCCTGCCGCTGGTCGCCAGCGGCCGGCCGCTCGGTGTCTGCCTGGTCAGCTTCGACGAGAACCGCACCCTCGACTACGAGGAGCGGACCCTGCTCAGCACCCTCGGCGGCCTGGTCGGCCAGTCACTGGCCCGGGCCCGGCTGCACGACGCCGAGCACGAGCTGGCCGCGGGCCTGCAGCGGGTGCTGCTGCCGCGCCGGGTCCCGCCCGTCCCCGGCTTCGACGCCGTCGCCCGCTACCTGCCCGCCGGGACCGGCCTGCAGATCGGCGGCGACTGGTACGACGTGGTCCCGCTGCCGAACGGCCACGTCGGCGTGGTCATCGGCGACGTCCAGGGCCACGACGTGCACGCCGCCGGCGTCATGGGCCAGCTGCGGATCGCGCTGCGCGCCTACGCCGCCGAGGGCCACCCGCCCGCCGCGGTGATGACACGCGCCTCACGCTTCCTCGCCGACCTGGACACCGGCCACTTCGCCACCTGCGTCTACGCCGAGGTCAACGTGGACTACGGCGCGGTCTACGCCGTCCGCGCCGGCCACCTGAACCCGCTGATCCGCCGGGCCGACGGCAGCACCGCGGTCCAGCACGTCGACGGCGGACTGCCGCTCGGCGTGGACCCCGAACAGGGCTACCCCGTCAGCCGGTTCACGCTGGACCCGGGCGACGTGCTGCTGCTCTGCACGGACGGCCTGGTCGAGACCCGCCGGGTCGACCTCGACGAGGGCATGGAGCGGCTGCGCCGCCTCGTCGGCGGCTGCCAGGACGTCGAGCTGTCGGCGCTGGCCGACCGGATCGCCCGCTCCGCGGCGGACAGCCCCGAACGCGACGACGACGTGGCCCTGCTGCTGCTCCGCTGGGAGGGCCTCTCGGCCTCCCGCCCGCGCGAGCACCTGCGCCGCCGGATCGGGCAGGCGGACCTGGCCCGGATCGCCGAGGTCCGCGCGGAGCTGCGGGACGCGGTGCGCCGCTGGGGCGTCGGTGAACTCTCGGACACCGTCGAGCTGTTGACCTCGGAGCTGGTCACCAACGCGCTGGTGCACACCGACCGCGACGCGATGCTGACGGCCCGCCTCTCCCGCGACGCGGACCACGGGCAGGCGCGGCTGCGGATCGAGGTCGTGGACGACTCCGACCAATGGCCCAAGCGCCGCACGCCCGGCGAACAGGCCTCGTCCGGACGCGGGTTGATGCTCGTCGAGGCCATGAGTGACGCCTGGGGCGTCGAGCCGAACGGCACCGGCAAGCGGATGTGGTTCGAGCTGGTCTGCGGGACCCCGGAGACGGACGAGGCGTCGGCTCAGCCGTAGAGCTTCTCCAGATCCTTGAGCTTCTGCTCCAGGGAGTCCCAGGCGCTGGCCCGCGGAACCGCCGGCATCGACAGCGTGTCGTCCTCGGCGGTCAGGTCGAAGACCCGCTCCCTGGACGGGGGTTCACCGGCCTCTATGGCGGGCTCCCCGGAGCTCACCTCGTCCCGCGAGCCGCCCGAGCGCGGCAGCTGCGGCATGCGGCGACCGCCGCCGAGGGCGCGCAGCTGGGGCCGCTCGTCCTCCCGCCGGCGCATCCGCGCGCGGCGCTCCTCGCGCACCTCGTCCACCGCCTCGTCGAGGCTGCGGACGTTCTCCAGCAGCATCAACGACCAGGCGGCGTACGTCTCGCGCGGCGCGCGCAGCCAGCGCACCACGCGGATCTGCGGCAGCGGCCGCGGCACCAGGCCCTGCTCCCGCAGGGCGGCCTTGCGCGTCTGCTTCAGCGCGCGGTCGAAGAGGATCGCCGCGGAGAGCGACATGCCCGCGAAGAACTGGGGCGCGCCGCTGTGGTCGACTCCGCGGGGCGCGTGCACCCAGTTGAACCACGCGGACGCCGCCGCGAACAGCCAGACGAGGCTGCGGGAGCCGAGCGCCGCGTCACCGTGGCTGGCCTCGCGCACGGCGAGCACGGAGCAGAACATGGCCGCGCCGTCGAGCCCGAAGGGCACCAGGTACTCCCAGCCGCCGGTCAGCCCGAGGTTCTGCAGGCCGAAGCCGACCAGGCCGTGGAAGGAGAGCGCGGCCGCGACGGCCGCGCAGCAGAACAGCAGCAGGTAGGAGGCCGAGCCGTACACGGACTCCTTGCGCCTGCGCCGTTCCTCGCTGCGCTCCCACGTGTCGCCGCCCGCCGGCTTGCCGGCCCGGGCCCGCAGCACGACCAGCAGCACGGCCACCACCAGCAGCAGTGCCGTGAGCGTCAGGACCCACCCCAGAGCGCCGTCGCTCAGACTCATCGTCGCCTCGTCTCCTCCCACCCCGGCAAGCCGCCCGAGGCGGGACCATCCTGACGGAGCCGCAGAGAAGATCATGTGGATTTGGGACAGATACACCGGAACGGGTGAACCTGTCCCAAGGAGGGCACGCCTCAGTCCAGATTCAGCCAGACCGGGGTGCCGGCGAAGGCGCGGACCAAACGGCGGGCCTCGGCCCGGAGTTGGGCGGCCTCGGCCGGGGTGGAGACGTCGGCGAGGGCGGCGAGCGCGGGGGCGAGGCCGATGGCGAAGCCGGTCTCCTCGCGGAGCCGCAGGGACTCCGCGTAGCCGTGGCGGGCGCCCGCCACGTTGCCGTCCTCCTGGGCGATCGCGGCGAGATGGCGCCAGGTGTAGGAGAGCAGGTGCGCGTCCTGCTGCTGCTCCGCGCCCGCGTGGGCGCGGCGGTACGCCGCGCGGGCGGCGGTGGCGTCGCCCAGGAGGGCGTGGGCGATCAGGCCGCGGCGGAAGTCGAGCAGCGGGCGGGCCGGGTCCTCGGGCGCCAGCAGCGCGGACGCGCGGCCGAGCGCCGCCTGCGCCTCGTCGAGCCGGTCGTGGACCTTCGACACCGTGGCGCCGTAAGCGAGAAAGCCCCGCGCGCAGGCCGCGGCGGCGCGCTCGCGGTTGTCCCGGACGACGGCCTCCGCCGCCCGCAGCGCACTCTCGGCGTCGTCCCAGCCGCGGCCGGTGAAGAACGCCGCCTCGATCAGCAGCTCGGCGCGCTCCACCGCGGTGCCCGCGTCGCCGTCCAGCAGGTCCGCCGCGGTCTGCCAGCAGCCGCGCGAGCGCAGCAGCCAGACCTGTCCGGCGTCGGTCGTCCGTTGCTCGGGGATGCGAGCCGGCGTGGAGGACTCCGCCGCCCGGGACCGCTGCTGTTCGGACAAGGACACGCCTTCGCCCCTCACTGCGACCGCTGTCGGCCGCCATTGGTCCGCCCTCGGTGACGGTCATTCAACACGCGGGTCGCGACCCGCGCCAGATCATGGACGCGAGGAGTTGCGGACCAACTCCCGCGCGGCCGTGTTGACGGCCTGCGGCATGCCCGTCAGATCAAGCTCGAACAGGGCCACCAGCAGTTGGTCGGCCCGGTTGCGGGCCTCCAGCGAATAACCCGCGAGGGTGAACATGGCCGGGATCAGCTCGTCACCGTGAAGGGTGTTGAGCCACAGGCACTCGACCGCGCGCAGGTCGGCCGGCTCGGTCCAGGTGTCGACCTGGGCGACGATCGTCGGGCCCAGCAGGCAGACGCCCTCGCGGTCCTGCGAGTCGGAGACCTCCAGCTCGCCGAAGCCGAGCCACTCCAGGTAGCGCGCGGCGGCCAGCACCGCGTCGTCCGAGGTGCGGACGGGATGCGGCAGGAACGGCTTGCGCGCCAGCGCCCGGGGCGGCTGGACCGGCCGTCCGGAGCCGACCGGCGCGGGCGGCGGCACCGGGCTTGGCGTCACGGGCCGCACCGGCTGGACGGGCTGCACCGGCTGGCCGGGGTAGACCGGCGCCGCCCCGCCGGCGGGACCGACGGTGTGCGGGCGGCGTGTGGTGTCGACGGGCATCCGCACCGTGGCCCCGCAGCCGCAGGTGAACTCGGGCTGCGGCCACTGCTCGGACCGCCCGCAGGAGGGGCAGCGCATGCTCAGCCAGGAGTCCTCCCAGGACCGGAACCGGACCTGCACCGGGATCCCGCCCTGCAGCAGCGGGATCTTCAGAGCCGCGCCGCACGGGCACGGGAACACCGGCGGCTCGTACGCGTGCTCCCGCCGGCAGCTGGGGCAGCGGACGGGCTGGGGTGAACCTGACATGAGGGACCGTCCGTTCCTTTCGAGACGTGACTCGACCGACCGGAGGCCGAGGGCCAGGGCCGAGCAGAGCGGGACGTTGTTACTGAGACTACGCCGCAGGCGCGTTCCCGGTTCCATGCTCCCCGATCCCACCGAGGAGCGGAACGCTCATTCGTGCCACAAACAGGCGCACGCCGCTAGCCCCCGATCGCGGACATCGGCCGCGCCGGGCGCTCGAAGTCGGCGCTGCCGATGGCGTGACCTGGGCCCTTGCCGGCGATGCAGGCGCGCCAGGCCGCCTCGATCCGGTCGTCGTCCGCGCCGCCGCGCAGCAGCGCGCGGAGATCGGACTCGTCCGTCGCGAACAGGCAGTTGCGCAGTTGTCCGTCGGCGGTCAGCCGGACCCGGTCGCAGCCGCCGCAGAACGGCCGGGTCACACTGGCGATCACACCGACCGTCGCGTCGTGGCCCTCGATCCGCCACTGCTCGGCGGGCGCGCTGCCCTCGCGCGGGACGGGGTGCAGCGTGAAGACGGTGCCGAGCGCGGCGAGGATCTCCTCGGCGGTGACCATGCGCTCCCGGTCCCAGGCGCCCTGCGCGTCCAGCGGCATCGACTCGATGAAGCGGAGCGCGTAGCCGTGCTCGACGGCCCAGACCGCGAGATCGGTGATCTCGTCGTCGTTGACCCCGCGCACCGCCACGGCGTTGACCTTGACCGGAGTGAGGCCCACCGCTCGGGCGGCCGCGAGGCCGGCCAGCACGTCCGGGAGCCGGTCGCGCCGGGTGATCGCCTGGAACCGGTCCCGGCGCAGCGTGTCCAGGCTGATGTTGACCCGGTGCAGCCCCGCCGCGCGCAGCGGCTCCGCCTGGCGGGCGAGGCCGATCCCGTTGGTGGTGAGCGAGAGCTCCGGCGCGTCCGGCAGCGCGGCGAAGGCGCCGACCAGGTCCGCCAACCCGCGCCGCAGCAACGGCTCGCCGCCGGTCAGCCGCAGCGACCGGATGCCGAGACGGGTGGTCGCGATGCGGACCAGGCGCAGCAGTTCCTCGTCGCTGAGCAGGTCCGGCTTGGGCAGCCAGTCCAGTCCCTCGGCCGGCATGCAGTACGTGCAGCGCAGGTTGCAGCGGTCGGTCAGCGAGACCCGCAGGTCCGTGTGGACCCGGCCGAAGCGGTCCAGAAGCGGGCGCGGAGGCGATGGACGTTGCTGCATCGGCCCAGTACAACCGCCCTGCGCCGAGCGGTCCAGCGGGCGATGCCCCGGTGAACTCCGCGGGGCCGCGCGGCAGACTTGTGTGTTTCTCCAAGTCCGGCGCCGTGCGCCGCACGCCATGCTGGGACCGTGGAGGACGTGATCGGCCTGCTGCTGGCCGCCGGGGGCGGCCGCCGGATGGGCAACCGCCCCAAGGCGCTGCTGCCGTACCGCGGTCGGCCGATGGTCGAACACGCGCTCACCGTGCTGCGGGCGGGCGGATGCCCGCGGGTACGGGTCGTGCTGGGCGCGGCGGCCGACGAGATTCTCGGCGTGGCCCGCTTGGGCGACGCGGAGGTCGTCCTGAACCCCGCGTGGGAGACGGGGATGGGCTCGTCACTGCGGGTGGGCCTGGCGGGCCTGACAGCGAATGCGGCGCTGATCGGCCTCGTCGACACCCCCGGCGTGACGCCTGAGGCCGTCTCCCGCGTCCTCGCCTCCGGCGCGCCCCTCGCCGCCGCGAGCTACGCCGGCGAGCGCGGGCACCCGGTCCTCATCGCCTCCCGCTTTTTCGCCGAGGCGAGCGCGGGCGCGGTCGGTGACGCGGGCGCGCGGGCGCTGCTGCGGGCCCACGCGGGGGAGTTGCGACTCGTCGAGTGCGGCGACGTGGCCTCCCCGGAGGATGTGGACACCCCCGAGCAATTGGCCAGGTTGCACTCACCCCAGGCGCGCGAGGAACCGAGCGAGTAACCCTCCCGAGGGGGATGGCCCTGTTCGCACGGGACACTCCCACCCAGGGTGGCTTGTCGCGCCCACGCTGGGGTTACTCGGCAGCGGACGAGCGGAGCGCTTCGCCCAGGCGCTCCGCGATGCCCTGCATCTGCGGGATCAGCGCGCGAGCGCCCGCGCGGGTCTCCAGAAGGCGAACGCGGGCCTCGGGGCCGGAGATGGAGAGGGCGGTGGGGGTGGGCGCGCCGGGGACCACGACGGCGATGCAGCGGACGCCGATCTCCTGCTCCTGGTCGTCCACGGCGTAGCCGACGTCCCGGGCGGTGACGAACTGCGGCAGCAACTCCCGCGGGGAGGTGACCGTGTGGACGGTGTGCGCGGGGAGCGGGCCGTTGCCCAGGGTGGCGAGCGCCTCGCCGGGCGGGAGTTGGGCCAGCAGCACCTTGCCGACGGCCGTGCAGTGCGGTTGGACGCGCCGTCCGACCTCGGTGAACATGCGCATCGAGTGCCGTGAGGGCACCTGGCCGACGTAGACGACCTCGCCGGCCTCCAGCACCGCCAGGTTCGCCGTCTCCCCGGTGGCCTCCATCAGCTCCGCCAGGAACGGGCGGGCCCAGCTGCCCAGCAGGCGACCCGCCGTCTCGCCGAGCCTGATCAGGCGCGGCCCCAAGGTGTAGCGTCGAGCCGTGTCCTGACGAACGTATCCCTGCTGGACGAGCGTGCGCACGAGGCGGTGAATGGTTGGCATGGGAAGCCCGGAGGCAGTGGCCAGATCGCTCAGCGTGCTGACGCCGCCCGCCTCGGCCAGCGCCTCCAGCAACTGGAAGGCGCGCTCGACCGATTGCACGCCGCCGGCGCGGTCGGCGCCCGCGGTCCCCGAGCGGGGATCCGACGACAGGGATGACGTCACCACAACAGCCTTCCTGGCAGGGTCTGGCAAGCTAACTCAACAAAGTGTTGAATTTCTGTATCGCGGAAACTAGCCTCCACCTTACAGAAGCGAAGCGCACCGCACAGTGGGCTTCGATCATCCGCATCTTCTGATCTGACGAGGGTTCCATGGGTGCAGTGCAGGAAACCGGGAGCAAGCCGCTTTCTACCGGGATCGAGATCGTCGGTCCGCCGGTGGAGCGTGGAAGCGAGGTGTTGACTCCGGCCGCACTCGCCTTCGTCGCCGATCTGCACCGACGCTTCGGCTCACGCCGCAACGACCTGCTGGCGCGCCGCAAGGAGCGTCGCGCCGAGATCGCGCGCACCGGCACGCTCGACTTCCTCCCCGAGACCGCCGGGGTCCGCGCCGCGGACTGGCAGGTCGCTCCGGCGCCGCGCGCGCTCAACGACCGCCGGGTCGAGATCACCGGCCCGACCGACCGCAAGATGACCATCAACGCCCTCAATTCCGGCGCCAAGGTGTGGCTGGCCGACTTCGAGGACGCCACCGCGCCGAGCTGGCGCAACCTGGTCGAGGGCCAGCTGAACCTGACCGCCGCGCTGGCGCGTACGATCGACTTCACCTCGCCCGAGGGCAAGGAGTACAAGCTCAAGCCGGACGCCGAGCTGGCCACCATCGTGGTCCGCCCGCGCGGCTGGCACCTGGACGAGGCACACCTGCTGGTCGACGGCGAGCCGGTGGCCGGCGCGTTCGTGGACTTCGGCCTGTACTTCTTCCGCAACGCGGCGACGCTGCTGGCCCGCGACGAGCAGGACCCCAACTCGGGCCCGTACTTCTACCTCCCGAAGACCGAGTCCCACCTGGAGACGCGGCTCTGGAACGACGTCTTCGTCCACGCCCAGGAGGCCCTCGGCATCCCGCGCGGCACGATCCGCGCGACCGTGCTGATCGAGACGATCACCGCCGCGTTCGAGATGGAGGAGATCCTCTACGAGCTGCGCGAGCACGCCGCCGGCCTCAACGCTGGCCGTTGGGACTACCTGTTCTCGATCGTCAAGAACTTCCGTGACGGCGGCGAGAGGTACGTCCTGCCGGACCGCAACAGCGTCACCATGACGGCCCCGTTCATGCGCGCCTACACGCAGCTGCTGGTCAACACCTGCCACCGCCGCGGCGCCCACGCGATCGGCGGCATGGCCGCGTTCATCCCCTCGCGCCGCGACCCCGAGGTCAACGCGGCCGCGCTGGAGAAGGTCCGCGCGGACAAGGACCGTGAGGCCGGCGACGGCTTCGACGGCTCCTGGGTCGCGCACCCGGACCTGGTGCCGGTCTGCCGCGCGTCCTTCGACGCGGTGCTGGGCGAGCAGCCGAACCAGAAGCAGGTCGTCCCGGCGAACGACGTCCGGCCCGAGCAACTGCTCGACGTGGCCTCGGCGGGCGGCGGCTGCACCCGCGTGGGCCTGCAGAACGCGGTCCAGGTGGGCCTGCGCTACATCGAGGCGTGGCTGCGTGGCTTCGGCGCGGTGGCGATCTTCAACATGATGGAGGACGTGGCCACGGCCGAGATCTCGCGCTCGCAGGTCTGGCAGTGGGTCAACAACTCCGTCGTGCTCGCCGACACCGGTGAGAAGGTCACGGCCACCCTGGTCCGCGAGATCGTCGCGACCGAGCTGGCCGCGATGAAGCAGTCCGACGGCCGTTGGGACGAGGCCGCGCGGCTCTTCGAAGAGGTCGCGCTCGCCGACGAGTTCGTGGACTTCCTCACGCTTCCGGGCTACGCGCTGCTGTAGCGCGCGTCGCCCGGAGTACGACAGCGGCGCTTCACGCAACCTGGGGAGGTCCCGCGTGAGGCGCCGCTTACGTTCCTCTGAGGTTCCTCTGGATCCGTGAACGCCGTCTTGAATGCACGGCGTCAGCTCACTAGCGTCGCGGACCGCACAACCAAACAGCACTGCGCGTGGTGGCACAACTGCCGTCCGGCCGGCGGCAACCGCACAGCCCTCCCGTTCCTCGTCGAGAAGGGCCCCACCGTGCTTCGTTCCGCCCTCGTCGCAGGTTGCGCCGCCGTGCTCGCCGCCGGCGCCCTTGCCATCGCCGCTCCCGCCGGAGCGAGCGAACTCGCTCCCCACCACATGAACGCTCACGCGGCGGGCCACCGGTCGGTCGCCGCCTCGGGCAACAACCTCGCCTACGGCGGCGGCAACGTCGTGACCGCGCCGAAGATCTTCATCGTCTACTGGGGCAACCAGTGGGGCAGTGGCTCCACGGTCACCAACGACCCGTCGGGTGAGGCCGCCCTCCAGCAGAGCTTCTTCTCGCACGCCTACGGCAGCGGCGACACCTGGTCCAACTCCCAGACCCAGTACTGCCAGGGCGTCTCCGCCGGCACCACCCAGTGCGGTAGCTCCGGCACCCACGTCGGCCACCCGTCCGCCAACCCGGTCGGCGGCACCTGGCTGGACAGCTCCTCGAAGGCGCCGAGCAAGCCCGGGACGTCCGCGATCGCCGCGGAGGCGAAGAAGGCCGCGACGCACTTCGGCGTCTCCGGCGACAACGTCCAGATCATCGTGGACCTCGCCCACGGCGTCTCGCCGAGCGGCTTCAAGACGCAGTGGTGCGCGTGGCACGACCACACCACCGCGAGCAACGGCGCGGACCTGCCCTACACCAACATGCCCTACATCACCGACGCGGGCGCGGGCTGCGGCGCGAGCTTCGTCGCCCCCAGCGGCGGGGTGAACGGCGCGACGGAGGGCATCACCATCGTCGGCGGCCACGAGTACGCGGAGACGCTGACCGACCCGGCGCCGAGCAGCGGCTGGGTCGACAGCAGCGGCGCGGAGACGGGCGACAAGTGCGCCTGGATCTCCAGCGGCCAGGGCGCGTCCTCGATCGTCTCCCTGAACGGCGCGAACTTCGCGGTGCAGTCGCTCTGGAGCAACAACTTCGGCGGCGGCGCGGGGAACTGCGTGGTGTCGTACACCAGCGCCAGCAGCCAGCACTGAGGTGCCTTTAGGGGCGCGAGGAACTGCGCGAGCAACCACCCTGGGCGGATGGCCCGCTCGTTCGGCGAGTCACCACCTTGGGATGGGGGCACCCCCGCCCGAAGGGTGGGGGATTGTCGCGCAGTTCCTCGCGCCCCTTGGGTGGTTGCAACTGCCGGTCGCGCTGACGCGGCGGAGCCGCAGTGCGGTAGAGCCCCGCGCCCCTGATCGGTGCAACTCAGGCTCGCGGGTCGAGGACCAGCTTGCCGGTGGTCTTGCGGGCGCGGAGCGCCTCGTGGACGGTGCGGGCTTCGGAGAGGGGGTGGGTGCCGCCGATCTGCGGGGTGAGCTCGCCCGAGGCGACCAACTGCAGCAACTCGCGCATCGGCTCGGTGTGCAGGTCGGGACGGCCCAGCGCGTGCATGAGCCAGAAACCCACCACGGAGGTGGAGTGGCCCATGAGCTTCGCCGCGGCCAGCGGCGACGGCTCCTGGCGGGACGCCATGCCGTAGGTGACCAGGCGGCCGAAGGGGGCGAGCGCCGCGAGGGACGCGTCGAAGACGGGGCCTCCGGTCATCTCCAGGACGATGTCGACCTTGTTGCCGCCGTTGGCCTCGACGAGGCGGTCCTTGAGGCCGTCCGCGTCGGCGTCGATCGCCTCGTCCGCGCCCAGCGAGAGGGCGAGTTCGCGCTTCTCCTTCGTCGAGGCCGTCGCGATGACCCGGCCCGCGCCGAACCGGCGCGCGAGCTGGACCGCCAGGGAACCCGTGCCGCCCGCCGCGGCGTGGACCACGACGGACTCGCCCGGCGCGATCCGCGCCGAGGTGCGGAGCAGGTTCCACGCGGTGAGGCCCTGGACGACGAGGGCGAGCGCGGCCGCGTCGGAGACCTCGTCCGGGACGTCCGTCGCCATCGGCGCCCATGCGCAGGCGCGCTCGGCGTAGCCGCCGGTCGCGGTGAGGGCGACGACGCGGCGGCCTTCGGCCGTCCGGCCGACGACCTCGCCGCCGGGGATCATCGGGAGCGAGGAGCGGGACAGGTAGGAGTCCTCGACGGCGTGCGTGTCGGCGTAGTTGACGCCTGCCCCGTCGACCTCGACGAGAAGCTGCCCCGGCTGCGGTACCGGGTCGGGGACCTCGGCCAAGCGCAGGACCTCGGGTCCGCCGAACTCCGTGATCTGGATCGCCTTCATGTGCACCGCTCCAAGCTACCGACCAGTATCTTGCGCACAACATACCCGCTGGTATGCCCGAAGGGAACACCGCCGAAGGGAACACCGAAGCCCCGGACCCTCGCCGTGGGTCCGGGGCTCCAGCCCCCTCGGCGCGCACGAGCGCCGGGGAGTCCGGGCAGCACACCGTCCCAGTGTCTGCCCGGAGTCTTCGGGTCACTGGCCGCGTGAGGCGAGCTCCTTCGCGGCGTCGGCACAGGCCTTCGCGATGCGGTCCTCGTTCACCGTGGTGAGGAGGCCGTTCTCGACGACCGGGCGGCCGTTGACGAGCAACAGTGACAGGGGCGGCAGTGCGCCCATGACCAACGCCGCGACCGGGTCGGCGATGGAGGAGTGCATGATGCCGTCGATCTTCCACAGGGCGAGGTCGGCGAGCTTGCCGACCTCGACCGAGCCGATCTCGGCCTGCCGGCCGAGCACCCGGGCGCCGCCCATGGTGCCCAGGCGCAGTGCCTGACGCGCGGTCAGCGCGTCGGGGCGGCCGTGGAGCCGGTTGACGAGCAGCGCGTTGCGCAGTTCGGTGCCCAGCTCACCGGACTCGTTGGAGGCCGTGCCGTCCACGCCGAGGCCGACCGGTACGCCGGCCGCCAGCATGTCGGGCACCCGGGCGATGCCGGCCGCGAGTCGGGCGTTGGAGGAGGGGCAGTGGGCGACGCCGGTCCCGGTCTCCGCGAACTTGCGGATGTCGGAGTCGTTCATGTGGACGCAGTGCGCCATCCACACGTCCTCGCCCAGCCAGCCGACCGACTCGAAGTAGTCGGTCGGGCCCATCCCGAACAGCTCCTTGCAGAACTGCTCCTCCTCGGCCGTCTCCGAGCCGTGGGTGTGCAGGCGCACACCCTTGCGGCGGGCGAGCTCGGCAGCGTCCCGCATCAGCTCCGTGGTCACCGAGAACGGCGAGCAGGGGGCGATGGCGACGTGCAGCATCGAGCCGAAGGAGGCGTCGTGCCACGTGTCGACCGCCGCCTCGGAGGCGATGAGGATGTCCTCGGTCCTCTCCACCGCATGGTCCGGCGGCAGGCCGCCGTCGCTCTGACCGCGGGACATCGAGCCCCGCAGCGCGGTGAAGCGCAGGCCCAGCTCGGAGACGGCCTCGATGGAGGCGCCGAGGATGTCGCCGCCGCCCCGCGGGAACACGTAGTGGTGGTCCGAGGCGGTGGTGCAGCCGGACTTCAGCAGTGCGGCCGCCGAACCCTGGGACGCCGCGTGGACCAGCCCCGCGTCGATCCGCGACCAGGTCGGGTAGAGCGCGACCAGCCAGTCGAACAGGATGTCGTCCTGTGCGAGCCCGCGGGTGATCCACTGGTAGAAGTGGTGGTGGGTGTTGACCAGACCCGGTGTCACCAGGTGGCCCTCGGCGTTGATCCGCCGCACCACGTTGTCCAGCCACTTCGGGGCGGGACCCTCGCCGACCGACTCGATCACGTTGCCGGCGACGACGACGTGGCCGCGCCGGTACTCGGTGTCCAGTGCGTCGACCGTCGCGATCGCGGCGTTCTCGACGACGATGCGCTCGACGTTCCGCTCGACATCGCCTTCGGCGGGTTCTGCTTCGGTTGCCATGTGCTCGTGCTCCTCGACAGCGGACTGGTGAAGTACCGCCGTCTGGTGCGGCCCAGGGCGGGACGGCGGGAGAATCCCTGGGGTCGAGCGAGTCGAAACCTGAAGGCTAGGCCACCGGAATGACGGGGGTGACGCCCTCGCGGTGCACGGTGCCCTCGATGAGACCGTACATCCGGTCCGCAGCGTAGTAGACCTCGTTGTCGTTCTCCAGGCCGAACGGCTCCAGATCCACCAGGAAGTGGTGCTTGTTCGGCAGCTCGAGGCGGACCTCGTCGACCTCGGCGCGGTTGTTCAGCACCCGGGTGCCCATCGCGTAGAGCGTCTGCTGCAGCGAGTAGGAGTAGGTCTCCGCGAAGGCCTCCAGCATGTGCTTGCGCACCTGCTGGTAGGAGCGGTCCCAGTTGGGCTCCTGCTCGCCCTCGGCGCCGGAGAAGCCGAACTTCCAGCGGGCGGTGACCTGGGTGGCCAGGATCCGGTCGTACGCCTCCTTGAGGGTGGTGTACTCGTCCTTGATGTAGCCCCAGAACTCCGAGTTGGTGGAGTTCATCACGACCAGGTCCTTGAGGCCCGAGATGACCTGCACGTTGGTGCCGTCGTAGACGATCTCGGAGGTGCGGACCTCGGTGTTGCGGCGGACGAAGGAGTGGCCGATCTCCTCGGAGCCGATGAAGCGGGCCTTGTTGTCCGGGATCTCGATGCGGTCCCAGACGTACTCCTCCACCCGGATGCGGGCCCGGTGGATCGGCGGCGTGTCGTCGACGAAGTGGCGGGCGAGCAGGATGCCGAAGTTCTCCGGCGACTGGACACCGAACTTCTTCGCGTAGGCGAAGACCGTGTTCTTGGTGGTGTCCGTCGGCAGACAGTTCGCGTTGGAGCCGGTGAGGTGGACGTCGTCGAGGTCGCCGGAGAGGGCGACGGAGACGTTCAGGTCCCGGATCTCGTGGCGGTTGCCGGTGCGGGTGACCCGTACGATGCGGTTCTCCGCCTTGCCGTACTGGTTCTGGCCGAGCTGGTGGGCCATGGTCTAGCTCCCTCGGTAGACGGAGTACCCGAACGGGTTGAGCAGCAGGGGTACGTGGTAGTGGGCTTGGGCCGGGTCGACGTCGAAGACGATGGCGACCTCGGGGAAGAAGGCTCCGTCGGTGGTGAAACGGAGCCGGAGCACGGTGCCGACGCTCAGGTCCGGGACCGGCAGGTCCTTGCAGCGGCCGTCGGCGTCGGTGGCGGAGGCCCCGAGGGCCTTCCACTCGCCCGCGACCTGCTGGGCCAGCTCGACCGGGATGCCCGCGGCGGGCTTGCCGAGGCTGGTGTCCAGCACGTGGGTGGAGATGGAGGTCATGTCGTCCTCGCGTTGTTCCGTGTCGCTGCGTGCCGTGCGGCAGCGTGGCGGGGGAACCGTCAGTTCTCGTCGAGCAGACGGTCGATGCGGATGTCGTTGATCTTGCGGAGCTCGCCCCGGACGATCTCCCGCTCGGTGGCGGCGTCGTTGGGGTGGCGCTCGCGCAACGCGGCCAGCATGGTGGCGGCGGTGCGCCCGGTGGCGCAGATCAGGAAGACGTGGCCGAACTTCTCCTCGTAGGAGGCGTTCGCGGCGGCCAGCTCGGTGAGCAGCGCCTGGTCGGCGCCCTGGACGCCGGCCTGTTCGCGCTCGGAGGTGGCGTCGCCCGGCTTGGGGGTGCCGATCCGGGCGTGGCCGGCCATCGCGTCGTTCAGGTCCGCGGTGGACAGGGCCTCCATGGCGCTCGCGTTGGCGGCGTGGAAGGCGACCCGGTCGCGGTAGGGGCGGGCGAGGCGTACGAGCGTCGCCCAGGTGCGGCTGGAGCAGATCTCCGTCAGGAGCTCGTCCAGCTTCTCGTCCTCGATCGCGTTGACGCGGTCGAGGGCGGGTTCCGTCGGGGTGGCGGGGTGGGTCACTCGTGACCTCCGAAAGTGGGTGCCACGAGAAAAGTAGATCCGCCGACCCCGATCGTCAACACTTTGTTGAATTTAGCTCTGCTTCCCTGCCGCCTGCTGGCGGTTCAGGTAGTTGTAGACGGTGAACCGGCTGACGCCCAGCGCCGCGGCCACATTCTCGACCCCGTGCCGGATGGTGAACGCGCCGCGTTCCTCCAGCAGGGCGACCACGCGCTGCTTGTCCGCGCGATCCAGGGTCGCCAGGTCGGCGCCGTCGAACTGACGGCGGACCTCCTTCAGCAGCCGGTCGAGCGCGCTCTCCAGGCCGGGCAGCCGGACGGCGACCGCCGGCGCGCCCTCCCACTCGAGCGTGACGTCGTTCGGCTGCGCCTCGTCCAGGCTGACCGCGCTGGCGCCGACTGCGTCGAGCAGCGGCTTGATGGCTATGGCCAGCGGGTGCTGCTCGTCGCTCATCCCGCTCCCTCCCCTTCGTCCTGGGCGCCCTCCATGACGCTGACCTGGAGCGAGATCCGAGTGGCGCCGTGCGCCAGGGTCTCGCGGACCAGCCGATCGATCGCGGACAGCGTCTCCTCGGCCTCGCCCTCGGCTGTGGTGCCGAACGGGCCGACGTCGACGTGCAGTCCGGCCTCGTCGACGACGCGGCGCGCGGTACGCGCATGCTCCGGGAAGCCGTCCAGCTCGAACGGCTCGGTTGTGAACTCCACCTTCAATCGCACGTCCGAAGCGTATCGACTCAGTGGCCGAAGTCCGAGAGGTGCTTGACAAACTGTTGAAGTGGCATGCGATAGTTTCATCAAGCAGAAAACATCTTCCGCAATGTGGAACAAGGTGATGGCATGACCGCCCCGCTGAGCTGGCTCGACCAGCGCTGGACCGTCAACCTCTCGATCCTCTTCACCGAGCTCCCGCTGGTGGAGCGCCCGGCCGCGGCGAAGGCCGCGGGCTTCGACGCTGCCGAGCTGTGGTGGACCCTTGACGGCCCCACCCCGCCGCAGGCCGAGCTGGACGCGCTGCGCCAGGCGTTCGTCGACGCGGGCGTACAGCTGACCGGCCTCAACTTCGACGCCGGCAACATGGCCGGCGGCGACAAGGGCCTGCTGTCCCGCCCCGCCGACTCGCAGCGGTTCCGCGACAACATCGCGGTGGCGGTCGGCCTGGCCGAGTCGCTCGGTTGCAAGGCCCTCAACGCCCTCTACGGCAACCGGGTCGAGGACGTACCGGTGGCCGAGCAGGACGCGCTGGCGCTGGAGAACCTCGCGCTGGCCGCGCAGGCCGCGCACGGTATCGGCGCGGTGCTGCTGGTCGAGGCGCTGAACGCGCCCGAGGCGCCGCAGTACGGGCTGTTGAGCTCGAAGGACGCGGTGGCGGTGGTGGACGCGGTGAACGCGACCACCGGCCTGGGGAACACCAAGTTCCTCTGCGACCTCTACCACCTGGCGCGCAACGGCGAGGACCTGTCCGCCGTGATCGCCGAGTACGCGGACCGGATCGGCCACGTTCAGGTCGCCGACGTCCCGGGCCGCAACTTCCCCGGCAGCGGGGAGCTGGACTTCCCTGGCCTGTTCGGCCAGTTGGACGCCGTTGGTTACGAAGGGTACATCGGCCTGGAGTACAAGCCGGTCGCCGGCGTTGCCTCCGCCGACTCCTTCGAGTGGCTGCCCACGGCGCTGCGCACCAGCAAGCGCTGAGCGCTCTGCGACTTTTCGGAAACTTCCCACGGAGGAGAACTCCAATGAGCACGACCCCCCGCCGCATCGCCTTCATCGGCCTCGGCATCATGGGCAGCCCGATGGCCGCCAACCTCGTCAAGGCCGGCCACACCGTCACCGGTTTCAACCTGGTCCAGGCGCCGATCGACAAGCTGATCGCCGACGGCGGCAAGGGCGCCTCGTCGATCGCCGAGGCCGTCAAGGACGCCGAGATCGTCATCACGATGGTGCCGGCCGACCCGCAGGTCGAGGCCGTCTACTTCGGTGAGGAAGGCGTTCTCGACAACGCCCCCGCCGGTGCGCTGCTCATCGACATGAGCTCGGTGACGCCGCAGATCTCGCAGCGCGTGGCCGCCGCCGCCAAGGAGAAGGGCCTGCGTTCCATCGACGCCCCCGTCTCCGGTGGTGAGGCCGGCGCCATCGAGGGTGTGCTGTCGATCATGGTCGGTGGCGAGCGCGCCGACTTCGACGAGGCCGAGCCCGTCCTGAAGGCCCTGGGCACCACCGTCGCCCTGGTCGGCCCGTCCGGCTCCGGCCAGACCGTCAAGGTCGCCAACCAGCTCATCGTCGCCGTCAACATCCAGGCGTGCGCCGAGGCCGTGGTCTTCCTGGAGAAGTCCGGCGTGGACCTGGAGGTCGCCCTCGACGTCCTCAACGGCGGCCTGGCCGGCTCCACCGTGCTGACCCGCAAGAAGAACAACTTCCTCAAGCGCGACTTCGCGCCGGGCTTCCGCCTCGACCTGCACCACAAGGACATGGGCAACCTGCTGTCCGCCGCGCGCGCCGTCGAGGTTCCGCTGCCCACCGCCGCGCTGGTCGCGGACTTCATCACCGCGATGCGCAACGCCGGCGACGGCGGGCTGGACCACTCCGCCCTGCTGCGCAACCTGGAGCGCCTGTCCGGAAAGGTCAAGTGACATGGCACGTATGACCGCGGCCGAGGCGGCCGTCGAGATTCTCAAGCGCGAGGGCGTCACCAACCTGTTCGGTCTGCCCGGCGCGGCGATCAACCCCTTCTACTCCGCGATCCGCAAGCGTGGCGGCCTGCACCACACGCTGGCCCGCCACGTCGAGGGCGCGTCCCACATGGCCGAGGGTTACACCCGGGCCAAGGCCGGCAACATCGGTGTCTGCATCGGCACCTCCGGCCCGGCCGGCACGGACATGATCACCGGGCTCTACTCGGCCCAGGCCGACTCGATCCCGATCCTGTGCATCACCGGCCAGGCGCCGGTGGCCAAGCTGCACAAGGAGGACTTCCAGGCGGTCGACATCGCGTCCATCGCGAAGCCGCTGACGAAGATGGCCGTCACCGTGCTGGAGCCGGCCCAGGTGCCCGGCGCCTTCCAGCAGGCCTTCCACCTGATGCGCTCCGGCCGTCCCGGCCCGGTCCTGATCGACCTGCCGATCGACGTCCAGATGGCCGAGATCGAGTTCGATATCGACACCTACGAGCCGCTGCCGGTCTACAAGCCGTCCGCGACCCGTGCCCAGGTGGAGAAGGCGCTGGACCTGCTCCAGGCCTCCGAGCGTCCGCTCATCGTCTCCGGCGGCGGCGTCATCAACGCCGACGCGGCCGAGCTGCTGGTCGAGTTCGCCGAACTGGTCGGCGTCCCGGTCGTGCCGACCCTGATGGGCTGGGGCACCATCCCGGACGACCACCCGCTCACCGCGGGCATGGTCGGCCTGCAGACCTCGCACCGCTACGGCAACGCGACGCTGCTGGAGTCGGACTTCGTCATCGGCATCGGCAACCGGTGGGCCAACCGCCACACCGGCAACAACACCGACGTCTACACGGCCGGCCGCAAGTTCGTCCACGTCGACATCGAGCCGACCCAGATCGGGCGCACCTTCGCCCCCGACTACGGCATCGTCTCGGACGCCAAGGCCGCCCTGCAGCTCTTCGTCGAGGTGGCGCGCGAGCGCAAGGCCGCGCAGACGCTGAAGGACTACAGCGCCTGGGCCGCCTCCTGCCAGGAGCGCAAGGCGACGCTGCTGCGCAAGACGCACTTCGACAACGTGCCGGTCAAGCCGCAGCGTGTGTACGAGGAGATGAACAAGGCGTTCGGGCGCGACGTCCGCTACGTCACCACCATCGGCCTCTCGCAGATCCAGGCCGCGCAGCTGCTGCACGTCTACAAGGACCGGCACTGGATCAACGCCGGCCAGGCGGGTCCGCTGGGCTGGACCGTCCCGGCCGCGCTCGGTGTCGCCACTGCGGTGCCGGACGAGACCGTCGTCGCGCTCTCGGGCGACTACGACTTCCAGTTCATGATCGAGGAGCTGGCCGTCGGCGCGCAGTTCCAGATCCCCTACGTCCACGTGGTCGTGAACAACGCCTACCTGGGCCTGATCCGTCAGGCGCAGCGCGCGTTCGACATGGAGTACTGCGTCCAGCTGTCGTTCGACAACATCAACGCCCCCGAGGTCAACGGCTACGGCGTGGACCACGTCAAGGTCGCCGAGGGTCTGGGCTGCAAGGCGATCCGGGTCTTCGAGCCCGGCGAGATCGCTGGCGCCCTGGAGCAGGCGAAGAAGCTGGCGGCCGAGTTCAAGGTGCCGGTCATCGTCGAGGTCATCCTGGAGCGGGTCACCAACGTCTCCATGGCGGCCGCCGACATCGACAAGGTCAACGAGTGGGAGGACCTGGCCACCGAGCCGGGCGACGCCCCCACCGCCCTGCTGGGCGGCTGACCTTCCGGTCGACCCGCGCGAGCGGGTCATAGTCTCCTCCCGGCGGCGTGATCCATCCGGTCGTGCCCGCGCCGTCGGGAGGCATTCGTGAAGCAGAAGGTGAGGCTGTCAGTGTCGCAGCAAGGTCATGTCGTGGTCGCGCCCGACAAGTTCAAGGGCAGCCTCACCGCTGCGCAGGCCGCGGAGCACATCGCGGCCGGTATCCGGCGCGTCGCGCCGGGCACCGAGGTGCGGGCGCTGCCCGTCGCCGACGGCGGGGAGGGGACGGTCGCCGCCGCGGTCGCGGCCGGCTTCCAGGCCGTGCAGGTGAAGGTGGCCGGCCCGACCGGCGAGCCGGTCGAGGCGGTGCTCGCCGTCAAGGACGGCACGGCCGTCATCGAGGCGGCGCAGGCCAGTGGCCTGCAGCTGCTGCCGGGCGGCGTCAAGGCGCCGCTGACGGCGACCAGCTACGGCACCGGCGAGCTGGTCCGCAAGGCGCTCGAACTGGGCTGCCGCACGCTCGTGCTGGGTCTCGGGGGAGTGGCCTGCACCGACGGCGGCGCCGGTATGGCGCAGGCGCTCGGCCTGCGGCTGCTGGACGCGGACGGCGCGGAGCTGCCGGCCGGCGGCGCGGCGCTGGCCCGGCTGGCGTCGATCGACCCCGGCCCGCTGGCGGACACGCTGAGCGGCGTGGAGGTCGTCGTCGCGAGCGACGTCGACAACCCGCTGCTGGGCGAGCGCGGCGCGCCCGCGGTCTACGGGCCGCAGAAGGGCGCGACGCCCGAGAACGTCGCCGAGCTGGACGCGGCGCTGGCCCACTGGGCCGACCACGTCGCCGCGCTGACCGGCGCCGACCAGCGCGAGACGCCGGGCGCGGGAGCGGCCGGCGGGCTGGGCTTCGGGGCGATGGCGCTGCTCGGCGCGTCGCTGCGGCCCGGGATCGCGCTGCTGCTGGAACTTCTGGGTTTCGACCGGGCGGTGCGGGGAGCTCGCCTGGTCGTGACCGGCGAAGGCTGTCTCGACGTGCAGACCCTGCACGGCAAGGCGCCCGCCGGAGTCGCCGACGCGGCGGCCGGGCACGGTGTGCCGGTCGCGGCGGTGGCAGGCATGCTCGAACTGAGTGAGACGCAGTGGCGCGCCGCAGGGTTCGTCGCCGCGCTCTCGCTGGTGGAGCTGGCCGGCCCCGGCGGCGACAGTCTCACCCGCGCCGGGGAACTGGCGGAGCTGGCTGGGGAGCGGCTTGCGCTGGCGCTCCTCGGCGCGGGCTGAGGCTGCCGAAGCACGACGAGCAGGACCGGATCGTATGTTCACCCCAATGTTGCCTCGGGCTCAGCTTCAACAACTCGTTGAAAGAAACCGTTGACGTTTTGTTGAAGCGAGGCCTAATCTCACGGCAACCCGATCAGGAGGCCCGAGTTGACCAAGGTGTTCCGTTCCCGACGCGCTGTCCTGCCGGACGGTGAGCGACCCGCCGACGTGGTTGTGAGCGAGGGGCGGATCGTCGAGGTCCTGGCCTACGGAGCCGGTGCGGGCGAGGTCGTCGACCTCGGCGAGCTCGCCCTGCTGCCCGGCCTGGTCGACTCGCACGTCCACGTGAACGAGCCCGGCCGCACCGAGTGGGAGGGCTTCGCCACCGCCACCCGCGCCGCCGCGGCGGGCGGCGTGACGACCATCGTCGACATGCCGCTCAACTCCATCCCGCCGACCACCACGGTCGACAACCTGGAGGCCAAGCGGAAGGTCGCCGAGGACCGGCTCTTCGTCGACACCGGCCTGTGGGGCGGCGCGATCCCGGGCAACACCGGTGACCTCGCCCCGCTGCACGAGGCCGGCGTGTTCGGCTTCAAGAGCTTCCTCGCCCCCTCCGGCGTCGACGAGTTCCCGCACCTGAACCGTGCCCAGCTCGAAGAGGCCCTCGCCGAGCAGGCGCGGATCGGGGCTCTCGCGATCATCCACGCCGAGGACCCCAAGATCCTCGACGAGGCCCCGCACACCCCGGGCCAGGACTACGCGGACTTCCTCGCCTCCCGGCCCGACGACGCCGAGGCCGTCGCCGTCGCCGGTCTGCTGGAGATCGCGCAGCGCACCGGCGCCCGCGTCCACATCCTGCACGTCTCCTCGGCCGCCGTGCTGCCGCTGCTGCGCGAGGCCCGCGCCGCCGGCGTCCAGGTGACCGCCGAGACCTGTCCCCACTACCTGACGCTCGCCGCCGAGCAGGTCCCGGCCGGCGACACCGCCTTCAAGTGCTGTCCGCCGATCCGCAGCGAGGCCAACCGCGACCTGCTCTGGGAGGCCCTGGCCGCGGGCGAGTTCGCGGGCGTCGTCTCCGACCACTCGCCCTCGACGCCGGAGCTCAAGCACCTGCCGAGCCTGGGCGGCGACGGCGACTTCGCCGCCGCGTGGGGCGGGATCGCCTCCCTGCAGCTCGGACTTCCCGCGATCTGGACCGAGGCGCGCCGCCGCGGCCACAGTCTGTCCGACGTCGTCCGCTGGATGTCCGCCGGACCTGCGGCCCTCGTCGGCCTCACCACCAAGGGCGCCATCGCCCCCGGTATGGACGCCGACCTGGTGGCCTTCGACCCGGACGCCGCGTTCACCGTGGACCCGGCCGGATTGCACCACCGTCACCCCGTAACCCCTTACGCAGGCCGCTCGCTTTCCGGCGTCGTCCGCACCACCTGGCTCCGCGGTGAGCCGGTGGACGTGAACGGCACCCCGACCGGCCGACTGCTGACCCGAGGAGAGAAGTGACCGACAGCCAGAAGCCCGCCGCCTTCACCGAGTTGGTCAACCTCGCCGCCCGGTCGCTGGGCGCGGGCGTGATCGACGCCAACGACGAGCTGTTCGCCGAGAAGGAGAACCTCCTCGTCGCCAAGCCCGCCGAGTTCCGGCCCCACACCTTCGGGCACAAGGGCCAGATCATGGACGGCTGGGAGACCCGCCGCCGTCGCGGCGCGGGCGCGCAGGAGCCGCACCCGACCGACGACGATCACGACTGGGCGCTGATTCGTCTCGGTGTCCCCGGCGTCATCCGGGGTGTCGTCGTCGACACCGCGCACTTCACCGGCAACTACCCGGAGACCGGCTCGGTCGAGGCCGCGTCGGTGCCGGGCAACCCGTCGCCCGAGGAGGTCGCCGCCGCCGAGTGGACCGAGATCGTGCCGCGTACCGCCCTCAAGGGCGACACCGCGCACGAGTTCGCGGTCGACGTCGAGCAGCGCTTCACCCACGTGCGGCTCAACATATGGCCTGACGGCGGAGTCGCCCGTCTGCGCGTGCACGGCGAGGTCGTCGCCGACCCGCGTGACCTGGACGGGCTCACCTTCGACCTGGCCGCCCAGGAGTTCGGCGGCGTCGCCACCGGGGCTTCCGACCGGTACTTCTCCTCCCCGCACAACCTCAATTCCCTGGGCCGGGCGGCCGTGATGGGTGAGGGCTGGGAGACGCGGCGCCGCCGCAACAAGGACAACGACTGGGTCGAGCTCGACCTGGTCGACGAGGGCGAGGTGCTGGGCGTCGAGATCGACACCACCCACTTCGTCGCCAACTGCCCCGGCTGGGCGTCCGTTTCGGGCCGCTCCGCCGCGAGCGGCGAGTGGATCGAGCTGCTGCCGCGCACCCGGCTCCAGCCCGACACCCGCCACCGCGTCCGGGTCGCCCCGGTCGAGCCGGTCACCGCGGCCCGCCTGGACGTCTTCCCGGACGGCGGCATCGCCCGGCTGCGGCTCACCGGCCGCCTGACCGAGGCCGGCCGCGCCACGCACGCGCTGCGCTGGCTCAACCTGCTGCCGGCCGTCGAGGCCGAGCAGGCGCTCACCGAGGCCGGTCTGACGGTCGGCGAGGCCCGGACCCTCGCCGCGGCCCGCCCGCTGGCGGACGGCGCGGCCGTCCGCAGCGCCGAGGCCGCGCTCGAGCCGGCCGACACCCCCGACGGCGCGGACACCTCCCGCCGCCGGGCCGCGATCTGGCGGCTGCTGGGAGTCTGACGCCCGCCGACGGCTTTCCTCCCAGCGGCCGCCGCCCAACCGGCAGCACCACCGCCTCTGTCACCCTTCACCCCGCGACGACGAGACACCGTCGACCGCCGATCCGAGGTACCTCCATGTCGAAAATCCTGACCACCGAGTCCGGCGCGCCCGTCGCCGACAACCAGAACTCCGCCCAGGCCGGCATCGGCGGCCCGCTGCTGATCCAGGACCAGCAGCTGATCGAGAAGCTCGCCCGCTTCAACCGCGAGCGCATCCCGGAGCGCATCGTCCACGCCCGCGGCTCCGGCGCGCACGGCTATTTCGAGGTCACCGACGACGTCACCCCGTTCACCCGGGCGGCGTTCCTGAACACCGTGGGCAAGCGCACGGACGTGTTCCTGCGCTTCTCCACCGTCGCGGGCAACCTCGGTGCGGCCGACGCGGTGCGCGACCCGCGCGGCTTCGCGCTGAAGTTCTACACCGAGGACGGCAACTACGACCTCGTCGGCAACAACACCCCGGTGTTCTTCATCAAGGACCCGATCAAGTTCCCCGACTTCATCCACTCGCAGAAGCGCGACCCGTTCACGGGCATGGGCGAGGCGGACAACGTCTGGGACTACTGGAGCTACTCGCCCGAGTCGCTGCACCAGATCACCTGGCTCTTCGGTGACCGCGGCATCCCGGCCTCCTACCGCCACATGAACGGCTACGGCTCCCACACCTACCAGTGGGTCGCCGAGGACGGCTCCGCCTACTGGGTGAAGTACCACTTCAAGACCAACCAGGGCATCCGCAGCCTGGACGCCCAGCAGGCGGCCGAGCTGGCCGGTCAGGACCCGGACAGCCACCAGCGTGACCTGCACCAGGCCATCGAGCGCGGGATCTTCCCGAGCTGGACCGTCTACGTGCAGCTGATGCCGGTCAACGAGGCCGCGGACTACCGTTTCAACCCGTTCGACCTGACCAAGGTCTGGCCGCACGCCGACTACCCGCTGCAGCGCGTCGGCCGCCTGGTGCTCAACCGCAACCCGGAGAACGTCTTCGCCGAGGTCGAGCAGGCCGCCTTCTCGCCGAACAACTTCGTGCCCGGCATCGGTCCGTCCCCGGACAAGATGCTGCAGGGCCGTCTGTTCGCCTACGCGGACGCGCACCGCTACCGTCTGGGCGTCAACCACACCCAGCTGGCGATCAACGCGCCGAAGGCGACCGAGGCGAACAACTACGGCCGTGACGGCTACAGCGCGGTCAACGCGGGCGGCCGGGCCAAGAACTACGAGCCCAACTCCTACGACGGCCCGCGTCAGACCGACGCCGCGCTGGCCGCGCCGACCGCCGTCGCCGGCTGGACCGGCACGCACAGCGCCGCCCAGCACGCCAAGGACGACGACTTCTTCCAGGCGGGCGAGCTGTTCCGGCTCATGTCGGACGCCGAGCAGGAGCGTCTGATCGCCAACCTGGCCGGCTCCATCGGCTCGGTCACCCGTGACGACGTGGTCGAGCGCGTGCTGCCGTTCTTCCACGCCGCGGACGCCGACTACGGCAAGCGCCTCGAGGCCGCCGTCAAGGCCATCCGCAACAACGACGAGAGCTGACTCCACCCGCTCGCGTCACCCTCCGCGCGCGCCGCCACCGGTTCCGGTGGCGGCGCGCGTGCGTTGGTAGAAGAGTGTCGGGCGAAGGGGGGCCACTGCTTCGGAGGAGAGGCATGTCCACGACCACCAAGCCCTACGCATCAGGGACCCCGTGTTGGGTCGACCTGATGGCCAAGGACCAGCAGGCCGCGCTGGACTTCTACAAGGACGTTTTCGGCTGGGCGGGTGAGCCGGGCCCCGCCGAGTTCGGCGGTTACGCCGTCATGGAGCTGGGCGGCCGCCCGGTGTGCGGCATCGGCCCGGCGATGGCCCCGGAGGGGCAGCCCGAGCCGCCGCACGTCTGGACCACCTACCTGTCCAGCGACGACGCGGACGCGACCGCCAAGAAGGTCAAGGACGCCCACGGCACCGTCCTGTTCGAGCCGATGGACGTCGGCACCCTCGGCCGGATGTTCGTCGCCGCCGACCCCACCGGCGCGGTCTTCGGCGTCTGGGGCCACAAGGACTTCTTCGGCGCGGTGGCCGTCAACGAGCCGGGCTCGCTGACCTGGAACGAGTGCAACACGCGTGACGTCCCCGCCGCGGCCGCGTTCTACGACGCGTCCATGGGGATCAAGGCCGTGCCGGCCGAGCAGATGCCCGGCTACTTCGGGCTGGAGGTCGACGGCCGGACCGTCGGCGGCCTGCAGGACATGGGCAGCAACTTCCCCGCGGAGGTGCCGCCCCACTGGATGACGTGGTTCGCCGTCGACGACACCGACTCGACGGTCGACGCGGCCGTCAAGCGCGGGGCCACCGTCGTCGTCCCGCCGATGGATATTCCGCCGGGCCGGATGGCGGCTGTCCAGGACCCGTGGGGAGCGGTGTTCTGCGTGCTCAAGCTGGCGGAGCAGCCCACCTGACCGCACCGCGGGCGCGCCCTCGGGCGTCGGTCGAACAGTGTCCAACCCATGCTCACCGGACTCGCTGACGGCTAGTCTGGTGAGCATGGCTGCGCGGAACCACACACCCCGGAGCTCCGTGGAACGTGCCCTGCGGCTGCTGGAGGCCGTCGACCGACGCGGCTTCGGCGCCAGGGCGGACGAGTTGGCCGAGGAGGTCCAGCTCCCGGCGGACCACGCCCGGCGCCTGCTGCGCTCGCTGGTGCGCGAGGGTTATCTGGAGCGCCTGGACGACGGCGCGTATGTCCTGGGCGGCGCGCTGGCGATGCTCGGCCAGGCCAACCGGGAGCAACTGGTCCACTCCCGCCTGGTGGCCAAGATGACCTCGCTGCGCGACGAGTTGGGCGCGGCCGTCTACTTCAGCCGCTACGCGGACGGCGAGGTGAACGTGCAGGCCGTGGTCGACGGCCCGATGACGCCCAGCGTCCACGAGTGGGTCGACTTCCGCGCCACCGGCCACGCGAGCGCGATCGGCAAGTGCCTGCTCGCCCAGCTCGACGACGACGGGCGCCGCGATCACTTCTCGCGCCACCCCGCGGCCCGCTTCACCTCCCGCACCAACGTCGACACCCGCGCCGTCCTGCAGCGACTGGACCGCCACCCCACCACGGTCCCGATGCTGGACCTCCAGGAGTACGCGATCGGCACGGTCTGCGCCGCCGTCCCGGTCACGGCCGGCACCACGGTCGGCTGCCTCGCCTTCTCCCTGCCCGTCGAGGAGGCCTACCGCCTCAAGGAGACGGCCGAGACGATGGCCGCGAAGGCCGCCCCGGTCCTGCTGGCGCTCACGGTCTGACGATCTGGCGGTCTGGCGACGTGGCGAGGGCCGCCACCGAGGAGTCCTCGGCGGCGGCCCTCCCGGCTAGCCGCAGTCGGAGACGCGGTCCAGCGTGACGTAGCCGTGCGCGGCGCGGATCAGGTGGTCGTAGCAGGCGCCGGCGTCCGTCGTGCCGGTCCAGTGCTCGGAGTCCTGGCCGTCGGCGGCCGAGGTGACGCCGTTGGTGCGGGCGAGGACCCCGGTCGCGTCCACGATGTCGCGGGTGGAGTCGAGCGTGCGCCAGTGGTCGCCCTGGCTGACGCTGTCGGCCAGGATCCGGCCCTGGTGGACGGTGGCGGTGAGCGAGTAGTTGTTGTCGTCGGTGAACACCGGGACGTCCGAGTCGACCGTGATCGGGTAGTCCCAGCTGTGCTTCACCGAGGTGGCGTGTCCGTGCTGCGGGTCCGTGGTGACCACGGTCGCGCCGTCCTCGCGCTGCGCGACCACCTGCTTCTGCCCGCCGTTGGAGACGGCGTCGGTGTTGAGGTAGTGCGCGTGCTGGCTCACCGTGGTGCGGATGCGTCCGGCCGAGGTGTCCAGCCAGCCCGCCGTCGTCCAGTCGCGCTGCGCGCTGACGCGGACGTTCACCAGGTCACCCGCGCCCGGGGTCTCCGTGGTGGTGACGGCGGGGCTGAGCGAGAGGGTGTCCTCGGTCAGCGCGCCGCTGGTCTGCGCGGCGTGGTGGTCGGTGTCGAGGAACAGCGTGCTGTCCACCGTCCAGCCGTCCGCGGCACCGTAGGGGGTGACCGTGAAGGTGTGCGGCTTGCCGTCCACCAGCAGGCCCGCGAAGGGCGTCAGGTCCAGGTCGTAGGCCTGGGTGACGAACTGGTCCACGGCCGGGATCGGCCGCCACAGGGTCGGCACGATGCCGCCCGAGTAGACCACGGGGTACGGCTGCGCGATCCCGGCCGGCCGCCCGTCGACGGAGACCTGGACCTCACGGTAGGGTCCGCCGCCGCACAGGTAGTTGGGGTACTTGTTCGCGAGGTCCGTCGGCGTCGAGTCGAACCACTGCTCGTCGCAGCCGCCGCCGCGGGCGTAGAGCTCCATCCGCACGTTCGTCAGGTTGCGCGGGAGCGTGACCGTCTTCGAGGAGGACTGACCGGGGTTCAGGTACGTCCACCCGGCGTCGGTGGTCGACGCGGAGAGCGGCAGGACCTGGTCGGCGGTGTGCGCCGGCGGGTACCTGTGGTCGGCCTGGTAGTAGGTCAGCGTCAGCTTCATGTGGTAGACGCCGGTGTAGGTGGAGTTGACCACGTTGCCCAGCGAGACCGCGATCGGCTGGGACTGCCGCAGCAGCGGGATGAACTCGCTGACGTCCTTCTCCAGCGACCAGCTGATGCCCTGTTGGGTCGGCTCCGGAGTGCTGGTGCGCAGCACCTCCGCGCCGCCGATCCAGACCCCGGCGAGCCGGTCGTACTGCCGGCCCTGGACGCTGCCGGACCAGTTCAGCACGACCTTGCTCCACGGCCCCGGGCAGTCGGCGGGGGGCGTCACCGTCCCGCTCCACGCGGGGGAGGAGATGGTGTTGCCGAAGTCGTTCTGCATCGCGGTGACGGTGCAGTGGTGCGTGTCCGGCTGGCTCACCGGTGGCAGTGCGGTCACCGGGTTCTGATAGTTCGTCTCGATCTGCCCCTGGTCGGCCTGGGCCGTCCCGGTCCCGAGCAGAGCGGCACAGAGCAGGGCGGCTGTGCCGAGCACGCCCGCGGCGCGCATGCGCATGGGTTCCCCTCCCGTCGATCTTGACTGGGTGGTACGGGAGGGAACCCTGGCACCCCTACGCGGGGAGACACAAGAGGGCGGTCTGTGGCATGGCTGTGACAGATGGCTCACGAAGCTGTGGATCTTCGCGCGATACAACGGGTGAGGAACACTTACCAACAGCGGGGAATCGCATGCACACCACGTCACGCCTCAGCGTCACCGCCGCCACCGTCCTGACGGCGGGTCTGGCGCTCACGGCCTGCGGCAGCAGCTCGTCGTCCTCGGCGGCCGCATCAGCCTCGCCGGTCGCGTCGGGTACCTCGGCTGCGGCGAGCCCGAGCGCCGACCCGACCGCGAGCTCCACCACCGGCGGCACCACCGCGAGCGCCAAGCACTGCACCACCGCCGACGTGAAGCTCACCGTGCAGGGCCCCGCCGGGCACGCCTCGGAGCAGCAGCCGGCCACGGCGACCATACGTGCCGTCAACACCTCCGGCCACAGCTGCAGCCTGACCGGCTACCCGGGTGTCCGGCTCGCCGACGACCAGGGCAAGTCCTCCCCGATCGACGCGCTGCGTCACCAGGGTGACCCGGTCGCCCCGGTAACGCTGGCTCCGGGCGCGCAGGCCACCGCGCAGCTGCTCTACAGCGACGTCAACGGTCAGGGCAGCGCCTCGGGCCGCTACGTCTGCGCGGTGACCGGCTCGAAGGTCTCGATCATCCTGCCGAACACCACCACGCAGGTGAAGGTGCGCGTCACCGGCGGCGTCGACAAGGGGACCCTCAACGTCTGCGGCACGCTGAACGTCGACGCCTTCGCGGGGATCCAGGACTGACCGGAGGTCAGCCCATCTCCTCCAGCGACTTGCCCTTGGTCTCGGGGACGAAGCGCAGCACGAACGGGATCGAGAGCAGGGCGAACGCCGCGTAGATCACGTAGGTGGCCGTCAGGTTCCAACCCGACAGGCTCGGGAAGCTCGCGGTGATGGCCCAGTTGGCGACCCACTGGGCCGCCGCCGCGACGCCCAGCGCCGCCGCGCGGATGCGGTTCGGGAACATCTCGCCGAGCATCACCCAGACCACCACGCCCCACGACATGGCGAAGAAGAAGACGAAGGCGTGCGCCGCGACCAGCGCCACCACGCCCTGCGCATGCGGCAGGGTGCCGCCGTGCAGCGAGGAGAAGGCCCAGGCCTCCAGCGCCAGCGAGACGGTCATGCCGACCGAGCCGATCAGCGCCAGCGGCTTGCGGCCGAGCCGGTCCACCAGGACGATCGCGACGACGGTGCCGATGATGTTGATGATCGACGTCGTGAACGAGTAGAGGAACGACGAGCTCGGGTCCACGCCCACCGACTGCCACAGCGTCGAGCTGTAGTAGAAGGCCACGTTGATGCCGACCAACTGCTGGAAGACCGAGAGGCCGATGCCGACCCAGACGATCGGCAGCAGGCCGGAGCGCCCGCCCAGCAGGTCCTTGAAGGTCGACCGGTGCTCACTGCGCATCGCGGCGTGAATCTCGCCGACCCGGGCGTCCAGGTCCGTGCCCGTGCCCTCGACCTCGGAGATGACCTGCTTGGCCCGGTCGATCCGGCCGGCGGAGATCAGGAAGCGCGGCGACTCGGGGATCGCGAAGGACAGCAGGCCGTAGAGCGCGGCCGGGACCACCATCACGCCGAGCATGACCTGCCACGCCTCCAGGCCCAGCAGGTGTCCGCGCTGGTCGCCGTGGGCGGCCTGCAGGATGCCCCAGTTGACGAGCTGGGAGACGGCGATGCCGACGACGATCGCCGCCTGCTGGAACGAGCCGAGCCGGCCGCGGTAGGCGGGCGGGGCGACCTCGGCGATGTAGGCGGGGCCGATGACGGAGGCCATGCCGATGCCGATGCCGCCGAGGGTGCGCCACAGCACCAGGTCCCACAGCGAGAACGGCAGTGCGGAGCCGACGGCGCTGATGGTGAACAGGGCGGCGGCGATCTGCATGACGCGGATCCGGCCGATCCGGTCGGCCGTCCGCCCGGCCAGCGCGGCGCCGATGGCGCTGCCGATCAGAGCGACGGCGACGACCTGCGCGAGCTCGGCGGAGCCCACGTGGTAGCGGTGCTGGATCGCGGTGACGGCACCGTTGATCACGGAGCTGTCGTAGCCGAACAGGAAGCCGCCCATGGCGGCCGCGGCGGTGATGAAGATGACGTGGCCCAGGTGGTCCGACGATGCGGCCTTCCCGGGCGTCAGGGTGGTGGTCACGTTGCGCTCCTGAAGAACAAGGTCAACGTGCCGACCCTATGCGTTTGGTTTCTTAAGTCAAAACCGCAGGAAATCCGGGCCTAGGCCAAAGCCTTGGCTTCAACTGTTGAACGAATATCGTGATGGATCGGGCCGTCGTGGGTGCTCAGCGGCAGGCAGCCGCCGCCGCGCCGGTGGGCGACGAGCTCGGCGGCCACGGCCACGGCCGTCTCCTCCGGGGTGCGCGCGCCCAGGTCCAGGCCGATGGGGGAGTGCAGCCGGTCCAGCTCGGCCTCGGTCAGTCCCGCCTCGCGCAGCCGGTCCAGCAGTTCGAGGCGGGTGCGCCGTGATCCCATGGCGCCGACGTAGCCGAGCGGCAGCCGCAGCGCCCGCTCCAGCACCGGGATGTCGAACTTGGCCTCGTGGGTCAGCACGCACAGCGCTGTCCGCGCGTCGAGGCGCCCGGCCTCGGCCTCCGCGTCGAGGTAGCGGTGCGGCCAGTCGACGACGACGTGGTCCGCCTCCGGGAAGCGCCGCTCGGTGGCGAAGACCGGGCGGGCGTCGCAGACGGTGACGTGGTAGCCGAGGAACCTGCCGATCCGGGCCACCGCGGCGGCGAAGTCGATCGCCCCGACGACGATCATCCGCGGGGCGGGTGTGAAGGACTCGACGAAGAGGACCACCGCCTCCCCGGCACGGGGGTCGCAGGGACGCCCGTCGAGCGCGAAAGCCAAGGTGCCGGTCGTGCCCGCGTCCAGCATCGCGCGCGCCCGGGGCACACAGCCGGCCTCCAACAGCGGTGCGGCGAAAGAGCCGTGGTGGGTGTCGCCGGTGACGGCGACGGTCGCGCCGAGCAGCTCCGGCGGGCCGCTGACGCAGCGCACCAGCGCGACCGGGGTGCCGGAGCGGACGTAGGCGATGCCCGCGTCCAGGCCGTCGCTCGCTCCGGGCCGGACCGGTTGGACGAAGACGTCCAGGATCCCGCCGCAGGTCAGACCGACCGCGAAGGCGTCCTCGTCGCTGTAGCCGAAGCGCTGCAGCACCGGTTCGCCGCTTGCCAGCACCTCCTGGCACAGCTCGTACACCGCCCCCTCGACGCAGCCGCCGGAGACCGAGCCCACCGCCTCGCCGTCCGCGTCCACCGCCAGTGCGGCGCCCGGGTCGCGCGGGGCGCTCCCGGACACGGCGACGACGGTGGCCACGGCGAAGGGGCGCCCGGCGGCGTGCCAGTCGGCGAGCTGCGGGGCGATGTCCTGCATGGGCGGCGCTCCTTGCGGGGGTCGTGGACGCGCAAGGCCGGGCCGCCGCACCCGAGGGGGTGCGGCGGCCCGGCGGTCCGGGGAGTTGCTACCGGAGTGTGGCTGCTTCGGTGTCGATTACTACTAGATCAGTGGACCCCGAGCCAGAGCTTGATCGGGTGCAGCGCGAAGTAGACCAGGAAGACGACGGTCAGACCCCACATCAGCACGCCCGGCTCGCGCCAGCGGCCACGGCCGGCCTTGATGGCGCAGTAGGCGATGACGCCCGCGCCGACACCGGCGGTGATCGAGTAGGTGAACGGCATCAGCGCGATCGTGAGGAAGGCGGGGATCGCCACCTCGCGGTCGGCCCACTCGATGTGACGGGCCTGGGCCAGCATCATCGAGCCGATGACGACCAGCGCGGCCGCCGCGACCTGACCGGGCACCATGCCCGCCAGCGGCGTGAAGAAGAGCATGGCGGCGAAGACCAGACCGGTGACGACGCTGGAGAAACCGGTGCGCGCGCCCTCGCCGACGCCCGTGGCGGACTCGATGAACACGGTCTGGCCGGACGCGCCCGCCACACCGCCGATGATGCCGCCGGTGCCGTCGACGAACAACGCCTTGGACAGGCCCGGCATCCGGCCCTGCTCGTCGGCCAGTCCGGCCTCGGTGCCGATGCCGATGATGGTCGCCATCGCGTCGAAGAAGCCGGCCAGCACCAGGGCGAAGACCGCGAAGCCGGCGCTGAGCGCGCCCATGCCGTGGCTGCCGAAGGCACCGAACAGGTCGATGTGCCCGAACAGGCCGAAGTTCGGCGAGGCGACCGGGTTGCCGGGCCACTTGGGCACGGACAGACCCCACACCGAGTCCGGCAGGTTCAGTGCGGCCTGCAGGATCAGCGACAGCACGGTGCCGAAGACGATGCCGATCAGGATCGCGCCCGGGACCTTGCGGGTCTGCAGGATGAAGATGGTCAGCAGCGTGATCGAGAAGATCAGCACCGGCCAGCCCTGCAGGCTGTTGTTGATGCCGAGCTGCAGCGGGGTGTCGCTGTGGGCCGCGTCCGGGAGGCGGGTGACGAAGCCCGCGTTGACCAGGCCGATCAGCGCGATGAACAGGCCGATGCCGATGGTGATGGCGTGCTTGAGCGCCATCGGTATGCCGTTCATGATCTTCTCGCGCAGGCCGGTGACGACCAGCAGCACGATCGCGGCGCCGTAGATGACACAGAGGCCCATGGCCTGTGGCCAGGTGACATGAGGCACCATCACCGCGGCGAGGGTGTTGGAGACGCTCAGTCCGGCCGCCGCTGCGAGCGGCGCGTTTCCGACGATGCCGAGCAGAATGGTGGTGACGGCCGCGGCGAGCGCGGTGGCGGTGGTCACCATCCCGGGGCTGAGGTGGTTCCCGTTCACGTCCGGGACGGACAGGATGATCGGGTTCAGCAGCAGGATGTAGGCCATCGCCATGAACGTGGTCAGGCCGCCGCGGACCTCGGTCCCGAGGGTGGACCCTCGGGAGGAGATCTTGAAGAAGCTGTCGATCACGTTCTTTGCGGTCGGTGTTCTGTCGGGGTCGGACGAGTTGACGCTGGGTTCCGTGGATGTCTGGGTCACGGTTCCACTCCCAAGTTTCGTAGGGGATTGGGGTGGAGCGGCCGGCCTGGGTGACCCGCTAGGTGGGGAAACAGGGGACGGTGCGGCGCGCTTTGAGGGTGGTGCTGCCGGGGTTCACGGGCCTCGGCGAAGGCGTCGTGTCGGCTGTTGCGGGGTACATCGCTTTCTTTTCCGGACTGGTGGTGCCGGCCGTGCTGGTGGTGCTGGGTGGTGCGGTGGAGAACCCCGGGACGAGGTGCGGGAAGACCTGACATGGTGACCTCGCCCCGGGGTGGTCTGACGTCCCGTCACCCGCCGGTGCCGGTGAGGTGCTCGGGCCGGACCGGAACCCGGTTCAGCGCGAGCCCCGTGGCCTGGCGGATCGCCGCGACGACGGCGGGAGTGGACGAGAGGGTGGGGGCCTCGCCGACTCCGCGCAGCCCGTAGGGGGCGTGCTCGTCGGCGAGTTCCAGCACTTCCACTGGTTGCGGCGGGGTGTCCAGGATGGTCGGGATCAGGTAGTCGGTGAAGGACGGGTTCAGGACCTTGCCGTCCTTGACCACGATCTCCTCCATCACCGCGAGGCCGAGGCCCTGGGTGGCGCCGCCCTGGATCTGTCCGACGACGGAGAGCGGGTTGATCGCCCGGCCCACGTCCTGGACGGCGGCCAGCTCGACCACCTTGACCAGGCCCAGCTCCACGTCCACGTCCACCACGGCGCGGTGCGCGCAGAAGCAGTACTGGACGTGGCCGGAGCCCTGCCCGGTCTCCTTGTCGAAGGCGACGGTCGGACGGTGGTGGTGTTCGCGGGTCACGTCGATGGCGCTGTCGCCCAGCAGGTCCGCGATCGGGACCAGGGGGCCGGCGGAGGCGGAGACCACCTTGCCGCCGACCAGCGACAGGTCGTTCCAGGTCCAGCCGTAGCGCCTGCGGCCGAGGGCCAGCAGCTCGTTGCGGACCGCCTCGGCGGCCAGCTTGACGGCGCCGCCGGTCATGTAGGTCTGCCGCGAGGCGGAGGTCGAACCGGCCGAGCCCACCTCGGTGTCGGCGGGGTGGATGGTGACCCGCTCGACGCCGAGCTCGGTGCGCACGATCTGGCCCTGGACGGTCACGCCGCCCTGGCCGACCTCGGCCATGGCCGTGTGGACCATGGCGACCGGCTCGCCGCCGATGACCTCCAGGCGCACCCGGGCGGTGGAGTAGTCGTCGAAGCCCTCGGAGAAGCCGACGTTCTTGATGCCGACCGCGTAGCCCACGCCGCGCACGATGCCCTCACCGTGCGAGGTGTTGGACAGCGCACCGGGCAGGTCGCGCAGATCGAGGTCCGTCAGGTCCAGCGCCGGCGGCAGCGGCCGGGCCTTGACCCGGCGCAGCAGTTCGGCGACGGGGGCCGGGGCGTCGATCTCCTGGCCGGTCGGCATGACCGAGCCCTGGGAGACCGCGTTGAGCCGGCGCAGCTCCACCGGGTCCATGTCGAGCGCGGCGGCCAGCTTGTCCATCTGCGTCTCGTAGGCGAAGCACGCCTGGACCGCGCCGAAGCCGCGCATCGCGCCGCAGGACGGGTTGTTGGAGTAGAGCGCCAGCGCCAGCATGTTCACGTTCGGCACCTCGTAGGGGCCGATGCCGAGCGAGGCGGCGTTGCCGACGACCGCGGGGGAGGACGAGGCGTAGGCGCCGCCGTCCAGCACGATGCGGGCTTCGCAGTAGACGAGCCTGCCGTCGCGGGTCGCGCCGTGCTCGTAGCTCAGCCTGGCCGGGTGGCGGTGCACGTGCCCGAAGAAGGACTCCTCGCGGGAGTACACGATCTTGACGGGTCTTCCGGTGCGCTGCGCCAGCAGGCAGGCGTGGATCTGCATGGACAGGTCCTCGCGGCCGCCGAACGCGCCGCCGACACCCGCGAGGGTGAGCCGCACCTTGTACTCCGGCAGGCCCAGCACCGGCGCGATCTGCTCGCGGTCCACGTGCAGCCACTGGGTGGCGACGAAGAGGTCGATCCCGCCGTCCTCGGCGGGCACGGCCAGGCCGGACTCCGGGCCGAGGAAGGCCTGGTCCTGCATGCCGACCTCGTAGTCGCCGGTGACGACCACATCGGCCGTCGCCCGCACCTCGTCGGTGACGCCGAGGCCGGAGACCACCTTCTGCTCGTGGACGACGTTGCCGGAGGCGTCCGCCTTGTACTCGTGCGGCTCGTGCACGTACCCGTAGGTCTCCGGGTGGAGGCACTGCTCCTCGGTCGTGAGGGTGGGCAGGACCTCGTACTCGACCTTGATCCGGTCGAGCGCGCGGCGGGCGGTCTCCGGGTGGTCCGCGGCCACGATGGCGACGGGCTCGCCCTGGAAGCGGACCTTGCCGAAGGCGAGGGCCGGCTGGTCGTGGATCTCCAGGCCGTAGAACTTGGCACCGGGGACGTCCTCGTGGGTCATCACGGCGTGGACGCCGGGGAGGGTGAGCGCCCCGGTGGTGTCGATCGAGAGGATTCTCGCGTGGGCGTGCGGCGAGCGCAGCGCCATGCCCCAGAGCATGTCCTCGTGCCACAGGTCCGAGGAGTAGGCGAACTCGCCTCTGACCTTCAGGATGCCGTCCGGGCGCAGCGGCGAGCCGCCGACGCCGTCCGGATGGGCGGTGGTGATGCTCTGGAGGTTCTTCTCCGTGCGGATCGGGCTCATCGGGACACCTCCCCGCTCGCACCCGCGCGGGCGGCGGCGAGGCGGACGGCGTCCATGATCATCTCGTAGCCGGTACAGCGACACAGGTTGCCGGAGAGCGCTTCGCGGATGTCGTTGTCGCTGGGCCGCGGATTGCGCCGCAGCAGGTCGTGGGACTGCACCACCAGCCCGGGGGTGCAGAAGCCGCACTGGACGGCGCCGGCGTCGACGAAGGCCTGCTGGACCACGTCCAGGCCGGTCTCCGGGTCCGCCAGGCCCTCGACGGTGCGGACCTCGCGGCCCTGCACCTGGCCGGCGGCGACCAGACAGGAGCAGACCGGCTCACCGTCGAGGTAGACGGTGCAGCTGCCGCACTCGCCCTGCTCGCAGGCGTTCTTGGAGCCCGGCAGGCCCAGGCGCTCGCGCAGCACGAACAGAAGGCTCTCGCCCTCCCAGACGTCGTCCGCCTCGACCCGGCGGCCGTTCGCGGTGAAGGTCACTCTCATGCCGCGCTCCTCAGGGAGTGCGTGTACGCGTCCCACGTCCAGGTCAGGGTCCGCCGGGCCATGACCGCCAGCGCGTGGCGGCGGTAGGCGGCGGTCCCGCGGACGTCGTCGATCGGCGACGCGGCGGCGGCGACCAGCTCTCCGAAGCGCCGGGTCGCGGCCGGGCCGATCAGGGCGCCGGACTGCCACAGGCCGCGCTCGGCCAGCTCGCCGGCGATGAACTCCTCGGCCTCCGCGGCGCGGCGGGGCGTGGGGGCGGCCGAGCCGATGCCCGTGCCGACCGTGCCGTTCTTCGGATGCAGCGCGACGGCGAAGGCGCACACCGCGATGACCATCGCGTTGCGGGTGCCGATCTTCGAGAACTGCTGCGGGCCGTCGGCGACGGGGATCCGGACGGCGCGGATCAGCTCGTCCGCCTCCAGGCTGTGGCGCTTCACCCCGACGTAGAACGCGTCGATCGGGATCAGGCGGGTGCCGCGCACGGACTGGGCCTCGACCAGGACGTCGCGTCCGGCGGCGAGCAGCGCGGGGTGCGCGTCGCCGGCGGGCGAGGCGGCGCCGAGGTTGCCGCCGACGCTGCCGCGGTTGCGGATCTGCGGGGAGCCGACGGTGTCGGCCGCCAGGGCCAGACCGGGCAGCTGCGCGCTCAGCTCACGGGTGATCCGCGCGTAGGGCACGGCGGCGCCGAGACGGATCACCTCGCCCTCCTGCCCTTCGAACCGGCCGGACTCCCACTTGGTCAATTCACCGACACGGTTCAGGTCCAGCAGCGCGGACGGGCGGCGACGGTCGAAGTTGAGCTCGACCATCACGTCCGTACCGCCGGCGATCGGCAGCGCGGACGGGTGCTCGGCCTTGGCCGCGAGTGCCTCGTCCCAGGTGGCGGGCCGCAGGAACTCCATGCGGATCACTCCTTCGACGGGTACGGGGCGGTGGGCTGGGGAAGGTGAACGTGCAGGTGTGAGCAGTACACAAGTCCCACGTGCTGTGCCGTCAGTCACTGATGGCATAAGCCGCGCCGCCGAGCTCACCCGGATGGCTGTACTTTTCTCCAACGATGGGCGAACGGGATGCGGCAGAAGGGTGGAGATGCGCGGTGGTTCCGGCTTTGTGAAAAGGCCGGGCGGTTGTGACACCCCGCGGCGTAGTGTCTGACCTGTGACTCAGCCCACGCCGAACCCGTTCCTGCAGCCCAGCACGCTTCCCTTCGAGCTCCCGCCGTTCGCGGAGATCGAGGAGGCCCACTACCTGCCCGCCTTCGAGGCCGGCATGGCGGAACAGCTCACCGAGATCGCCGCGATCACCGGGGACCCCGCCGCCGCGACCTTCGAGAACACCCTCGTCGCCCTGGAGCGCACCGGACAGCTGCTGCGCCGGGTGAGCCTGGTGTTCTTCAACAAGGTCTCCTCCGACTCCACGCCCGCGCTGCGGGAGCTCGACGCCGAGATCAGCCCGCGGCTGGCCGCGCACACCGACGCGATCCAGCTCGACCCGGCCCTCTTCGCCCGCATCGACGCCGTCCACGCCCGGCGCGGGGAGCTCGACCTCGACGAGGCCGACCAGCGCCTGCTGGAGCGCTGGCACACCCGCTTCGTCCGCGGCGGCGCCCGCCTCGACGAGGCCGGCCAGGCCCGGCTGCGCGAGCTCAACGCCGAGCTGGCCACCCTCGGCACCACCTTCGAGCAGAACCTCTTCGCCGCCACCCGTGCCGCCGCCCTCGTCCTGGACTCCGCCGAGGAGCTGGCCGGCCTGCCGGACGGCGCGATCGCCGCCGCCGCGGAGAACGCCCAGGCGCTGGGCCACGACGGCAAGTACGTGCTCAGCCTGAAGAGCTTCAGCAACCAGACCGAGCTCGCCTCGCTCAGCGACCCGAAGCTGCGCCTCCGCCTCCTCGACGCCTCGCTCGCCCGCGGCCTGGAGGACAACGGCCCGCTGGCCGTCACGATGGCGGAGCTGCGCGCCGAGCGCGCCCGGCTGCTCGGCTTCCCCTCGCACGCCGCCTACGAGGTCGCCGACCAGACCGCCGGCACCACCGAGGCCGTCGAGTCGATGCTCGGCCGCCTGGTCGGCCCCGCCGTCGCCAACGCCGACCGTGAGGGCGCGGCGCTGGCCGAGACCGCCGGCGTCCCCGCCGTCGCCGCGGCCGACTGGCAGTTCCTCTCGGAGCAGGTGCGCAAGGAGCGCTACGAGGTCGACGGCGCGCAGATGCGCCCCTACCTGGAGCTGGAGTCCGTGCTGCGGCGCGGCGTCTTCCACGCCGCCGGCCTGGTCTACGGCGTCACCTTCCACGAGCGCCCCGAGCTCGTGAGCTACCACCCCGACAGCCGCGTCTTCGAGGTGCGGGAGGCGGACGGCCGCCCGATCGGCCTGTTCATCGGCGACTTCTTCGCCCGGGAGTCCAAGCGCGGCGGCGCCTGGATGGATTCCGTCGTCGAGCAGTCGCACCTGCTTGGCCAGCTCCCGGTGGTCGTCAACAACCTCAACATCGCCAAGCCGCCGGCGGGCGAGCCGGCGCTGCTCAGCTGGGACGAGGTCCGCACGCTCTTCCACGAGTTCGGCCACGCGCTGCACGGGCTCTTCTCGGACGTGAAGTACCCCTCGCAGTACATGGAGGTGCCGCGCGACTTCGTCGAGTACCCCTCCCAGGTCAACGAGATGTGGCAGGAGTGGCCCGAGGTCTTCGAGAACTACGCCCGCCACCACGAGACCGGCGAGCCGATGTCCCCCGCGCTGGTCGAGCGGGTCCGTGAGGCCCAGAACTTCGGCGAGGGCTTCCGCACCGTCGAGTACCTGGCCGCGACCCTGCTGGACTGGGCCTGGCACACCACGCCCGACGGCGAGGGCGCGGGCGACGCCGAGTCCTTCGAGGCGGCCGCGCTCCAGCGCTACGGCCTGGCCCACCCGTCGATCCCGCCGCGCTACCGCACGGGCTACTTCGCCCACGTCTTCGCCGGCGGCTGGTACGCGGCGGGCTACTACGGCTACATCTGGTCCGAGGTCCTGGACGCGGACACCGTCGAGTGGTTCAAGGAGCCGGGCCGTACGATCCGCGACAACGGCGAGACCTTCCGCCGCGTCCTGCTGTCCCCCGGCGGCACGGCCGACCCGATGACGGCGTTCGCCACGTTCCGCGGCCGCGCCCCGGAGATCCAGCCCTTGCTCGAGCGCCGCGGCCTGGAGGGCTAGGCAAGTGGGGCACCATCAGGGGTGCGGCGGGCCGCGCCCCTGATGGTGCAACGGCGGGCCGATTCGATTCCTCGCGCCCCTGAGGGTTCGGGTACCGTTCCCCGGAAGCCCATCCCTTTTGCCGAGTTTCCGGAGGTTCCGACGTGCGGATCGGTGCCCTGCTTGCTGCCGCCGCACCGCCCATGCGGTTGCTCGCGGGGAGCGACGAGCTCGACCGCGTGGTGACCGGTGTGATGACCACGGACCTGCGGGACCCGAGCCGGTACCTCCACGGCGGTGAGCTCGTGCTCACCGGCATGCTGTGGCGTTACGAGGCGGAGGACTCCGAGCGCTTCGTCCGCCATCTGGCCTCCGGCGGCGCGGCCGGCCTCGCCGCCGGTGAGGCGGAGGTCGGGCCCGTGCCGCAGGACCTGATCGACGCGTGCGAGCGGCACCGCCTGCCGCTCTTCGGCGTTCCCGAGGACGTCGCCTTCGGGGCCGTCGCCGAGTACGTCAACCGGCAGGTCTCCGCCGACCGCGCGGCCGACCTGTCCGCGCTCGTCGAGCGCCACCGGATGCTCGTCTCCGCGGCCAGTGGCGCCGGCCTCGACGCCGTGCTGCAGCTGCTCGGCGGCGACGTTGACCTGGAGAGCTGGGTGCTGACGCCGACCGCGCGCCTGGTCGCGGGTCCGGTCGAGGGACTCGACGCGACCGAGCGCGAGGCGCTGGTCCGGGCGCACCTGGAGTCGCAGCGCCGCCGCAGTACGCCGGCCAGCCGCACCCGGGTGGGGGACCGTCAGTTCTCGCTGCTGCCGGTGCCCGGCGGCACCCATCTGGCGCAGTGGCTGCTGGCCGTCGAGGGCGACATCACCGACTGGACCGCCAAGCGCCGCCAGCTCGCCGAGAACCTCGCCCGCCTGGTCTCCGCCGAGCGGGTCCGCCGCGACGACAGCCGTACGCTGCGCACCCGGCTCGCCGACGAGATGATCACCCTGCTCCAGCGCGACGCCGCGCCCGACGAGCTGCTGCGCGCGCTCGAGGCCGCGCACGCGATGAGCGACGGGCCGGAGCTGCCGCTGCCGCAGACCTGGGTCGTGGTCTCCGTGGCCGGGCAGGGGCTCGCCGAGGGGGAGGCCCGCGAGGCCGTCGCCGAGGCGCTGACCGGTCTGGACGACCGGGCGCTGGTCGGTGACGACGCCGACGCGGCCGTGGTGCTGCTGCCGCAGCCGGACGGCGGGCGGACGGCGTCGGAGGTGCTGGCGGAGCTGCTCGCGCCGCTGGAGGCCGGGCTCGGGCCCGAGGGCCGGCTGACCGTCGGCGTCAGTGCGCCCGCCGACGGCGTCGGCGGCCTGCGCGGCGCGCTGGAGGAGGCCCGGCACGCCCGCCGCATCGCCGCGGCCCGGCTCGGCCGCCTCTGCGTCGCGGGCCCCGAGGAGCTCGCCTCGCACGTGCTGCTGCTGGCCGCCGTCCCGGACGAGGTGCGCCGCGCCTTCCGCTCCCGGCTGCTGGACCGCGTGGTCGCCTACGACCTCGAGCACCAGGCGGACCTGGTCCGCACGCTGGAGGCGTTCCTGCGCTACGACGGCTCCTGGACCCGCTGCGCGGCCGCGCTCCACGTCCACGTCAACACGCTGCGCTACCGCATCGGGCGGATCGAGGAGCTGACCGGCCGTGACCTCTCCCGCCTGGAGGACCGGGTGGACTTCTTCCTCGCCCTCGAACTGAGCTGATCCCGAATCGCGCCGGGTGGCCGTGACGCGGCAGGATGGATCGCATCCACCAGCGCGCACACGGATCGGACGCGAGTTGAGCAGCGATTACGCCGAGTACGTCCGCAGGACGGCCCTTCGCCTGCCGACGGTCGGCATCGACATCGGCGGTACGAAGATCGCCGCCGGGGTCGTCGACGGCGAGGGCCGGATCCTGGAGCAACTGCGCACCGAGACACCGCACAAGAGCAAGAGCCCCAAGGTCGTCGAGGACGTCATCACCGAGTTGGTGCTCGCTCTGGCCGACCGTCACGACGTGCACGCGGTCGGCATCGGCGCGGCCGGCTTCGTCGACGCCCAGCGGGCGCGGGTGCTCTTCGCCCCCCACCTGAGCTGGCGCAACGAGCCGCTGCAGGGGGCCCTCAGCGACCGGCTCAAGCTGCCGGTGATCGTCGAGAACGACGCCAACGCCGCCGCCTGGGCGGAGTGGCGCTTCGGGGCGGGCGCGGGGGAGGAGCACCTGGTCATGGTGAACCTCGGCACCGGCATCGGCGGCGCGATCGTGCGCGGCGGGCGCCTGGAGCGCGGCCGTTACGGGATGGCGGGCGAGTTCGGCCATATGACGGTGGTTCCGGGCGGCCACCGCTGCCCCTGCGGCAACCGCGGCTGCTGGGAGCAGTACTCCTCGGGCAACGCGCTGGTGCGCGAGGCGCGCGAGCTGGCGGCGGCGGAGTCGCCGATCGCGCAGCCGCTGCTGGACCGCGTCGACGGCGACGTCTCCGCGATCACCGGCCCGCTGGTCACCGAGGCCGCGCAGGACGGCGACGCCTGCGCGATGGAGCTGCTGCAGGAGATCGGCCAGTGGCTCGGCCTCGGTCTGGCCAACCTCGCGGCCGCCCTGGACCCGGGCCGCTTCGTCATCGGCGGCGGCGTCTCGGCGGCGGGCGAGCTGCTGCTGGGCCCCGCCCGGGAGGCCTACCGGCGCAACCTCACCGGCCGCGGTTTCCGGCCGGAGGCGGAGATCCTCGAGGCCCGCCTCGGCAACACGGCGGGCCTCATCGGCGCCGCCGACCTCGCGCGCGGCCGGGCGCGCCGCTTCCGGACGGTCAAGCGGGCCCGGGTCGAGCGGGCCGAGCGGCTCTCCCGCACCGGCGTGGGCCGGCGCCGCACCCAGTGGTGGACCCCGCTCGAGCACTGACAGTGTACAAACGGCTACGCATTCGGACCGCTCGGGCCGCATTTATGGCCCGAGCTGAATGTTGAAAAAGCGACTAGTCTGCTCGTGCGTATATTCATCTTGACATGCAACAGTGGATCATGAGAGAAAAAGGATGTACGGGGAGTTCGCGGAACGCGGCTCCCGCCAATCGGGCGAATCGGGGGATGAGCCTACATGCAGTCCGTTCCATGGCCGGTGAACAGTCCTGTTCCGATGAATGGCCGGTTCTGACTCCTATCTGATGCCCTCTTCGGGGATATCCGACCATCCACGCGTCGGATTTATTGGCATGCCCGCATCAGGTTGTGGTGAATTTCCTTTTCTGTCCCGCGGCTGTGCACTTGAACGCGAGGGGAATTTCTTCCAGTGCCGGAAATGATATGTGAATTGTGGGACCGGGCGGTGCGGAGATCCTCCGGGAACATCGCCATCCAGGCCGAGGGGGAGTCCCTCTCGTATGCGGAGGTGGACGAGCAGGCGAACCGGCTCGCGCGCATGCTGGTCGCTCAGGGTGCCGGCCCGGAGCGTCTGGTCGCGCTGGCGCTGCCCCGGTCCAGCCGCATGGTGGTCAGCCTGCTGGCCGTCGCCAAGACCGGTGCCGCCTTCCTGCCGGTCGACGTCGACTACCCGGCCGAGCGCCTCTCCTACCTCCTGAAGGACGCGGCGCCTGTGCTGTTGTGCACGACGCGGGTCGCCGCCGCGAAGCTGCCGGCGGACCTGACGGTCCCGCACGTGGCCCTGGACTCCGCCAAGCAGATCGCCGTCCTCGGTGCGTTGCCCGGTACGAGCCTGTCGGACGAGGAGCTCACCGGCCCCCGGTCCGCGTCCGACCTCGCCTACGTCATCTACACCTCCGGCTCGACCGGACGGCCCAAGGGCGTGGCGGTCACCCACGCCGGACTGGCGGGACTGGCCGCGGCCAAGGTCGATGCCATGCGGGTCGACGCGGACAGCCGGGTGCTGCAGTTCGCCTCCCCAAGCTTCGACGCCTTCCTGACGGAGCTGCTGGCCGCCTTCACCGCCGGGGCCACCCTGGTGGTGCCGTCCGCGGGAACCCTGGCCGGCGACAACCTCCGGACCACGCTGCGGGAGCACCGGATCACCCATGCGGTGCTCCCTCCCGCGGCGGTGGCCACGGTCGCGCCGGAGGACTTCCCCGAGCTGCGCACGTTGGTCGTCGCGGGCGAGGCCTGTCCGCCGGCGCTGGTGGACCGTTGGGGTGCGGGGTTGCGGCTGATCAACGCCTACGGCCCCACCGAGGCGACGGTGTGCGCCACGATGACCGACCCGCTCCAGCCGGGCGAGGACGTGTCCATCGGCCGTCCGATCCCCGGCGTCTCGGTGCACATCCTGGACGGCGAGCTCCGTCCGGTGCCCGTCGGCGAGGTCGGTGACCTGTACATCGGCGGGGACGGGCTGGCCCGCGGCTACCTGGGGCAGCCCGCTCTCACCGCGGAGCGTTTCGTCGCCGACCCGTTCGCGGGCGCGGGCGGCCGGATGTTCCGGACCGGCGACCTGGCCTCGTGGCGGGCCGACGGCAGCATCCTGTTCCACGGTCGCGGCGACGACCAGGTCAAGCTGCGCGGCTTCCGGATCGAGCTGGGCGAGGTGGAGGCGGCACTCGGCCGCCATCCGGGCGTGGCCCACGCGGTCGCCGCGGTGCGCGCCGACCACGGCGAGACGCCGCAGCTGGTGGCCTACGTGGTGCCCGCGGACGGCGGCCGGCCGTCGCCCGGTGAACTGCGCGAGCACACGATGCGCTACCTGCCCGACTTCATGGTCCCGTCGGTCTACGCGACCCTGGACGCCCTTCCGCTCACCCCCAACGGCAAGGTCGACCGGAAGGGCCTCCCCGCCCCTTCCGTGGCCGAGCAGCCGAATGGCCGGGAGCCGAGCACCCCCGCGGAGAAGGCGCTCTGCGAGATCTTCAGGGAGCTCTTCCCGGCCGAGCGGATCAGCGCCGAGAGCAACTTCTTCGAACTCGGCGGCACGAGCATCCTCGCGATCGCCTTCATCCAGCAGGCCCAGGAGGCCGGGCTGGAGATTTCCCCCCGTGACGTGGTCGAGAACCCGACCATCGAGGCGCTCGCCGCGTGTGCGTCGGGCAAGGAGTGAGTGATGACCAAGCGACCCGTCGTCAGCCCTGACGAGATCGACGCCATCGACCTCGCGTCGCCGCACCTGCACGCCGAGCGCGAGCTCGACGAGGTCTGGCGCCACCTGCGGGCCGAGAAGCCGGTCTACTGGCACACGCCGCGGGAGAACCGTCCGGGCTTCTGGGTGATCAGCCGTCACGAGGACGCCAACGCCGTCTACAAGGACAAGGCGCACTTCACCACCGAGAACGGTAACGCGCTGGCCACCCTGCTCACCGGCGGCGACTCGGCATCCGGAACGATGCTGGCCGTCACCGACGGCGTGCGGCACCACCAGATCCGCAACGTCCTGTCGAAGGGTTTCTCGGCGCGGACCCTGGACCACATCGCGCACTCGCTGCAGCAGACGGTGGACCGGCTGCTCCTTGAGGCCCTGGACAAGGGCGACTGCGACGCCGCCGCGGACGTCTCCGCGAGCGTCCCGCTGGGCGCCATCTGCGACCTGCTGGAGGTCCCCGAGGCGGACCGCAGGTTCCTGCTCAGCCAGACCGCCCACGCCTGGAGCTCCGACTACGCCGACGCGCCGCCGGAGGACAACTGGGTGGCGAAGAACGAGATCCTGCTGTACTTCAGCAAGTTGGCCAAGGAGCGGCGCGGCAGCGAGGGCGACGACATGGTCAGCCTGCTCGCGAACTGCCGGATCGACGGCATCCCGCTCAACCAGGTCGAGCTGATGGCCAACTGCTACGGCCTCATGATCGGTGGGGACGAGACCGGTCGGCACGCGATCACCGGGGCCGTTCTGGCGCTGATCGAGAACCCCGACCAGTGGCGCGCACTCAAGAACGGCGACGTCGACCTGAAGACCGCCACCGAGGAGGTGCTGCGCTGGACGGTCCCGTCGCTGCACGGCGGCAGGACCGCGACCGGCGACGTCGTCGTCAACGGCCAGGAGATCAAGGCCGGTGACGTGGTGAGCGTGTGGATCTCCTCGGCCAACCGGGACGAGACCGTCTTCGACCGCCCCGACGAGTTCGACCTCTCCCGCACGCCCAACAAGCACTTCACCTTCGCCCACGGTGCCCACCACTGCCTGGGGCACCACCTGGGCCGGATGGAGGTCTACGCGGTGCTCGACGGCCTGCGCCGGCTGGTCGGCGATCTGGAGCAGATCGGCGAGGAGAAGTGGATCTACTCGAGCATCCTGCACGGCATGAGTTCGCTGCCGGTGCGGTTCACGGCCTGATCGGCGTCAGCACCGCAGGTCACAGCCGTTCAGGGAGGAACGAACATGAACGCATTCGAGGACGAGAGCCGCAGCTTCCTGGCGCTGCGCAACGAACGGGGCCAGTACTCGCTCTGGCCCTCCGGCGCCGAGGTGCCGGACGGTTGGCGGATCGTCACGGGGCCCGAGGACCGGGCCGCCTGCCTGGCCCGCATCGAGGCCGACTGGCCGGCCGCCTCCGCGCCGGTCGCGGCGCGATGACCGCGACGACGGGGGCGGAGGTCCGGAGCAGCCGATCGGCGGGCGTGGCGGTGGTCACGGGAGCCGGGCGCGGGATCGGCGCCGCCACCGCAAGGCGGCTGAGCGCCGCGGGTCTGTCGGTGGCCGTGGTCGACCGCACCGAGCTCGACACCGCCGAGACCGTCGCGGCGGTGACCGCCGCCGGTGGCACGGCCGTGGGTGTGGGCTGCGACGTGGCCCTCGCCGACGAGGTCGACGCCGCGGTCCGGCGCGTCAACGAGGTCCTGGGCCCCGTGGATGTGCTGGTGAACTGCGCCGGAGTCACCCGCGACCGGCTGCTGCTCACCATGGGCGACGACGACTGGGACACCGTGATGGACGTCAACTTCGGCGGGACCGTGCACTGGTGCCGCGCCGTAGCCGGGCAGATGAAGCAGGGCGGTGGCGGACGCATCGTCAACTTCAGTTCCGTGGCGGCGGACGGGAATGCGGGCCAGGCCAACTACGCCGCCGCGAAGGCGGCCGTCTCCGGCTTCACCCGCACCCTGGCCGCCGAACTCGGGCCGTACGGGGTGACCGTCAACGCCGTCGCCCCGGGCTTCGTGGCGACGCCCATGGTGGACGAACTCGCGGAGCGGCTGGGCGCGGACCGGGAGGCCTTCCTGGCCGAGGCGGCGACGCGCTCGGCCCTCGGGCGGGTCGGCGCCGCCGAGGAGATCGGCGAGGTGGTCGCCTTCCTCGCCGGCTCCGCGTCGGGCTACGTGACCGGCCAGACCCTGGTCGTGGACGGAGGCCGGCCATGACCCGGGTGGCCGTCGTGGTGGGCGCGCACCACGCTCCCGGCGCCGCCTGCGCGCGCCGACTGCTGGAACGCGGCCTGGACGTGGCGCTGATCGGCGAGGACCGCGGAGACGGCATGCACCCGGGGGAGCTCCTGGACGGGCTTCCGCAGACCGCGGGTCGTTGCGCCGTCTTCCCCGCGGACCCGGCGGACAGTGCCTCGTTCGCGACCGCGCTGGGACGGGTCCGGTCGACGTTCGGCCGGACGGGAGTCCTGGTGACCTGTGTCGGCGCCGGACCGGATGCGGCGTCCGCCTCGGGCGACGCGGGTCCCGGCGCGACCCGGGCGGCGCTGCGCACGCTCTTCGTGGCCGGTCGGACGGCCGCCGGGGACATGGTGGGCGGCCGATGGGGTCGCATCGTCAACGTCGTGGCGCCCGTGGTGACGGGTGAGGACGCCTGGCGCGAGGCGCAGGCCGTCCTGGCCGGCGTCACCGCGTTCACCCGGTCCGTGGCCCTGGAGCTGGCGCCGTTCGGCATCACCGTGAACTGCGTCGCCCCGGCGGCCCTGTCGCCGCACGAGCGACCGTCGGTCGGACCGGCGGCGCCGCACGGCTCGGGCGTCCCGTACCCGCAGGCAGCGGCCGATCTGACGGAGCACCTGGTCTCGGACGCGGCGGCCGCCGTTACGGGCCAGCAGGGCTACGTCACGGGCCGACTCTTCGCTGCCGCGCCGCGAGCGCCGCACGCGACTTCAGACAGAGGCACAGGAGTGGGGAAACGATGACGAGGGACCAACATGAGCCGGGCGTGGAGGCGCCCGGGCACTACGCCGCCCGGATCCTCGACCGCCTGGTCGGGGATCCGCGTCCGGTGGTGTACTGGCGCGACACCGTCATCTCGACGGTCGACCTGCGTGACGCGGTCCTGCGGGTCGCGGCGGCGCTGCGCGGACTCGGCGCCGGCCAGGGGACCACAGTGGCGGTCCTTACCGAGGTGAACAGCCCGTGGATGCTCGTGGTCCGGTACGCGGTGCACCTGCTCGGGGCGACGGTCGTGTACGTGTCGGGAGCCAACCACGGCACGACCACGCACGGCCTCTCCACCGAGACCCGCGCCCGGATGCTCGGCGAGTGCGGGGCGACCGTGCTCGTCCACGACGAGCCAGAGCGCGAGGAGGCCGAGCGGGTCCACGCGGTGCTGGCCGAACCGGTCGGTCTGTGCGGGCTCGGCGAGCCCGTCTCCGGTGAGGTGACCGCGGCCGGAGAGCCGGTGTCCGCTCCGCTCACGGAGTTCATCCTCGAACGGCCCGGCCATGCCATGGTGATCTACACCAGCGGCAGCACCGGTCGCCCGAAGGGCGTCCGCAAGCCCTTCGCCGCGTGGAACAACGTGGTGATGGCGGAGTCCGGGGAACAGCCCAAGAACTTCCTGGCCGTCAGCGCGGTCAGTCACACCGGCGGACTGCTGGTGGACGTCGCCGTCGCCTCGGGCGGTAGCGTGCTCCTGCGCAGCGGCTTCGACCCGGCGGCCTTCCTGCGGGACATCGAGCTGCACCGCATCACCGACACCCTGATCGGCGTGCCCCAGTTCTACGAACTGGTCAACCACCCGGATGTGCGCCGCACCGACCTGACCTCGCTGCGCCGCCTGCTCTACGTGGGGTGTCCGGCCTCGCCGGAGCTGATCAAGGAAGCGGTCCAGGTCTTCCCCGGCGTGCTGAACCATTCCTACGGCACCACGGAGACCGGCCGGATCGCGATGCTCACGGCCGCCGACCACGACGTGCCGGAGCTGCTGGCCACGGTCGGCCGGCCGATGCCGAACCTCGAGGTGGTCATCCTCGACCCGGACACCGGGCGGGAACTGCCCACCGGGGAGACCGGCGAGGTCGTGGTGCGCAGTCCGCTCAGCATGGACGGCTACGTCGCGGACCCGGAGCTGACCGAGAAGGTCCTGCGCGACGGATGGGTGCACACGCGGGACTACGGGAGCCTGGACGAGCACGGCTATCTGCGCCTGTTCGGGCGGATGAACGACATGGTCAAGGTGCACGACACGAAGGTGCACCCCAGCGAGGTCGAGAAGGTGCTGGTGGGCCACCGGGGCGTGGTCGACGCCTACGTGTACCCGCACCGCAGGGCGAACCTCGTCGAGGAACTCCACGCCGCCGTAGTGCTGCGCGCCGACGAGACGCCGGACTTCGCCGCCCTGCGCGAGCACGTCGCGGGCCACATGACCCCGACGCACGCGCCGACCCGGTTCGTGCGCTGGCAGGAGTTCCCGGTGAACAGCAACGGGAAGGTCGACCGGCGGTCCGTCCGCGAGCGCAGCCTGAACGCCGACGAGAGGGACGGAGAGGCAATTGTCCGCGATCACCGCTAACTACGAGACCTTGATCCGGAAGATCCGCGGGTCCGCCCCGGGTCGGGAGAAGCAGGTGCGCTTCTTCTGTCTGCTCTGCGGACTGGAGTTCACCGAACCGGCCTTCAACCGGTGTACCACGTGCAACGGCGCGCTGGACGCGTTCTACGACCTCGACCAGGTCGACATCCCGACGAGCCGTCAGGGTGCGGACCCGCTGCAGCACTACTTCGACCTGCTGCCCGTGCGTGAGCGCGAGTCGCTCCGCTGGGTCGGCGAGGGCAACACGCCCTGCTTCGAGGTGTCCGAGCTCGCCGCGCAGGTCGGCGTCGGTCGGCTGTTCTTCAAGGACGAGTCGGCCAACCCGTCCCGCTCGACCAAGGACCGGGTCGCCTCGGTGGGCCTGTCCCGCTTCGGTGAGCTGGGCATCCGGGAGCTGGTGCTGTCGTCGACCGGCAACACCTCCACGGCCTACGCACGGGCCGCCGGTCTGCTCCCCGGCTTCCGGCTGCACGTCTTCGTCGGCCGGGACTTCGTCAACCGGCTCAACTACGCCGACCACCCCAACATCACCACGCACGTGGTGGACGGCGAGTTCGTCGCCGCGGGGCAGGTGGGCGAGCGGTTCGCCCGCGAACACGGCCACACCTGGGAGGGCGGCTTCTTCAACCTCTCCCGTCGCGAGGGCCTCAAGCTGGCCTACCTCGAGGCCTTCGACGCGATGCCCGTCGAACCGGACTTCGTCTTCCAGGCCGTCAGCAGCGGGATGGGACTGCTCGGGGCGTTCAAGGGCGCGGTGGAGTACCGCGAACTGGGCCGGCTGAGCAGGCTGCCGGCCTTCATGGCGGTCCAGCAGGCGAGCTGCGCCCCCATGGCCCGGGCCTGGCAGGACGGCGCCGAGCAGATCGCACCCCACCATGTGGTCCGCGATCCGAAGGGGCTGGCCTACGCCATCCTGCGGGGCAATCCGACCGGCACCTACCCGTACATCCGGGACCTCTGCCTGCAGAGCGGCGGGCAGATCCTGTCCGCCGACGAGGACCGGATCCGGCGTGCCCAGCAGCTGCTCGCGGACTCGGTGGGTGTCCGGATCTGCTTCGCGAGCGCCACCGCCCTCGCGGGCGTCATGCGGGCGGCGGAGACCGGCGCGTTGTCCGAGGACTCCGTGGTGCTGGTCAATCTGACCGGCGGCGACCGGCCGGTCGCCCAGACACCGAACGTGACCACGACCTGGACCGTCGAGGAAGGTGCGCGCTGATGACCCAGCCCTGTGTGGTGATCGTGGGAGGCGGGGTCCTCGGGGCGTCGATCGCCTCCGCGCTCGCGTCGCGGTCCGTCCGCCCGATCCTGCTGGACGCCGCCGAGCCCGGCCAGGCTGCCAGCGCCGCGACCTTCGCCTGGGTCAACGCCCAGAAGAAGTCACCGGAGTCGTACTTCCGGCTCAACCACGAGGGGATCGGCGAGTACCACCGACTCGCGGAGGCCGGCGTCGGCAAGGAGTGGTTCCACGCCGTCGGCAACGTGGAGGTCGCCACGGACGCCGAGTCGTCCGCGGCACTCGACGGTCTGGTCGAGGGCCTGGTTGCGCGCGGCTACGCGGCGGAGCGGATCACCGCGCGGCGGGCCGCGGAGCTGGAGCCGTTCATCGACCCCGACCGGGTCCTCGACGCGGCCTGGTTCCCGGCCGAGGGCTGGGTGGACACCGAGCAGATGGTCGCCGGGATGCTGGAGCACGCGGTATCGGCCGGGGCCACGGTCCGTCCGCACACCGGTGTCACCCGCTTCGAGACGGCCGGGGCGCGCACCAGGGTGGTCCTCGAGAGCGGCGACGAGATCCTGGCCGACGAGGTCGTCTGCGCCGCGGGCGCGGCCACCCAGGGCCTGCTGGCGGCCTCCGGGGTGGAGGTCCCGCTGGTCAGCGAGGCGGACACACGGCTGCGCGCCCCCGGTGACGAGCGCTACACCGCCATCGGCGGACTGGCCGACACCGCACCGCTGCGGCGGCCGTTGCGCCGGGTGCTGCACACTCCGGACATGGGACTGCGGCCGACCGCGTCGGGCCGTGTCGTCATGGGTGGTGACGGAGCCGGCTCCCGGGTCCCGCGCACGGACGCCGGCGTCTTCGGCCTCGGGCCGATGCTGCTGGAGCGCGCCCGGAAGACCTTCCCCGTCCTCGACGGGGTCCCGGTCGAGCGGGTGCGGGTGGGGGTCAGGCCGATGCCGGCGGACGGTCGGACCGTCGCGGGTTTCACCGACGCCGTTCCCGGGCTCTACACGGTGGTGACCCACAGCGGCGTCACCCTCGCCCCGTACCTCGCCCGACTGGTCGTGGACGAGCTGATGGGCGATCAGACGCGGTCGGAGCTGGCCGACTTCCGGCCCGGCCGGTTCGCCCATCCCGGCGCGTGATGACGGAACGCAGCCTGCTGGCCGTCAGCGACCTCCACGTCCGCCACCAGGAGAACCGACGGGTGGTTGAGCGGCTCGCGCCGCGGGCGCCCGGCGACTGGCTCCTGGTGGCGGGCGACGTCGGCGAGGCGGTGGCCGACGTCGAGTGGGCGCTGGGCCGGCTCGCGGGGCGGTTCGAGAAGGTCGTCTGGGTCCCGGGCAACCACGAGCTGTGGACGCCCTCGGGCGACCCGGTCCAACTGCGCGGTGACGACCGGTACCGCCTGCTCGTGGACCTGTGCCGCGGGCTCGGCGTCGTCACCCCGGAGGACCCGTATCCCGTCTGGGACGGTCCGGGTGGGCCGGTCGTCGTCGCACCGCTGTTCGTACTCTACGACTACAGCTTCCGGTCCACCGCGGCGCACGACGTCGCGCAGGCGCTGGCCGCCGCGGCGGACGCGCTGGTGGTCTCCGCGGACGAGGCCATGCTGCATCCCCACCCCTACGCCAGTCGGCAGGAGTGGTGCCGGGCGCGCCTCGCGTTCACCGAGGCGCGCCTGGAGACGGTCGACCCCACGCTGCCGACCGTGCTGGTGAACCACTTTCCGCTGGTGCGCACCCCCACCGGCCTGCTGCGGCATCCGGAGGTCGCCCTGTGGTGCGGGACGGAGGCGACGGCGGACTGGCCGCGCCGGTTCCGGGCGGCGGCCGTGGTGTACGGCCATCTGCACATGCCCGGTCTCTTCCTCGAGGACGGCGTGCCCCACTACGAGGTGTCGCTCGGCTACCCGCGGGAGTGGCGGCACCACGGCGACGGCGCACGGCTGCCGGTGTCGGTTCTCCCCGCGGCGCGCACCTCGGGGAGGCCTCGGTGATCGAAGCGCTGTTGCCGGACCGGGTCAGGTGCGCCGAGGCGTACGCCGACCCGGTGGAGACCCCGAGGCTCTTCCCCGAGGAGGAGGCCGTGATCGCGCGCGCCTCGAACCGCCGCCGCAGGGACTTCGCCACGGTCCGGGCCTGTGCCCGGGAGGCCCTGGCGGGCCTGGGGGTCCCCGCGGCGCCCATCCTGCCCGGCCGGCTGGGTGCGCCCGCCTGGCCGACCGGTGTCGTCGGCTCGATGACGCACTGCGAGGGCTACCGCGCCGCGGTCGTGGCGCGGGCGGGCGACCTGGACGGGCTCGGCATCGATGCAGAACCCCACGCACCGTTGCCCGGCCGGGAGTTGGACGTCATAGCCCGCCCGGAGGAGGGCGCGAGGCTGGACGCCCTGACCGCCCGGAGGCCCGACATCCACTGGGACCGACTGCTCTTCAGCGCGAAGGAGGCCGTGTACAAGACCTGGTTCCCCGTCACCGGCAGCTGGCTCGGCTTCGACGAGGCCTCGATCGCCATCGATCCGGACGGCGGGACGTTCCGTGCGCACCTGCTCCCGGCGGACGCGAGCGCCGTGCTGGGGCGCCCCGCGATGCTCGAGGGACGGTGGCTCGTCCACGAGGGGATCGTGCTCACGGCGATCGCCCTCGAGCCCGTGGGGGCCGCGCTGCCGGCCGGTCAGCCGGCGGCCGGGATGTCCGGCCTGGCGGAGATGCCGTCGAGCAGGCAGTCGAGGCCGAACTCGAACCGGGCCCGCTCGTCGCCCTGAGGCGCTCCCTCGCGGACGAACTTCCGGTAGACGGGGTAGTCGCCGTTGTCCAGCAGGCGGATCAGGCGTTCGCGGTTGGCATCCCTGGCGTCCTGGCTGCTGCTCCATCCCTCGGGGGTGCGCAGCCGGGTACGGGTGATCTCGTCGTGCGTCCCGGCCCGCGCGTAGGCGGTGACGGCGCCCGTGACGTCGGCGATCCGGTCCAGGTCCAGACCCAGGCGGTGGAGTGCGGCGAACAGCTGCTCGGACAACGCCAGATAGGCCGGCGTCGGCGCGAAGAGGATCCGGCCGGGGACGTCCGTCATCCAGGGATGCCGCAGCACGACCTCGCGGAACCGCAGGGCCGACGCGCGCAGGACACCCCGCCAGTCCCCGGGGAGGTCGTCGAGGAGCATCTCCCGTCGGACGTCGTCGAGCATCAGCTCGATGATCTCGTCCTTGCCGGTGACGTAGCGGTAGCAGGTCATGGCCGAGACGCCGAGCCCCTCCGCAAGCCGCCGCATGGAGACGGCGGCGAGGCCGTCGGCGTCCGCGATCCCCAGTGCCACTTCGGCGATCCGGCCGAGCGTGAGCCCGGGGCGTGGCGCGGGAGTGGGCTGGGCCATCCGCTCCCAGACGGAGAGGGGGGCGGTCGCTGCTGCGGAGTCTGCCTGCTTCGCCTTCATGCGTGCGTTCATAGGGGCAACGTTACCTCGGAATTTACAGCGTAAGCAGCAATGTGTACGGTGTAAATCATGACAGTTGACACACAGCGCCCTTCGGGCTCCGGGGTCGAGGCGTTGAATCCGAACAGGTGGCGGGCCCTCGCGGTCTGCCTGATCGCCGGGTTCATGACCCTGCTCGACGTGAGCATCGTGAACGTGGCCCTGCCCTCCATGCAGCAGGGACTGCACGCCGGCCCCGGCGCCGTCTCCTGGGTCGTGTCGGGCTACACGCTCACCTTCGGCCTGGCGCTGGTACCGGCCGGGAAGCTGGGAGACACGCTCGGCCGCAAGGGGTTCTTCCTGATCGGCCTGGCCCTGTTCACGGCGGTGAGTCTGCTGTGCGCGGTGGCCCCGAGTCCCACCTGGCTGGTGACGGCCCGTCTGCTCCAGGGCGCCGCGGGCGGGCTGCTCGGGCCCCAGGTCATCGGGATGATCCAGCAACTGTTCCGAGGGCCCGAGCGAGGCCGGGCGTTCGGTCTCTACGGCGCGTCCATCGCCGTCTCCACGGCCGTCGGGCCCCTTGCCGGGGGGCTGCTGATCCAGGCCGCCGGGCGGGCGGACGGCTGGCGCTGGGTCTTCCTGGTCAACCTGCCGATCGGTCTGATCGCCCTGCTTCTCGGCGTGACGTTGTTGCCGAAGGTCCCGGCGCGGCGCGGGAATCGCGGCCTGGACCTGGTGGGCGTGCTGCTGCTGGGCGGTGGCATCGCCTGCGTCCTGCTGCCGCTGGTCGAACAGGAGCAGCGGTCCGCGGTGCATTGGTGGCTCCTCGGCCTCGCGGCCGTCCTGCTGGCCTGCTTCCTGGGCTGGGAGACGCTGTGGCGCCGCACGGGGCGCGACCCGCTTGTCGAACTGAGCCTGCTGCGCAGCCGCTCGTACAGCGCGGGGAGCGCCCTCGGTGTGGTGTACTTCGCCGGCTACACGGGGCTCATCCTCGTCCTGACCCTCTACCTGCAGCAGGGGCTCCACTACTCGGCGCTGGAGGCCGGCGCGGCGAGCCTTCCGTTCGCCCTGGGGTCGGCCGTCAGCTCCACCATGGGTGGCCGCGCCGTCTACCGCTTCGGCCGGGTGATGGTGGTCGTCGGCCTGGTGTCCGTCACGCTCGGTCTCGCGGCCACCGCGGTGATCGTCCGTTACCACTCGGGCTCGGGGGTGTGGTTGGACATCCTGCTGCCGTTGCTCCTGGTCGGCCTGGGTAGTGGACTGGTGATCGGACCCAATCAGACGCTGGCGCTGCAGGGCGTGCCCCCCGAGCGCGGCGGCAGCGCCTCCGCGGTGCTGCAGACCGGCCAACGCATCGGGACCTCGCTGGGCACCGCCGTCGCCGCCACGCTGTTCTTCAACCAGCTCGGCGCCACCGGCGGCGACTATGCACACGCGGTCAGCCTCAGCCTCTACGGGGCCGCGGCACTCGTCGGCGTCGCGCTCCTGATCGGCGCCGCGGAACTTCTCGTGCCGCGGAGCACGCCCGCCGGCGGGCCGAGCGGAACGCGTTGACCGCGCTACAGTCGCGACATATCGTGTTCCTGTCCGCAGCTGACGCCGCCGATCCTGGAGTACGCCGTCGTGAACGAGCCCGCACCCCTTCCCGTGCCCGTCGACGGGCAGGGCCCCGCCCTGCGCGCGGGGGACGTCGACCGTGACCGTGTCGCCGCCGTGCTGGCCGACGCGCTCGCCACCGGCCATCTCGATCCCGACGAGCACGCCCAGCGGCTGGAGGCCGCCTACGCGGCCCGCACGGTGGCCGAGCTGCATCCGCTGACCGCGGACCTGCCCGTCTCCGCCACCGAGCTGCAGCCGGTGGCGCCGCCCAGCACCACGCCGGTGACCGCGCTGTTCAGCAAGGTGCGCCGGGGCGGGCAGTGGCCCGTGCCGCCGACCAGCGTCGCGCGGGCCCGTTGGGGCAAGCTCGTGATCGACCTGCGGCACGCGGTCTTCACCCGCCGCGAGGTGGTGATCGAGGCGGACGCGTTCTGCGGCCTGATCGAGCTGGTCCTCCCGCCGCACGTTCGCGTCTACGACGAGGGCAGTGCCCTCTTCGCCAAGCGCGCCCTGCCCATGGGGGCTGCGGACGCCACCTCGGCCGACGGCCCGATGGTGCGGATCACCGGCCGTGCCGTCCTCGGCCAGGTCCGGGTGCGCCGCGCGGGCGACGCACGCCACCCGTGGCGCGAATGGCGCTGAGCGCCACCAGGCCTCGCTGGTTCAGTCGAGGGCGCGCTGCAGCAGGATCGTGTCGATCCACCGACCGTGCTTGAAGCCCACGTTCTTCAGCCGTCCCGCCGGTTCGAAGCCGTACCGGCGGTGCAGCGCGACGGAGGCGTCGCTGCCGGTGTCCGCGATGACGGCCACCAGCTGCCGCAGTTCCGTCTTCTGGCAGGCCGTCAGCAGGGCCTCCAGCAGCGCCCCGCCGAGCCCCAGCCCGGTGCGGTCCGGGGCGAGGTAGATCGAGTCCTCCCCGGTGTGGCGGTAGGCGGGCTTGGGTCGGTACGCGCTCACGTACGCGTAGCCCGCGACCTCCCCGTCGAGCTCCGCCACCAGGAACGGCGCCAGATTCGCCGCCTTCGCCCGCCAGTCGGCCTCGGTGCGCGGCGTCTCGTCGAAGGTGGCCACGGTCTCCCGCACATAGTGCGCGTAGATCGCGGCGACAGCCGCAAGATCGGCGGGCTCGGCAGGACGGATCACCACGGCGGATTCCTCACGTGCGGATGAAGGTTTTTGCCACGCGGTAATGCTGACGAAACGTCAGAGAAACGCGCCGGTCCCACCTTCCGGAGAAAGCGATTCCCACGACGGGAGGCACGATCGCGTGATTCCCTACCCTAGTTGGCTCAACGCGGGCGACAACACGTGGCAGCTGGTGGCGGCTACGCTGGTGGGCCTGATGAGCATCCCCGGCATCGCCGTGCTCTACGCCGGGCTGGTGCAGCGCAAATGGGCCGTCAACACCATGCTGATGGCATTCAGCGCCTTCTCGCTCGTCCTGGTGGCGTGGGTGCTGTACGAGTTCAAGATGAGCTTCGGCTCACCACTCCACCTCGGCCCCGGAATTCTGCACTCGGCCGTCGGCAGGCCCGGAACGATCACCGGCGCGGGCGCCGAGACCGGCAAGGCCGGTATTCCGCTCGTCAGCGGGACCGGCGCCATGCCGGACTTCAGATTCCCGCAATCCACGCTGGCCTACTTCCAGTTCGCCTTCGCGGCGATCACGCCGCTGCTGTTCCTGGGCAGTGTGATCGGGCGGATGAACTTCCGCGCGTGGCTGCTCTTCGTACCGCTCTGGTCCGGCATCGTCTACTCGGTCAACGCCTTCCTGCTGTGGGGTGGCGGCTGGTGGGCGCAGGCCGGGGCGCTCGACTACTCCGGCGGCTACGTCATCCACCTCGCCGCCGGCACCTCCGGCTTCGTCGCGGCCGCGGTGATCGGCCCGCGGCTGGCCCGGGACCGGGCCAAGGCCGTGCCCAACAACCTGCCGATGGTGGCCGTCGGCGCGGGCATCCTCTGGCTCGGCTGGAACGGTTTCAACGGCGGCGACATGTACTTCGGCGGCCAGAACGCGGCCGCCGCCGTGCTCAACACCAACCTGGCCACCGCCGTCGCGCTGCTGACCTGGCTGCTGCTGGACATGTTCGCCGGTCCGCAGCGCAAGCCGACCTTCCTGGGCGCGATCAACGGCATGATCGTCGGCCTGGTCGCCATCACGCCGGCTGCGGGCTTCGTCACCGGCGTCGGCGCGATCCTGGTCGGCCTGATCGCCTCGGTCATCGTCTGGCTCTCCTGGAACAAGCTGGGAAAGCTCGGATTCATGCGCAAGGTGGACGACGCGCTGGGTGTGGTGCACACCCACGGGGTCGCGGGTCTGGTCGGCGGCCTGCTGGTGGGCCTGTTCGCCGACCCGGCGCTGGCGGTCTACTACAACAAGGACGGCAGCGCCGTCTCCTACGCGGGCCTGTTCCACGGGCACCCGAAGCAGCTGCTGCTGCAGCTGGGCGCGGCCGGGACGATCATCGTCTGGGACGCGCTGATGACCTTCGTGATCCTCAAGGCCATCGGGCTCTTCGTGAAGCTCCGCGCCCCGGACGAGGTGCTGGAGATCGGCGACCTCGCGGTGCACGACGAGGAGGCGTACCCCAGCGAGGAGGGTCTGGCCGTGGTGGGCGCGGCGGTGTCCGCCCCGGTGAAGGCGAAGGAGCCGGTCGCCGAACCCGCGGCGGAACCGTGAAGCTGATCACCGCGGTGCTGCCCGCCTCCGGCTTCGAACGGGTCCACGAGGCGCTGCGCACCCTCGGCATCCCGGGCGTCACCGTCACGACGGTGTTCGCCCGGGGCGTCGGGCGGATCCACGACGAGGTGTATCGCGGAGCCCGCCGCCGGGTGGAGTTACAGCCCGCGGTCCGCCTGGACCTCGTCGTGGCGGACGGGGACGCGGCGGACGTGATCCACGTGATCGCGGTCGCGGGGGTGCGGGGCACGGTCTGGATCACGCCGGTCGAGCGGGTGGTCCGCATCCGCACCAGGGAGTGGGGCGAGGCCGCGCTCTGAGGCGGCCGAACGAGAGCGCCCCCGGCGCGGCGTACGAGCGCCGGAGCCGGGGGCGTCTGTGGAGCGGTGAGCCGGGGCTCAGTCGGTGGCGGTCAGCAACGGGCGCAGCAACCCGCTCTGGAGGCGTACCACCAGCGGTGGCGCGTAGCGGCGCGCCGCCAGGGTGGCGGGGATGGCGACGAGCGTGCCGACGAGGAGGCCGACGACCACGTCGTGCGGGTAGTGTGCGCCGACCCAGACCCGGGAGAAGGCCATGAACAGGGCCAGCACCGCGGCGATGATCCCAAGCCTGCGGTCCAGCACCCACAGCGCGGCGGCCGAGGCGGCCGCGATGGTGGAGTGGTTGCTCGGGAAGGACCAGTCGCCGACGCCCGGGCAGGGCTGCAGGGTGACGGTGTGGGCGATCGCCTGGCACGGCCGCACCTCGGTGAAGACGCTCTTCAGCACGTCGTTCATCACGTAGGCGAGGACGACGGCGACGGGCACGGCCAGTGCCGTCGCCATCGCCGCGGCGCTGCGCGCCTGGCGGGCCTGCCACCAGCCCCAGACCATCAGCAGTGCGAAGACGCCGAGGCCCAGCGTGGCGTAGAAGGAGACGACGTCGTCCAGCCAGTGCGGGGCGCTCTGCGCCTGCCGGGTGAACCAGGAGTACAGGCCGCCGTCGATGGAGGCCCCGTTCAGGGCGAGGTCGTTCACGGTGTTCACGGTGTTCAAGGGGTGGTTACTCCGTGGAGGCGCTGCGCTTGCGCGCGCGCAGCAGTTCGAGACCGATCGGGAGGAGGGACACGACGACGATCAGGCCGATGATCGGCAGCAGGTACGTGTCGATGCTCGGGATGCTGGAGCCGAGCGCGTAGCCGGCCAGGGTGACGCCGATCGACCAGAGCAGGCCGCCGACGACCTGCCACAGCGTGAAGGTCTTCACCGGCACGTTGAGTGCGCCGGCCATCGGGTTGAGCACGGTGCGCACGACCGGGATGAAGCGGGCCAGCACGATGGCCTTGGGGTAGCCGTACTTGGCCAGGATCTCCTCGGCCCGGTCGGCGCCCGCCAGCAGGTGCTTGTTCTTGGAGCGGCCGAGCAGCGCCTTGCCGCCCTTCTGGCCGATCAGGTAGCCGACCTGGGCGCCGAGCAGGGCACCGACCGCCGCGCAGACCAGCACCGAGGCGAGGTTCAGGTGCACGCCGTTCTTGCTGGTGGTGCAGAGCAGACCGGCGGTGAAGAGCAGCGAGTCGCCGGGCAGGAAGAAGCCGACGAGGAGGCCGGTCTCGGCGAAGAGCACCACGAGGATGCCGAGCGCGCCGAACGCGGCCAGCAGCGAGTTCGCATCGAGGATGTTCACCGCGAGCTGGTGCACGCCCGTAGGGTCGGGGGCCATGGGTTGGATCCTCCTGCGAGAGTGGCTGCGAATCGTTTATCGTCTACATGCGTGTAGTCGTTCCGTGCCACTGTAGTGGATGGAACTGTGGAATCGCGAAGACAACGGAAGGGTGGCTCCCAAGTGGCGACGGAGGGGCAGCGGCGGCATCCGGGAGAGCTGGAGTCGAGTGTGCTGACCGTGCTCTGGGCCGCGCCCGGCCCGATGACTCCGGCCGAGATCCAGCGGACACTGGGTGGCGGGCTGGCCCGGACCACCGTCAACACCATCCTCTCTCGTCTGCACGAGAAGGGGGTCGTGGAGCGCCGTCGCAGCGGCCGGGCGTTCGCCTACGCGCCGGCGCGCGAGGCCGCCGACGCACCGGGCCTGGCCGCCCACCGGATGCGCACCGAGCTCGACAAGGAGGAGGACCGCGAGGCCGTGCTGGCCCGCTTCGTCTCCGGCCTGAGCGACGCGGACGAGGAACACCTGCGCCGCCTGCTGGGCGGCTGACGCACCTGGATCCGCGTCCCGTGCAAGATGGGGCGCATGACGTTCAGCACGCGCACCTTCGAGCTCGCCACCGGACACCGTGAGACCGCCGTCGACATCACCGACCGCTGCCAGTCCTTCCTGGACGAGGTGGCCGCCGGAGCGGACGGCCTGCTCAACGTCTTCGTGCCGCACGCCACCGCCGGCGTCGCCGTGATCGAGACCGGCGCCGGCAGCGACGACGACCTGCTGGCCGCGCTGCGCGAACTGCTGCCGGCCGACGACCGCTGGCGTCACCGCCACGGCTCGCCCGGCCACGGCCGCGACCACGTCCTGCCGGGGCTCGTCGCACCGCACGCCACCCTGCCGGTGGTGGCCGGCCGGATCGCACTCGGCACCTGGCAGTCGGTGGTGCTCATCGACACCAACGTCGACAACCCCACCAGGACCGTGCGGCTCTCCTACCTCGGCTGACACTCTTTCATCCGACGCTCTGTCAGGTTTGCTCCGCCATACCGCCATACGTGTCATAACGCTGGCATGGACACTTCCCGGAGTGGGTTACCCGCTGGTACACAGGTCGATGACGCGCGTCGACCTGTCCCCACCCTGACCAGTCGTGTACCACCACCACGAGTGGAGGTTCCATGCGCACCCCTGCGTCCAGACGACTCCTGGCGGGCACCCTCGCCGCCGGCGCCCTCCTCACCGGGGCGCTCGCCCTGGCTCCCACCGCCCAGGCGGCGGGCGGCGGTTACGTCGCCCTCGGCGACTCCTACTCCTCCGGCGTGGGCAGCGGCAGCTACACCTCCGCCAGCGGCTCCTGCTACCAGAGCACTCTCTCCTACCCCTACCTCTGGCAGAAGGCGCACGCGCCCTCCAGCTTCACCTTCGCCGCCTGCTCCGGCGCCACCACCGCCGACGTGCTGAACAACCAGCTCTCCGGGCTGAACAGCGGCACCACCGAGGTCAGCATCACCATCGGCGGCAACGACGCCGGCTTCTCCTCGACCATGGAGACCTGCGTCCTGGACGGCACCAGCTCCTGCCTCTCCGCCGTCAACTCGGCCGAGAACTTCATCAACACGCAGCTCGCCCCCAAGCTGGACGCGGTCTACTCCGCGATCCGCTCGCACGCCCCCAACGCCCACGTGGTGGTGCTCGACTACCCGCACCTCTACGCCGTCCCGGGCGACTGCCTCTTCGGGATCAGCGACACCAGCCGCTCGGCGATCAACGGCGCGGCCGACGACCTGGCCTCGGTCACCGCCAAGGAGGTCGCCAAGTACGGCAACTTCACCTTCGGCGACGTGCGCGGGGCCTTCTCCGGCCACGAGATCTGCACCGACAGCGAGTGGCTGCACAGCACGACCTGGCCGATATACGAGTCCTACCACCCCACCGCCGCCGGCCAGTCCGGCGGCTATCTCCCGGTGTTCAGCGCCCACGCGTGAACCGCGTAGCACAATGACCGGATGACCGATCATCTCCCGCTGGTCCACCACGTCGAGTTGTGGACGGACGACCTGGCCCTCGCCGAGAAGCAGTGGGGGCCGGTGCTGGCCGCCCTGGGCTGCGAGCCGTTCCAGCACTGGCAGGACGGCCGCAGTTGGCGGGCCGGCGGGAGTTACGTCGTCATCGAGCAGTCGCCCGCGCTGCGGCCCGGCGGTCACGACCGGATGCGCGCGGGCCTGAACCACCTGGCGCTGCGCGCCCCCGGCCAGGACCGCATCGGCGCGTTGCGCTCGGTCGCGCTGTCGGCGGGCTGGGTCGAGCGGGTGGACACCGGCCAGGCGCTGCATCTGACCGACGGCCAGGGTTTCGAGCTGGAGCTCGTCTACGACGAGGGCGAGGGCTGAGCTCCCGTCAGGTGGTGAGCGGGGCCGAGGGGCTGGCGGCCGCGTTGGCGTAGAGGGCCTCGATGTCCGTCGCGCAGGCGCGGGCGATCGCGCGGCGGCGCAGCTTCAACGACGGGGTCAGCAGACCCGCCTGCTCGGTGAACTCGATCGGCAGGATCCGGAAGGCCCGCACCGACTCCGCCCGCGACACCACCGTGTTGGCGGTCAGCACCGCGCGCTGGAGCTCGGCGTGGATCTCCTGGTCGGTGGTCGCCTCGATGGGCGAGAGCGGCGGGAGGCCGCGCACTCTCAGCCAGTGGTCCAGGGCCTCCGGGTCGAGGGTGATCAGCGCCGCGATGAAGGGGCGGTCGTCGCCGATCAGGGCGCAGTGCGCGACCAGCGGGTGGGTGCGGATCCGGTCCTCCAGCACCACCGGCGAGACGCTCTTGCCGCCGCTGGTGACGATGATCTCCTTCTTGCGCCCGGTGATGTGCAGGTAGCCGAGCCTGTCCAGATGGCCGAGGTCCCCGGTGGAGAGCCAACCGCCGCGCAGCGTGCCGCTGGTGGCCTCGGTGTTGTTCAGATACCCCTGGAACACCTGGCCGCCCGAGATCCAGATCTCGCCGTCCTCGGCGATCAGCACACTGGTGCCGGGAATCGGCTGGCCGACGGTGCCGAAGCGGACCTTCTCCGGCGGGTTGGCGGTGGCCGCCGCGGTGCTCTCGGTCAGGCCGTAGCCCTCCAGCACGGTGACGCCCGCGCCGCGGAAGAAGAGCGACTGCTCCCGGCTCATCGCCGATCCGCCCGACATGGCGTAGCGCAGCCGTCCGCCCAGCACCGCGCGGACCTTGCCGTAGACGAGCGAGTCGTACAGCTGGTGCTGCACCCGCAGCGCGGCGGACGGCCCGGGGCCCTCGTCGAAGGCCTGCCGCTCCAGCGCCTCCGCGTAGCGGACGGCCACCTGGTAGGCCTTCTCGAAGGCGGAGGCGCGGCCCGACCGCTCGGCCCGCTCCCGGGCCCGGCGGAGCATCTTCTCGAAGACGTACGGCACCGCGAGGATGAAGGTCGGCCGGAACGCGGCCAGGGTGGGCAGCAGCTGGGCCGGTGAGGTGCTGGGCTCGTGACCGAGCTTGATGCCGCCGCGGATCGCCGTCACCTCGATCATGCGGCCGAAGACGTGCGCCAGCGGCAGGAAGAGCAGCGTCGCCGGCTGCTCGCCGCCGCGACCGGAGAAGACCTCGCCGTAGCGGGCCAGTAGGTTCTCGCTCTCCGCGAGGAAGTTGCCGTGGGTGATCACGCAGCCCTTGGGGCGGCCGGTGGTGCCGGAGGTGTAGATGATCGTCGCGACGGTCTCGGCGACGACGGCCTGCCGGTGCTGGTTGACGTACTCCTCCGGCATGCCCTCGCCGGCCGCCGCCAGCTGCTCCAGCGCGCCGGAGTCGAGCTGCCAGATGTGCTGCAGGTCCTCCAGGCCGTCGCAGACCGAGCCGACGGTCATGGCGTGGTCCTCGTTCTCCACGACGCAGGCGACGGCTCTGGTGTCGGCCAGGATCCAGCGCAGCTGCTCCGCCGAGGAGGTCGGGTAGACCGGCACGGGCTGCGCGCCCAGCGACCAGAGGGCGTAGTCGAGGATGGTCCACTCGTAGCGGGTGCGGGACATCAGGGCGACGCGGTCGCCGAAGCGGATGCCGACCGCCAGCAGGCCCCTGGCCACGGCCAGCACCTGGTCGCGGAAGGCGGCGGCGGTGACGTCCACCCATCCGTCGCCGAGACGACGGGCCATCACGGCCAGCTGCGGTGTCTGCTCAGCGGTCCGGTAGACGGACTCGGCAAGCCCCTCTGCCTTGGGGCACCGCGCCAACGCCGGAACACTGAACTCGCGCACGTGGCTCTTTTCCCTCCTGGACGCCCTCCCCGCGGGCAGTCGAGATCGAAAGTTACCCCCGGAAACAGAGAGTGACCAGAGGTGGTCCACCTGCTTCACGGGACTTCCACGGCACGCGACCAGGGTCTGCAAGTTGCGGAGAAACCCTCCGACGCGGGCAGATGTGTCCGAATACGACCCAGAGTTCGCCAAACAATGTGTTCGACAGGGCGAAGGATGCTCGAACTGGTACACGCGCAAGTAGTAGAGTCGCGGCCATTCTGCCGGGCCCACAAGAGGAACCCATGCGACTCCGCCGCAGATCCATCCGCGCGAAGATCACCGCGTTGCTCCTGGTACCGCTCACCGCGTTGACCGCCCTGTGGGCCTACACATCGGTGGTGTCCGCGACGCAGGTGTGGGGCCTGCTCAAGGTCGTCGACGACTACCGGTGGTACGGCAACCCGGCCGACGTCCTCTCCCGGGCCCTGCAGGACGAGCGCCGCGCCGCCGTCGCCTTCGCCGCGACCAGGACCGGCGGGCAGCCCGTCCCGGCCTCGGCCCCCGTGCTCGTCCGGCTGCACGCCGCGGAGGCGCGCACCGACGCGGCCGCCGCCGTCTTCGAGACGCACGCGAACGACGCGGGCCACCGCGCCGACCTCAACGCCACCTCGATGACCGCGGTCCGGTCGATCCTCAGTCAGGTGGCCGGCCTCAAGGTCGAGCGCGCGGCCGTCGAGCAGCGCTACATGGACTGGTTCACCGTCTACGTCTGGTACACCGGCGTCCAGGACCCCTTCTTCGACCTGCGCCTCGGACTCAGCGACATCCCCGCCGGCGACCTGGCCCGCACCGCGCAGAACCTCGTCGAGCTGGTCCGCGCCCGCGAGTACATCTCCCGCCAGGACGCCCTGGAGGAGGGCGCGCACCTCCAGCCCGACCTCAGCAGCCTCCAGTTCCAGGAGCTGCTCTCCACCGCCGCGACCGCACAGCTGCTGCTGCGCACCCACATCACCCAGCTGCCCGACCAGCTCGCCGCGCCCTACCAGTCCTTCGTCATCAGCTCGGACTACGACGAGCTGAACTCGCTGGAGGACTACTCCGGCCAGCTCGGCGAGAGCCAGCACATCAGCCGCCTCAACTACGCCCAGTGGCGCGAGACCGCCGACCGGGTGCTGGACCGGCTCAGCACGCTCGACCAGCAGGCGGCCACCACCGCCGGCCAGCAGGGCCGCGACTACGCGCTCGGCGTCATCCTGCGCGACGGCGCCGCCGGACTGCTCGGCCTCGTCGCGGTCGTCGCCAGCATCTACATCTCGCTGCGCATCGGCCGCCGCCTGGTCCGCGAGCTGGTGGGGCTGCGCAACGGCGCCTTCGAACTCGCGGGCGTGCGGCTGCCCTCGGTGATGCGGCGGCTGCGCGAGGGCGAGAAGGTCGACGTCGCCGTCGAGGCCCCGCCGCTCACCGCGCCGGACGAGCCCGGCCACGGGCCGACCGCACCCGACGAACTGGCCCAGCTGGGCCGCGCCTTCAACGCCGTGCAGCGTGCCGCCGTCGAGGCCGCCGTCGAGCAGGCCGAGCTGCGCCGCGGCGTCGCCGCCGTCTTCGTCAACCTGGCCCGCCGCAGCCAAGCGCTGCTGCACCGCCAGCTCTCGCTCCTCGACGAGATGGAGCGCCGCGCCGAGGACCCGGAGGAGCTGGAGGACCTGTTCCGGCTCGACCACCTGACCACGCGCATGCGCCGCCACGCCGAGGGCCTGATCATCCTCTCCGGCGCCGCGCCGGGCCGCTCCTGGCGCCGTCCGGTCCGGATCCTCGACGTGGTCCGCGCCGGGGTCGGCGAGATCGAGGACTACGCCCGGGTCCGGGTCCACCGGATGCCGCCCGTCGCGGTCGTCGGCGGGGCCGTCTCCGACCTGGTCCACCTGATCGCCGAGCTCGTCGAGAACGCCACGGTCTTCTCGCCCCCGCACACCCAGGTGCGGATCGTCGGCGAGGAGGTCGCGCACGGCTTCGCGCTGGAGATCGACGACCGCGGGCTGGGCATGGGCGACGAGGCCCTGGCCACCGCCAACGACCGCCTCGCCACCGGCGGCGACTTCGACCTCAGCGACACCGACCGCCTCGGCCTGTTCGTGGTCAGCCGCCTGGCGGCCCGCCACGAGATCCGGGTCTCGCTGCGCCGCTCCCCGTACGGAGGTACCACCGCCGTCGTGCTGCTGCCGCACGAGCTGCTCACCCCGGCCGCGCCGCGCCCCGGTGACGCCGCCGGCTCCGGCCCGGCGGCCGGCTCCGCCCTGGCTGCCGCGGGCGCGGGGACGGACGCGGGCACGGGCGAGTTCGCGCTGCCCGCGTCGCTGGCCCGCGGCCTGCGCGACACCCCGGCCGAGACCGGCCGCGCCTCCGGCAGCCGGCTGGCCTCGACCCCGCGTGCCTACCCCGGCCGCCTCGGCGGACCGCGTCCGCACACCCCCGACGAGGCCGCCGGCACCGGCAAGCTGCCCCGCCGCCGCCCCACCCCCGCCCTGCAGGCGGTGCGTCAGGAGGTTCTGGCGGACGAGCTGCTGGTCGAGGAGGTGCTCAGTGCCGAGATGCTGAGGGACGAGGTGCGGGGGGACGAGGTGCGGGGCGAGGACGCCGGGGCCGGCGGCGAGGTCGTCGACGCCGAGGTGCTGAGCGAGGAGGACCTCGCGGTCGAGCTGCTGCCCGCCGTCGAGGACCACCGGCTCACGGCTCCCGGTGCCGCGCCCGCCCTGCCGCGGCGCGTCCGGCAGGCCAATCTCGCGCCGCAGCTGCGCCGCGACGAGAGCACGCCCGCGCAGGCCGACGCCGCGCCCCCCACGCCCGCCCCGGAGCGCACCCCCGAGCAGGCGCGGGCGACCTTCGCCTCGTTCCAGCGCGGCCTCCAACGCGGGCGCACCGACGGCGCCGCCGACGGGCGCACCGACGCGCGCACGCGGCCCACCGACGACCAGACCTCGGCGAACACAGAACCGACTGCGGAAGGAACCACCCGATGACAGCCACGACGAAGCCGTCCGGCGACCTCAACTGGCTCCTGGACGACATGGTCCGGCGGGTGCCCGCGATCCGGCACGCGGTGGTGCTGTCCAGCGACGGTCTGGCCACCGGCGCCTCCGGCGAGCTGGCCAGGGAGGACACCGAGCACCTCGCCGCCGTCGCCTCCGGCTTCCACAGCCTCGCCAAGGGCGCCAGCCGCCACTTCCAGGCCGGCGACGTCCGGCAGACGATGGTCGAGCTCGACCAGGCCTTCCTCTTCGTCACCGCCGCCGGTGACGGCAGCTGCCTGGCGGTGCTGAGCGAGTCGGAGGCCGACGTCGGCCTGATCGCCTACGAGATGGCCCTGCTGGTCCGCCGGGTCGGCGAGCACCTGGGCACGGAGCCGCGGGGCTCGGCGGGGTGAGACCGATGACGGGGGAGCCGGGCGACGAGACCGCCGACGCGTTCGCGGAGGACCACGAGGAGGACTCCGCGGACGACTTCGCCGACGAGGCGGAGCTCGGCCAGTTGGTGCGCCCGTACACCCTCACTCGC
>NZ_QKYN01000117.1 GCF_003258295.1 Streptacidiphilus pinicola | reverse complement strand
CCGTCCGCCCCCGCGCCGAGGGGCGGGGTGACGGACCGCGGCATCAACTCCGGGCCCGGGGTCGGCTCCGGGTCGGGATCCGGGTCCGACGAGAGGTCAAGTGCCCTCGGCGCGGGGGCGGACGGCGGGGGCGACGGCTCGGTCTCCGCGGCAGGCACCTCGGCGAGCGGCTCCGGCGGCAGGACCTCCAGCCACTTGACGCTGTTCGCGAACTCCCACTCCTCCGGGACCGCGTCCCGCGGGTCCGCGGCGGTCGGCGGCTCGGCGACGGAGGAGCCGCGAACCCGCAGCTTGGTCGTCGGGTCGTAGCGTTCGTCGAGGTGGATCACCGACAGCGCACGGGAGAGCTCGGCGCCCGCGATGGGGTCGGGGAGCCACTGACCCTGCGCCAACCGCCGTTCCGCCCGGTCGATCTCCTCCTGCGTGAGCCTGGCCAGCATCTCCGCGGCGATCGGCCGCAGCGCCGGGTCCTTGTCGAGGCAGGCGCGGACCTCGGCCTCCAGATCCTCGGGGAGACCGGACAGCTCGGGCGCCCCGGTCACCACCTCGAAGATCACCTGCACCGGGCCGGAGCCCTCGAACGGGGCCCGGCCGGAGGCCGCGTAGGCCATCACGCAGCCGAGCGCGAAGACGTCCGCGGGCGGCCCGACCGGACGGCCCTGGACGTGTTCCGGCGACATGTAGCTGGGCGTGCCGACGACGTAGTCGCTGCCGGTCAGCGTGGTGTGGGTGTCCGTCAGCATCGAGATGCCGAAGTCGATCAGGCGGGGGCCCCGCGAGGTGAGCAGGACGTTGGAGGGCTTGACGTCGCGGTGCACGACCCCCGCCTCGTGCACCGAGCGCAGCGCCTGCAGCAGCCCGTACCAGAGGGTGCGGAGCGCGTCCGCCGGGAGCGGACCGTAGGCCACGACGCCCTCCTTGAGGGAGAGCCCGGGGATGTACGAGGTCGCCATCCAGACCAGTTCGTCATCGGCGGCCGAGGCGTCCAGGACGGGCGCGGTGAAGGCGTCCGCCACCCGCGACGCCGCCTGGACCTCGCGGTGGAAGCGTTGCCGCGCCTCCCCGTCCCGCACCAGGTCCGGGCGGAGCAGCTTGACGGCGACGGACCGGCCGTTGAGGGGACGCCCGAGGTAGACGATGCCCATGCCACCCTCGCCGAGCCGGCCGAGCAGCCGGTAGGGGCCGACGGCGCGCCGGTCGCCGGGCACGAGGGGCGACAGGCCGCCCGGCGCGGGCTTGGGGTCCGGTGCGGTCATCCGCGCCGCCCCGGCCGCCGCAGGCGCGAGCGGCCCTGCGGCCGCGACGCACCGAAGAAGATCTCCTCGGTGTGCCGCCGGTCGGCCCGGCGACGCCACTCGGCGAGCAGCGCCTCGTTGCTGCGCACCTCGGGGTGGTCCGACCCGAGCAGACGGCGCAGCTCCGGCAGGGTCTCGGCGTAGAGGCGGACACCCGTCCGCACGTCCCCGTCGAGCGCCGTCCAGTGGGCCAGCCGGACGCGGTTCACCAAGGTCACCTCGTCCTGGTCGCCGAGGGTCCAGGCGAGGTCGTCCAGCAGGTCCCGGATCAGCCCGACGGCGACGCCCACGTCACCGGATTCGGCGGCCCAGTGCGCGTGCTGACTGCGCGCCAGCAACGTCTCCCGCGCGTCGCGGCCGGCCACCCGGCTCAGGTCCGGCACGACCGCCTCGAAGAGCAGGCGGGCCCGCTTGGGCGCCCCGCCGATGCCGGTCCACTGGCCCAGCCGGGAACGGCCGAGGAGGGTGTGCAGGTCCTCGGCGCCGAGAGTCCAGTGGAGGTCGGGGACGAGGTTCCGGAACAGCCTGGCGGCCCGGCGGACCTCGCCGGCCTTTCCGGTCCACTGCGCGTGGTTGATCCGGCCGACCAGCGTGTCGCGGTCGTCTCCGCCGAGCACCCGGGCGAGGTCGGGGACGAGGCCCTCGGTCTGTGCGGCGGCCCCGGCCACGTCGCCCGCGACGCCGGTCCAGTGCGCCACCTGGCCCCGCCCGAGCAGGGTCTCCCGGTCCTCCGGACCGAAGACGCGGCCGAGGTCCGCGACCACCCGCTCGGCGAGCGACCTGGCCTCCGATGGTCGCCCCACCTCTCCGGTCCAGTGCGCCAGTTGGGCGCGGCCGACCAAGGTGGCCCGGTCGTCCGCGCCGAGGATCCGGGACATCTCGCCGATCGTGGCGGCGGAGAGCGCGAGCGCGTCGCCCGGGCGGCCCGACTGCCCCATCCACTGCGCGTACTCGATCTTCACCGCCAGGGTGTCCCGGTCGTCCGCCCCGAACAGGTCGATCATCTCGGTCACGACCTCGCCGAGCTCGTTGGCGGCCCGGTGCGCCTGCCCGTTGCGGCCCACCAGCCGGCCCGCCTCCCCTCGGGCCTGCAGGCGCTCGCGGTCCGTGACCGGGAGCAGCGCACCCGACGACCGGCCTGCGACGCCGGACCGGCGGGTGCGCGGCCGGCTCAGGATCAGGTCGGCGGCGTTGTTGGTGCCGCTCTGCTGCGGCTCGGGCTTGCCCTGCTCCCGCAGCCGGTCCCGCAGATGCTGGTAGAGGGCGCCGAGGGTGACCCCGTCCGGCCCGGCCCCCGGGAAGCCGTCGCGCAGCGCGCGGAGCAGCTCGCCGGTGAAGGCGGTGTGCCGCTTGCCCTCCTCGAAGTGCGAGGGTTCGTTGGGCGGCGAGGAGACCAGCGTGTACGCGCCCGTCGTCTTCAGCTGTTCGCCGATCGGCGACGGTCCCCCCGCGAGACCGCCGACGAGTGCGCGTCCGGAGAAGCAGCAGTCGAGGATGAGCACCCTGATCCGGGCCGGACTGTCGCTGAACGCCTCCTTGATCAGGGCCAGCGAACAGGCCGTCACGGAGGGGTACTTCTGGTCCGTCTCCGCCATGGCCAGGAAGAGCTCGGCCGACTGAGCGCCGATCAGGCCGTGACCGGAGTAGTAGACCAGCAGCACGTCCGTGGCCGCCCGGGCGGCGGCGATCAACGGGAAGCCCAGCTCCTTGTTGTCCTTCGGGTCCGTCACGACGGTGACGTGCTCGGCGGCGAAGGCCCCTGGCTGTCCCCGGACGAGGACGTTCCGGAGGTCCTCCACGTTGTGGGCGACCGCGGGCACGGACTCCAGCCCGCTGTCCGGGGCGTACTGCGCGGCTCCGATCAGGACCGCACGGGAGCGTGAGGCGTCGGGAAGTCGGAACACGGTCAGTCCACGGCGTCCCGGGCGTGCAGGGCGCTCTGTAGCACGGACTCCACGTCCGCCTTGCGGATGTGCTCGGCGCTCACCTCCATGCGGGTGCCGTCCGGAGCGACCGTGGTGACCTTGACGACCGTGGCCCGCGGCCGGCTCAGGTAGACCGTGAGCGAGCGCGCGAGCGTGGTGAGGGCCCCGCCCGCCCCCACGGCGACGACCAGGGTGTCCGCCAGCGACCCGAGCTGCCCGGGGCCGGCCTCGGGCACGACCAGCTGCACCCGCCCGCGCAACTCCTCCTCGTGCGAGAGCCAGGCACGCAGGTCGATCAGGGCGTCAGGGCCGCCGCTCTCCACAGCGAGCACGGATTCCACAAGACCACCTCTCAAAGGGCTGACGGTTGGTCGATCCATACTCTAGGACGCACCACCGACACGCTCTGTTCCCTTCGAAACACCAGTTTTGACAGAGCATCAGCACGCTACCCGGCGAGCGCACGGGCCCGGGCCGCCGTGATGACGACGGAGGGCTCGCAGCCGTAGCGGAGGGCCGCGGCGAGGGCGCGTACGGCCGCGCGGTCGGCGGTGGTACGCAGCGGGGAACGCCGTGGGAGGCGGAGCTCGGCCGCGGCCCAGGGCGGGAGCAGGTCCGCACCGCCGGCGACGAGGACGCGCATGGCCAGGCCGCGGGCGCGGTCCTGGACCAGCGAGCCGGGCGTGAGCAAGAACTCGACGGCGGCCAACGCCGCTTCGCTCGCGGCGAGTTCGGGCCGCACGGCGCGCAGGTGGGCGCGCACCTCGGCGACCGAGCGGGGGACGTCCGTGGCGCCCAGCCGTTCGGCGACCAGCGCGTACTCGTCGAAGTAGCGGTCCTGCTGATCGGGCGTCAGCGGCTTTCTGGCGTACCGCTGGTACCCGGCGAGGAAGGAGGCCGTCTCGGCGACGTGGACCCAGCGCAGCAGATCGGGGTCGGCCGCGTCGTAGGGGCGGCCGTCCGGGGCGACGCCGCGGACGTGGTCGTGGACGCGGCGCACCCGCTCGATCGCGGCCTCGGCCTCGGCGGTCGAGCCGTAGCTGGTGACGGTGACGAATCCCGCGGTGCGGTTCAGCCGGTCGATCGGGTCCTCGCGGTAGCGCGAGTGCTGGTCGACCCCCGCCATGGCGAGCGGATGCAGCGACTGGAGCAGCAGTGCGGCGACGCCGCCGGTGAACATGCCGGGAATGTCGCCGTGGACCAGCCAGACCACGCTGTCCGGCCCGAAGAGGCCCGGATCGCCGGGCGGACGGTCGTAGCGCGTGTGGTCGAGGCCCGCACCGTGGACGGTGGCGTAGACCTGGCGCTGGATGCGCTGCCTGATCAAGTCGCGAGGACGCACGCTTCTGTAGTACCGGAAAGATCCAAGGTTTGCCAGGTGACAGGCAAGGGAAACTTAAGTGAATGGTTGACACAGCCTTGTGATGCACGGCACGCCCAGGCTATACATACTATTTTGCCCGATTAGTCGCTTTGCTCTCGACTGCACCGGATGCCATAGTCGTTCCCGGAACGCCTCCGACCCGAGCGCGTCCGACGCCGGCGCGGCAACACCCCCTTGGCCGCGCAAGCCCCATGCAGGGGCCCCATGATCGAACGAGATCCCGTGGGGCCCCGCATTGTCATTTCGGGGCGGTACCCCTATGCCGCGATCCGCACCTTGAGCTCGAACCAGACCGACTTGCCCCGGGACAGCACATCCACGCCCCAGCGGTCCGCGAGCTCGTCCACCAGACAGAGCCCCCGACCGGCCTCGTCCTCGGGATCGCCCTTGATCAGACAGGGCAGCGCGCGCGACGGGTCGCGCAGCTCGACGCGGATCCGCCCGGATCCACGGAGCAGCCGCAGCACGAAGGTGCGCCCGCCGGTGTGCCGGACCGCGTTGGCGACCAGCTCCGCGACCAACTGCTCCGCCACCTCACCGTGGCCGCCCAGCCCCCAGGACTCCAGGGCGGACAGGGTGAGCCGGCGGGCGTGCGCGGTGACGCCCGGAGCCGCGACTAACGGAGTGCCGTCGCCCTCGGGCGAGAGCAACCGGGCCAGGTTCTGGAGCTCGCCATCGAGCTCGCCCAACCCGACGATGTCGACCAGCTCCGACCGCTCGTCGATCACCCTCTGCTCCCGTGCCACTTCACCCTGTACTGCCATGCCTCCATGATGGCGCGTCAGACCGCCCCGCGGGAGCGCATTGACCAAAAAATCATCGATTGCTTCGGGCATATGCCAAATTGCTTTGCATACGCGCAGGTCAGCGAAGCGGAGCCGGCGGGACCGCTTTCGCGGACCCCGCCGGCTCCCTGGTGATCCGACCTCGGATCAGTTGAACTTGGCCTTCCCCGGGCCCTGTTCGATGAAGCTGCGCATGCCGGTCTCCCGGTCCTCGGTGGCGAACAGGCCTGCGAAGAGATTCCGTTCGATGGTCAGACCGGTGTCCAGATCGGCCTCCAGGCCGCGGTCCACGGCCTCCTTGGCGGCGCGCAGGGCATATGCCGGGCCGGCGGCCAGCTTGGCGGCCCAGGCGTGGGCGGTGGCGAAGACCTCCGCCGCGGGGACGACGTAGTCGGCCAGGCCGATCCGCAGCGCCTCCTCGGCGTCGACCATGCGGCCGGTGAAGATCAGGTCCTTGGCCTTGGCCGGGCCGACCAGGCGGGCCAGGCGCTGGGTGCCGCCGGCACCCGGGATCAGGCCGAGCAGGATCTCCGGCTGGCCGAACTTGGCGTCGTCGGCGGCCACCCGGATGTCCGCGCACAGCGTCAGCTCGCAGCCGCCGCCGAGGGCGTAGCCGGTGACGGCCGCCACGACCGGCTTCGGGATCCGCGCGACCGCGTCGAAGGAGCCCTGCAGCGCCGGGCCGCGGTCCACCATGTCGGTGTAGCCCATGCGCTGCATCTCCTTGATGTCGGCACCGGCCGCGAAGACCTTCTCGCCGCCCCAGATGACCACGGCGCGCACGTCGGCACGGGCGGTGACCTCCTCGGCCACCTCCTTGAGCTGGTCCTGCATCGCGATGTCGAGCGCGTTCATCTTCGGCCGGTCGAGCCGAATGACGCCGACGCCGTCCGCGTCGACCTCGAGCGTCACGAAACGGTCCATCTGAGTGCCTCCCTGGCGGGACGTGGGTGCGCAGGCGCTGAGTGAACCGATGTTAACGCGACCGGGCCACCGCATAGCGGTGGCCCGGGTCACACGGAGACGGGGGTGCTCAGTTGGAGGTCCAGGCGGACCAGTCCATGTTCCAGCCGTTCAGGCCGTTGTCCGGCTGCACGATCTTGTCCGGGGAGTTGACCACCTGGACCACGTCGCCGAGCAGCGAGTTGTTGTAGAACCACGCGGCCGGCATGTTGCCGTCGCCGCCGCCCTGGACGTCCTGCAGGCCGACGCAGCCGTGGCTGGTGTTCTCGCTGCCGAAGGTCGAGGCGGGACGCCAGTAGTTGCCGTGCACGAAGGTGCCGGAGGTCGTCAGCCGCATCGCGTGCGGGACGTCCTTGATCCGGTACGCGTTGCCGAGGCCGACCGTCTGCGAGTTCATATCCTCGGTCGGGTCCTTCTCGATGATCACCATCTTGCCGTTGTAGGTGGTGTGCTGCGGGTCGCCGAGGCTGGCCGGCAGCGTCTTCATCACCTGGCCGGGGGCCTTGTAGATGGTGAGCGTGTGCGCGTTGTTGTCGGCGACGCTGACCTGGTAGCGGCCGATGGTGAAGCTGACGTCCTTGTCCTGCTTGCCGTAGCCGAGCTCGCCGGTGCGCACACCGTTCAGGTGCAGGTGCAGGGTGACCTTGGTGCCCGGGGCCCAGTACTGCTGCGGGCGGAAGTCCAGGCGGTTGTTGCCGAACCAGTGGCCCTCGACGTCCACGGACGGGTCGGCCGTCACGGTGACCGCCTTGAGGACCGAGGCCTTGTACTTGTCGTTCACCGCGGAGGTGAAGTTGAGCGAGACCTCCATGCCGACGCCGTAGGTGGCCCCCGGGTCGACGTTGAAGTTGGCGACGTTGGTCGCCGAGGGCGTCAGCGTGGTGAAGCTGGAGCGGTCGGTGACGCTCTTGCCCTGGGAGTCGGTGGCGGTGGCCACGACGCTGTACTTGGTGCCGGTGTGCAGCACACCGGACGGCGTCCAGCTGCTGCCGTCGCCGGCTATGGAGCCGTCGACCTTGCTGCCGTCGTCGCCCGTCACGGCTATCTGGCTCAGCTTGCCCTGGGCGGCGCTGACCTTCAGGGTGCCGTTGGTGTCGACGCCGGTCGACCCGTTCTTCGGCAGGATCGTCACCGTGGCGGCGGAGTTGGCCTCGGCGGACGCGCTCGCGCCGGCGCCTCCGGAGTGCCCCTTGGCGGCGCTGGTCCCGCCGCAGGCGCTGGCCGCGAGTATCGCGGCTCCCGTCGCCATGCCGAACAGAACCCGTCGAACCTTGCTGTGCGCGAACAACGTCTCTCTCCCCTCCCGGAGTGACCCCGAATGTCCCGATCGGGGCCTCCGCGAGCATAACCCGCCTGCCTGAGTGCTCCCCGAGAAGTTGACGCCGGAGGGAGGGGGAAAGGTTGCAGCTACTGCGCCGAACCGGCCTGCCAGTCCTGCCAGCTCATGTTCCAGCCGCTCATGCCGTTGTCCGGGGCGACCGCGTCGCCGGAGGAGCCCACCACGCGGACGACGTCACCGATCATGGAGTGGTCGAAGAACCAGCCGGCCGGCGTCGAGCCGCTGTAGCCGCCCGCCGCGTCGTACAGGCCGATGCAGCCGTGGCTGGTGTTCTCCCGGCCGAAGACGGAGGGCGAGCGCCAGTAGACGCCGTGGACGAAGGTGCCGGAGTCGGTCAGCCGCTGCGCGTGCGGGACGGCGGGGATGTCGTACTCACTGCCCAGGCCGACGGTGTGCGAGTCCATCCTCGTCACCTGGTCCTGCTCGGAGATGACCATGATGCCGTCGTAGGTGGAGTGCCCGGGGCCGCCCGCGGAGATGTAGAGGGTGCGCAGGGTCTGGCCGCCGCGGACCACGGTGAGCGTGTCCGCGTCGGTGTCCGCCGTGCTGATCTGGCTGCGGCCGACGGTGAAGCCGATGGTCTTCGACTGCGTCCCGTAGACGCCGGGGGCGCCCTCGACGTGCTTGAGGTTCAGCGCGAGCGTCACCTGGGTGCCGGGCGCCCAGTACTTCTCGGGGCGGAAGTCGACGCGCTGGTCGCCGAACCAGTGGGCGGCGACCGGGACGGCCGGCTTGGCGGTGACGGTGATCGCCTTCTGCACCGCGGCGCGGTCCGCGATCGAGCGGTTGAACCGGATCTCCACGATGAAGCCGACGCCGACCGTGCTGCGGTCCACCGCGTTGTAGAAACCGATGAAGGTGTTCTTCGGCACGAAGGTGGTGAAGGACGCGTGTTTCGCCGCCTGCAGTCCGTCCTTGTCGACGGCCAGCGCGTCGAGCGTGTAGCGGGTCTCCGGGAGCAGCTTGGCGGTGGGGCTCCACTTGCTGCCGTCCGGGGTGACCGCACCGGCGAGCTCGTGGCCGTCGGCGTCCTTGAGGTGGACGGCGGTCAGCCGGCCGGCCCGGACCTGCGCGAAGACGCCGCCCTGCGCCGGGACCTCGGCGGCGCCGTCGCCGGGCGTGAGGGTGACCTGTGCGGCGGAGACGCGGGCCGCGTCCGAGCTGGACCCGGAGGAGCCCGAGCAGCCGGCCAACAGCAGGGTGGGGATCAGGACGGCCAGGGCCGCCATCTTCAGTCGTCCCGGCCGGGCACTCACGGACACTCCACACTCCTCGCTCGCATTGCTCCACGTGGATCAACGAGGCCGGAAGGGGGACGACACGGGCGTTCGGGGCCAGCATTCGGGTTGAGCGGCGCTGTTGATGGTGCAACCACCGGCAGGGAGGGGAACGTAACCGTAAGCCGGAGGATCGGGACGTCCTCCAGGACGGGGAGGTGCTGTCGTATGGCGTTGCCCACGGAGCTGCGTCTGCCTCGTGAGGAACCGGAGGAGTCAGGAGGGAAGCCGAAGAGTCCGGACGACGCGGCGACCCTCCGTGCCCTGCCCGGCAGTTGGCAGCCGCTCGGGGCGCGCTACCACGTGGGCGCCGACGGGCGGCCCGGCACGAACTTCGCCGTCTGGGCGGGCGGCGCCGAGGAGGTCGAGCTCTGCCTCTTCGACGAGGCGGACCGGGAGACCCGGCTGCCGCTGCGCGAGCAGACCTTCCAGGTCTGGCACGGGCACGTCCCCGGCGTCGGACCCGGCACCCGCTACGGCTTCCGCGTGCACGGCCGCTGGGACCCCTGGACGGGCGCCCGCTGGAATCCGGCCAAGCTGCTGCTGGACCCCTACGCCCGCGCCGTGGACGGCGAGTTCCGGCTGCACGACGCCGTCTACGGCCATGTGCGGACCTGGCCGGAGGCGGACGTCGCGGACACCGTCAGGGACAACCGCGACTCCGCGCGTCACGTGCCGCGGTCCGTCGTGGTCCACGACACCGAGGACTGGTCCGAGGACCGCAGGCCGAAGACGCCGTGGGCGGACACCGTCCTGTACGAGCTGCACGTGCGCGGCTTCACCCGGACCATGCCCGGCGTCCCGCCCGAGCTGCGCGGCACCTACGCCGGTCTCGGCCACCCGGCCGCCGTCGACTACCTGACCCGGCTCGGCGTGACCGCCGTCGAGCTGCTGCCGGTGCATCAGTTCGCGGACGAGGAACACCTGGTGCGGCGCGGCCTCACCAACTACTGGGGTTACAACAGCGTCGGCTACTTCGCCCCGCACGGCGGCTACTCCGCCAGCGGAACGCGCGGCGGACAGGTCGGCGAGTTCAAGCGGATGGTGCAGGCGCTGCACCGGGCCGGGATCGAGGTCATCCTCGACGTCGTCTACAACCACACCGCGGAGGGCGGCGAGTCCGGACCGACCTGGTCGTTCCGCGGCCTGGACAACGCCGGCTACTACCGGCTGCAGCCGCACAACCGCCGCGCCTACGCCGACTTCACCGGTTGCGGCAACACCCTGGACGCCACCCAGCCGCAGGCGCTGCGGCTGATCACCGACTCGCTGCGGTACTGGGTCACCGAGATGGGTGTGGACGGCTTCCGCTTCGACCTGGCCAGCGTGCTGGCGCGGGCCGCCTACGACGTGGACATGCGCGCGCCCTTCCTCTCCGCCGTCTTCCAGGACCCGGTGCTGAGCCGGGTCAAGCTGATCGCCGAGCCGTGGGACGTGGCGCTGGGCGGCTACCAGGTGGGCAACTTCCCCCCGCTGTGGACGGAGTGGAACGACCGCTACCGCGACACCGTGCGGGACTTCTGGCGCGGCGCGCGGCCCGACGTGCGCGAGCTCGGCTACCGGCTGGCCGGCTCCTCCGACCTCTACCAGCGGGCCGGGAGGCGACCGTTCGCCTCGGTCAACTACGTCACCGCGCACGACGGCTTCACGCTGCGCGACCTGGTTTCCTACAACGAGAAGCACAACGAGGCCAACGGCGAGGAGAACCGCGACGGCAGCGACGACAACCACTCCTGGAACCACGGCGCGGAGGGCCCGACCGACTCGCCCTCGGTCAACGCCCTGAGACGCCGCCAGCTGCGGAACCTGATGGCGACCCTGCTGCTGTCCACGGGCGTGCCGATGCTGCTGGCCGGCGACGAGTTCGGCCGCACCCAGGGCGGCAACAACAACGCCTACTGCCAGGACAACGAGACGGGCTGGCTCGACTGGTCGATGCTGGACGGCGAGTGGCGGCAGCTGCACGCGCTGACGGCGCGGCTGATCAGGCTGCGACGCGAGCATCCGGTACTGCGGCAGCGGGCCTTCTTCTCCGGCCGCCCCGCCCACCCCGGCGGCCTGCCCGACCTCACCTGGTTCCGGCCGGACGGCGAGGAGATGACCGAGGCGGACTGGTACACGCCGGGAGCGACGCTGGCGATGCTGCTCGCCGGCGACGACCTGACCGAGCGCGACGCACGCGGCGACACCGTGACCGACGACAGCTTCCTGCTGATCCTGCACGGCCACCACCGCGGCATCCGGTTCACCCTCCCCGGCCTACCGTGGGCGCGCCGCTACGAGACGGTGGTGGACACCTGCGCCGAGCACCAGGCCACGCCGGACGGGCGGCGGCTGCAGGCCGGCGAGACGGTGACGGTTCCGGGCCGGTCGCTGCTGCTGCTGCGCGTCTGCGAGCGCGACGGCCTCGGTCAGTAGCCGCCCGCACCGCCGGTCGGGGGCGGCGCCTGGGTGGTGCCGGGGGTCGAACCGACCGTGGTCAGCGGGTGCCAGCTGAAGGGCTGCCCGCCGAAGGCGTCCGTGGCTCCCCGGCCGTTGGCGTCCGCGCGCGCCTTGTCGCGGACGAAGGTGTAGAGCGGATGGCCCTGCTCGGCCAGCTGCTCGGTACCGTCCGAGCGAACGACCGTGCTGAAGCTGATCCCGCCGATCGACGGCGGGACGGACGTGACCGTGACCGGGGTCCAGACGCCCGCGCAGCCCGCCCCGCACAGGATCCTGATCGTCGAGTCCTGGTCGTTGTAGTAGACGGCCCTGCCGCCCGCCTCGACGACGGTGCCGACGCCGAGGACGTCGTAGGTGCTGAGGCTGACGGTCCTGCTCGCGGGCGGCGTCGTGCCGGACCCGCCGACGCTGTTGCTGGTCCCGGCGGACGAGCAGCCGGCCGTGACCGCGCCGGTGAGGAGCAGGACGAGGAGCAGAGGTCGAGGTTTCATGATCACATCTCCTCAGCGGGCACAGCCCCTCGGACGTGCGTCGGGAAAGATCCCACCTTCCAGTACGCCGCGCGGCGGGCCGGCTTTCAACCCGAGCCGGCGGCGGCTTGAACCGAACGCCCGGCGGGCGCGTACTGGAGACGTGGACTCCGCACCGACCCCGGATGCGGCCTTCGTCGCCGCGCTGTACGCGCGCCACGGACGGTCGGTGCTCGGTCATGTGCTGAGACTGGTCGGCGGCGACTACCAGCGTGCGGAGGACCTGACCCAGGAGACCTTCCTGCGGGCCTGGCAGCACCGGGACGCGCTCGACGTCGACCGGGCCGCGCCGTGGCTGCACACGGTCGCCCACAACCTGGCGGTCTCCGCCTACCGGCGGGCCCGCGCCAGACCGGCCGAGGCGCCCTTACCGGAGGACGACCGGGGCGGCCTCGCCGACGACAGCGAGGCGGAGCTGGACCGGATGCTGGAGCGCTGGCAGCTGCTGGAGGCGATGCGCGGCCTGCGCGCCGAGCACCGCGAGGTGCTGATCGAGGTCTACTACCTGCGCCGCAGCGTGGCCGAGACGGCCGAGCACCTGGGCATCCCGCCGGGCACGGTCAAGTCCCGCTGCTACTACGGATTGCGGGCACTACGGAACGTTCTGGAGGAGAGAGGAGTGACATCCCGATGACGACATGCCAGGAGAGCGTCCAGCTCGGCGCCTACCTGCTCGGGGCCCTCGATCCCGAGGAACGGGCGGCGCTGGAGGCGCACCTCGCGGGGTGCGCGGAGTGCCAGGCGGAGCTGATGGCGATGGCGCCGCTGCCGGGCCTGCTGCGGCGGACTCCGTTCGAGGAGCTGGAGGAGACCGCGGCCGCCGCGCAGACCCTCACCGCGTCGCACGAGGCGTCGCAGGACGCGTCGCACGCGGCAGCCCACACGGGGCCGATCCCGGCGGCCGGGCAGCGAGCCGCCGGGACGCCCCCGCGCCCGAGCCACCGTCGGCCGCGGCGGCGGGTGCTGCTCGCGGCCGGGGTCGCGCTGGCCGGAGCGGCGGCGGCCGTCGGCGCATGGGTGTACGTGGGGGGCGCACAGCCGACGACGCCCACCGCAGCGAGTCCCACCACGACGGTGTCCGCCGTGGACCCGGGCACCCACGTGACCGCCTCGGCGGCACTGACGCCGGAGAACTGGGGCACCCAGGTGCAGCTCAAGCTGGGCAACCTGCCCCTGGGGGTCACCTGCCACCTGGTCGTCCACGCCCGGGACGGCCGCACCGAGACGGCCGGCACGTGGGGGTCCGGCTACAGCGCGGCGACCACGGTCCCGGCCTCCACCTCCGTCGGCTCCTCGGACATCCAGAGCCTGGCCGTGGTGGACGGCAGCGGAAACGTGCTGGTGCAGCTGCCAGGATGAGGAGGGCCGCCCTGTAAGGGGCGGAAATTGGGATGAGGGCTGTCAGTCCCTCCGTCTACAGTCCGAAAGGTGTCGACGCAGCCGGAACCCCAGCCCTCCCCCCGACCCCCCGACCGGAACCGCAAGCACTCCGCGACCCGCTCGCTGCTGCGGCTGTGGCCGTACGTCCGGCCGATCCGCTGGCGCCTGACGGCCTCCACCGTCTCGGCGCTGCTCGCCTCGCTCTCGGCGCTGGTGATCCCGCTGGTGCTGAAGAACATCGTCGACGGCCCGGTCGCCCACCGGGACACCGGCGGGCTGTGGCAGCAGGGTCTGCTGCTGCTCGTGCTCGGCCTGATGGAGGCGGGCCTGTTCGGCATGCGCCGCTGGTTCGTGGCCCGCCCGCTGGCCGACGTCGAGCTGCGGATGCGCGCGGACCTCTACGCCAAGCTGCAGCGGCTGCCCGTCTCCTTCCACGACCGATGGGCCTCGGGCCAGCTGCTGTCGCGGGCGACGTCCGACATGTACACCATCCGGCTCTTCCTGGCCTTCCCGCTGGTCTTCCTGATCGTCAACTCCTCGGTCTTCCTGACCGGGATCGGCATCATGTTCGGCCTGGACTGGCAGCTGGCGCTGATCACGGTGCTTCCGGCGGTCCCGCTGATCCTGCTCTGCTCCTACTTCGAGCGCCGCTACTCGGCCGCCGCCCGCCTCGCCCAGGACCAGAACGGCGACCTGGCCACGGTGCTGGAGGAGTCGGTGCTGGGCATCCGGATCCTCAAGTCCTTCGGCCGGCACCGCACCATGGCCGCCCGCTACCGCGCCCAGGCCGAGCTGCTGCGCGAGACCGAGCTGAAGAAGGCCCGGCTGCTGGCCGACCTCTGGGCGGTCATCGTCGGCCTGCCCGAGCTCGCCCTCGGCGTCTCGCTGGCGGTGGGCGTGGTCCAGGTGGCCCACGGCAGCACCACCGCGGGCACGCTGGTCGGCTTCCTCTCCACGGCGCTGTCGCTGCGCTGGCCGGTCGAGTCGCTCGGCTGGTTGCTGGCCTACAGCAACGAGGCCGCCACCGCGACGGATCGTTTCTACGAGGTCATGGACGCCCGCCCGGCGGACGCGGCGGACGACACGGTCCCCGGGACCGAGGCCTCCGCCGACGCCCGCGAGCCGGTCGTCACGTCGACGCGGGACGGCATCCGGCTGGAGGGCGTGCGCTTCCGCTACCCGGACGCGCCCGCCGACTCCGCCGACCTGCTGAGCGGCCTCGACCTGCACGTCCGCTCCGGCGAGACGATGGCGCTGGTCGGCCTGACCGGCAGCGGCAAGACCACGCTGACCGCGCTGCTCCCCCGCCTCTACGAGATCGACGGCGGCCGGATCACCCTGGACGGCACGAACATCCGCGAGATCCCCCGCGCCCGGCTGCGCGAGCTGGTCTCGATGGCCTTCGAGGACCCGACCCTCTTCTCCGCCTCCGTCAGCGAGAACGTGCTGATGGGCGCGCCCGACGCGGGCGAGGAGGCGCTGCAGCGGGCGCTGGACGTCGCGCAGGCGCAGTTCGTCCGCACCCTGCCCGAGGGCCCGGCGACCCAGGTCGGCGAGCAGGGCCTGAGCCTGTCCGGCGGCCAGCGCCAGCGGCTCGCGCTGGCCCGCGCCGTCGTCGGCGCTCCGGACTTCCTGGTGCTGGACGACCCGCTGTCCGCACTGGACGTCCACACCGAGGCGCTGGTCGAGCAGGCGCTGCGCCAGGTGCTCGCCGGCACCACGGCGCTGGTGGTCGCGCACCGCCCCAGCACGGTGCAGCTGGCCGACCGGGTGGCGCTACTGGCCGACGGGCGGATCACCGCCGTCGGCACCCATCACGAACTGCTGGAGTCGAGCCCGGAGTACCGGGAACTGATGTCGGGCGAGCGAGCCGAGGACGGGAGCCTGGTGCGATGAGCGTCACCGAGACCGAGGAGAGCCGGGCCGTCACGGAGCAGGGCCCCTCCCCCGACGCGGTCCTCGCCGAGGAGGACCGGATCCCGCCCGCGTCCGCTGACGGCGAGGACATCCCCGTCCCGCCCGGCGCGCCCCGGGCGCTGCTGCGCTCGCTGCTCGGCCCGCACAAGGCGCGCGTCGCGCTGGCGATGTTGCTGATCACGCTCCAGCAGGCGGCACTGCAGGTGGGCCCGCTGCTGGTGTCGTACGCCATCGACCGCGCCATCCCGGCCCTGCGCGACCACGACGCCGGCCCGCTGATCGCGGTGGCCGCGGGCTACCTCGGCTGCGCGGCGATCGCCACGCTGCTGCAGCGCAGCTTCATCCGGCTCTCCGGGGTGGTCAACCAGGCCATCCTGCTGGAGATGCGCAAGCGGATCTTCCGGCACGCCCAGGCGCTCTCGCTCGACTTCCACGAGCGCTACACCTCGGGCCGGATCATCTCCCGCGCCACCAGCGACGTCGACGCCGTGCGCGAACTGCTCAACGAGGGTCTGCAGGAGCTGCTCTCGGTGATCCTCTCGGTGCTCTACATCGCCGTGCTGCTGCTGGTCATGGACTGGCGCCTGGGCCTGGCCTCACTGGCCTCGGTGGTGCCGATCTACTTCTTCACCCGCGGCTACCGGCGCCGCTCGCAGGTCATCTACCGGCGCTCGCGCACGGCGGTGGCCCAGGTCATCGTCCGTTTCACCGAGACCATGAACGGCATCCGCCCGGTCCAGGCGTTCCGCCGCGAGTCCGCCAACGAGCAGGCCTTCGCCGTCTCCAACGGCGAGTACACCGAGGCCAACGCGCAGGGTCTGCTGTCGATGGCCCGGTTCGTCGTCTCCTCGCGCGCCACGGCCAACATCTGGATCACCGGCGTGGTGATCTGGGGCGCGGTGCTGGTCACCCAGGGCAGCCTGCAGCTGGGCGTGCTGGCCGCCGCGGTGCTGTACCTGCGCCGGCTGTTCGACCCGGTCGACCAGGTGGCGATGTTCCTGAACAGCTATCAGTCGGCCTCGGCCGCGCTGGAGAAAATCGCCGGTCTGCTGGCCCACGAGCCGTCGGTGCCGGAGCCCGCCGAGCCGGTCACGCTGCCGGCCAGGACGGACGACGCGCTCCCGGGCCGCGCGGTCGACTTCGACGGCGTCGCCTTCGCCTACCGCACCGGCAAGCAGGTGCTGCCCCGCTTCGACCTGCGCCTCCCGGCCGGTCAGAGCGTCGCCGTCGTCGGCGCGACGGGCGCGGGCAAGTCCACGCTCGCCAAGCTGCTGGCCCGCTTCTACGACCCGACCGAGGGCCGCGTCACCCTCGACGGCGTGGACCTGCGGGACCTGGCCACGCCCGAACTGCGGCGCGGCGTGGTCATGGTGACGCAGGAGTCGTTCCTCTTCTCCGGCACGGTGGCCGAGAACATCGCCATCGGCCGCCCCGACGCCTCCCGCGAGGAGATCGAGGCGGCCGCGAAGGCGATCGGCGCGTACGAGTTCATCGCCGCGCTCCCGGAGGGCTTCGACACCGACGTCCGCAAGCGCGGCGGCCGCATCTCCGCCGGCCAGCGCCAGCTGGTCGCCTTCGCCCGCGCCCTGCTGGCGGACCCGGCGGTGCTGATCCTCGACGAGGCCACGTCCTCCCTGGACGTCCCCGGCGAACAGGCGGTCCAACGCGCCATGTCCACGGTCCTCTCGGGCCGCACGGCGGTCATCATCGCCCACCGCCTCTCCACGGTGGAGATCGCCGACCGCGTCCTCGTCATGGACCAGGGCCACATCGTCGAAGACGGCACCCCAGCCGACCTGATCGCCGGCACCGGCCGCTTCGCGCGTCTGCACGCGGCCTGGCGCGACAGCCTGGTGTAGCTCGCTCAGCCACGGACGGTGTAGTACAACCACGCACCGTCCGTGGCGACGTTCTCGTCGTCGCCGCCGTAGCGGACGTCGAACCGGTACAGGTGGCCGGTCTGCGAGTTGTCGAGCAGCAGTCCGACCCCCGCCCTGCCGGTCCCGTCCAGCGGCAGGGACACAGAGGTGGAGATGGTGCGCCAGGCCCCACGGACGTACTCCTGCACCCGAAAGACCACGGACTGCGAGGACTTGTCGTCGGGGGCCACCACGACGCTCAACTGCGGACGGCTCCAGGCGCGGAAGACCCGGTACATGGTGCGCCCGACGTGAGTGGTGCGGTAGTAGCCACCGAGCCGCTCGTTCAGGCCGGCCCGGACGGCGACCGACCGGGAGACCTGCCTCGAACCGTTGGCCTTGTCCCAACCGGTCACCTGGAACGTCGTGTCCTTCCAGAGGCGGAAGTACTCGACGACGTCTCCCTTGGCGTCGACGACACCGGTCTTGACCACGGGCCTCAGGTCATTGACCGACTCGGCGACGATGGTCGCGGAGTCGCCGGCGCCGGCGGCATCGGCCCCGACATGGACGGTGACCTTCGCCCAGGCCCCGTAGGCATAGGTGGAGGCGTCGGTGGTGACCGAGACGGGAGGTGCGAAGTCGGGGGCGGCCGCGCCCGCCTGGACGGTCGCCAACGGGAGACCGCTGCTCAGGACGCCGAGAAGCACAGCAGCTCGTGCGGCGAGACGGATGTGCGGCATGCGAAATCCCCTGGGTTGACGCGAAGCTGACGTTCGGGTGGGCTGGACAAGCAGCGCGCACCCTAGCGCAGGACGTGTTCTTCAGCCACTGGTGATCCGCAGGATCCCCGTAGGAGTAGGACGCGAAGGTCTGGGCGCCCAGGGGGCGGGTGGGGCCGGAGGCGGTGAAGGTGCAGATCCTGCCGTCCGCGAGCGAGAGTCGCGGCAGGGCGGCCGACTTGACGTCGCCGCTCCAGACGAGGTGGCAGCCGTTGCCGTCGGGGTTCAGGTCGACGCGGCTCAGGTCGACGCTGGCTCAGGCCGCCGGTGAACGCGGCGGAGGCGGGGATGCTCGCCGGGGCGCGAATGGTGGGCACACCGAAGAGGGCCGCTCGGCTGGAGAACCGGTGGAGCGGCCTCGAAGGACGGAGGAGTTCCGGTGCAGGCCGCGTCAGCCGACGCGGCGACAACTCGTGGTGGTGACACGGCCATGGTCCACATGGCGGCGGCTCACCAGCAGGTTCATGGCGTGCACCCTAGCCGCGCCGCGCGACCGGCGCGAGGGAGCGACCACGGTCCGAGACGGCGACAGCGAACGGCCGCGGTGCCAGCATGGAGGCATGGGCAAGCGAACGGATCCGGCCAGGGTCGTACGCCTGGCCGGACAGAGATCCCTCGGGTTCCTGTTGGACGAGGGCTGGGCCGGGCCGGTCGAGATCCCCGGTGGGTTGGAGTACCTCGGCCCGGCGCTGAGCGTGCGGCTGACGGTCGACGACGGGCCGACGCTGACGCTCGGAACGCCGGCGCCGGACGGACCGCGGGCGACGCTCGCCGCGGTGTGGAACGCCTGCGGGCTGCCCGCGCCGGTACCGCGCCCGCGGGTCGACGAGCTGACGGACGCGCTGCGCGCGGTGCTGCCCCTTGTGCAGGGCCCCGGCCGTGACGCCGTGTTGCGCGACGCGGCACGCGGACTCAGGAGGCTGAGCCCGCGTGCCCCGGGCGGTGTCCAGGGCCCGGCTCCCCTCACCCGTACAACGGAACACCCTGGCGGACCAGACGCCAGCCGTCCGCGGAGAAGTCCTTCGGGTTGATCTCGCCCTTGGCCTGCACCCAGGCAATGATCGTGTTGCGGATCTCGTCCGAGGAGCTCCACAGCAGTTGGGCCGAGGCCACGTGCGGGAAGTTGCCGCCTCCGTTGGCGCGGTAGTTGTTGACCGCCAGGACGAACTGCGCGGTGTCGTCCAGCGGAGCCCCCTGGAACCGCAGGTTCTTGATGCGTGAACCCACCGGCTCGGAGACGTCGATGTCGTAGGTGACGCCGTACACCTCGTCGAAGTTGTAGTCCGGGATGCCGCCCGCGTTCGTCAGCGCCGCCTCGTCGATCGGCGCGCCCACGGCGAGGGTGTTGAAGTACTCGGCGGTGAACTCCAGGTAGTCGCGGATCTGCGCACCGGTCATCAGCTTGGCTTCGAGGGTGTTCTCGTAGATGTACAGTCCGGCCGCGTCGCGCAGGCGGACCGTGCCCGCCGGGAGGTCGGCCGTCCGGTTGAACGGCGCGGCCTGTGCCAGCACCGGCAGCTTCGCGTAGGAGCCGCCCGCCAGTGCCGCCTTGACGGTGTCCGCCTGGACGCGGCCGATCAGGTCCACGATCGGCACGCACTGGAACGGCGCGCGGGCGATGGAGAGGTTCTCCGTGCAGGTGCCGATGGTCTGGTTGACGTAGCCGCGGACGGCGGCGTGCTCCTTGGCCACCAGGGCGGCGATGTGCGGGTCCTCGTCGACGGTGTTGCTGTTGAGCGTCGTCGCCGTGCAGGAGGTGACCTGCCACGCGTGGTCGACGAACGTCACCTCGAAGTCGAAACGGGTCAGGCGGTAGCCCCAGCAGTACGGCTCGGAGAGCACGACGGGCTTGCCGGTCGCCTCGTTCACCACGATGCGCTGCGAGACCTCCTTGTGGGTGTGGCCGACCAGGACCGCGTCGATGCCCGGCACCTGCGCGGCCATCGCGCCCGAGGCGTCCTCGGCGTAGGGGATCTGGTCGCCGTACGAGGTGGGCTCGTCGATGCCCGAGTGCGCGGAGACGATCACCACGTCCGCGCCGGCGCTGCGGACGCGTGGCACGTGGATCGCGGCCTGCTCCGGGATGCCGTTGAAGGTCATCCTCCCGGAGACGTTGTCCTTGTCCCAGATGGCGATACCCGGGTTGGTGAGCCCGAGGATGCCCACCCTGAGATGCGGGCCGTGCGGCACGCGGAGCTTCTTGACGACGTAGGGCGGGAAAGCGGGACGGTTGGTCTTCGCGTCGATCGCGTTCGCCGCCAGCAGCGGGAAGTCGCACTGCCGCTCGAAGGCGCGGACGGTCTCGATGCCGTAGTTGAACTCGTGGTTGCCCAGTGCCGCCGCGTCGTACCGCATGGCGTTCATGGCCAGCGCCATCGGGTGACGCGGCGCCTTGCTCTCGGGCTTGGCCGCGATCGGGTCGACACGGGCGTAGTAGTAGCTGAGCTGGGTGCCCTGGATGATGTCACCCGCGTCGATCAGCAGGACACGCTCCGCGCCGACCTCCTCGCGGATCTGCCGCACCAAGGTGGCGATCTTGGCCAGACCGACGTCGTTCTGCGCCTTGTCCTCGTACTCGGCGTCGGTGAAGTAGTCCCAGTTGAGTGCATGGCCGTGCACGTCGGTGGTGCCGAGAACGGTGAACGTGTACGTGAGCGGCCGGCGACGCTCCTCCGCCGCCTGGGCTGGGTCGGCGGACACGGTGGCGGCGACAGCGGCACCGGCCGCGACCGCGGCGGTACCGGCGACGAAGTCGCGGCGCTTCAGGGACATTCAGGGCTCCCGATCGTGGACGACGGATCTACGCGCGGTGCACAACGCGCGTAGAATTCTGCCCACAAAACTTCTGGGGGGAAAGGGCCCTGACGGATCTTCCGGTGACGTCCGCTCAACGGGCAAGCAACAGGGGCGTGGGGTCCGATGCGAGCCGGACCCCACGCCCCTGGTGGCGCAGCGACTACCGCAGCACGCCGTCCGAGAAGCCCGTCGTCTCCGCCGGAACGGTGACGAGGCCGAGCTCCGCCTCCGAGGCCAGCAGCCGGTGGCTCGGCAGGATGCGGACGGTGTAGCCGAACGGGCCGGTGCGGCTGAGCTCCAGCGGGCCCTCGTAGCGCCAGCGGCCGTCGACGTCGGCTCGGTCGGCGGGCTTGAGGGAGACCGTGGAGAGCTCCGAGATGACGTCGGACTCGTCGACGCGCCCCGAGACCGCCTGCACATCCACGTCGGCCGGGTCCAGGCCGTCGAGGTGGACCTGCACCCGCAGCGTCAGCGTGGAGCCGAGCTCCGGCGCGTCCGCGCCGCCCGCCGCCTCGACGTGCTCGACGCGGACCTGCCCCCAGCGGGCGCGGATCCGGGTCTTCCACTCCGCGAGCTCCCGCGCGCCCGCGTAGGGCTCACCGGTCTCGCCGACGGCGGCCAGCGCCCGCCGCGACTCGGCTGCCGGGGCGTAGAGCCGCTCGACGTACTCGCGGACCATGCGGCCCGCCAGCACCTTCGGGCCCAGGGTGACCAGCGTGTGCCGGACCATCTGGATCCAGCGGCGCGGCAGCTCGGTGGCGTCCCGCTCGTAGAAGCGCGGCGCGACCTGGTACTCGATCAGGTCGTAGAGCGCACCGGACTCGATCTCGTCGCGCCGGTCCTCGTCGACCTCTCCGTCGGCGGTGGGGATGGCCCAGCCGTTGGAGCCGTCGAACCACTCGTCCCACCAGCCGTCGAGGACGGAGAGGTTGAGGGCGCCGTTGAGCGCCGCCTTCATGCCGGAGGTGCCGCAGGCCTCCAGCGGGCGCAGCGGGTTGTTCAGCCAGACGTCGCAGCCCGGGTAGAGCTTCGCGGCCATGTCCATGTCGTAGTCGGGCAGGAAGACGATCCGGTGCCGCACCGCGTGGTCGTCGGCGAAGGCGACCAGCTTCTGGATCAGCGCCTTGCCGCCGTCGTCCGCCGGGTGGGCCTTGCCCGCCACGACGATCTGGATCGGCCGGGTCGGGTGCAGCAGCAGGCCGCGCAGCCGCTCCTGGTCGCGCAGCATCAGGGTGAGCCGCTTGTAGGACGGGACGCGCCGGGCGAAGCCGATGGTGAGCACGTCCGGGTCGAGCACGTCACCCGTCCAGCCCAACTCGGCGTCGACGGTCCCGCGCTGACGCCAGGAGGCGCGCAGCCGGGCGCGGGCCTCGGAGACGAGCTGGGCGCGCATCCGGCGGCGCATCTCCCAGATCTCGCTGTCCCCGATGTGGTCGATGCCGTCCCAGCGGCGGGACTCGCCGAGCATCATCGCGTCGTCGATCCGCTCGGCGCCGATCTCGCGGGCGGCGAGGCGGACCACCTCCGGGTCGATCCAGGTGGGCGCGTGGACGCCGTTGGTGATCGAGGTGATCGGCACCTCGGCGGCGTCGAAGCCCGGCCACAGGCCGTTGAACATGCCCCGGCTGACCTGTCCGTGCAGCTCGCTGACGCCGTTGGCGCGCTGGGCCAGGCGCAGGCCCATCGCGGCCATGTTGAACAGCGCCGGGTCGCCGCCGGACCAGCTCTCCGTGCCGAGCGCGAGCACCCGGTCGACGGGGATGCTGGGCCCACCCTCGGTGGCGCCCACCGCGCCGGTGGCGAAGTGACGCTGCACCAGCTGCCGCTCGAACCGGTCGATGCCGGCGGGAACGGGCGTGTGAGTGGTGAACAGGGTTCCGGCGCGGACCGCCTCCAGGGCCGCGTCGAAGTCGAGGCCGGCGCCGCCGTCCTCCTCCGGACGGGTGAGTTCGCGGATCCGCTCCAGGCCGAGGAAGCCGGCGTGTCCCTCGTTGGTGTGGAAGACCTCGGGCTCGGCGTGTCCGGTGAGCCGGCAGAAGGTGCGCACCGCGCGCACGCCGCCGATGCCGAGCAGCATCTCCTGCAGCAGCCGGTGCTCGCTGCCGCCGCCGTAGAGACGGTCGGTCACGTCGCGGGCGCGGGCGTCGTTCTCCTCGATGTCGGAGTCGAGCATCAGCAGCGGCACCCTGCCGACCTGGGCCTTCCAGATCTGCGCGTGCAGGGCGCGGCCGCCGGGCAGGGCCAGGGCCACGATGCTGGGGCTGCCGTCCGGCTCCCGCAGCAGGCTGACGGCGAGTTCGTTGGGGTCGAGCAGGGGGTAGCGCTCCTGCTGCCAGCCGTCGCGCGAGAGCGACTGGCGGAAGTAGCCGTGGCGGTAGAGCAGGCCGACCCCGATGATCGGGACACCGAGGTCGCTGGCGGCCTTCAGGTGGTCGCCGGCCAGGATGCCGAGGCCGCCGGAGTACTGCGGCAGCGCGGCGGTGATGCCGAACTCGGGTGAGAAGTAGCCGATGGCGGCGGGCAGCTCGCGGCCGCGCTGCTGCTGGTACCAGCGCGGACCGGCGAGGTAGTCGCGGAGGTCCTCCTCGGCGTCGTGGAGTCGGCGCAGGAACCGCCGGTCGGTCGCCAGGGCGGCGAGCCGCTGCCCGGAGACCGCCCCGAGCAGGCGGACCGGGTCGCAGCCGGTGGCCTCCCAGACATCGGGATCGACCGATCGGAACAGCTCACGCGTCTCCGGATGCCATGACCAGCGCAGATTGAGTGCCAACTCACCGAGGGCCTGGAGTGGTTCGGGCAGGACGGTGCGGACCGTGAAACGTCGGATTGCCTTCACGCAGCCGAAGATAGCCGCGCCGTCAGGCCCTCGCCGGGAGACGGGGAGGCGCACTGCCGCCGTTCGGCGCATTGGTGCGATCGGCGGCGCTCCGCTTCACTCGTGCGGGGGTACGGCGCACGCGGGCGCACGCCGGAGTGCGGGAGCGCACGATCGTAGGAATTCACGACTCCGTCACACGGCCGTCCAACCAGTGATGGCCAACTGCCGTGGTCCGTGGCCGAAATGCGCCGCTACCCGCGCGTAGCACCCGCGTTCGGTGCGAGGATCGGAGCAGGTCGACGCGGGCGCGCGGACCTGCGCTCCGCCGATGCGGAGCGGACGGTTCTGCGTGTCCACTGCTCGCGCGCGATCGTTGTCAACATGACGACGTTCGACAGCCGGCAGGTTGCCGGGCGGCGAGGTCGGGGAAGGCTCCTCTGGGTCGCTCCCGAGGCCTCTTCGTCGGGCCCCAGCACTGCCGCAACGCCCTCGGCACCACCCCCGGCACCACCTTCACCCAGCGTCACCCTCACTCTGCGTCACCATCACCCGGCTACGTGTTTCTGATGAGCCATTAGGTCGCTTGGCTCCTTTGACACCCCTTTTGTCCCAAGATCTCCAGCACCTCGGCTTTACCTTGTGTTTGCCCAACCCCCGCCCTGCGTGATGCCGCACGAAAGGACGACCAGCTCCAGATGATCGGCCGAATTCCCGTACTGGATGTCAGCCCCTCGGTGGACTGCGGACGGCGCCCGGCCAAGTCCGTGGTCGGCGAGGTCTTCGAGGTCAGCGCGACCCTGTTCCGCGAGGGTCACGACCTGATCGGAGCCAATGTGGTGCTGCGCGACCCGCGCGGCCGCAGCGGCCCGTGGACGCCCATGCGCGAGCTCGCTCCCGGCACCGACCGCTGGGGCGCGGAGATCACCGCCGGCGCCCCCGGCCGTTGGACCTACGCGGTGGAGGCCTGGGCCGACCCGGTCGCCACCTGGGAGCACGCCGCCCGCATCAAGATCGCGGCCGGGGTCGAGCCCGGCCTGATGCTGGAGGAGGGCGCGCTGCTGCTGGACCGCGCCGCCGCCGGGGTGCCGAAGAAGGACGGCAAGGCCCACGTGCTCGCCGCCGCCGAGCTGCTGCGTGAGTCCGAGCTGTCACCCATGGAGCGGCTGGAGGCCGCCCTGGGCCCGGAGCTGCGTGCCGCGCTCGCCCGGCACCCGCTGCGGGAGCTGGTCTCCGCCTCCCGCCCGCTGCCGCTGCAGGTCGACCGGCCGCGCGCGCTGTTCGGCTCCTGGTACGAGTTCTTCCCGCGCTCCGAGGGCGCCAAGGTCGACCCGACGGGCCGTCGCCGACCCGTCAGCGGCACCCTGCGCACCGCCGCCGAGCGGCTGCCGGCCGTGGCCGCGATGGGCTTCGACGTGGTCTACCTGCCGCCGGTTCACCCGATCGGCCGCGCCTTCCGCAAGGGCCCGAACAACACGCTGGACGCCGGCCCGCACGACGTCGGCTCCCCCTGGGCGATCGGCTCGCCCGAGGGCGGGCACGACGCGATCCACCCGGACCTCGGCACCATGGCGGACTTCGACGCGTTCACCGCCCGCGCCGCCGAGCTGGGCATGGAGGTCGCGCTCGACTTCGCGCTGCAGTGCTCCCCCGACCACCCCTGGGTCGAGAAGCACCCGGAGTGGTTCACCCAGCGTGCCGACGGCACCATCGCCTACGCCGAGAACCCGCCCAAGAAGTACCAGGACATCTACCCGATCAACTTCGACCGGGACTTCGACGGGCTGGTCGCCGAGACCGTCTCGCTGCTGCGCCACTGGATGTCGCACGGCGTGCGGATCTTCCGGGTGGACAACCCGCACACCAAGCCGGTCGTCTTCTGGGAGAAGGTGCTCGGCGAGATCGCCAAGAACGACCCGGACGTGCTCTTCCTGGCCGAGGCGTTCACCCGCCCGGCGATGATGCACACCCTGGCCAAGGTCGGCTTCCACCAGTCGTACAGCTACTTCACTTGGCGTAACACCAAGCAGGAACTGACGGAGTACCTGTCCGAGCTCTCCGGGGAGTCGGCCGCCTACATGCGGCCGAACCTGTTCACCAACACCCCGGACATCCTGCACGCCTACCTCCAGCGGGGCGGCCGGGCCGCGTTCGCGATCCGCGCGGTCCTCGCCGCCACCCTCGCCCCGAGCTGGGGCGTCTACGCCGGCTTCGAGCTCTACGAGGGCGCCCCCGCGAAGCCGGGCTCCGAGGAGTACCTGGACTCGGAGAAGTACCAGCTCCGTCCGCGCGACTGGTCGCGCACGGACACGCTCGCGCCGCTGCTGACCACCCTCAACCGGCTGCGTCGCGCGCACCCCGCCCTGCAGGAGCTCCGCAACCTGCGGTTCCACCCCACCGACAACGACCAGTTGCTCGCCTACAGCAAGACCCGCGGCGAGGACACCGTGCTGACCGTGGTCACCCTTGACCCGCACCACCCGCAGGAGGGCACGCTCAGTCTCGACCCGAGCGCCCTGTCCCACCTGGCAGGGGGCCCTGACGAGGAGTGGGGTGACGGGCAGTGGGAGGTGCTCGACGAGTTGAGCGGCGCCGTCTGGCGGTGGGGACGACACAACTACGTACGGCTGGACCCCCACACCATGCCGGCACACATCCTCACGGTCCGGAGGGCCGCTCAGTGATCGTCAACGAACCCGTCCCCGACACCTTTGCCGACACCCCACAGCGCGACCGCGACCCGGAGTGGTTCAAGCGCGCCGTCTTCTACGAGGTCCTGGTCAGGTCCTTCCAGGACAGCAACGGGGACGGCGTCGGGGACCTGAAGGGTCTGACCTCCAAGCTCGACTACCTGCAGTGGCTCGGCGTGGACTGCCTCTGGCTGCCCCCGTTCTTCGCCTCGCCGCTGCGGGACGGCGGCTACGACGTGGCCGACTACACGGCCGTGCTGCCCGAGTTCGGCGACCTGGCCGACTTCGTCGAGTTCGTGGACGCCGCCCACCAGCGCGGCATGCGCATCATCATCGACGTCGTCATGAACCACACCAGCGACCAGCACCCGTGGTTCCAGGCCTCCCGCACCGACCCGGACGGCCCCTACGGCGACTACTACATGTGGGCGGACAACGACAAGCTCTACCAGGACGCCCGGGTCATCTTCGTCGACACCGAGACCTCCAACTGGACCTACGACCCGATCCGCAAGCAGTACTTCTGGCACCGCTTCTTCTCCCACCAGCCGGACCTGAACTACGAGAACCCCCAGGTCCAGGAGGAGATGCTGGCGGCGCTGCGGTTCTGGCTGGACCTCGGCATCGACGGCTTCCGCCTCGACGCGGTGCCCTACCTCTACGCCGAGGACGGCACCAACTGCGAGAACCTCCCCGCCACCCACGAGTTCCTGAAGCGGGTGCGCGCGGAGATCGACGCCGAGTACCCGGACACCGTGCTGCTGGCCGAGGCCAACCAGTGGCCCGAGGACGTGGTCGACTACTTCGGCGACTTCTCCCGGGGCGGCGACGAGTGCCACATGGCGTTCCACTTCCCCGTCATGCCGCGCATCTTCATGTCGGTACGGCGCGAGAGCCGCTACCCCGTCTCCGAGATCCTCGCCAAGACGCCGGCCATCCCCTCCGGCTGCCAGTGGGGCATCTTCCTGCGCAACCACGACGAGCTGACCCTGGAGATGGTCACCGACGAGGAGCGCGACTACATGTACGCGGAGTACGCCAAGGAGCCGCGGATGCGCGCCAATGTCGGCATCCGCCGGCGGCTCGCCCCGCTCCTGGACAACGACCGCAACCAGATCGAGCTCTTCACCGCGCTGCTGCTCTCCCTGCCCGGCTCCCCCGTCCTGTACTACGGCGACGAGATCGGTATGGGCGACAACATCTGGCTCGGTGACCGCGACGGCGTCCGCACGCCGATGCAGTGGACGCCGGACCGCAACGCGGGGTACTCCGCGGCCGACCCGGGCCGGCTCTCGCTGCCGACCATCATGGACCCGGTCTACGGCTACCAGGTGACCAACGTCGAGGCGCAGATGGCGAACCCCAGCTCGCTGCTGCACTGGACCCGCCGGATGATCGAGCTCCGCAAGCTCAACCCCGCCTTCGGGCTCGGCTCCTATGCGGAGCTCCCGTCCAGCAACCCGGCCGTGCTCGCTTACCTGCGCTCCTACGGCGACGACCTGGTCATGTGCGTCAACAACTTCTCGCGCTTCGCCCAGCCCACCGAGCTGGACCTGCGCGAGTTCGAGGGGATGCACCCGGTGGAACTGATCGGCGGGGTGCGGTTCCCGGCGATCGGCCAACTGCCGTACCTGCTCACTCTTGCGGGTCACGGCTTCTACTGGTTCCGCCTGCGGCCGGGGGACATGCCCGTCCCAGTGAACTCTGTTCCATCGCACGCTCGTCCGTAACCGGAGCCTCGTTCCCCCGTCCTGCGCAACGCCGTCCTCGCCGGGCGTGCCGACGATGCCACGTCCGTCCGTTCCGGGAAAAATGGTTCAACCGGTGATGACCGCCCTCATCACCGGTTGTACCGGCCTTTCCGGGGAAAGGGAGACATGTCCGACACCTCCCGCCCGCGTGCCGTGACCACACCCGTCCCGCCCACTCCCGCGACCGGCTACCGCCCGCTGGTCGAGGCCACCCTGCCCCTGCTGCGCGACTGGCTGCCGCGCCGCCGCTGGTTCGCCGGCAAGGGCCACCCGATCTCGGCGATCACCCCGCTGGCCGTCACCGCCCTGCCCGGCCCGACCGGCCTGGCCCGGGGCACCGGCACGCTGCTGCACCTGCTGCTGCGCGTCGAGCAGCGTCAGCCGGGCGGCGGCGCGCCCGTCGTCGACGTCTACCAACTCCTGCTCGGCGCCCACCCCGACGGGCCCTCCGGCCTGCACGGCGCGGACGTGCCCCAGGACGCCGTGATCGGCCGGATCACCAGCGGCCCGCACGACGGGCTGGTCACCTACGACGCAGCCTACGACCCGGCACTGACACGCCGGCTGCTGGCTCTGCTCACCTCGCCGCAGCGGCTCGGTCCGCTGCGCTTCTCCACGCTCGGCGGACGCCTGCCCGCGGCGGCCCCCGGCCGGGTCGGCACCGCCGAGCAGTCCAACACCTCGATCATCTACGACGCCGGCGCCCCCGCCGAGGCGGCGATCCTCAAGCTGTTCCGGCGGGTCGCCCCCGGCCTCAACCCGGATCTGGAGCTGTCGCTGGCGCTCGGCCGGGCCGGCAGCAGCCGGATCCCGGCGCCGCTGGCCTGGTTCGAGGCGGAGCTGCCGGACGCCCCGCAGGAGGCCCCGGCGACGCTGGGGGTGCTCACCCACTTCCTGCGCGAGGCCGAGGACGGCTGGGAGCTGGCGCTGCGCCAGATCCAGCTGCTCGACGCCGATCCGTCCCGCGTCGGCAACTTCGCCGCAGAGTCGTTTCTGCTCGGCCGGGCCACCGCCGACGTGCACCTCGCGCTGGCCCGCAGCCTCCCGGTGACGGTGCTGCGCCGGGCCGAGGTCGAGTCGATGGCGGAGACCATGGCGCTGCGCCTGGACGCCGCCTGCCTCGCGGTCCCCGCGCTGGGCCGGCACCGGGACGCGCTGCGGCAGGTCTTCCGCGACCTGGCCCTCGCCGCACGCGGCGGCCTGCGGCTGCGCGCCCAGCGCGTGCACGGCGACCTGCACCTGGGTCAGGTGCTGCGCAGCGCCCGCGGCTGGGTGCTGCTGGACTTCGAGGGTGAACCGGCCAAGACGCTGGACGAGCGGCGCCTGCCGCAGCCCGCCGTCCGGGACGTCGCCGGGATACTGCGCTCCTTCGACTACGCCGCCGCCCACGCCCGCCTCGCCGACCCGGCCGTCGCCGCGACCTGGGCGGCCCGCAACCGCGAGGCCTTCTGCGCCGGCTACGCGGCCACGGGCGCGGAGGACCCCACCCTCGACCCGGTGCTGCTGCGCGCCTTCGAGACCGACAAGGCGGTCTACGAGGTGGTCTACGAGGCGCGGCACCGCCCCGACTGGGTCAGCATCCCCCTGGCCGCCTGCGCCCGACTGGCCACGACGACGGCACACCCCGCGGCCGTCACCCCGGACACCCCGACACGACAGACCCCGACGGAGGCATAGATCGTGACCCGGTTCGACGTACCCGCCACCTTCAAGGGAGCGCACACCAAGACCGGCGGGGGTGCCGCCGCCAGGAAGGCGGCCGCCGGCACGGACCGCGGCGCGCGGAAGGCGGTGGACGCCGCCGCGAGCGAGCCGCTGCCCGTCGCGGACGCGGAACGGCCCGTGCCCGAGGCGCCGCTCGCCCCCGGCGAGGTGGAGCGGCTCGTCGGCGGTTGGCACCACGATCCGCACGGGCTGCTGGGCGCGCACGACACGGTCTACGGCACGGCCGTGCGCGTGCTGCGCCCGCTGGCCGAGCGCGTCGTCGTCGACACCGGGACCGCCACGTTCGAACTGACCCACCAGCAGGACGGGCTCTTCACCGGCCTGCTGCCCAAGGGCAGCGTCACCGAGGGCTACCTGCTCCAGGTCGGCTACGCCGGAACGGAGCACGAGCAGGAGGACGGCTACCGCTTCCTGCCCACGCTCGGCGAGACCGATCTGCACCTGATCGCCGAGGGCCGCCACGAGCAGCTGTGGCGGGCGCTGGGCGCGCACCCGCGGCTGATCGAGGGAGTGAACGGCACCGCGTTCGCGGTGTGGGCGCCGAACGCGTCCGGGGTGCGGATCGTGGGCGACTTCAACGGTTGGAACGGGGCCGCGCACCCGATGCGCTCGCTCGGGGCCAGCGGGGTGTGGGAGCTGTTCGTGCCCGGCGTCGGCGAGGGCACGACGTACAAGTTCGAGATCGCCACCCGCGACGGGCGGATGCTGCAGAAGGCCGACCCGCTGGCCCGCCGCGCCGAGTGCCCGCCCGCGACGGCCTCCGTGGTCACCTCCTCGCGCTACGAGTGGCACGACGCGGACTGGATGGCGACCCGCGGCCGACTGCCGCACCACCAGGCGCCGATGAGCGTGTACGAGCTCCACCCCGGCTCCTGGCGGCCTGGCCTGACGTACCGCCAGCTCGCCGACGAGCTGCCGGGCTACGTCCGCGACCTCGGCTTCACCCATGTCGAGCTCATGCCGGTGATGCAGCACCCCTTCGACGGCTCCTGGGGCTACCAGGTCTCCGGCTACTTCGCGCCGACGTCGCGGCTGGGGACTCCGGACGACTTCCGGTATCTGGTCGACGAGCTGCACCGGGCCGGTATCGGCGTGATCGTGGACTGGGTGCCCGCGCACTTCCCCAAGGACGACTTCGCGCTGGCCCGCTTCGACGGCGAGCCGCTGTACGAGCCCGCCGACCCGCGTCGCGCCGAGCACCCGGACTGGGGCACCCTCGAGTTCGACTACGGCCGGGCCGAGGTGCGCAACTTCCTGGTCGCCAACGCCGTCTACTGGGGCGAGGAGTTCCACGTCGACGGCCTGCGGGTCGACGCGGTGGCCTCGATGCTGTACCTGGACTACTCCCGCGAGCACGGCGAGTGGCTGCCCAACGAGCACGGCGGACGCGAGAACTGGGACGCCGTCAGGTTCCTGCAGGAGATGAACGCCACCGTCTACCGGCGCTGCCCCGGCATCGTGACCGTCGCCGAGGAGTCCACCGCCTGGCCCGGCGTCACCGCGCCCACCGACCACGGCGGCCTCGGCTTCGGCCTCAAGTGGAACATGGGCTGGATGCACGACTCGCTCGTCTACATGAGCAAGGAGCCGGTGCACCGCAGGTTCCACCACAACGACATGACCTTCTCGATGGTCTACGCGTACAGCGAGAACTACGTGCTGCCGATCTCGCACGACGAGGTGGTGCACGGCAAGCGGGCGCTGGTCTCCAAGATGCCGGGCGACTGGTGGCAGCAACGCGCCAACCACCGCGCCTACCTCGGCTTCATGTGGGCCCACCCGGGCAAGCAACTGCTCTTCATGGGCAGCGAGTTCGCCCAGGGCGCGGAGTGGGACCACAAGGAGGGCCCGCAGTGGTGGGTGCTGGACCCGAAGTGGCCCGCACACGCCGAGCACGAGGGCGTGCGGGACCTGGTGCGCGACCTCAACCGGCTCTACCTGGACACCCCGGCGCTGTGGCAGCTGGACGGCGACCCGGCCGGCTTCTCCTGGCTCGACGGCGGCGCGGCGGACGACAACGTCTTCTCCTTCGTCCGCTACGACACCCAGGGACGGCCGCTGGTCTGCGTCAGCAACATGTCCCCGGTCGTCCGACACGGCTACCGGGTGGGGCTGCCGACGGTCCGGGCCGACGTCCGGGACGCGCGCTGGCTGGAGATCCTCAACACCGACACCGCTGTCTACGGTGGCAGCGGGGTGGGCAACCCCGATCCGGTCAAGGCCGAGCAAGTCGAGTGGAACGGCCGCGACACCAGTGCCGAGCTGACCCTGCCGCCGCTTTCCACCATCTGGTTGAGCCCCGCGTAGTCGAGCGTGCGGCCGTATCCTCGGCCGCATGACCGTCGTCGAGATCCCCGGGTCCAAGTCCGTCACCGCGCGCGCCCTTTACCTCGCGGCGGCCGCCCAAGGCACCACCACGCTGCGACAGCCGCTGCTCTCCGACGACTCGGAGGGCTTCGCCGAGGGACTGATCTCCCTCGGCTACGCGGTGGACCGGCAGCCGGGGGCCTGGACGATCGAGGGGCGCCCGGCCGGCCCCGGCGTCGCCGAGGCCGACGTCTTCTGTCGTGACGGCGCGACGACCGCGCGCTTCCTGCCGGCCCTGGCCGCGGCCGGGCACGGCTCGTTCCGCTTCGACGCCTCCGCGCAGATGCGCCGTCGCCCGCTCGGCCCGCTGACCGAGGCGCTGCGCGAGCTCGGCGTGGACCTGGTGCACGAGGAGGCCGAGGGTCACCACCCGCTGCGGATCGAGGCCCGCGGCATCAAGGGCGGCCCGCTCACCCTGGACGCCGGCCTGTCCTCGCAGTTCCTCACCGCGCTGCTGCTGACCGGCCCGCTGACCGAGCGGGGCCTGGACATCACCGTAACCGACCTGGTCTCCGTGCCGTACGTGGAGATCACGCTCGCGATGATGAACCGCTTCGGCAACCCGGCGCACCGCGAGGGCGACACCTTCGTCGTCCCGCCCGTTCCCTACACGGCGACGGACTACCTGATCGAGCCGGACGCCTCCACCGCCAGCTACGTCTTCGCCGCCGCCGCGCTGACCGGCAACTCCGTCACCGTGCCGGGGCTCGGCACCGACTCCCTCCAGGGCGACCTGCGCTTCGCCGAGGTGCTGCGGGAGATGGGCGCCGACGTCTCGATCACCGCGGAGGGCACGACCGTCACCGGCACCGGCGGGCTGCGCGGGGTCACCGTCAACATGCGCGACATCTCCGACACCGTCCCGACGCTGGCGGCGATCGCGCCGTTCGCCGACGGCCCGGTGCGGATCGAGGACGTCTACAACACCCGGATCAAGGAGTGCGACCGCCTGGCGGCCTGCGAGCAGAACCTCACCGCGCTCGGCGTCCCGGTCAGCACGGGCCGCGACTGGATCGAGATCCGGCCCGCGCAGCCGCGGGGTCCGGTCGAGATCGCCTGCCACGGCGACCACCGGATCGCGATGTCCTTCTCGGTCACCGGACTGCGCACCCCCGGCATCACCCTGGACGACCCGGGCTGCGTGAAGAAGACCTTCCCGGGCTTCCACGAGGCCCTCGCCGAGTTGCGCGCGGAGTGGGGCGTCTGAAGAGTCGTCCGCAACGGTTTTCGTGACATGGGCCGGAAATCGCCACCGATTCCGTAGCCCAGGAAAGCCACTGAACGAATTCCGCCAAACCATTGCCAGTTTCGGTCCGCTAGCGGCACCATGTGGCACGCGCTGGAGCCAGAGGTGTCCGAGCGGCGACCCCGCTTCCGGAAACACCAGCGACACAAGGCTGTTGCCCAGCTCGCGATCACACCTGCTTGAGTGCGTCCGGCATGCCTGCGTGCCCGCGCACATCCATCCCCACCAACCGCCGGCCGAGGCGTCCCTCCCCCACACCCTCGGCCGGCGCAGGAGAGGTTCCGTTGAGCGAGTTCACCCCGACCGAAGGCAGAGGCGGCCTCAAGGCCGACGTCCTCGGCACCTTCGACACCATCGTCATGGCCATCGCGGGCAGCGCCCCCGCCTACTCGCTGGCTGCCAGCACCGTCGCCCTGCTCGCCGCGGCCGGTCTCTTCAGCCCCGCCGCCCTGCTGTGGTGCGCGATCCCGATGCTGGGCATCGCCTGGGCCTTCAACTACCTCGGCCGGTTGGACGTCAACGCGGGCGCCAGCTACTCCTGGGTCGGCCGCGCACTGCACCCGGCGCTCGGCTTCGCCGCGGGCTGGTCGCTGGTCGTCTCGGCGCTGATCTTCATGGTCGCCGGCTCGCTCCCGGCAGGTCAGTACACCCTCTCCCTCTTCTCGGCCTCGCTCGCCGGCAACACCTGGGCCTGCGTGGGCGTCGGCGCCTTCGTCTTCCTGGTGATGGCCCTGCTGGTGCTGCTCGGCGCGCGGATCACCGCGCACGCGCAGTGGATCATGACCGGCATCGAGGTGCTGATCCTCGCTGGCTTCGGCATCGCGGCGCTGATCCACGGCGGCAGCGCCGCCCACTTCCAGTGGTCCTGGCTGTGGGGATTCGGCCACTTCGGCGGGTTCAGCGGCTTCGCCGGTGCGGCGCTGGTGGCCGCCTTCTACTTCTGGGGCTGGGACGTCACCGCCAATCTGAGCGAGGAGACCACCGACTCCAAGAAGAACTCCGGCATGGGCGGTCTGCTCGGTGTCGCCGCGGTCTTCGCGCTCTTCGAGATCGTCACCATCGCCGTCAACATGATGGTCAGCCAGAAGGACATCGCAGGCGGCGCGCCGTTCCTCAACACCCTGGGCGAGGCGGTCTGGCCCGGCGCCGGCGGCAAGATCATGGTGCTGGCCGTCGTCCTCTCCACCGTCGCCACCCTGGAGACGACGCTGATCCAGATCAGCCGCTCGCTCTTCGCCATGGGCCGCGACAAGACCCTGCCGGCCGTCTTCGGCAAGACTCACGCCCGCTGGCAGACCCCGTACGTGGCGCTGGGCGTCATCGTGGTGATCTCGCTGGGCCTCTTCGTGGCCTCCAGCGCGCTGGGGTCGGTCACCAAGATCCTCGGCGACGCGGTGGCCGCGATCGGTCTGCAGATCTGCGTCTACTACGCGCTGGCCGGCATCGCGGTGGTCGTCGCCTACCGCAAGGTGGCGTTCAAGTCGCTCCGCAACCTGATCTTCGTCGCGGTCTGGCCGGGCGCGGGCGCGGTCTTCATGGGCTTCCTCTTCATCGAGAACTGCATGAACCTGCCGCTCACCCAGATCCTGATCGGCCTCGGCGCCCTGGCCCTCGGCATCGTCCCGCTGGCGATCTACTGGGCCAAGGGCAGCAGCTTCTACACCAACCCCGGCGCCCGTCTGGACGCCGCGCTCGCCGACGCGGTCGACGCCGAGTTCGGCAGCTCCTCCCTCAAGACGACCGCCCCGCACGGCGGCGGCGTCGCCACCGATCTATGACGATCCACCAGCACCAGTAGCCGCAACCGGCAGTCGGAAACGACTGCCGGTTGTCGGCTTTCCGCATTCGGCACTCATGCAGGGGAGCCACCATGGCCCGCGCCTCACGACGCCGCACCACCGCACCGCAGTTCGACCCGACGTTGGGCGACGTGGACCTCGCCACGGCCCGCCGGGACCTCGTCGTCGGCCGCTGGCAGGGGGCGCGCGACCTGCTGCGCGACACCGGCGCCGACTGGGACCGGCGCACCCACCGGCTCCGGCTGCTGGCCGACGCCGCCGCCTCCACCCGCACCGTCGAGTCCTGGCAGGTCGCCGAGCCGAACAGCCACGACGCGCTGGCGCTGCGCGCCGAGACCGAGGTGCAGCGCCTCTTCCTCGCCGTCTCCGGGGCCGCGTCCAAGCAGAGCAGCGGCACCCCACCACCGGCGCAGGACGCGCTGGAACGGCGCGAACTCGACCGCACCGCGCGGATCTGCCTGCAGGCCGCGGAGCGGAACCCCGTCGACCCCACCCCGTGGGTCTCGCTGATGACCCTGGCCCGCCTCTACGGCGGCGGCCACCCGCACGTCTGGCACTGGTGGCGCGAGCTCCAGGCCCGCGACCAGTTCAACCGCGAGGGCCACCACCAGGTGCTGCGCCACCTGTCCGCGCGCTGGCACGGCAGCTACGGCGAGATGTACAACTTCGCCCGCGACAGCGCGGCGTTCGCCCCCGCGGGCTCCCCGCTGGCCGCGCTGACCCAGGCGGCACGCGCCGAACACTTCCGCCACCGGGTCGAGTCGGAGGGCGCGGCGGCGGTCGGCCTCACCTACCACTGGACCCACGAGGTCGCGGTCCAGGCTCTGCACGGCACCCTCCGCGGCTGGATCGCCCACCGCGCCCCGCGCGAGTTCGCGGCGGACGTCACCGATCTCAACCTGCTCCTGCACGGCCTCGTCTTCGCGGGCCTCCTCAGCGAGGCCCAGCAGGTCTCCACCCTCCTGGGCGACCGCCCCACCCGCGTCCCCTGGTCCTACTGCGGCGACGCGATGGGACTCTTCCAGCACTGGCGCACCCAGCTCGGCGGCTAGCAGGAGATGTGGGACCTTGGTCACCAGTTCCCTGGTGCGCGCCACGCTGTCCGAAATGCGAAGGTAGGCTCGAAGCCGCTCGGACAAGGACTGTGAACGGAGTGCCTCGGTGGCCCGCAGTGTCTACGTGACCGGTATCGGGAGGGGAGACGGCCGGCAGGCCGTCGAGCTGGGAGTCATGGAGCTGCTGACCCGGCACGTCGACCGGGTGGGTCTGTTCCGGCCCCTGGTGCACCCGCCCACCGACCACGTGGTCGAGCTTCTGCGCGGGCGCTATCGCGTCGACCTGCCGCGGGAGGCCCTGTACGGGCTGAGCTACGACGAGGCCGCCGCCATCCAGGCCGAGCGCGGCCAGGAGGAGCTGGTCGGGCTGCTGGTGGACCGCTTCCGCGCGGTCGAGCGCGACTGCGAGGCGGTGCTGGTCCTCGGCACCGACTTCGCGTCCACCAACATCCCCGACGAGCTCGCGCTCAACGCGCGGCTCGCGAACGAGTTCGGCGCGGGCGTCCTGCCCGTCATCGGCGGCCACCGCGAGAGCGCGGAGACGGTCGTCAACGAGGTCCGCAACGCGCACCGCTCCTACACCGACCTGGGCTGCTCCATCCTCGCGATGGTCGCCAACCGCGTCGCACCCGGCGACAAGCAGGCCGTGGCCCGGCGGTTGGCCAAGGGGCCCGACGTCCCCTGCTACGTGATCCCCGACGACCCCGCGCTGTCCGCGCCCACCGTCACCCAGGTGGCCGAGGCCACCCACGCGGAAGTGCTGCTCGGCGACCCGGCGGGCCTCGCCCGCGACGTGCGCCGCTTCGTCTTCGGCGGCGCGATGCTGCCCAAGTTCCTCGACGCGCTCTCCGACGGCTGCCTGGTGATCACCCCGGGCGACCGGGCCGACCTGCTGATCGGCTCCCTCGCGGCCCACGCCGCCGGAGCGCCGCCGATCGCGGGCGTGCTGCTGACGCTGGGCGAGACGCCCGGCCCGACGGTGATGAAGCTCGCCGAGCGGCTCGCCCCCGGCACCCCCGTGCTGGCAGTGCAGGAGGGCAGCTACCCGACCGCGATGGACCTCTCCACGCTGGAGGGCAAGCTGACCGCGGCCAGCCCGCGCAAGGCCGAGACCGCGCTCGGCCTGTTCGAACTGCACGTGGACACCGCCGAGCTGACGGACCGGATCGAGCTGACCCGCACCGAGCGGGTCACCCCGATGATGTTCGAGCACGAGCTGCTGGAGCGCGCCCGCGGGGCGACGCTGCGCGAGATCGTGCTGCCGGAGGGCGCCGAGGAACGGGTGCTGCGCGCGGCCGAGGTGCTGCTGCGCCGCAACGTCTGCCACCTCACCCTGCTCGGCGCCGAGGACGCGGTCCGCCGCAAGGTCGCCGAGCTGGGACTGAACCTCACCTTCGAGGTGGAGGACGTCGCCGACGAGGCGAACGGCGCCCGGGCCCGCGCACGGATCATCGACCCGGTCACCTCCCCGCTGCGTGACCGCTTCGCCGAGGTCTACGCGGAGCTGCGCAAGCACAAGGGCATGACCGTCGAGCTGGCCCTGGACGTCGTCTCGGAGGTCAGCTACTTCGGCACGCTGATGGTCCAGGAGGGCCTGGCCGACGGCATGGTGAGCGGCGCGGTGCACTCGACGGCGGCGACGATCCGCCCCGCCTTCGAGATCATCAAGACCTCGCCGGAGGCGAAGATCGTCTCCTCGGTCTTCTTCATGTGCCTGGCCGACAGGGTGCTCGTCTACGGCGACTGCGCGGTCAACCCCGACCCGGACGCCGAGCAGTTGGCCGACATCGCGATCCAGTCCGCGGCGACCGCGGGCCGCTTCGGCGTCAGCCCGCGGGTGGCCATGCTCTCCTACTCGACCGGCACCTCCGGCTCCGGCGCGGACGTCGACAAGGTCCGCAAGGCCACGGAGCTGGTGCGCGGGCAGCGCCCGGACATCCAGGTCGAAGGCCCGATCCAGTACGACGCGGCGGTGGACCCGTCGGTGGCCCGGACCAAGCTGCCGGGCTCGGCCGTGGCCGGGCAGGCGAGCGTGCTGATCTTCCCGGACCTGAACACCGGCAACAACACCTACAAGGCCGTGCAGCGCTCCGCCGGGGCGATCGCGGTCGGGCCGGTACTGCAGGGGCTGCGCAAGCCGGTCAACGACCTGTCCCGCGGCGCGCTGGTGCAGGACATCGTCAACACCGTGGCGATCACCGCCGTCCAGGCCCAGCAGGCGGCCGCGCACCAGGCCGCCGCGCGGCAGAAGGAGAACGGGCAGTGAGCGACGCCACGCGGGTCCTCGTCCTCAACTCCGGCTCCTCGTCGGTGAAGTACCAGCTCATCGACATGGCATGGGGGTCCCCCCGGCCGGAGGCTGGGGGAGGCGCCCGGCTGGCCTCCGGCATCGTGGAGCGGATCGGCGAGGGCCAGGGCCGGATCAAGCACGAGCCCGCCCGGCACGCGCCGCGCGAGCGGTACGAGTCGTTCCCGGACCACGCCGGCGCGCTCGCCGCCGTCGCGGACGAGCTGGCCGCGGACGGGCTCGGCCTGGACTCGCCGCGCCTGGCGGCCATCGGCCACCGCACCGTGCACGGCGGCACCCGCTTCACCGAGCCGACGCTGATCACCGACGAGGTGGTCGAGGAGCTGCGCGAGCTGATCCCGCTGGCCCCGCTGCACAACCCGGCCAACATCACCGGCATCGAGGTGGCCCGCAAACTCCGCCCCGACCTGCCGCAGGTGGCCGTCTTCGACACCGCCTTCCACGCCGGGATGCCCGAGTACGCGGCCCGCTACGCGATCGACCGGGCCGTCGCCGACGCCCACCAGGTGCGCCGGTACGGCTTCCACGGCACCTCGCACCAGTACGTCTCGCGCCGCACCGCCCAGCTGCTGGGCAAGGATCCCGAGGCGGTGAACGTGATCGTGCTGCACCTGGGCAACGGCGCCAGCGCCTCCGCCGTCGCCGGCGGCCGCTGCGTGGACACCTCGATGGGCCTGACCCCGCTGGAGGGCCTGGTCATGGGCACCCGCTCCGGCGACCTGGACCCGGCCGTGGTCTTCCACCTGCACCGCGTCGGCGGGATGTCGATCGACGAGATCGACACGCTGCTGAACCGCCGCAGCGGCCTGCTGGGCCTGTGCGGGGACAACGACATGCGGGAAATCGGGCGCCGAATGGCGGAGGGCGACGACGCGGCCCGGCTCGCCTTCGACATCTACATCCACCGGCTGCGGAAATACATCGGCGGTTACTACGCGGTAATGGGCCGGGTGGACGCCATCGCGTTCACCGCCGGGGTGGGTGAGAACTCCGCGGCGGTGCGCGAGGCGGCGCTGGCGGGGATGGAGCCCCTGGGCATCGAGCTGGATTCGGTCCGCAACGCGGTGCGCGGCAGCTCGCCCCGGCTGATCTCCTCGGACGCCTCTCGGGTGCAGGTCGCGGTGGTCCCGACCGACGAGGAACTGGAGATCGCCCAGCAGACCTTCTCCGTTGTGCGCCGGAGTGAGGGCGTCATGCACGGAAAGACGTGGAATGCGCCGAATGAGCTCGAAAGGTAAGCCGATAAGATGAGCCATATGCGCCGAGCCAAGATCGTTTGTACTCTGGGTCCCGCGACGGATGGATTCGAACAGCTCAAGTCGCTGATCGAAGCCGGAATGAACGTCGCCCGACTGAATATGAGCCACGGCAGCCACGCCGAGCACGAGAACCGCTACAAGAACGTCCGGGCGGCCGCCGAGGCCGCCGGACGCGCCGTGGGCGTGCTCGCCGACCTGCAGGGCCCCAAGATCCGTCTCGCCACCTTCGCCAACGGTCCAGTGACCGTGGAGAACGGCGACACCTTCACCATCACCACCGAGGACGTCCCCGGCGACCAGCACATCTGCGGCACGACCTACAAGGGTCTGCCCGGCGATGTGAAGCCCGGCGACCCGGTGCTCATCAACGACGGCGTCATCGCCCTGGAGGTCGTCAGCGTCGACGGCCCCCGCGTGGTGACCCGCGTCGTCGAGGGCGGCGTGCTCTCGAACAACAAGGGCATCAACCTGCCCGGCGCGGCGGTCAACGTCCCCGCGCTCTCCGAGAAGGACGTCGAGGACCTGCGCTTCGCGCTGCGCCTCGGCGTCGACATGGTCGCCCTCTCCTTCGTCCGCAACGCCGCGGACATCGAGGACGTCCACAAGGTCATGGACGAGGAGGGACGCCGCGTCCCGGTCATCGCCAAGGTCGAGAAGCCGCAGGCCGTCGAGGCGATGGAAGAGATCGTCATGGCCTTCGACGCGGTGATGGTCGCCCGCGGCGACCTCGCGGTCGAGTACCCGCTGGAGAAGGTCCCGCTGGTGCAGAAGCGTCTGATCACGCTCTGCCGCCGCAACGCCAAGCCGGTCATCGTCGCGACCCAGATGATGGAGTCGATGATCACCGCGTCCCGGCCGACCCGCGCCGAGGCCTCCGACGTGGCCAACGCGATCCTGGACGGCACCGACGCGGTCATGCTCTCCGCGGAGTCCTCGGTCGGCAAGTACCCGATCGAGACCGTGCAGACCATGGGCCGGATCATCGAGGCGGCCGAGGAGGAACTGCTCGCCCAGGGCCTGCAGCCGCTCAACCCGGGCCGCAAGCCCCGCACCCAGGGCGGCTCCATCGCCCGAGCGGCCTGCGAGCTCGGCGACTTCCTCAACGCCAAGGCCCTGGTGGCCTTCACCAAGTCGGGCGACACGGCGCGCCGTCTCTCCCGCTACCGCTCCCCCATCCCGATCATGGCCTTCACCCCGGAGACCTCGACCCGCAACCAGCTGGCGCTCAGCTGGGGCGTGGACACCTTCGTGCTCCCGCAGGCCCCCAACACCGACGCCATGGTCGACCAGGTCGACGAGGCCATGATGGCCCAGGGTCGGTACGGGAAGGGCGACACCATCATCGTCACCGCCGGCTCCCCGCCCGGCATCATCGGCACCACCAACATGGTCCGGGTCCACCACCTGGCCACCGGCGACTGACGCCTCCCCGCACCACCCTGACGGCCCCCCGGCGCACCCGCGCCGAGGGGCCGTCCGCATGCTCGGGCGCGGCCGTCAGTGCGCCACACCGCCGTAGCCGACCGTCCAGCCCGGGCCGAGTTCGCCGGCCAGCGCGGTCGCGAGCCGCGCGCCCTGGGTGACCAGCTCCTCGCGGGTCGGCGCCGCTTCCGCGCCGTGCACCCCGATCAGCGCGTCGACATGCCGCCGCACCCCCGCCGACCAGCCGTAGAGGCCGTCCACCAGGGCGTCGCCGATCGGCAGGGCGAACCAGGCGTCGTCGGGGGCGAAGTCGCGCCGCGGGTCACCGTCGAACCGCAGCGGCCAGAAGCCGTACTCGGCGCAGACCTCGACCGTCCGCGAACCCTCCGGCGGCTCGTGCGGGGCCACCCGCCAGTGGAACGCGTCGCACTGCCAGCAGACCAGCTGCCAGCAGTCGTGCACGTGGTCGTGGCAGCGGACCAGCCATCCGGGGCCGAGCTCCCCCGCCAGCCTCCTGGCGACGCGTCTCCCCGCCCGCAGGTGACGCCGTATCGGCTCACTGCTCCGGGGCAGCCCGGCCGGGAACGCGGCGACCCAGGCGCCCAGCTCGGAGCGGAGCTCCGCGGACAGCCCGAGCTCGGGAGCGTCCGGGGTGACGGGCTCGCCCGCCGGTCCCCCGACGCTCAGCGGCGACGGTGCGTCAGGGCGCAGCCAGATCTGCTGGAACTCGTGCATCCCGCCAGCCTCGCCCGCCCCCGGGCGCGGATCAACCACCGCCCGGCGGGATCGGGACCGTCACCCGGCCGTCCTGTCGGGGGCGTCGGCCACGGCGTCGAGGGGTCCCAGCACGGCCCAGGGGTTGGGCAGAGTGCCGGGGGTGGCGTAGCCGTGGACGGCCGCGTGCGGCGGGGCCGCGTGGACGAGGTGCGTGCCGGCGTCCGCCGGGCGGGCCGCGTAGGCGCTCCAAGGGCCCTCGAAGGTGACCACCAGGTCGGCCACGTCGAGGTAGGCCGGGTCGGGCGGCAGGCCGGGGTTGAGGGCGACGTAGGCGGCGCCCAGCGAGCGGGCCGCGACGGTGAGGCGGGCGTAGTGTGCCAGGGCCGCGGAGCCGTCCGGGGTCTGGTCGAGGAAGACGCCGTCGACGGCGTACCACTCGCGGTGGCGGGCGATCTCCGCGACGACCTCGGCGTGCGGGCGGCGGCCGTAGTCGGTGTCCACGTAGCCGAGGACGCGGGTCGCCGACAGGCCCGCGCGCACGGTGGCGTACGCCGGGTCCGGGGCGGGGCCCGGGCCGCTGGCGGGGTTGATCACGACGGCCGTCAGCCGCGGCGCCGCCGCGCGCAGCACCGCCCATGACGCCGGGTCGGCCTCCGGATGGAAGTACGCGGGCACCAGCAGCCGGGGTATCGCGTCGTCGCTCACGCCCGGTTCAACGAGTCCGCGGGCATGAGGAAACCCCCTCCGGGCGAACCGGAGGGGGCCTCGGGAAAGCGCTACTGACCGAGCGGCGTGTAGTACAGGTGCATGCCGGGGATGGTCAGGTTCCCACCGAACTGGCCCTGCTGGATCGCCGTCACGTCGCCCAGCTCGAGGGTGAGCGGGATCGGGACGGAGCCGATCAGGTTGTAGAGCCACTGCGGCAGCGTGTCCGGCGTCAGGTCGATGCCGATGATGCCGCCCAGCGGGATGCCCTCGGCCGCCAGCAGCGTGCCCTTGAGCTCGGTGACGTACATCGTCACCGTGCCGCCGCGCATCGTCGAGGTCGACCCGGGCGAGCCCTTGACGTGGACCTCCTGGCCGCGCTGGTTCGCGGACATGTCCAGGTCGCCGATGTTGACCGCCTCGGCGGTGAACTTCAGCACGCGCTCGGTGCTGCCGTCCGCCAGCGGGATGGTGACCACACCGTGGAACTCGGTGTTGATCAGCTTCAGGTCCGAGGAGTGCAGCGTCCACTTCTCCACCGGCATGGTGCCGGCCGCCAGCTGCGAGCTGACCGAGGTGTCCATCGGCGCGGCCAGGTGGCTGACGTCGCACGCCTTGTTCGGGTCGCTGCTCGCCGACGCGCTGGGCGTCGCCGACGCCGACGGCGTCGGCAGCAGGCTCGGCGTCGAGGACGCGGACGGCGTGCTGCTCGGCGTGGGCGTGGCCGAGGTGCTGGGCGCCGCGGCCGTGCGGGCCGCCGCGTGCGCCAGCGGGACCACGCTGGGCGTGCCGGAGGGCGACGCGGACGGCGTGGCCGAGGGGGCCGTCGTGGTGGCGGCCGTGTGGCCGCCCAGCAGACCGCCCAGCAGGCCGCCGAGGAGGCCGCCGGAGGAGGAACCGCTGCTCTGCGAGGGGCTCGGCGAGGGCGAGGGCGTCCCGCTACCGCCGGTACTGCCACCGGTGCTGCCGCCACCGGAGCCGCTGGGCTGCGAGGGCGTGGACGTGGGGGTGGACGAAGCGCCGCCCTGCGACGTCTTCGCGCCCGTGCCCGCCGTCTTCGCCGCGGCGCCGGTCGACGGAGTCGACGAGGCGGACGGGCTGGACGAGGTCGCGCCGGTGGTCGTGCCGGGCGCGCCCTTGGTGCAGTTCGCACCGGTGGCCTCCGGCGCGGCTGCCGGAACCGCCTTGGGCGCCACCTTCGGGGCGTCCGCGGCGAAGGCCAGCTTCGGCGCCAGCGTGCCCATGAGCAGGGCCGTCGGCATGGCGGTCAGGGCGATGGCGCGGCCGACGGGGCGCTGGATGCGCCCGCGCACGGTCTGCCGGGGAGCAGCGTGGCGGCCGGAGTTACGGCCTGGCTGCTGCTCGTTCTCACTCGACACTCTTGCTCTCCTCCTGCGGCTCCTGCGGCTGCCACTGCTGCTGCGGCGCCGTCGGCTGCGCGGCCGGACCGGCCGCGCCCGCCTGCTGGGTCGGAAGAACCACCTGGGTGTCCGCCTCCGCCGAACGCTCGGCGACCGCCGCGTCCGCGGCGCCCTCCCCGGCCGGCTGCGGCGTTGCCTTCAGCGGGGCCCAGGAGCACGCGAGCGCGCCGCCGAGGATGCCGAAGATCAGGCCCAGCCCGAAGCCGCCGAAGTTGGAGACCGGCAGCGAGATGATGCTGAGCACGATCGCGGCGATGCCCGCGAAGACGCGGATCATCGGCTGGAACCAGCACGAGATGCCGAGTGCCATCAGCAGCAGGCCGATGACGGCCGAGCCCGCGCCCGCGGTGGTGGACATCTGGATGCGCAGAGCACCGAGGCTGAGGGTGGCATAGGGGAAGTAGAGGATCGGCCCCGCGGCGAGCAGGACCAGCAGGCCGCCCCAGAACGGGCGGGTCCGGCGCCAGGCGCGGAAGGCAAGGCGGGCCTTGTGGAACCCACTCATCGGATCGGGCTGCGCCGTCGTCGTCGCGCTGGTCACGTGGCAGCTCCCAGGGGGTGTAGCTCGTCGGGGTTGGAGCTCGATGGCTCAAAACTCGAAAGGGGGACGGCGGGGAGGGGACAGGCCCTCCCCGCCGAGAGACCTCGGATTACCTCGGATGCGTCAGAAGCAGGGGTTGTCGCCCGACGCGAGGTTGAGGTGCATGTTGGCCAGCGCGAAGGTGCCGGCCGAGGTGGCCCACGCGGTCTGCTTCACGTTGGTCAGGTCGGCGGAGTCCGCCTCCTGGCCGAAGCTGCCCGCGAAGCCCTGCTGGGCGGCGGAGGTGGAGTCCACCGGGCCCTTGCTGATGGCGCCGCCGGCCACACCGATGTTGATGTTGTTGAAGGTCGCGGTGTCGGCCTTCAGGTCCGTCATGTCGATGAACAGCTTCGACGCCTGGACCGGCGTACCGGCGTCACCCGCGGTGATCTTCAGGGTGAAGTTGCCCAGCGGGCCAAGCGGCACGGCCACCGACTGGCACAGGTTGGTGATCGTGGCGCTGTTGAACCCGGACACCGCGACCGGCATCGCGGTCTTGACGCCCTTCTGGTCCACCACCGTGTCGACGGTGCCGTACTGCGAGAAGCCGTTGCCGTGCAGCGAACCCGCCTGCACCTTGAACGACGAACCGGAGAGCGCGAACGAAGCGGCCAGCGCACCCTGGGCAATGCTGACGCCGACGGCGGCCGTGGCGGCCAGGGTCGGCACCATGACGACGGCGAACCGCTTCCAGCGGGTCTTGCCGAAGGTCTGGGACATGAGTCGAGATCCTCCTTCTCGGACGTACATCTCCCGGCCTGGTGTGGGGGCCCGACCGGAGATGGGGAGAAGAGCTACGTCCTCGGGAGGTGAGAGCACCCCCGAGCGACAACCACTCGTGCGTGCCGAGGGGCACGCCCGTTGCGAGTACAGGCTCCATCCGTTGGACGGAGACCCCCCTGTCCTCAACTCAGACGCCGGCGAACCGACGTCCGCCCGGTGGGGATTCCGCCGCCCGTTCCCGACCGGCTGCCGGGGAAACGAGTGATGGACCGAGCGTGCTGATCGTGGTCCATGTGGAGCCGCTGCACAAGTGGTTCATTACCGATGAGTAAGGAACACGTGAACTGGACACCATGGCTCGAAGCATTCGTTCTGACGCTCCGTAACGGTGATCACGTGACACTCGGGGCCAACCCGCAGGAAAGGCTGGCAGAACGGGCAAAGGCGGCCACGGAAAGTGACCGCCCTGCCGCAATGTCAAGATTTGATAAACCTAATCCCGGGGTCGACACATCGTCGCAACACGCTCACAAACGTGACACCCGTTAGAAGAGCTTGCGTGCCAGCGCGCTCCGCGCCTTCACAACCCGCGCATCATCCGCCCCAATGACCTCGAAGAGCGACAGAAGGTGCAGCCGCACCCGGTCGCGCTCCTCGCCGAAGGTGCGGCCCACGGTGTCGACCAGGCGTCCGAAGGCGTCGTCCACATGACCGCCCACCAGATCGAGGTCGGCCGCGGTGATCTGAGCCTCGACGTCGGCCGGCCGCTCCGCGGCGGCGGCGCGCACCGCGCCCGGGTCGACGCCCTGCACCCGCTGCAGCAGCTCCGCCTGAGCGAGGCCCAGCTTGGCCTCCTCGTTGCCCGGCTGCCCGGCGAGCACGTTGCGGTAGGCCTGGATGGCGCCGCCCAGGTCGCCCTGGTCCAGCGCCTCGTGCGCCAGCGCGACGGCCGGGTCCACCGGCGGCTCCGCCTCCTCGACCGCGACGGCCGGCTCGCCCTTGCCACTGCGGACGCCGGGCTCGCCGGCGATGCCGAAGCGCTCGGCGGCCTCCTTGATCAGCTGGTCCAGCAGCGGGCGGATCTCCTCCGCCATGGCCGGGCCCTCGAACAGCGGGATCAACTGGCCGGCGACGACGACCAGCACGGTCGGCAGGTCGCGCAACTGCAGCTGCTGGGCCAGCCGCTGGTTCTCCCGGACGTCCACCTCGGCCAGCACGAAGCGGCCGTCGTACTCCTCGGCCAGCGCCTCCATCACCGGGACCTGCTGCTCGGCCGGGCCGTAGCCCTCGGCCCAGAACAGCAGCAGCACCGGGACCTCGGCGGAGAGCGGGATCACCTGGGCCTGGAAGTCGGCCTCGGTGACGGAGAAGACCAGGGGCTCGACGGCGGCGTCCGCCCCGCCCGCCTCGGCCTTGCGGGCGCGCTCGGCGCGCATCTCCTCCGCCTTGGCGGCGGCGTCGGCGGACGCCTTGACCGCGGCGAGGTCGACCGCGCCGCGCAGGGACATGTTGTTCCGTGGCTGCATGCGTCTATCCTCCCCCGTCGCGCGGTCCGTTCGCACCAATACCCCCGCCGTCCCGTTGGATGCAGGACTCCGGGGGCCGTGCTGCGGTGGTGCCTGGTCGTGCAAGTCAGCGAGCGCGGATCCCCATCCGCGCGGCAGCGTGGTTGTCACTCTTTCGCTACGAGTCGTAGCGTATATCCACCCCCCACCCCGGCGCAGCCGGAATCGGGTGAGCTGCGCCACTCTTCCCGACCGTGTCTCGGCCTCCTGAGTACCGACGAGTAGCCTTCGTTAACCCAGCCGTCACACAAGGAGCCGCAGACGTGACCCCACCGTCCGGCCCCCGCAAGGGCCGCCCGCGCAACGCCGACGCGGACGGCGCGATCCTCGCGGCGACCCGCGAGGCGCTCGCGGAGTTGGGTTGGGGCGGTCTGACCATGGGCGACGTGGCCGTCCGCGCCGGCGTCGCCAAGACCACGCTCTACCGGCGCTGGCCCTCCAAGAACGAACTCGTGGTCGCCGCGGTCGCGGAACAGCTGGACGAACTGGAGATGGCCGACCTCGGCAGCCTGCGCGCCGATATCGAGGCCGTGGTCGCCCAGTTCGCGTCGCTCCTCTCCGCGCCGGAGACCCAGGCCGCCCTGCTCGCCCTCTTCGCCGAGGCCACCCGCGACCCGCTGCTGCGCAGGCGCGTCCGCGAGGCCATCATCGAGCCGCAGAAACGTCTCGTCCTCGCCGGCCGCGCCGCGGCCCAGTCCCGCGGCGAACTCCCCCTCGACACCTGCGAGGAGACCGCCTCCGCCGCGGTCGACATCATCTTCGACACCGTCGCCGGCACCGTCGTCCACCGCATGCTGGTCAGCGGCGAACCGGCCACCCCGGATTGGATCAGCTCCTTCGCCACCCTGCTGCTGGCCCCGCTCGCGGGAATCGGCGCGGGCACGTAGATCATCTCCGGCTGACCCTCGGTCAAAGACCCTCAGGCCATCGAGAACGCTCTCGACCTCTGCCGACGGATGTTCCCGTGATGTACAGCCTGCTTCTCACCGGCCCCCTCGACCGCGACGACCTGCGCGCCGCCCTCGCGCGGCCGTTCGCGGCTGCGCCGAACGATGTCGACGTCTCGGCCGCAGATGACGAAGACCGCGACTGGGAGACGCTGGTCGCCTGCACTGTCGAGCCCGTGAGCGGCGACGTCACGTGGAGCCTGGAGGTCGTCTGCGAGGCGGACGACCGTTCCCTGCCCGACGGGCCCGGGCTGGCCCGTGTCGTGGCCGCGGCGCTGGGGCAGCCGGTGCTCTGCCCCGCGCAGCCCTTCCCACCCAGCGCCTACTGGCTGGCGGCCCCCGGCGGGCTGCTGACCCGGGCCCGCCTCTACGACGTCGACGACGACACGGGTGAGGAAGGGGCACCGCGTCACGTCATCGACGCTGTCGGCGATCCCGTCCCCGAGATGCCGCAACTGCGGGTCGCCCCGCAGCCCGAGGTGATCCGCGAGCACCCGATGCCGACCCCCGTCAGCGACGGCCTCGCGCTGCCGGACCCGCTGCCCGACGGCCTGCGCCGGGCTCGCAACGAGCTGGGGGCCTGGGAGTCGCTGGTCGCCCGGATGACGACCGGCTGGCCGCCGGACTGCTGGTACCCGGCCGCGTACTTCCGCGAGGACCTGGAGGTGCGCGACCGTCTCGGCCTGCTCCTGGCAGGCCCGGGCGCTGAGCTCCTGCTCGCCGCCTTGGAGGAGGTCGACGCCGCCTTCCGTGCGGCGACGCAGGAGGACGGCGGAGCCTCCCTCGCCAAGGCGTTGGACCTGCCCCGCGTCAACCTGGCCTTGCGCGGCTGGTGGTGGCAACGCGCCCCCCAGCCGCTCCCCTGGCGCGATCAGCCGGGCTGACGGAAGCCCGAAGGGCGGGGATCGTGGGCTTCCACCCACGATCCCCGCCCTTCACCGCATCAGCCCGGCTGCTCCGGCTCAGAAGCCGGCCGGCTCCACGTAGACGCCCCACTCGTCGCGCAGGACGTCGCAGATCTCGCCCAGGGTGGCCTCGGCGCGGACGGCGTCGAGCATCGGGGGGATCATGTTCTCGCCCGCGCGGGCGGCGGCGAGCATGGCGTCGAGGCCGGCCTTGACGGCCGCCTCGTCGCGGGAGGCCTTGCGGTCGGCGAGGACGCGGACCTGCTCGCGCTCGACCTCGTGGCTGACCCGGAGGATCTCCAGCGGCGGGGTCACCGAGCCGGTCGCCGTGTTGACGCCGACGACGCGCTTGTCCCCCTTCTCCAGCGAGGTCTGGTACTGGAAGGCCGCCTCCGCGGTCTCGCCGGTGAACCAGCCGTTCTCGATGCCGCGCAGGATGCCGGAGGTCATCGGGCCGATCGGGTGCTGCTTGCCCGCGCCGACCGCGGCCGCGCCCATGTCCAGGATCTTCTGGAAGATCGCCTCGGCCTGGGCCTCGATCCGGTCGGTCAGCGCCTCGACGTACCAGGAACCGCCCAGCGGGTCCGCGACGTTGGCGACGCCGGTCTCCTCCATCAGCACCTGCTGGGTGCGCAGCGCGATCTCCGCCGCCTGCTCGCTCGGCAGGGCGAGGGTCTCGTCGAGCGCGTTGGTGTGCAGCGAGTTGGTGCCGCCCAGCACCGCCGAGAGCGCCTCGACGGCGGTGCGCACCACGTTGTTGTACGGCTGCTGCGCCGTCAGCGAGACGCCCGCCGTCTGGGTGTGGAAGCGCAGCCACTGCGCCTTCTCGGTCTTGGCGCCGTAGACGTCGCGCAGGCGCTTGGCCCAGATCCGGCGCGCGGCACGGAACTTGGCGATCTCCTCGAAGAAGTCGAGGTGCGCGTCGAAGAAGAAGGAGAGGCCGGGGGCGAAGACGTCCACGTCCAGCCCGCGCGACAGGCCCAGCTCCACGTAGCCGAAGCCGTCGGCCAGGGTGAAGGCCAGCTCCTGCGCGGCCGTCGCACCCGCCTCGCGGATGTGGTAGCCGGAGACCGAGAGGGGCTTGTACGCCGGGATGTTCGCGGCGCAGTACTCCATCAGGTCGCCGATCAGGCGCAGGTGGGGCTCGGGGGCGAAGAGCCACTCCTTCTGCGCGATGTACTCCTTGAAGATGTCCGTCTGCAGCGTGCCGTTGAGCACGCCCGGGTCGACGCCCTGGCGCTCGGCGGCGACGAGATACATGCAGAAGACCGGGACGGCCGGGCCGGAGATCGTCATCGAGGTGGTGACGTCCGCCAGCGGCAGGCCGCGGAAGAGCACCTCCATGTCGGCGGCGGAGTCGATGGCGACGCCGCAGTGGCCGACCTCGCCGAGCGAGCGCGGGTCGTCGGAGTCGCGGCCCATCAGCGTCGGCATGTCGAAGGCGACGGAGAGGCCGCCGCCGCCCGCGTCCAGGATCATCCGGTAGCGCTCGTTGGTCTGCTCGGCGTTGCCGAAGCCGGCGAACTGGCGGATGGTCCAGGTGCGGCCGCGGTAGCCGGTCGGGTAGAGGCCGCGGGTGAAGGGGAACTCGCCGGGCCAGCCGATGTTCTCGAAGCCGGGGTAGGTCGTGCCCGCGGGCGGGCCGTACGCCGGCTCGACCTCGTCGCCGGAGAGCGTGGTGAAGTCCGCGTCCCGCTTGCGGGAGGCGTCGTAGCGCTGCTGCCACCGCTCCCGAGCGGCATCCATCTGCTCTGCGTCCATCGGTGGTGGCCCCTGCCCTTCAGATGTTCGGACGTCCTAGTACCTCAATTTACTCGGACGTCCTACTACCTGTCGATGGAGACATGGCGCACAGCGCCCCACGGTCCGGTGAACCGTGGGGCGACAGAGGAGGAAGGAGCGCTCAGGCGCTGACCAACCGGTCCTGCTCCTGGGCGGCGAGCTGGGCCTTCATCTCACGCACGACACGGCGCTCGACGAAGAAGACGGCGGTGGGGATGGTCCCGGCGAGGACCGTCCAGACGATCTTGCCCATCGGCCACTCGAGCTTCATGCCGAGGACGAAGGCGACGACGACGTAGGCCATGTACAGCCAGCCGTGCAGGGTACCGATGATCATCACCGGCGTGTGGGTGGCGCCGAAGCCGTAGGCGGCGATGCAGGCGACGCAGAGCAGGACCAGGCCCACGCCGGTCACGTACGCCAGTGCACGGTAGGCCGTGAGCAGGGAGGTGGGGTTGGACTTGTTCATAGTCATCGAGAGTAGACCGGCAAAAGTCGATCTCTCACACCGCCCCGGACTCCTGGGAGTCCTCGAAGTCCCCTGCGGCTATCCGCAGCGGGCGCAGCATCTCGAACAGCTGCTTGCAGCCCTCGGCGTCGTAGCCGGTCAGGCCGAAGTCCATGGCCATCAGGTCCCGGGTGGCCGCCTCGACCACGTCCCGCCCCTTGGGCGTGATCGCGGCCAGTACGCCTCGGCCGTCCAGCGGGTTCGGGCGGCGGGTGACCAGACCGGCCGCCTCCAGGCGGTCGACGGTGTTGGTGACGCTGGTCGGGTGGACCATGAGCCGCTGCCCGATCTTGGACAACGGCAGCTCGCCGGCCTTGCTGAAGGTGAGCAGCACCAGTGCCTCGTAGCGGGCGAAGGTCAGCTTGTACGGCTTGACCACCGCGTCGACCTGCGCCAGCAGGATCTGCTGCGCCCGCATCACCGACGTGATCGCCGCCATGGACGGAACCGCGCCCCAGCGCCGCGCCCACAGTTCGTCGGCGCGTTCGATGGGGTCGAAGGACAGGCTCAGCGGCTTCGGCACGCTGACACCGTACCGCTTGGTCAGGAGTGTGCGACCAGCCGTCTCACGCCATGGTGGGCGCGGTCTCCCGCTCCTCGCGGGCCAGCAGCCGCTCGGCGTACAGGCCGCCGAAGGGGATCACCGACAGCGCCATCACCCAGGCGAAGCGGCCGAAGCTCCAGCCCTGCTCGCGCCAGGCCAGCAGCGCGAAGATCGCGTACGCGATGAAGAGGCAGCCGTGCAGCGGGCCCAGCACCGGCACCGCGTTGAAGTCCGAGTTGTACTTCAGGTAGGTGCAGACGAGCAGCAGTACGAAGGAGACGCCCTCCGGCATGGAGACCAGACGAAGGCGGTGGACGGCGGTGGTCTTCACTACGAACCTCTCGGAAATGTCGCAATCTCGCGCCAAGGGCGCCGGTTCAGTATGACTGACCGGTAATTCCCGCCCGAAGCGGGCTATTCTCCATGGCCATGACGAGGGACTGGGACCGCCGACACTGCGCCCGCAAGGGCCACATCACCTACGCACCGACCGAGCCCGAACTGCGGGACCGGTTGCACGTGGCGACGGCGGTGGGCGAGGCCTGGCGGTGCCTGCGCTGCGGGGACTTCGCGATCGGCGCCCCGCACGGCGCCGGCCAGGCCGCCGACGCCCCCTACGTTCCGCGCGGCAAGGCCCTGCGGGACCTGTTCATCCTGCGCTTCCTGGCCGTCGAGCGGCTGGTGCGCGGCGTCTTCATCGTGCTGGTGGCCTGGGCGGTCTGGAAGTTCAGCAACAGCCAGACCTCGGTGCAGCAGCTGTTCAACGACGACCTGACGCTCTTCCGCCCGATCGCCCAGCACTACGGCTTCGACCTGGACCACTCGGCGGTCGTCGACTCGATACAGAAGACCTTCCAGTACAAGCACAGCACCCTGCTGATCACCGCGGTGGCCCTGGTCGCCTACGCCTTGATCGAGATCGTCGAGGCCTTCGGCCTGTGGGCGGCCAAGCGCTGGGCGGAGTACCTGACGGTCGTGGCGACGGCCGCGTTCCTGCCGCTGGAGATCATCGAGCTGACGCACAAGGTGAGCGGGTTCAAGATCGGCACGCTGGCGCTGAACGTGCTGGCCGTCCTCTACATCCTGCTGGCCAAGCGCCTCTTCGGCCTGCGGGGCGGCGCGAAGGCGTTCGAGGCGGAGCGGCACGGCGCCTCGCTGCTGGAGGTGGAGGCGGCGGCACACCAGGCCTCGCTCCGGGAGCGGGAGGCCCAGGTGGCCGAGGGTGCGGCCGGAGCGCTGGCGAATGTCCACCGGACAGTGCCACTCGATCGGGTGGCACCGCAGCGGGGCGGGGCCGTGGATCAGCCTTCGAGGATCGTTGAATAGTACAATTTTCAACTAAACGACGTATGATCAGGGCTATGGACACCACCACCGCCCCGGCCGTCCTCTCCGAGTCCCCCACCAAGGGCCCGCAGGACGACGCCCCGTGGCTCACCGCGGAGGAGCAGCGTCTGTGGCGAGCCCACCTGGAGGTCAGCCGGCTCCTGATGTACCAACTGGAGCGTGAGCTGCAACCCTACGGGCTCTCGAACAACGACTACACCATCCTGGTCGAACTCTCCGAGGCTCCGCAACGCCGCATGCGGATGACCGACCTTGCGGTCGCCACACTCCAGTCGAAGAGCCGCCTCTCGCACCAGATCACGCGCATGGAGGCGGCCGGCCTGGTCGCCCGGGACACCTGCCCGGGCGACCGCCGCGGCCTGTTCGCGGTGCTGACCGAGCAGGGCTGGCAGACGATGCGGCGCATCGCGCCGCAGCACGTGCGCAGCGTCCGCGAGCACTTCATCGACCGCTTCGACGAGGACCAGGTCGCCTCCATGTACGAGGCCCTGGCCCCCATCGCGGAACACCTGCGCGAACTGCGCGGCCGGGGTTAGCCGGCACTGCCGCTCGGGCGGAAGACGGGCCAGCAGATCTCGGTGTGCCAGCGGGTCTCGTCCGGCGTCTCCCGGCGGCCGACGAGGTAGACCTCGCGTACCGGCCCGTCGACGGCGAGCGCGTGCCGGGCTACGTACCCGGCGAGCGCGCCGTAGCTGCGGTCGGCCTCGATCGGGCGGCCGTGATGCCCGATCACGGCCAGCTCCGCGGCCGGGAGCACCGACGGCCCGACCCGGCCGATGGGCCGGACCGGGCCGTCGCACGGCACGAACACGGTCGCCACGCCGCGGTGCCGGGTGAACATGTCGTCGTCGAAGAGCCCGCAGGCGGGCCCGGTCTCGCGCAGCCCCTGCCCGGCCAGGGTCGCGTACAGCTCCCCCAGCGCGCCCTCGCTCCACGCCCGGCAGTCCTGCGAGTCCACCGTCGCCGAGACCGCCGCGGCCCGGACGGCCGGCACGCTGCGCAGCTGGACCGCGGGCACGTCGGCGGGCGGACCCGTCAGCAGGTCCCGCAGCGAGGACACCGCGAGCTGGGTCCGGCCGAGCTCCTCCTCCAGCCGGCTCAGGTGCGCGCCGATGTGCCGGTTGCGGTCGTCCGCGTCCGACGCGGCCAGCACCGCCTTGACCTCCTCCAGGGGCATCCCGAGGTCCCGGAACCGGCGCACGACCTGCGCGGTCGGGATCTGGTCGACGCCGTAACGCCGGTACCCCGTCTGCGGATCGACCTCCGCCGGCGCCAGCACTCCGATGTCGTGGTAGTGCCGCAAGGTCTTGACGGTGAAGTGGGTGGCGCGGGAGAAGTCCCCGATCGACAGCTGGCTCGTCACCCAACCGATTCTGGACCCTCCGGTAGGGGGAGAGTCCCGCCTTCCCCACCTACTTGACCCTCCCGCGAGGGCCGCCGCCAACGTGGTGGCCACGTCAGAGACGCACCAGCGAGAAGGAGTCGAGAGCCATGTCGTCGATCGTCGAGCGTTACCTCGCCGTGTGGAACGAGCCGGACCCGGTCGCCCGCAAGCAGGCCGTCACCGAGCTGTGGACCGAGGACGGCGTCGAGTACGTCGAGGGCAAGCAGTTCCGGGGCCACGACGGCCTGGTGGAGCGGGTCGCCGAGGCGCACGAACGGTTCGTGGCCTCCGATGGGTACCGGATCACCCACGACGGGAGCACCACCCCCAGCGAGGACGTGGTCGTCCTCACGGTCCGGCTGACCCGCCCGGACGGCGGGACCGACTGGGCGGCCAGGGTCTTCCTGCTGCTCGACGCGGACGGCCGGATCCGCGAGGACTACCACCTCACCGTCCAGCCGCTGCCGCCGTCCTGAGGCACGGTCAGTTGGTGACGGAAGCGATCAGGTCGTCCGCCGCGGCGTACGAGTCCAGCTCGCCGCGGGCGACCTTCTCCGCGAGCGCGTCGAGGTGACGGTCGCCGTGCAGGGAGCCGAAGCGCTCGCGCAAGGTGGTCAGGGCGATGGCCTCGATCTCCTGCGCGGCGCGGCGCAGCCGGCGCTTGGCCAGCTCGCCCTGCTCGGACATCCAGGCGTAGTGCTTGTCGAGCGCCTCGACCACCTCGTCGACGCCCTCGTGCTTGGCTGCGACCGTCTTCACGATCGGCGGACGCCAGTCGCCCGCGGAGCGGGCCTCACCGAGGCCCAGCATGTGGTTGAGCTCGCGGGCGGTGGCGTCGGCGCCGTCGCGGTCGGCCTTGTTGACCACGTAGACGTCGCCGATCTCCAGGATCCCGGCCTTGGCGGCCTGGATGCCGTCGCCCATGCCCGGGGCGAGCAGCACGATCGTGGTGTCCGCCTGCGCGGCGATCTCCACCTCGGACTGCCCCACACCGACGGTCTCGACCAGGATCACGTCGCAGCCGGCCGCGTCCAGCACGCGGATCGCCTGCGGCGCGGACCAGGCCAGACCGCCGAGGTGGCCCCGGGTGGCCATGGACCGGATGAACACCTCAGGGTCGGTGGCGTGCTCCTGCATGCGGACCCGGTCCCCGAGGAGGGCTCCGCCGGAGAACGGCGAGGACGGGTCGACGGCGAGCACCCCCACCCGCTTGCCCTGACGGCGGTACGCCGTCACCAGCGCCGAGGTCGACGTGGACTTCCCCACACCCGGCGAGCCGGTCAGCCCCACGACATACGCCCGCCCGGTCAACGGCGCCAGCGTGGCCATGACCTCCCGCAGCTGCGGGCTGGCGCCCTCGACCAGCGAGATCAGCCGCGCGACTGCGCGCGGCCGCCCTTCTCGGGCCTGCGCGACCAGGGCGGGGACGTCGATCATCGTGCTGAGCTCCAGTTGTGAATCGGACGGACCAGTTGCACTACCTGTGGGGGCGCGAGGCTGTACCGATTCTGCCGCTCCACCGCACGGGCCCTCCCACGGACAGTTGCACTGTCCAGGGGCGCAACCGCAGGCGGGAGCAGCCCCGACCCGACTCGCGCCCACGCTGGGGGTACCTCCCGGCCGAAGGCTGGGGGAGGAGCCGCACATCAGCAGAGCCCCGCGCCCCTGGAAGTGCAACCACAGGCGGGAGCATCAGTGAACCGCTCGCGCCCACCCGCCGGAGGCGCACATCAGCAGAGCCTCGCGCCCCTGACGGCTACGCCGTCGGGGGTTCAGGCCTTCGGGACGCGGACGATGAGGGCGTCGCCCTGGCCGCCGCCGCCGCAGAGCGCGGCCGCGCCGACGCCGCCGCCGCGGCGCTGGAGCTCGAGAGCGAGCGAGAGCACCAGACGGGCGCCGGACATCCCGATCGGGTGACCCAGCGCGATCGCGCCTCCGTTGACGTTCACCTTGTCGAGCGAAATCCCCAGGTCCTTCACCGACTGCACGGCGACGGCCGCGAACGCCTCGTTGATCTCGACCAGGTCGAGGTCCTCGACGCCGATGCCCTCCTTGGAGAGGGCGTGCTGGATGGCGTTGGACGGCTGCGACTGCAGCGAGTTGTCCGGGCCCGCGACGTTGCCGTGGGCGCCGATCTCGGCGATCCAGGTGAGCCCGAGCTCCTCGGCCTTGGCCTTGCTCATCACGACCACCGCGGCGGCGCCGTCGGAGATCTGCGAGGCGGAACCGGCCGTGATCGTGCCGTCCTTGGTGAAGGCCGGACGCAGCTTGCCGAGCGACTCGACGGTCGTGTCCGCGCGGACGCCCTCGTCCACCGAGAAGAGCACCGGCTCGCCCCTGCGCTGCGGGATCTCCACCGGGACGATCTCGGCCTCGAAGACGCCGTTCTTCTGCGCGGCCGCGGCCAGCTGGTGCGAACGGGCGGCGATCTCGTCCTGCTCCGGGCGGGCGATGCCGAGACGGGTGTTGTGGATCTCGGTGGACTCGCCCATCGGGATGCCGTCGAAGGCGTCGGTCAGGCCGTCGTGGGCCATCGCGTCCAGCATCTCGATCGCGCCGTACTTGAAGCCCTCGCGGGACTTGGGCAGCAGGTGCGGGGCGTTCGTCATCGACTCCTGGCCACCGGCCACGACGATGTCGAACTCGCCCGCGCGGATCAGCTGGTCGGCCAGCGCGATCGCGTCCAGGCCGGAGAGGCAGACCTTGTTGATGGTCAGCGCCGGGACGTTCATCGGGATGCCGGCCTTGACCGCGGCCTGGCGGGCGGGGATCTGGCCGGCGCCGGCCTGCAGCACCTGGCCCATGATCACGTACTGGACCTGGTCCCCGCTGACGCCGGCGCGCTCCAGCGCGGCCTTGATCGCAACGCCGCCGAGGTCGGCGCCCGAGAACCCCTTGAGCGAGCCGAGCAGGCGGCCCATCGGGGTGCGGGCGCCCGCGACGATCACGGACGTGGTGGCGCGGCTTGCCGTGTTGCTCATGGTGGTCGAGCCCCTTTGCTGCGACGGGAACTGGCGGGCGACGGTGTGCCACGGCACCGAGTGCCAGTTGGGAGTTTTCCGCTCAATGTACTGACCGGCCGTGGGGCCGTCACCCGGCACACGGTGTGATCACGGGCACGGTCGGCACGGGTTTCGCCAGGACACGAGTTGCGCTCTATTGGAAGGAGCGTTGACAGGCCCAGCTTCATTCCCTCAGGAGGACCTCCCCGTGCTCACGCGCATCGACCACATCGGTATCGCCTGCTTCGACCTGGACAAGACGGTCGAGTTCTACCGCGCGACCTACGGCTTCGAGGTCTTCCACACCGAGGTCAACGAGGAGCAGGGCGTCCGCGAGGCCATGCTGAAGATCAACGAGACCTCCGACGGCGGCGCCAGCTACCTGCAGCTGCTGGAGCCCACCCGCGAGGACTCCGCCGTCGGCAAGTGGCTGGCCAAGAACGGCGAGGGTGTGCACCACATCGCCTTCGGCACCGCGGACGTCGACGCGGACGCGGCGGACATCCGTGGCAAGGGCGTCCGGGTCCTCTACGACGAGCCGCGTATCGGCTCGATGGGCTCCCGGATCACCTTCCTCCACCCCAAGGACTGCCACGGCGTGCTGACCGAGCTGGTCACCTCCGCCCCCCAGGCAACCCACGAGTAACGAACCTCTGGGCACGTACAAAGAGAAAATCCGCCCCACCCCCCTGCGCTCACCCCCGGTGACGTGAGAAAATGCCCCGGTGCCACGGGCCCGGTTGCCGGGGGGTGCGGGTGGGGTGAGCGAGACACCGAGTGGCCCACTCTTCCCCACGATCTGCCACCATTCTCCCTGAGGCATAGGGTTCACCAAGGAGCTCACCCGGACGGCGGAGCGGGATACACCCGAACCGCGCACGGTGCGGCGACGCGATCATGGAGACGGATGGGACCGCGGAGTGCGGGGCAACGACGGCTACGAGGTTGACGATCACCTCGCCAAGTTCGAGGCCGACTTGGAGCGGCTTCGCAAGGAGCGCGAGAAGGCCGTCACACACGCCGAGGACCTCGCCTACCAGGTCGAAGTCCTCCGCGCCAAGCTGCACGAGGCTCGGCGCCAGCTTGCCCAGCCGCGTGCTTTCGACTCCGTGGCCGGGCAGGCCGAGCAGATCCTGCGCAACGCCGAGGCCCAGGCCGAGCAGCTGCGGCAGGAGGCCGAACGCATCCGGATGGAGGCGCAGAACGCCACCGCCCGGCTGATGCAGGAGGCCGCGGACCGCTCCTCGCGGCTGCAGGCCGAGTGGCAGGCCGAGGCCGAGGCCCGGCGCCGCCATCTGGAGGCCGAGCTCGCCGAGCTGCGCCGCAGCGCCGAACAGCACGTCAACGAGAACGTCTCCTGGGCCGAGCAGGCCCGCGCCGGCACCGAGGCGCAGGCGCGTCAGGTGCTGGACGAGGCACGCGCCGAAGCCGAGCGCATGCTCGGCATCGCCCGCGCCGAGGCGATGGCCGTCTCCGAGAACGCCACCTCGCAGGTCGCCGCCGACGTCGAGTCCACCCGGGCCGAGGCCGACTCGGTGCTCCAGCGCGCCCGCACCGAGGCCGAGCGGCTGCTGAACGCCGCCGCCGCACAGGCCCAGGACGCCACCGAGCGCGCCGAGCGGGTCCGCGCCGACGCCGGGGTCGAGGCCGACGGACGGCTGGCCGCCGCGCAGGAGGAGATCCAGCGGCTGCGTGACCAGGCCGCCGCCCTGCGCGGCGAGGCCGAGCACCTGCGCGAGGAGGCCGAGGCCCGGCTGGCCGGTGTGGAGGCCGCCGGCCAGCAGCGGACCGACACCGCCAAGGCCGAGGTCGCCCGCATGGTCGCGACCGCGACCAGGGAGGCCGACGAGGTCAAGGCCGAGGCCCAGCGCCTGCTGGAGGAGGCCCGCGACGAGATCGAGCGGCTCAAGGCCGAGGCCCTGGAGTCCGCCCGTACCGAGGGCGCCGCCACCGCGACCGTGCACCTGGCCAAGGCCGCCCGCACCGCCGAGGACGTCGTCTCCCGCGCCACCGCCGACGCCGAGACGGTCCGTCAGAACGCCGCCGAGGAGGCGGAGCGGATCCGCACCGAGGCCATGGCCGAGGTGCAGCTGCTGCGCGAGCAGGCCAGGGCCGCCGCCGAGCAGGCCCAGGGCATGGCCCTGGACGAGATCGCCGCCCACCAGGACGCCGCCGCCCAGCTGCGGGCCGAGGCCGAGCGGCTGCGCGCGGAGTCCGCCGTCGACGTCGAGCGGACCCTGGGCGAGGCGCGCCGTCAGGCCATAGGACAGATCGAGGAGTCGGCGCGCAGCGCGGAGGAGCTCCTGGTCAAGGCGAAGGCCGACGCCGACGAGCTGCGCGGCGGGGCCGCCGAGGAGGTCGCCGCCACCAAGGCGCGTGCCGCCGAGGAGGCCCGCGAGATGCAGGCCCGCGCCGAACAGGTGCTGGCCCGCGCCAAGACCGAGGGCGACCGGATCCGCGGCGAGGCCGAGGGGGTGCGTGACACCGAGGCCGCCAAGGGCAGCGCCAAGGCCGAGGAGATCCGCGCCGCCGCCCAGGCCGCCGCCGACGAGACCCACCAGGCGGCCGTCACCGCCGCCGACGAGCTGCACGCCCAGGCCGCCGCCGACGCCGAGCGCGTCCGCACCGAGGCGCGGCAGGAGCGCGACGAGATCCTGGCTGCCACCGAGCGGCTGGCCGGCGAGCGCGCCCAGCAGGCCGCGGCCGACGCGGAGAAGGCCGCCGAGGACGCCCGCGCCGCCGCCGAGCTGCGCGAGCGCACCGGCACCGAGGTCGCCGAGTCCCGCGCCCAGGCCGAGAACGAACTGGCCCGGATGCGCGCCGACCTCGACTCCGAGATCGAGCGGCTGCGCGCCGAGGCCCAGGAGACCGTCGACGCGGACCTGGCGAGCGCCAAGGCCAAGACCGACTCCGCCGAGTCCGACGCCGAGCAGATCCGCGCCGAGGCGCGCGACGCCGCCGCCCAGGACATCGAGGACGCCAGGACCCTGCGCGAACAGGCCGCCGCGTCCATCGCCGAGGCCGAGGCCGAGGCGGAGCGGATCCGCGAGGCCGCCCGCGACCTTGAGGCCGACCTGGTCAGCCGCCGGGAGGCGGCCGAGGCCGAGGCCGAACGCCTGGCGGAGGAGGCGCGCCTGGCCGCCGAGCAGCAGGCGAGCGAGCTCGCCGACAAGCGCGTCACCATGCTGGCCACCGCCAAGGCCGACGCGGACATGATCCGCGACCGCGCCCGGGAGGCCACCGAGCAGGCCGAGCAGGAGCGCGCCGCGCAGCTGGCCGAGGACGCGCAGCAGCGCGAGACGTTGCTGGCCACCGCCCAGGCGGAGGCCGAGCAGCTGCGGCTGACGACGGAACAGCACGACGCCGAGGCCGCGGCCCAGCGCGAGGCCCTGCTGGCCGCCGCGCAGGCCGAGGCGGACCGGCTGGCGGCGGAGGCCCAGGCCGCCGCCGAGCAGCTGCGGCTGACGACGGAACAGCAGGACGCCGAGGCCGCAGCGCAGCGTGAGGCCCTGCTCGCCGCGGCCCAGGCCGAGGCCGAGCAGCTCGCCGCCGAGACCCAGGCCGGCGCCGAACAGGTCCGGCTCAAGCTGGAGCAGCACGAGGCGGAGGCCGCCGCCCGGCGCGAGGCCCTGCACGTCGAGGCGCAGACCGCGGTGGAGCAGGCCCGGCAGGCGGGGATCCAGCACGCCGCCGACCTGGCCGACCTGCGGGCCAGGGCCGAGCGTGAGCACGCCGAACAGCGCGAGTCCGTGCTGGCCGACGCCCACGGCGAGGCGGACCGGGTCCGCGCGGAGGCCCGCGAGGCCGCGTCCGTGGACCTCGCCGACGCCAAGAACTCCCGGGAGACCGCCGCCAAGGCGCTCACCGACACCGAGACGGCCGTCGCCGAGCTGCGCGAGGAGGCCGCCAAGGTCCTCGCCGACGCCGAGGCCAAGACCGCCGCCGACCGTGAGGCACTGGACGCGGAGTTCGCCGAGCTGCGCGCCCAGGCCGACCAGGCCGCCGCCGGCATCCGCGAGGCCGCGCAGGCCGCCGCCGAGGAGATCCACGCGCAGGCGCGCCGCGACTACGACGAGGCCAGCGCCGAGCTGGCCCGGATCCGGGCCGAGGCCGACGCCGGGATCGAGGCCGAGCGCGCGGCGATGATCGAGCAGCGCACCGCGGCCGACGCGCGCACCGCCGAGATCATCGCCCAGGCCGAGCAGGACGCAGCCCAGCACGCCGCCGACCTGGCGGCGCTGCGCGCGGAGACCGAGCACGAGCTCGCCGACCGCCGCGACGCGGTGCTGGCCGAGGCCCACGGCGAGGCAGACCGGGTCCGCGCCGAGGCGCGCGAGGCCGCGTCCGTGGACCTCGCCGAGGCCAAGGCGTCGCGCGAGGCCGCCGGCAAGGCGCTCACCGACACCGAGACGGCCGTCGCCGAGCTGCGCGAGGAGGCCGCCAAGGTCCTCGCCGACGCCGAGGCCAAGACCGCCGCCGACCGCGCGCTCCTCGACGCCGAGCTCACCGAGCTGCGGACCGACGCGGAGCTGACCGCGGGCGAGACCCGCGACGCCGCCGAGCGCGAGGCCGCGCAGGTGCGCCAGCTGGCCACCACCGAGGCCGCCCGGCTCCGCGCCGAGGCCGCGGACGACCGCGAGCGGGTCACCTCGGAGCTGGCCGCGCTGCGCGCCGAGGCGGCCGAGGCGTTCACCGAGGAGCGGGCCCGGATCGAGGCCGAGCGCGAGCGGAACGAGCGCGAGGCCGCGAGCCGCATCGCCGCCGCCGAGGACGAGGCCGCGCAGATCCGGCAGTCCGTCGCCGGCCTCTACGAGGCGGCCGAGGCGCAGACCACGCAGACCCGCGCCGACGCCGAGCGTGAGGCGGCACAGATCCGCGAGCTGGCCACCACCGAGGCCGCCCGGCTCCGCGCCGAGGCCGAGCAGCTGCGCGAGCAGGCCGAGCAGGAGTCCCAGCGGCTGCGGGCCGAGGCCGAGGAGCTGCGCGCCCGCGCCGCCGAGGAGTCCACCCGGGCCCTCGCCGAGGCGCAGGAGCTGGCCGAGTCGGTCTCCGCCGACGCCGAGACCGCTGCGCTGGCCACCACGGCCGCCGCGGAGGAGCAGGCCGACGCCATGGTGTCGGCCGCCCGCAAGGAGGCCGAGCGGATCACCGGCGAGGGCGCCGCCGAGGGCAGCGCGCTGGTCGAGCAGGCCCGCCGGGACGCCGACCAGATGCTGGTCGAGGCGCGCGGCGACGCCACGCAGATCCGCGAGCGCGCCGAGGAGCTGCGCGAGCGCACCCACGCCGAGATCGAGGCGCTGCACGAGCGGGCCCGCAAGGAGTCCGCGGAGGCCATGCGCGCGGCCGGCGAGCGGGTGGACCGGCTCATCGCCGACACCAGCGAGCAGTTGGACGCCACCAGGGCCGAGGCCGAGCGCGAGCTCGCCGTGGCCAAGGAGAAGGCGGCGGAACTGCAGGCCGAGGCGTCCGCCGAGGCCAGCAAGGTCCGTATCCAGGCCGTCAGGAAGGCCGAGGGGCTGCTCAAGGAGGCGGAGGCCCGCAAGGCCGAAGCCGACTCGGCCCTCGAGGCCGCCCGCGAGGAGGCCGAGCGGCAGCGCGGCTCCGCCGCCGAGGCCGCCGAGAAGACCCGTCAGGAAGCCATCGAGGCAGGCGAGGCGGAGCTGGACCGGGCCCGCGCCGAGGCCGAGCAGACCGTCGAGGAGGCCAGGTCCGAAGCCAAGCGGATCACCGACGAGGGCCGCAGGGAACTCGACGAGCTGGTCAGCCGCCGCAAGGACATCAACACCGAGATCGCCCGCGTGCAGGACGTCCTCCAGGCCCTCGAGGCCTTCGAGGCGCCAGGCGGCGCGGGCAAGCCCAGCGGGGGAACCGGCGGCACCGGCAACGGTCCGTCAGGAGGGGCGAGCAGGACCAACGGGGACAGCAACAACAGGCCGGGTGGTGGCCGCGGCGGCACCCCAGCGGGGGTCGGCGCGGGAGCAACCCGTCCGGGTGGCAAACGTGCCGGCACGCAACCACCCGATTGAGCGGACATTCTCCACTCTTCATCGGCTTTGGGCCGATGACACACCGAATCCGTGCCAGGATTCGCCCTATCACCTCACCTCAACCATCCGACTCTCCGGGCATACGACAGGAACTCCACCCCTATGAGCGACACACACTCTCCGCACGGCTTCGACGTTGTGCGCCGCGGGTACGAGCGGGCTCAGGTCGACGAGCGCATCAGCAAGCTGGTCACGGACCGCGACGGCGCCCTCAACCGGATCGGCGCGCTGGAGAAGCGCATCGAGGAGCTGCATCTCGAGACGCAGACCGCACAGGCGCAGATCACGGACGCCGAGCCGTCCTACGCCGGCCTGGGCGCGCGGGTCGAGAAGATCCTGCGCCTGGCCGAGGAGGAGGCCAAGGACCTGCGCGAGGAGGCCCGTCGGGCCGCCGAGCAGCACCGTGAGCTGGCCGAGGCCGCCGCCCAGCAGGTCCGCAGCGAGGCCGACGGCTTCGCCAAGGACCGCAAGGCCAAGGCCGAGGAGGAGGGCGCTCGCATCGTCGAGAAGGCGAAGAGCGACTCCGCGCAGCTGCGGGCCGAGGCCGGCAAGGACGCGCAGAACAAGCGCGAGGAGGCCGACGCCCTCTTCGAGGAGACCCGCGCCAAGGCGGCGCAGGCCGCGGCCGACTTCGAGACCAACCTGGCCAAGCGCCGCGAGCAGTCCGAGCGCGATCTGGCCGCCCGTCAGGCCAAGGCCGAGAAGCGCCTCGCCGAGATCGAGCACCGCGCCGAGCAGCTCCGCCTGGAGGCGGAGAAGCTCCGCACCGACGCCGAGCGTCGCGCGCGCCAGACGGTCGAGACCGCCCAGCGCCAGGCCGAGGACATCGTCGCCGACGCCAACGCGAAGGCGGACCGCGTCCGCAGCGAGAGCGAGCGCGAGCTCGCGGCGCTGACGAACCGTCGCGACAGCATCAACGCCCAGCTCACCAACGTCCGCGAAATGCTCGCTACCCTCACGGGCGCGGCGGTCGCCGCCGCTGCCGCCCCGGACGACGACGTCATGGGCCGCGGCGTCCCGGCCCAGCAGTCGCGCTAAGCGCGCCAGCGCTTCAGGGGCGCGGGGCCGTACCGACATGCGGCTCTGCCGCACGGGCGCGACCAGGTAGTTGCACCGTCCAGGGGCGCGGGGAACCGCGCCCCTGGGTGTTGCCACTCAATCAATCGTTGAAAGGAAGCCCCGGACGGCCGCGTTGAAGGCCTCCGGGACCTCCAGCGCGGAGAGGTGGCCTGCGCCCGGAAGGATCGTCAGGTCGGCTTGAGGGAGCGCGGCGGCGAGGGCCTCTGCGTCGGGGATCGGAGTGAGGGCGTCCTCGTCGCCGACGATGACGAGGGCCGGGACATCGACCGCGCCCAAGGACTCCAGGGAATCCGGGCGCGCCGCCATCGCGCGCTGCGCCCAGGCGACCGCGGCCGGGGAGGCTGCGGAGATCAGCTCCGCGACGTAGTCGACCAGCTTGGGGCAGCGCTTCGCCGTGGTCGAGCCCAGCAGCGGGCTGGGCAACTGCTCGTCCACCAGGAGGCGGACGCTGTCGCGGGCGAGGACCGCCTTCGCGACCCGTTCGCGGTTCGCGCGGGCCGTGTCCGTGTCCGCCGAGCCCTTGGTGTCGGCGAACAGCAGGCCGGAGAGGCGATCGGGATAGCGGCGGGCGAAGGCCATCGCGATGTAGCCGCCCATGGAGAGGCCGCCGATGACCGCCTGCTCGATGCCCGCGGCATCCAGCAGCAGGGCGATGTCGTCGGCCAGCAGATCCAGCGACGGGGCGTCAGCGCCCAGCGGCGTGCCGCCGAAGCCGCGGAGGTCGACGGCGAGGACGCGGGCGTCCGTGCCGTCGGGGCCGGGGAGCTCGTCGAGCTGGGACTCCCACATCCGGGCCGACAGCGGGAACGCGTGAAGCAGCACCAGCGGCGTGCCGGAGCCGGCCTCCCGCACCGAGAGTCGTTCGGTCATGGGGACAGCGTATGCACCGATCGGTGCTTCGGGACCTCATCCGCGGCGTTCCTGCCCTAGGGTGAACTCATGATCGAGGTCAACGAGCTGACCAAGCGGTACGGCGACAAACTCGCCGTCGACCATCTCAGCTTCACCATCCCCCAGGGCGTGGTGACGGGCTTCCTCGGCCCGAACGGCGCCGGCAAGTCGACGACCATGCGCATGCTGCTCGACCTCGACCGGCCGACCTCCGGGACGGTCCGGATCGACGGAAAGCACTACGGCGAACTCCGCGAGCCGCTGAAGTACATCGGCGCCTTGTTGGAGGCCAAGGCCGTGCACCCGGGGCGTACTGCTCACAACCACCTGCGGTGGATGGCGGCGAGCAACCGCATTCCGGCCCAGCGGGTGGACGAGGTTCTGGCTCTGGTCGGCCTCACGGCCGTCGCCAAGAAGCGCTCCGGCGGCTTCTCGCTCGGCATGGGTCAGCGGCTCGGCATCGCCGCGGCGCTCCTCGGCGACCCGAAGATCCTGATGTTCGACGAGCCGGTCAACGGGCTGGACCCGGAGGGCATCGTCTGGGTCCGCAATCTGATGAAGTCGCTCGCCGCCGAGGGTCGCACGGTCTTCGTCTCCTCGCACCTGATGAGCGAGATGGCGCTGACCGCGGAGCACCTGATCGTCATCGGCCGGGGCAGGCTCCTCGCCAACCTGCCGATGAACGAGTTCATCGACCAGAACTCCCGCTCCTTCGTGCGGCTGCGCACCCCGCAGCCGGAGCAGCTGCTGGACGCGCTCTCCCGCGAGGGCATGACCGCCTCCCTCGACGGCAACGGCGCGTGGGAGGTCGAGAACGGCGACATGGCACGCATCGGTGACCTCGCGGCCGCCAACGGGGTCACCCTGCACGAACTGAGCCCGCAACGCGCCTCCCTGGAGGAGGCGTTCATGCGGATGACGGCCGAGGCCGTCGAGTACCACACCGAGACACCCGCACCGGAGAACCCTCCGGCGGCCTGGGGCGAGAACTGGAAGAAGGAGAGCTGACGATGTTCCCCGCACTGCTCTCCGAGTGGATCAAGGTCAAGACGGTCCGGTCCACCTTCATCACGCTGCTGCTCACCTTCGTCGTCACGGTGGGCCTGGGCGCGCTCGTGTCCGCCCTGTTCGCCGCGAACTTCAACCACACGTCCGCGGCCGACCGCGCCACCTTCGACGCGACCAGCGTCAGTTTCAGCGGCATCGGCCTGGGGCAGCTCGCACTGATCGTCTTCTCGGTGCTCGTCGTCACCAGCGAGTACAGCAGCGGCATGATCCGCGCGACGCTGGCCGCCGTGCCGCAGCGGCTGACCCTGCTGCTCGCCAAGGTCGTGACGGTGCTGGGCCTGGTGGCGGTGATCTCGCTGCTGACCGCGTTCGTCAGCTTCTTCCTGGGCCAGGCCCTGCTCGGCAGCCATCGCGTGTCCATCTCGGACCCGGGAGTGACCCGTGCGGTCTTCGGAATGGCGATCTACATGACGCTGCTGGCCCTGCTCTCCGTGGGCGTCGCCTTCATGGTGCGTCGCCCGATCCCGGCGCTGGCCATTCTGATGCCGTTCTTCTTCCTGATCTCGCCGATCCTCAACGCGGTGCCCAAGGTCAAGAACGTGGCGCACTACTTCCCGGACGTGGCCGGGCGGCAGCTGTTCTCGGTGCGCGCCAGTTCGGACGTCCCGTACGGGCCGCTGGCCGGCTTCTTCATCGTTCTCGCCTGGGCCGTGGCCTGCATCGGGATCGGCTACCTGCTCTTCAAGCGCCGGGACGCGTAGTCCCTCAGTACCTCGGAGCGCCGCGTCCCCGCAGCTGGTTGGGGGCGCGGCGTTCGCGGTTGGTCCAGCAGGCGCGGTGCCAGTGGCGGCGGTCGTCGACTCCCCCGGCGGCACCCATGGACAGCACGGGCCAGGCGACGACGTGGCCGACGCCGGATGGGATCTCCTGGTCGCAGCCGGGGCAGCGGTAGCGCTTGCCGCTGTCGCCGGCGACCGTGCGGACCTGCCACTCCTCGCCGGCATAGCTCTCGGTGCGTTCCAGCCAGGTGCCGCCGGTAACCGTACGGGCGTTCTTCGGTTCGTCCCCGCGGGGACGACTTCGGCGAGGAGACATCATTCTCCCTGACTTGGCGGCATGCTGGTCCCACAAGGGTAGTGGAGCGCGTAGCGCGGGCCCCCGAACGCGCCGGGGGTGGCTTTTACCACAGAGGCCGGATTCCTGCCAGGGCGCAAGGGCAAAACCACCCGATATCCCGTCGAAGCCCGGATTCCGCTGTGCCTGTGGCACATGACGTGAGTTACTCCTGTGGTAGTCGCGGGATCGAAGTTCCCCGTGGGGCCAAGGAGTTGATTCCATGTCCGCCGTGCACGCCAGCGCCGTACCCACCCTCGCGCCGTACAAGCTGCCGCGGCAGCGAAGCGCGCGGCCGGTACCGGGCGGGCTCAGCACCGGAGTGTTCCTGCTCTCCGCCCAATTTCCGGGCCAAGGGCATGCCGAGGCCTTGGAACGCACCGTGTCGGCGGCGGTGGCCGCCGAGCAGGCCGGGCTGGACAGTGTCTGGCTGGCCGAGCACCACTTCGTGCCGTACGGCGTCTGCCCGGACGCGGCGACGCTCGCGGGTCTGCTGCTCGGCCGCACCCGGCGGGTGCGCATCGGCACCGCCGTCAGCGTGCTGCCGACGCACCATCCGGTGCGGCTCGGCGAGCAGGCCGCACTGCTGCACCTCACCTCCGGCGGCCGGTTCACGCTCGGCGTGGGCCGCGGCGGGCCGTGGGTGGATCTCACCGTCTTCGGGGGTGGCGCGGAGGCCTACGAGCAGGGCTTCCCCGAGTCCCTCGACCTGCTGCTGCGCTGGCTGCGCTCCTCCCGGGTCGGCGCCTCCGGCCCGCGCTACGACTTCCCCGAGGTCGCGGTCGTCCCGCGCGCCACGGAGCGGCCCATCCAGCCGCACCGCGGCGTCCGGCAGACCGGCGCCGTCCCGCGGACGGACCGTCAGACCGGCTCGGCGCAGCACGCCTTCGCGGAGACCTCCCCGGCGCCGCTGTCCGTCACGGCCGGCGGCGCACGGACGGCCGGGGGGCCGCCCGTGGTGATCGCCTGCACCTCCCTCGGGACGGTGCGCCTCGCCGCGCAGCAGGGCTTGCCGATGCTGCTCGGTATGCACTCCGGCGACGAGGACAAGGCGGAGATGGTGGCCGCCTACCGCACCGCCGCGCTGGAGGCCGGCCGCACGCCGGACCAGGTGGCCCGGATCGAGGCCGAGCATGTCGCGGCGGGCGTGGCCCAGGTCGCCGACCGCACGGCCGACGCCAGGTCCCGACTGCTGCGCGCGATGCCGGACTTCTTCCGCTTCGGCCTGGGTGCGCACCGCACCGTGGACGGACGCGAGCGCCGGATGCGCGACCCGGAGCAGTACACCGAGTTGCTCTGCGACCTGCACGCCGTCGGGACACCGAGGCTCTGCGCCGACCGGCTGCTCGCCACGCACGAGCGCACCGGGATCCGGCGTTTCGCCCTGCTGGTGGAGGGCTCCGGTGACCGCACCGAGACGGTGGCCAACATCGCCCGACTGGGCGCGGAGGTCCTCCCCCAGCTTCCGCAGGATTAGCGGCTTCGCCGCTCGTTCTCAACCGTCGCTAGCAGTCGCGCAGCTCGGGCGACTGGTTGAGCAGCTGCGCCCGCACCGAGGTGAACCTGGCATAGCGGGCATCGGCCTCGGGGCCCGGCGCGAACACCGCGACCCGATGACAGTTCTGAAACGCGAGCCGCACCCCGAAGTGCCGTTCCAGCGAACCCCTGATGGCGTCGCTCGCCAGGGCGCGCAGCAGCTGACCGCGCTCCTGCTCGGACGGCGGGGGGACCTGGTTGTCGGCGAACTCACCGCCGTCGACCTCCCGCTGGAGCACCAGCGAGCTGATCAGGTCCCAGGCATAGGGCAGGGAGGTGCGGACGCAGTCGACGAATTCCCGCTCGTCGACCTCGCCTCGTTCGGCCTTCTCAAGCATGGCCGGTGAGACGTCGAGCGACATGGGTTCTCCTCTCGCAGGGCCCCCGGGGCGGCTCCCCCAGGGGGTGGTGCAGAGCGGACGATGGCACCGCTACCAGCGTCCCAGGGAACGGCCGAACAGGGAGCAGAATGTGGCAATCTCCCTACCCTGAGTGGCCGTGACACACCGTAAGCCCCCGTAAGCAGTGGCACCAGAGCACAGCGAATGGATCAAGCCAGAGTCGAGTATGATCCGACAGTCACCATTCCACTGCGCTGCGTGGTCGGCGATTCCTGTGAGTGACAACGCCGACGGTGCCGGATCCGGTTTCCGCGCGCCGCGTGAATCCCTCTCTTGCCCCGGAATCGCTTCGAATGGCCTTCGTGGGCTAGCGTGGTCGGCCGTGCGTCTCGTCATTGCCCGCTGCTCCGTCGACTACGCAGGCCGGCTCACCGCCCACCTGCCGTCCGCCCCTCGGCTCATCCTGGTCAAGTCGGACGGGAGTGTCGCCGTGCACTCCGACGACCGCGCCTACAAGCCGCTCAACTGGATGTCACCGCCGTGCTCCCTCAAGGAGGAGGACGGACGCTGGACAGTGGAGAACAAGGCTGGCGAGAAGTTGATCATCACGCTGGAAGAAGTGATGCTCGACTCCACCCACGAGCTGGGTGTGGACCCCGGTCTGATCAAGGACGGCGTCGAGGCGCATCTGCAGGAGCTTCTTGCGGACCGCATGGAGGTCCTCGGCGAGGGCTGGACGCTGATCCGCCGCGAGTACATGACGGCCATCGGCCCGGTGGACATCCTCTGCCGGGACGCCGAGGGCACGACGGTCGCGATCGAGATCAAGCGCCGCGGCGAGATCGACGGCGTCGAGCAGCTCACCCGCTACCTCGAACTCCTCAACCGCGACCCCCTGCTGGCGCCCGTGAAGGGCGTCTTCGCGGCCCAGCAGATCAAGCCCCAGGCCCGCGTCCTCGCCGCCGACCGCGGCATCGACTGCGTCGTCCTCGACTACGACGGACTCCGCGGCATCGAGGACGACAAGCTCAAGCTCTTCTGACTCCCGGCTTGTTGCAGCACAGCGGGAGCGCGAGACTCCGCTGATGCGCGGCGCCCCCGGCCGAAGGCCCGGGTGACGGAATCCGACCGAAGCCTGACGGGGCACCCCCGCCAAGGCGCGGGCGACGGCACTCCCGCCGAAATCCTGAGGAAGGCACACCTGCCGAAGCCCGGTCGGCGCACCCCGGCCGAAGGCCTAGGGAGCGCGCGTCCCCGCAGGGGGCCGAACTCCGGCGGAGGTCAGCGCCCCTGACGGGCGATCAGCTCGGGGAGGGGCTGGCCGGGGTGCGCCGACCGGGC
>NZ_QKYN01000116.1:460-35577 GCF_003258295.1 Streptacidiphilus pinicola | reverse complement strand
GCCAGAAATGTCGACGCGGGTAGGGCAGTTGGGGTTGTCGTTGCCAGCAGGCGCACGGGAGCGGTCCAGGCGAGTTCCGCCGGCCGGCCACCGTCATGAACGCGCCATTTCGACTGTCGAGGAGGTTGCCCCCGGGGCAACATCAGTTAGGCAGTGTCCTCTTTGTGCCACCTCGCGGAGGCGGTAGTGCTCGCTTGATCCCCGGTTGTGAGGCTGGGACTGCTTCTGTCTGTCCGCGCGTATTCGCAGGCCGGCGCCTTGCATACGGCAGTGCTGGTCCTGTGTCGGCTGAAGGACTCGGTGGCTTGGCTGATTGACGCCGACAAGGATGCCGGGGAAGCGACGGATCATCAGGTCCTGTCGGTGGCCCTTGCTACACCGGTTCCCAGAAGCAGTTCTGCGACGGGCAGATCTGCCGTCGAGGGAGGGGAACACTCATGGCACCCGAGGGATACCACCACGTTCGTGGGCACATCCGCCGCAACCCGCGCCCGCGGATGAGGAAGACCAGCGGCTGGGTGGTCGCCGCGGTCGTGGTCGGTGCCGTGTGGCTGTGGGGGCACGGCACGAGCAGCGCGTCGACCGGAACGGCTCCCACTCACCCCTCGTCCACGGCCAGCGTGGCGGCCAACCACTGATGGGCCGGCGATCACGTCGCTTCCGCGTGCGACCGCCCCGCACGTTGCCGGAGTTCATCGCCTCGGCCGTCATCGCGCTGATCGCCCTCTCGTGGCTGGTCGACGGAGCTCGGTGGTTCGCGACGTATGCGCTTCCCGTGCTCGCAGCCGTGGCTGCCCTGGCGGTGGTGGGTGGGGGCAGCCCGACCGGTCACTCCGATAGGCAGGTACGTCGGGGCAAGGTCACCGGCAACGGCTTCAAGGAGCTGCAGGAGGGCGAGCGGGTGACCTTCGACGTCGAGCAGGGCCAGAAGGGTCCGCAGGCCACGAACATCGTCCGCGGCTGGCACCAAGGCGGCCAGAACTACCGGGAGGCCCTGCCCATCACGGGCAGGGCCTTCGGCGTACCGTCCTGCGTATGAACGCTGACCGCCAGATGCCTGCCAGCTTCACCGAGCCGCCCGCGGACTCCGAGTGAGTGCCGAGCTTCGTCAGGCCTTCGACGAGGCTGGGGTACCGCGCGGCTACTACAACCTCTACGACCGGCCCCTCACCGACTGCACCTGGGCCATGTGGCCCGACGGCGACGGCTGGCACGTCTTCTACACCGAGCGCGGCATCCGGCACCCCGAGGCCCGCTTCGACGACGAGGCCGACGTCTGCCAGCAACTGTGGGAGTGGCTCGCCTGGGCCCGAAAGCCCAAGGGGTAGGCACTGCCGCCTGAGGCAGTGCGGCTAACCGCAGGTGCTGGTGGTAACAGCCCCGACCTTTCGGGCAGCCCGGATCAAACGGAATACCGCCTTGCGGTCGCCGCCGTTCGAGCCCGTATGATCGCTCGGCCACCTGCCTGACCTGGGCCTTCACCGGGGGATCCGATGTATCTGCTCCTGCACAATCTCGCGACCAACCGCTTCGCCCGTCTCGGCGCCGTGCTCGTGCTCGTCCTGGTCCTAGCCATCGTCATCGCGCTGAGCAGCCGGCACACCCACGCCCAGACGAAGACCACGGCCGTACCCGCCTGCGTCAGCCAGCCGGACACTGCAGCCACCCAGGACTGCGTGATCCAGTTGTTCAACTGGTGCAAGGTCAACGAGCCCACCGTGGAGGCGAGCAAGTGCGGCGCGGCTGTGCTCACCGAGGCCGCGATTCAGCGCTGACCGCGCGCTTAGCCGTGCTTGCAGCCGCCCGCGTCACCCCCTTCTACTGGCTCTGCGACAAGGCCGACGTGCCCCGCTGCGCCATCCACGACCTGCGGCACCTCGCCGCCACGATCTCCATCACCAACGGTGTGCCGCTCACCGTGGTGTCCAAGACCCTGCGCCACGCGACCTTGTCCACCACCGCGAACATCTACGCCCACCTCACCGCCCAGGCCGCCCGCCAGGCCGTCGACACCATCGACGACACCCTTGACCGGGCCGACCGCGCCCTCCCGCCGCCCGTCGTGGCACTCCGAGCGGTGCTGCGACCATAGGACGACCACACGGCCGGGCACCGGAACCAGCTGATCGAGCTCAAACCGATTCCAGGCCAGGCCAATTGTGACAGTCGGTCCACGCGGCTGCCGCGGGCCGCGACCACACTGCGACCACCAGGCCCGAAGACAACGAAAAGGCCGTTCCCACCTCTCGGTGGAAAGGGAGTGTCTGGTTTCTTGTGGGTGGTCTGGTGTTCGGTCTGGTCTAGCGGTCGGTGACGCGGTCGCCGTAGTAGCCGGCGAGGCTGTTGATGGCCTGCTTCCAGGACTGGGTCCTGCCGGTGATGTTGGCGTGGTTCTTGATCGGGTTCTGGATCACGAGGTAGAGGACTTTGAGGGCCGCGTCGTCATCGGGGAAGTGTCCTCGGCGGCGTGAGGCCTGGCGGAAGCGCGAGTTGAGGGACTCGATCATGTTGGTGGTGTAGACGACGCGGCGGATCGGGGCGGGGAACCGCATAAAGACGATCACGTGCTCCCAGCTGCGGCGCCAGGTGTCGATCACCGCTGGATAGCGGTCGCCCCATTCCTCCTCGAAGCGGGCGAACCGCTGCTCGGCCTCGTCTGCGGTCTTAGCCGTGTAGACCTCCTTGAGCTGGCGGGCGATGGCTCCCCAGTGCTGCTTGGCCGCGTAGCGCAGGCTGGTTCGGACCATGTGGACGACGCAGAGCTGCACGTCGGTCTGGGGCCAGACGTCGTTGATGGACTCCGGCAGGCCCTTCAGGCCGTCGCAGCAGGCGATCAGGACGTCCTGGATGCCGCGGTTGCGCAGTTCGGTGAGCCAGGTCATCCACTGCTTGGCGCCCTCGCCGCCGGTGCCGACCCACATGCCGAGCACGTCGCGGTCGCCGTCGAGGTTGATGCCGACCGCGATGTAGACGGGCTTGTTGGCCACGGCGCCGTCGCGGATCTTGATGTAGATGCAGTCGATCAGCAGGACCGCGTAGACGCGGTCGAGCGGGCGGGTGCGCCAGGCGGCGAGGTCCTGGGCGACCTGGGCGGTGGCACGGGAGACCAGGTCGCGGGAGACCTCGATGTCGTAGACCTCGGCGAGGTGGGCCTGGATCTCACCCGTCGTCAGGCCCTTGGCGTAGAGGGAGATGATGGTCTCGGAGAAGCCGTCGACGCGGCGGGAGTGCTTGGGCACGATCTGCGGGGTGAAGTTGCCGGCCCGGTCGCGGGGGATGTTGATCTGGACCGGGCCGACCTGGGAGAGCACGGTCTTGCGGCTGGTGCCGTTGCGGTGGTTGCCCGAACCGGCGCCGGCCGAATCGCCCTTCTCATAGCCGAGATGTTCGGCCATCTCGGCCTCCAACGCTCCTTCCAGGACCAGCTTCACCAGCCCGGTCAGCACCCCGTTCTCCCCGACCAGCTGCAGACCCTCGCGGCGGGCGCGTTCGATCAGGTCTTCGGCCAACTCCCGGTTCTGCTCGGTCGCGATGCGCGCCAACTCCGCCCCCGTCTGCACCTGGTGCTCGTTCTGGTGGGGGCTCTGCTCGTTCGTGGTGCCCATGGGTGATCCTTCCCGGCAGAGAGGTCATCTCATGCCATCTCGGGCCACACCAGACCAACCACAAAGTTCAGGACAGTCCCGGTGGAAACGGCCTCCGAAGTGCGAAAACGCTGGTCGGGACGACAGGATTTGAACCTGCGACCCCTTGACCCCAGCTTGGGCTGGAGGGCCGTTGGGTACTGCATTACTGTCGTGGCGTCAGATGCGGTCTGAACGGGGGTTCGTCGGTGCGGGACCAGCTTCTCGGCGGCCGGTATCGGCTGATCCGCCTGCTGGGCGAAGGCGCCATGGGGCAGGTTTGGGAGGCGCATGACGGCACCCTGGAGCGCCCGGTCGCGGTGAAGGTAATCACCCGGTTGTCCGGTGGCGGCAGCCAGGGGGACAAGGCGCGGACCCGTTTCCTCCGCGAGGCACGCATCACTGGCCTGCTCCAGCATCCCAACATCGTCACGGTCCACGACCTCGGTGAGACCGACGGCCAGGACGGCAAGGCGCCTTTCCTCGTGATGGAGCTGGTCCGAGGTGAGGGGCTCGACTTGGTGCTGAGCCGGGGACCGGTCTCCCTGGCTCAAGCGGCTGAATGGAGCGCCCAGATTTGTGACGCCCTCGCCGAGGCGCATCGGGCAGGCGTGTTGCACAGGGACATCAAGCCCTCGAACATTCAGGTCATGCCCTCGGGAGCGACCAAGGTCCTGGACTTCGGCATCGCACGGGCGGCTGATCCCTACGCGACCGCGGACAGGCTCACCCAGACCGGCTTCATCGTCGGAACCCCTCCGTACATGGCACCGGAGCAGGCGCGCGGGAACCCCGAGGCACGCAGCGACCTGTACGCACTTGGGTGCCTGCTCTTCGAGATGATCACCGGCTCCCTGCCGTTCCAAGCCCCTGACCCAATTGGCTACATCGCGGCGCACCTCACTCAGGAACCGCCCGCCCCCAGTACACTCGCCATGGAGATCCCGCCCGCTTGGGACGATGTCGTCCTGACCCTGCTGCGCAAGGATCCGCGCGAGCGGTACGAGAACGCAGCCGCGGTCGCCCGGGCATTGCGACAACTCGGGCAGGAACCATGGCACCCGCCTACTGTGGTGGACATCCCGGACGTAGTCGCTGAGCTCGCTGCCGCACGCAGGGCCCAGAACGGGCACCTGGCCACGGCGCTCCGGCGGCTCGAGCTCCGGCGTACGCTTGAGCGGGGCGCCCTGGACTCAGTCGCTGAGCTTGCTGGCGCACGCAGGGGCCAGTACCGGTACCTGAGCACGCTGCTGCGGCGGTTCGAGCACCGGCGCATGCTCGATCACAAGCATGCGCAAGAGGAGCGGCAGCAGCCGGTCCGGTCGGAGGCCTGGGAACAAGACCGTCAGAGCGGTGATCACCAGTCCACGGCAGGGGCTGCCGGGGACTCCTCGCTTCAGGAACAGACACAGGAGCCGGTCAGCCAGGTGTCCCCGAAGAAGCCCGGCGTTCAGACGCCGCCGGGCCAACCCAAACCGAGGGAGCCCGTGACACTCCTCCACTCCCCGGAGGCATTGCTGAAAAGGGGAAGAGAGCGGGACGGAGGATACCTAAGCGGTTGGTTCGCTGCGTTCCTCCTGCTGCTCGGGACAGTCAGCCCGCTTACCGTGGACTACGCCCTCCACCAGGGGCATCTCCCTTATTGGGGCGCGTACCTGGTAGGTGGCCTTTTCGCCGGCGCCTGCCTTTTCGCGCTGATTCTGCGTTGCGTGGCATGGCTGAGGGCACCGCACCTTATGTCTGACCGCGTCACCTTGGACGACGAGAAGATCATCGTGGCCCAGGGCACGCAGACCTTCACCGTGCGCTGGGAGAGCCTCTCGCAGGTCCTACTAGACGGCTTTGGGGATCGGATCGTCGTCTGGTTTTGCGATGAGCGGGTAGCGAAAGAGAGCCACCTGGTCGAGGTCCCGGGCTTGAGGGGCGGGAAGGGCCGTCTGCTGTACGCCTACGCCAAACATGGGCAAGACCCACAGAAGCTGGAAGCCAACCAGCTGCGCCCAGAAGTGCTGAGGTACGCCGGAGCCCTCTGCCAGTGGGTTCTCGCTTCAGAATGATCGCGAGAGACGTCGCAGGCAGATGATCGAGCAGGCGAGTTCGAGCGGGCCCTGGTGAAGGTCGACTCCCTGATCTGGAACGAACGCCACCTGCGCCGCGCACTGTACGAGTTCGAGCGGCATCACAACGCCCTTCGGCCCCACCAGGCGATGAACCACGCGGCACCTCTGCGAGCATTGCCCGAACCACTCGAACCAGGGCAGATCGCCCGCTTGGAGATACGTCGGAGAGATTGCCTCGGCGGGGTCATCCACGAGTACCGACATTGCGGATGCCGAGAAATCGTCCGGCCAGGTCAAGGCCGTGATCGCTGGGTTGCCTTGGTTGGCTGTTCGGTGGCGGGAGGGCGGCAGGATGCTCTTTCGTGCTACTGCGCCTGGTCTACCTTGCTGCCACCAACGCGCTTGCCCTGCTGCGCCGGCTGCCGGTGAGTGAGCGGGAGAAAGATGTGGAAATGCTGGCCCTGCGGCACCAGCTGCTGGTCCTTCAGCGTCAGGTCGACAGGCCGGTGTTCACCGATGTCGACCTTGCGGTTCTGGCCGGGCTGCTCCACCAGCTGCCGGGGAGACTCCGCCGCCTCCTGCTGCTGGTCCGCACCGGACACGATCCTGCGCTGGCATCGGGACCTCCTTCCCGGTATAGAGCACGAACAGGATGCTCTGCACGCACAGTCAGTCAGGTACGGGCTTGGGTGCGGGCGACAGCTGGGGCCAGGTCGGCAGCATCGGCTCGACCATCGCCCACCTTGGTGGGGCTCTGATGGTTCGCAGTTCTCAGGATTCTCATGGAGATGGGAGGGCTTTGGAGTCTGCGTCGAGGTAGCCCTGTCGCTGTGCCATGTCGGCAACTGCGCGGTCAGTCCAGTGTTCGCGCTCGGAACGGGCTCGCAGCATGCCTCCGCGAAATCGCCAACTGCCTTAGGCGGCAAGGATTTGGTGCGGCGGAACGGCGCGTTGGTAACCCCGGCTCGCTCCGGGCTCGTGTCGTAAGACCTGGTGTAGAATCCGCGGATCTTCGCGGGTTCGTCCGGGCGGGCTTTTCCTTCAACTATCGCGTGGGAGACTATTCGATTAGAGGAGCAGCACGGTCCTGGCCAACCCAACCTCAGAGGTGTGTTTTGAGAATTTCGTTCGACACGACAGCCGACTCCTTCGAGCAGGTGCTCCAGGTCATCAAGGCTGCGTACGGCGTCGATGTAACCCTCGAAGGGACACCAGGGCCAACGCATCTCCATGAGTTCGGGTCCGTCGTTGTCGAGTCGGATTCCGCACAGGAACAAGGATCGGCGCCGCAACCCGAAGTTGCTGCGCTGGCCCAGCAGTCGGTCGCCGCAGTTGAGGAGCCCGCTGCTGAGGCTGCTGCGCTGCCGAAGCGCGCGCGTTCCGCTTCGGCAGTTACGGCTCCAGCCAAGAAGGCTTCAACGGCGAAGTCCGCGGCCAATAAGGCTGCTGCCATGAAGGAAACCGCGAATCTGGCGAAGGCAGACGCAGCGGTGGCGGGGGAGGAGGGCCAGAGTGCGCCTGCGAAGAAGACCACTGCGAAGAAGTCGGCGGTCAAGAAGGCCCCAGTCAACAGGGCAGCTGCCAAGAAAGCGGCCTCGAAGAAGATGAGCGCCCCGCGGCCCCAGCGGGCGACGGAGGAAACGACCGCTCCCAAGGCGGTTCCCGGACGTGGCAGGGGCTCCCGCGCCGTGGCCGTCAAGCCGCAGGGCGCACAGGCGGGCGCCAGGCCGGAAGCGAAGCTGGTGCGCGCGTGGGCGCGTGAGCAGGGTTTGGATAACGTTCGGGACCGTGGGACGCTGCCAGCGTGGCTATACGAGCAGTATGTCGCTGCGCAGCCCTGACAAGACTCGCGGCAACGAGGGCTTGGGGTTGTTGGTCGTGCCTCGATGGTGGATGTCAACGGTCCCGGCCGGGGGCGCGCCGCACAGGCTACTACGCACCCGCATCCTTGACGGAGCCATCAGCCAGTACAAGTACGTAGCTTGAGCTGCAGCCATGACTTTTCGGTCAGCAGGCCCACAGGATCCAGACGTCGGCGGCGTTGATGCCGACGATCTCCTCGCCCTGCGGGGCGCGGCCGATGTGGGCGCCAAAGTTCTCGGCGCCGAACAGAAATTCTTCGCAACAGATCCTACGAGGCAGGATGGGTCGAGCACGGGGATCCCCGCCCCGACCACGGGCCCCTGCTCGGACCGGGCTCCGGAGGTGGACCCAGGGGCTCTGCGACGGCGGCGTGCGCTCCGGACATCCGCCCAGCGCGGTGGCTTCCTGTCAGGAACCGAGTGTCGCGAATCCGCCGACCGGGGCGCCGTATCCGATGTGGGCGGCGAGGGTCACCACGGGGGTTCCGGGCCCGTAGTTGAGCATGAGGAAGCCTGGCGGTTCCAGCAGGGCGACGTCGGGCGCGGTGGTCAGCGGGGTGCCCATGCGGGGATCGGTGAGCGGCAGCAGGACGCCGACCAGCGCGGTCCCCGCGAAGATCCTATGGGCCAGGCCGAAGAGGGCGCCGAGCCACCATGCGCGTCAGTCCGAGTTCGCTCGCGGCGCGAAGGGCGGTGGTGAGTACGAGGGTGCCGACGAAGCCGCCCGCCGCGATTCCGGCCGGGTTCACGAGTTTGCCCGGACCAGGTGCTGTCTCGTTCGGACACCAGCCCAGCGTGTAAGGCGCTACGTTCATCACCACATACGAACGGTTTGACTGGCGTCGACTGTGCTCGGCCGACTGCCACGAGGGGAGCAACCAGATGACTGGGGTGTCCAGGGCACGCCGAGGATTGTTGTGGCTGGGCGCGGTCGTAGCCGTGGCAGTGTCGTTGGGCCTCCTCGCACTGATCGTCATGAGAGACCTGAACACCGCGTCCCTCGCCGCCAGCGTGGTGGGGGCGATCGCGGGCATCGCGGGCGCGGCCTTCGCCGCGATCGCGCTCCTGCGAAACCCTGACGCTGGCAGCGCTGCCGGGACCCGCCGTGTCTGGGCGGGCGAAGGCGGCATCGCGGCCGGCGGCGACATCACCGGCAACGCCTTCGGCACCAACTCCACCGTCAAAGTTTCGGGATCCCGCCGACGTGGCGCTGCACAGCCCGACCAGAGCCACCGTGACGTCAAGGCTGGCCGTGACGGCATCGTCGCTGGAGGCGACATCACCGGCAACGCCATCGGCGAGGGCGGCCGCATCGAATGACCCCCTTCCCGTGGCGTCGCCGCCCCAAGATCACGCACTGCGACGCGGCTCCGGATGGCAGCGTTAAGGCGACGCCCGTGGCGGAGCGCGTCGAAGTGCGCGCCAAGCCGGGCGGTGCGGCGGCCGGCCGCGACGTGAAGGGCAACGCCTTCGGCGACAACTCCTCGGTCACATACATCGAGGAGCGGCATATCCACAACCACCCGCTGCCCGCCGAGGCGGTGTCCTGGCCGGTGCAGGTCGGCTCTGTTCCGGCGCTGGCGTCGGCGTTCCAGTCGCGCGCCGAACTACGTCTCAGGGTCGACGCTGCTCGCTCTCATGGTGAGACTGTGGTGTTGACGCAAGTTCTGTCCGGAGGCGGCGGGGTCGGCAAAACGCAGTTGGCCGCGGCGTATGCGGCCGAGGCCATGCATGGCGGCGCCGACCTGGTGGTGTGGGTGCCTGCGGGTGAGGAGCACACGGTCGTCACCGGCTACGCGGGGGCTGCGTCGCGTGTGCGTGCCCCGGGAGCAACCGGCGAGGACTCCGTCGGGGATGCGCGGGCGTTCCTGGACTGGCTCGCCACCACTCACCGGCGGTGGCTGGTGGTCCTTGACGACATCGCCGACCTTCAGGCGGTGCAGGCGTGGTGGCCAGCCAGCCATACTGGCACGGGCTGGGTGCTGGCCACGACCCGGTTGCACGACGCGCGGTTGACCGGAGGCGGGCGCCGGCGTGTCGACGTCGACGTCTACACGCCGGACGAAGCCGTGGCTTACTTGAGGAGCCGTCTGGACGGCGACGGCTTGGTGCACCTGCTCGACGAGCACGCTGGTGCATTGGCCGAAGCCCTCGGACATCTGCCACTCGCGCTCGGGCACGCGGCGGCCTACATGATCAACCTGGACGAGACCTGTACCCGCTATCTGCGGCTCTTCAACGACCGCATCCACACCCTGGACCAGCTGCTCCCACGCACCGCTGACACCGAGGGTTACGGACGCGCCATCAGTACCACCTTGCTTCTCGCTCTCGACGCCGCCGATCGCGCCCACCCGCACGGCCTGGCTACTCCGATGTTGCGTCTGGCCGCGCTCCTCGACCCCGCGGGCCATCCCGAAGATCTCTGGACCACCCCTGCCGCCCTCACCCACCTGACCACCCACCGACACCCGGTCAACGTGCAGGAAGCAGCGCCCATTACACCCGAACAAGCCCGCACGATGCTGCGGACCTTGCACCGCTACGCCCTGCTCAGTGTCGACGCTGGTGCCGGCTCGCGAGCGGTGCGGATCCACGCGCTCACCGCCCGCGCAGCCCAGGAAGCCACCTCCGACAGTGCGCTGCCTGACCTCGCTGCGGCTGCTGCGGACGCGCTCGCGCAGGTCTGGCCCGAGCCGGACCGAACTTGGCCTGCTCTCGCTATCGAGCTCCGCTCTAACACCGACGCGCTTCGCCACCACGCCGGCGACCTCCTGTGGCGACCCGAGGGCCACGCGATCCTTTTCCGGGCAGGCGACAGCCTCCTGGACGCGGGTCTGTCAAATGCAGCCGTCGGCTACTGGCAGCGCATGGAAGCCGATGCACGTCGGCTGCTGGGCGCCGACCACCCTGACACCCTGACAGCATGCGGCAGCCTCGCCATCTCCCTTCGGGACATGGGGCGGCTCGAGGAGGCGGCGGCGCTCGAGATGCGGGTGTTGGCGGACAGTAACCGGTTGCGGGGCCCGGACCACCCCTCAACCGTGACCGCCCGCGCCAATCTCGCGGTCACCTACCATGCGGCGGGTCGGCTGGGGGAGGCGATCGAGCTGCAGGAGGCGGTGCTGGCAGATTGTGAGCGGTTGCTGGGCCTTGATCACCTGGACACTCTGCTCGCTCGGGCCAATCTCGCCGCCTCCTACAAGGAGGCGGATCGGCTGGGGGAGGCGATCGAGCTGCAGGAGGCGGTGCTGGCTGATCGTGAGCGGTTGCTGGGCCTTGATCACCCCCACACTCTCCTCGCTCGGGCCAACCTTGCCGTCTGCTACCGATCGGCGGGGCGGCTCGAGGAGGCGATCGCTATTCACGCGCGGGTACTGGCGGATCGTGAGGCGCTGCTGGGTCCCGACCACCCCGACACCCTGACTGCCCAGGGGAACCTTGCCGCCTCCTACCAGGCGGCCGGGCGGCTTGAGGAGGCGATCGCGATTGAGGTGCGGGTACTGGCGGACCGTGAGGCGCTGCTGGGCCCCGACCACCCCGACACCCTGCTCGCTCGCGCCAACCTCGCGGTCACCTACCAGGCGGCAGACTGCAGCAGCATGGCAGTCGACCTCAAGGAACGCGTGCTGGCAGACAGTGACCGGCTGTTGGGCTCAGGCCACCCCGACACCATCCGTGCTCGCGGCAACCTCGCCTACTCCTACGTGAAGGCTGGCCGGACCGAGGAAGCGGTCGAGCTGCTGGAGCAAGAGGCGGCGCACCGGGGGCGGTTGCAGGGGCCCGACCACCCCTCCGCGTTGCTCGCACGCAGCAACCTCGCCGGCACCTACCAGCTAGCGGGACGAACCGCGGATGCGATCGAGCTGCATGAGGCGGTGCTGGCGGACCGCGAGCGGTTGCTGGGCCCTGACCACCCCGACACCCACAGCACCCGAGTCAACCTCGCCGCCTCCTATCAGAAGGCGGGGCGACTCGAAGAGGCCATCGACCTGCTGGAGCGGGTGATCGCGGATAACCAGCCGCTCCAAAGTCCCGGCTACCGCCCCGGCCCACCCGCATCCTCACCTGGTCCGGCACCAACGGAGTGACACTCTGCGGGTGCCGATAAATCATCCGGCCAGGGCACCCGCAGAGCGGGCGAGAGACGCCGCACGCAGCCGAGTTCATCCCGCGCGGCGCCCCCGTGGTTGACCTCATGGCCGCGCTTCAGGCGAGCATCGCCGACATCGTCGACGACATCAAGGTGACGGTGTGGGTGCCGAATATTGCGTCCATGCAGCTCAAAGTGCTTCTGTGCTCCGGACCTGACCCGTCCGGCATGATCGCGTCTCGTGCTCTTGCGTTTCGCCTACTTCGCGGTTTCCCACGGCTTTGCGGCCATTCGCCTGCTTGGGATGAGCGACCGACAGAAGGATGTCGAGATCCTGGCCCTGCGTCACCAGCTCACGGTCCTGCAGCGGCAGCTCGGCAGCGAGCGTCCGAGATTCCGGCCGGAGGACCGGGCGTTCCTGGCAGCGCTGCTGTCGGGAGTGCCACGGCAGGTGCTGCGTAGGATCCGGCTGTTGATCAGCCCGGACACGGTGCTGCGCTGGCATCGTGACCTGATCGGCGTCGCCACGCTCGCGCCAGTGCCTGGCACCGCCCGGGGCGTCCGCGCACGATCGCCTCGGTCCGCCGTTTGGTTCTGCGCATGGCGCAGGAGAATCCGTCGTGGGGCTACCGCCGTATCCACGGTGAACTCGCCGTCCTCGGCATCCGGTTGGCGGCGTCCACGGTGTGGGAGCTCCTCCGATCCGAGGGCATCGACCCCGCGCCGAATCGCTCAAGCGTCACGTGGCCGGACTTCTTGCGTGCGCAGGCCGAGGCGATCTTGGCGATGGACTTCATCGAGACCGTCACGCTCACCGGGCAGCGTCAACACGTCCTCGCCGCCATCCACCACGCGAGCCGCAGGATCCGGATCCTCGGCACCACCGCGCACCCGACCCATGCCTGGGTCACCCAAGCGGTGCGGAACCTGCTCATGGACCTCGAGGACGCCGGCCAGCTCGCCTCAGTCCGGTTCCTGATTCGGGACCGGGACGCCAAGTACCCAGCCATGATGGACCAGATCCTTCAGAGCGCTGGCATCGCGACAGTTCTGACAGGCGTACAGGTGCCGCGGATGAACGCGGTCATAGAGCGCTGGGTCAGGACGCTCAGGACCGAACTCCTCGACCGCACTCTCATCTGGAACGAGGCCCACCTGCGTTGGGTTCTATGGGTCTACGAGCGGCACTACAACCACCATCGCTCACACCGGTTTCCTGGTCGGCGCCGCACCCCTGAGGGCCCTCCCCGCGCGGCTCGAACCGCACCAGATCGAACGCCTGGACATACGCCGGCGCGATCGACTCGGCGGAGTCCTCCATGAGTACCGGCGCGCCCCTTGAGCTGCACGGACGGGAATTTCGGCACCCACAACCTTCACCTACCGGCTCTACAAGGCGAGCACCGCCCGCATCGTCGGCGGCGCGAGCAACCAGTTTGACGGTCACCGTCCACTAACGCACAGCCGAAGACCGCGGGCCCGCACCAGATAGCAAGTCGGTGCGAGCCCCGCGGCGCGGTGGGGGAGGTGTAAGCCTTGATCGAACTGGAATCCGCACTTCTGGAAGCGGGCACCGTTTCGGACCGCCGCCAGACGTCAGCACTGCGCGACCCTGCGTCAGGACCGTCCTGTGCCCGGGGCTGTTCCGATCCGGCATGTCGCGTTTCGTGCTCGTGCGTTTCGCGTATCTCGCGGTCTCCCAGGCCTTCGCGGCCCTGCGTCTGCTCCCGATGGGCGACCGCGAGAAGGATATCCAGATCCTGGCCCTGCGTCACCAACTCTCGGTCCTGCACCGGCAGCTCGGTGACGACCGTCCGAGGTTCCGGCCGGAGGACCGGGCGTTCTTGGCGGCGCGCCTGTCAGGGCTGCCGCGGCAAGCGCTGCGTCGCATTCGGCTGCTGGTCAGCCCAGACACGGTCCTGTGCTGGCATCGCGACCTGATCAGGCGTCGACATGCTCGCGCGAGTGCCCGCCGCCGTCCGGGGCGTCCGCGCACGGTCGTCTCGGTCCGCCGACTGGTCCTGCGGCTGGCCCGTGAGAACCCGTCCTGGGGCTACCGCCTCATCCACGGCGAACTCGCCGTCCTCGGAATCCGGGTGGCACCGTCCACTGTGTGGGAGCTTCTCAAGGCCGAGGGCATCGACCCCGCGCCCAGCGGTCCAGCGTCACGTGGGCGGACTTCCTGCGTTCGCAGGCCGAGGCGATCCTCGCGATGGACTTCATCGAGACCGTCACCCTTACCGGGCAGCGCCAATACGTTCTCGCCGCGATCCACCACGCGAGCCGCAGGATCCGGATCCTCGGCACCACCGCACACCCGACCCATGCCTGGGGCACTCAGGCGGTGCGGAACCTGCTCATCGACCTCGAGGACGCTGGCCAGCTCACCACAGTGCGGTTCCTGATCCGGGACCGTGACACCAAGTACCCCGCCTTGATGGACCAGATCCTGCACAGTGCGGGCATCGCGACTGTTCTGACGGGCGTGCAGGTGCCACGGATGAACGCGGTCATGGAACGTTGGGTCAGGACGCTCCGGGCCGAGCTCCTCGACCGGACCCTCATCTGGAACGAGGCCCACCTGCGTCGAGTGCTGCGGGTCTACGAGCGGCACTACAACGACCATCGCTCCCACCGGTCCTTGGCCGGTGCCGCACCCCTGCGAGCCCTCCCCGCACGGCTCGAACCGCACAAGATCAAACGCCTGGACATACGCCGGCGTGATCGACTCGGCGGCGTCCTTCACGAGTACCAGCACGCCGCTTGACCTGCATGGACGCAATAATCGGCACTCACAGGCACGCTTCCTGCGCTGCTGCCACACGCTCGACCCGCTCTTCGCCGACCTCGTCGAGGTCATCATCGGGACCGGCCTGCGCAAGGGCGAAGCACTCGGACTGCACTGGGACGACGTCCACCTGACGGAGCGCATCCTCTTCGTAAGCTGCACCCTGTCGGCCGTCGACAACAACCGACTCGTCCTCACCACCCCCAAGACCCGCACCAGCAAGACCTGGGTCGCGCTCTCCGACCGCGTCACCCACGCCCTCGAAGACCGAGCCGCCGCACACGACTCGGCCGACAGTGGGGGAGAGGACCACGGAGGATTCGTCTTCAGCCGCTCAGGAGGGCGGCCGCTCCATCCCGCCTACGTCCTGCGGCACTTCTACTGGCTCTGCAACAAGGCCGACGTGCCCCGCTGCGCGATCCATGACCTGCGGCACCTGGCCGCCACGATCTCCATCACCAACGGCGTGCCGCTCACCGTGGTCTCCAAGACCTTGCGCCACGCCACGCTGTCGACGACCGCGAACATCTACGCCCACCTCACCGCCCAGGCCGCCCGCCAGGCCGTCGACACCATCGACGACACGCTGGACCGGGCCGACCGTGCCGTCCTGCCGCCCGTTGTGGCGCTTCAGGCGGTGCTGCGACCACAGGACGACCACACGGCCGGGTGCCGGAACCAGCTGATCGAGCTCAAACCGATTCCAGGTCAGGCGAATTGCGACAATAGGTCCCCGCGGGGGCCGCGGGCTGCGACCACACTGCGACCACCATCTGCGCGCACAACGAAAAGGCCGCTCCCACCTCTCGGTGGAAACGGCCTCCGACCTGCGAAAACGCTGGTCGGGACGACAGGATTTGAACCTGCGACCCCTTGACCCCCAGAAATGCCGTCATGCCACTCTGTTCTCATAGAAGTTGGGGGACGCTCCCAAGAATGGAGAGCATTTCGTGCGCCTTGGTTGATGTTCGGCATTGTGACCCCATGCGCACCTGTCGCCAATATGTCCAATTTATGACTTTCCTTCGAGGGGTCAATGCCACCGCCGGTCTGGGCTGTCGAAGAGCTTCGAATCCGTGCGGCGGCAGCTGCGGTCCGGCCGGGCGGCGCATTGGGCGGCATGGCGTGCGCCCCCTCGTGCAACCTGCGACCGCCCCCATCCCGGTGGCTACGGTCGTCCGAACCTGGTCGGCAGCCCGTCGTGTTGCTTCATGCCGACGCTCGTCGCCCATGGCGTTGTTGCGGATGAGCGGGAGGGGAGAGGTGGGGGTTCGAGGTGGCGGAAACAGAACGGGCTTCGAGCAGGTCGTCGCGCAGGCGGTGTCGCGATTCGGCGCCGAAGTCACTCCGAAGCTTAAGGGTGGGGGATGGCCCGAAGATCAACTTCGTGGTCCTTTGGAGAACCTGTTCCATGCTGCCTGCCATGGCCTCGGGCTCACGATCACGCTCACGGGCGAAGTGCCGCTCATCGATCTGGACGCGCGCCCGGACTACGCAATCACGGTTGACGGAGCTTGCATCGGATATGTCGAGCTGAAGCGACCTGGGACCACGGCTGATCCGGCGAACTTCACGGGCCGGAACGCTGCGCAGTGGAAGAAGCTGGCGAGACTGCCCAACGTCTTGCTCTGCGACGGGAATGAGTTCTCGCTCCACCAGAACGGTGAGCAGATTGGCGACGTGGTGCGCCTGCGCGGGTCGGTGCGCACCTCCGGTTCGCGTCTGGCTCCCAGCGACGGCAGGCTCGCTCGCGTTCTTCACGACTTCCTGACTTGGGCGCCTCAGGCTCCGCGTAGCGCAGGGCAGCTGGTCCGATCGGTAGCGGGGCTGTGCCGCCTGCTGAGCGATGAGGTCGCGGAGGCCATCGTCCAGGAGAAGGCACATGAACGTCCGCCGACCTTCACTGAGCTCGCGGAGGAGTGGCGCGTTCTGCTATTTCCGGAGACCACGGATGTGGAGTTCGTCGAGCAGTTCGGCCAGGTTGTGGTTTTCGCCCTGCTTCTCGCCCGGGTGGAAGGGATTGTCTTCGAGGGCGACACCGTCCACGGTATCGCAACGAAACTCGGCAAGAAGCACTCCCTGATGGGCAAGGCGCTGGAGGTGCTCACCGCAGACTCCGCCGCCGCCCTTTCCACCACGCTGGAGACATTGCTTCGCGTCGTCGGCGCGGTGGACTGGGACAGGCTGGACGACGGAACGGGAGACGCGTACTTCCTTCTCTACGAGCACTTCCTGCAGCTGTACGACGCTGACCTGCGGATGCGCACGGGCTCCTACTACACGCCCCACGGCGTCGTGTCGGCCATGGTGCGATTGACGGAGGCCATACTCACAAGAGACTTCGGCCTCCCAGAAGGGTTCGCATCCCAGGATTTGGTGGTTGTGGACCCGGCCATGGGCACTGGCACGTTCCTCCTCTATGTGCTGGAGCGAGCCGCCGGGGCGATCGCGGAGAGGGAGGGGCCGGGGGCCGTGGGTCCGCGACTGCGCGAGATGGTCGGTGAGCGACTTGTCGGGTTCGAGATGCAGACCGGCCCATTCGCCGTTGCCGAGCTGCGGATGCACGCCATGCTCAAGCGCTACGGCTCCGCGGCCCCAGCCCGGGGCATGCGGTTGCTGGTCGCGGATGCGCTGGACAGCCCGACCGCCGAATTCAACTGGATCCCCCATACCTACCGAGCTCTCGCCGAATCCCGCAGACAGGCCAACAGCGTCAAACGCGACGAACGCGTCATGGTCGTGCTGGGCAACCCACCGCACGATGCCGTCGGGCGCGGCGCCGGCAAGTGGGTGGAGAGGGGAGACCCCGGGGCACTTGAGCCCCCGCCCCTCGATGCCTTCCGGATCCCAGGGAACGGCCGCTACGAGTCGAAGATGTCGAACCTCTACGTCTACTTCTGGCGCTGGGCCACCTGGAAGGTCTTCGACGCGCACCAAGACGCCCCCTTCGGGGTGGTCGCACTCATCACGCCAAAGGCCTGGCTCAAGAGCCGCGCCTTCGCCGGAATGCGCCGCTACCTGCGTTCCAGAGCCGACGAGGGCTGGATAGTCGACCTCTCACCCGAGGGACACCGACCCGACGTCTCGACCCGCATCTTCCCCGGTGTCGCGCAGCAGCTGTGCATCGCTGTGTTCGTGCGCCGCAGCCAGCGAGCAAGCCATCCAGCCGCCGTCAGGCACATCCAACTCTTCGGCCGGCGCGAAGAGAAGATCGAACAGCTGCAGACACTCGCCCTGGACGACCCCCATTGGCGCGAATGCGCGCAAGGAAGCACCGACCCGTTCCTGCCGCCAAGCAGCAACCTGTGGTCCTGCTCGCCGAGCCTGGACGACCTGATGCCATGGTCCTCGCGTGGCGTGACCCCCGGCCGGACCTGGGTCTACGCCCCGGACGAGGACACGCTCCGACAGCGATGGAGGCGCTTCCTTGCAGCTGACGCTGAGCGGCGCCGAGAACTGTTCGGTGAAGCGCGGGACCGGACCATCGACAGCCTCGTGGAACCACTGCCAGGCACCCACGGCTACGACCGCACCCCACTGCGCGAGGAACGGCGGGACCAGCCGACGCCAGTACGCGTCGCCTACCGGTCCTTCGACCGTCAACTCATCATGCCCGACCACCGGTTGATGGTCGTCGCCAGACCAGACCTTTGGCGCGTCCGAAGCACCCGCCAGATCTACACAGTGGAGCAAAACGCCCACCCGGTCACGGACGGCCCCGGGCTCGTATTCAGCGCCCTCATCCCCGACATGCACTACTTCAACGGCCGCAGCGGCTGCGTACGGCCGCTTTATCGCGACGCCGACGGCAGGCACGCCAACATCGCCCCCGGCCTTCTCTTCCTCCTCAGTCGCCGGTTCGGTGCGCCCGTCCCGCCCGAGGACCTGCTTGCCTACATCGCCGCCGTGACCGCCCACCCCGGCTACACCGACCGCTTCCGCGAAGACCTGGAGGACCCTGGAGCCCGCATCCCACTCACCGAAGAACCGGCACTCTGGCAGCGGGGCGTTGAAATCGGGCGCCGCATCCTGTGGGCTCACACCTACGGCGAACGCTACGTGGATCCCGACAACGGTCGACCCGCCGGAGCACCTCGCCTCACCACCGACCGACCCCAATGCGTGGAAGAGATACCGGATGACGAGGCCTCCATGCCCCAGCAAATGATCTATGACCCGGTCACCCAGGATCTTTGGGTCGGCGAGGGGCGTATCTCCCCGGTGCCGAGCCAGGTCCGTGAATACGCCGTGTCCGGGATGAACGTGCTCGACAAATGGTTCGGCTACCGCAGGAAGCAACCGGCCGGCAGGCGACGCCTCGACCTCGACCACGTTGTCGCACAACGATGGGCGCCCGAGAGAACGACCGAGCTCCTGGACCTCCTCAACCTCCTTGGCTTCCTCGTGAAAGAGGAGCCGCACCAGGCCACACTGCTCCACGACATCTGCTCTGCGCCTCTCATCACCCGAGCTGACCTGACTGCGGAAGCGGTCTTGCCCGTGTCTGTAGGGTTCCGTCGGCCACTGAAGGGAGCTGAAGCGCAGGACCCACCCCTCTTCCAATGGTGAATCCGGACAGGAGTGCCCGCAGACATCACACGGGAGGGAATTAGCCGGTCGGGCCTTCGGCAGGTCAGAGGAACGAGATACTTGCCATGGCAATCGAGGTGTTATCGGGCCATAAGGCCTGATGCTAAGGGGAATGGCACTACGTCGCTCACGCGCCTCACATCGGTAAGCGCAGCCACAAGGCGATTGATGTGAATACCGAAGCCCGATAGGGGCGGGCACCCAAGCTTCAGCGCTTCGAGCAGCTCGCTGTCGTAGGCCCAGGAGTCTTTCTTCGCGCCGGAGTCTCCTGCGATCGAGAGTTTCTGAGCCTCAAATACTGCGCGCTGTTCTTCTGCGTCTGCCTGTTCCTGAACGATCTCACAAATTCTCAACCCCGAGAAGAACATATATCCTCTCATGGCATTGCCTGCAAGAGACTCATCTCGCTGGGCCAACGGAGACAGCACCGCCGGGAACTTGTCGACGAAGACTGGCAATCGAAATCCATCGGAAATCGGCCCGCGCAGCGCGTCGTATGCACGCTTCACGGAGGCACCTTCATTGGCAGACGCCCCCGTAATGGCCGAAAACGTGTCGCGCCGCCACGGCGTTGCCAGGGCCTCGACTCGGTTATTCGCCACGGCGGGAAACCCTCGGACGCTCAGCGCTGCACCCCGAATGACTTGCTCGACCATGTCAATTAGCTGAGATTGATCGAATCTGGAACTCATTCCTTCGACCATGAGAAATTCATGGAGCTCGGCCGATTCATTGCGAAATGACGCCCCCATGCAATACGCGCTTTCAAAGCCGGCCACTATGAGTTGCTTGAGGTGACTCTCGAGGGAGCCCCGGAGGTAGAGATCCACTGACGCAAGGTCGGCAGAATTTAGCCTGAAGAGGTTGGCAGTGCCGGCGAATGGCGATGTGACAATGACGGGGATATCAATCTCATCAAATCCGAGTTCAAGCAAGGACTGTCGGATAGACCTCATGACTCGAATTCGAACCCTGAGACGCTCGCGCAGCCCTGAGTCGACGAGTATCTCTCTAGCGCGGTCTTGCCTGACGGAGCGCCCCGTTCTGCGCAGTGCGCCGGCCCGAAAGTCGTCGGTCAGGGATTCTTGTCCGCTAGGCTTGGAGAGGCACACCAGCGAGTCAACCTCAAGGACGGCATCGCCCGTCCTCGACCTGCTAGGTCTGCCGTGCAGTTTGACGATGTCTGCGACGCCTACGCCGAATCCATCGTATTCAGAAGTGCCGGCAAGGCACTGATGCTCCTGCTGTGAGTTGCGCACGTCGAAGAACGTGCTGTGTTTCATTCGACGAACCGCAACGATGCGGCCAGTCAGTTGCGTGAGCAAGGTCCCCTGCGGCGAGTGGTCCCGGTCCGCTTGCGAATTTTTCAAGTTCTTTCCCTTGCTCCAGGTGGCAGCTTCGTGGTAGCGATTAGTCGCAGAATCCATGACGTATTTCGCTATTGAAGGGGGAGCCATGAGCCACATTCTATGGTTCGGTGCTGGAAGCTTTGGATCACCCATGGTATCCAGGTTGATGGAGGCGGGCTTCGTCGTTCATCTTCCATCTACCGGGCACGCCATGGAATCATCAACCGCACTCGTAGCGGCTGGGGCACGTTGGTGGAGGGGAACCGGAGTCGATGTCCATGGATTTTGCCTCCCAAGGTCGTCGGATGCGGTCCAAGTAATGCACGATTTCCCGCCGAGCCCCGGGGTTGAGGTGCTGGATTTCTCGACCGGGGATCCTCGACAGGTGACCTTTCTTATGTCCGCTGCGAAGGCCCGAGGCGCTACCTACACCGACTGCCCCGTTTCCGGTTCTCCCGATCAAGGTCGGAATGGAAAGCTCACAATGTGGATCGGCGGTGTAAGGTCATCTGCGAGTGACTCCGCCAAGCAGATCATTGACACTCTTTCGTGCAAACAGTTCTGGATGGGCCGGGCGGGGGCTGGATTTTCGGCAAAGCTGGTCAATCAGGTAATCCATATTCTGAATGTTGCCGCCATAGGTGAGGGCCTTAAGCTGGCGCAGGCTCTCGATCTTCCGAGTGATCGACTGATGGAAAGCTTGCGTCACGCTAGTTCGGCTTCGGCCATGCTCCAGCGTTTTGGTGATGCAATAGCGTCGCATAACCATACGGCACAATTCCGCCTTGAGCTTGCAGCTAAAGATATTGAGTATGCGTTTGATATCCTGAAGTCGACTCCAGGTCTAAAGGCGTCGTATCTTGGTCTGCTGCGCGATGATCTGGGCTCGGCGCTGGACCGTGGTGAGGGCGATGCAAACTTCACCACGTTCCTTGAAAATTGAGCTACTCGGAAATCAGAGTGGTATCCGAAGGCAAATCGCACGAGCCCCCGGGCTCTTGCTGCGATTCGAGAAATATGGTCTGAGCCATCATGTTAATTCTCTTGGCTTGCTCTCGAAAAATTTCGATAGATTCCTCGGGGTGGACGGTGTCGATGACGGCGTTCTTGCCGATTGCATTGAATTGATGCGCTGTCCCCCGGGGGATCTGCATGTCCACCCAAGTGCAGGGCGGCACCACGGCATTGAATCTAGTCCTAGGCGCCTCGTTCTCATCAACGACTTCATCAATGAAAGTAGCAAGAACGATCGTCTCGCCGCTGGCCTGCGGCAGTATCTTTGGTTCGCTTAGCGTAGATATTCGAATGGTTGTTTCTTGGCCTGTCATGATTCTCACATAGCGCATACCGGTGTGCAAGTGCATCCGAGAGCAAAGATCCTTTGTTCTGATGTCATAGAAGTCCATCAAATACCGGTCGGCGGCAAAGCTGTCATTTGGTGGGGTCAGCATGAGAACGTCGCCCTCCTCAAATTGCTGAGCTCGAACTATCCCGTCAGCATCCGGAGTCTTGTTCGATTCCATTTGGTGTCCCTGGCGGATGACCCTTGATAGGCAGTCCACTATTCCTTGAGCGATCGGTTCTTCAAGCCTGACTACGGGGGAGATGATGCACTGGCCGACGTCTTGGAAGGTGTCCAAATCATGAATTTCATTCTCCGTATCCGGACTCTTCTTTAGCCGCCTATTCATTACGCTGCTCCGAAGGTTCGTATTGGTATCAATGTGCAATGAAAGGATTCGCTGGGCGATCTCAACTGACGCTTCCTCGTGGATTCTCCCATCGTTCGAGAAGGCATGTGAGGAAAGTGTGAACGTTGGCTGTGATTAGTGGCCCAGCCGCCGATCTCGATCAAGCCCAGGCCAAAGCTCTGGCGCTGGCGTGCTGCGTGCGTGCCGGAGTGGGGTCATCCGGTTCTGGGCACTAGTCCGGTGAGGTGCCTCATGTCACTGCACGTCGGAGGCCCCAGTGGCTGATCCGGCCTCAGTTCTGATCTTGGTGTCGGTAAGGCGAAAGGGCGTGTGCCTGTCTTCGCGAAGCCCCGGGAGTCGACTGTAGACGGGCAATCCGCCATGTCGTTGTCGGCCATTGTGGCAACGCTCGGGGCTGCGCGGGGACGAAGTACCCTCAGTGGGAGACAGTTTCCGCTCGACGAAGCGATCCCAGGTTGGGGTGGCTGACCCGAGGAGGGGCACGACTGCATGGGGCCCACGTGGGCACCCTTCACCTGCTTCAGGACCGGGCGATGGAGCTCGCCTTGTCCGACGCACCTACTGGCCGCCACCGATTGCACGGGGCAGTGTCCGCGGCGGCTGAACCGAGTGAGGCGGGGCGGCTTCCTTCGTAGATCCTCGTGTCGAAGTACGGCGTGATGCTGACGGTGTGGCCACGCGGTCCCGCTACGTCCAGCGGTCACGGTGGGCGCGCAGCGCAGCCGCGATGAGCTGTTGGACGTGCCCAACCTCGGGTCTCGCGTTCGGGGTCAGGCTCTGGGCGACTCCGCGATTGCGATCCTTGAGATAGCGGCGGACCGAGCCGCTGCGGCCGTTGCTGGCCAGAACGGTGTGGGGGTGGACCAGGTCGACATGGAGCCCTTCGAAGCCGCGCGCCTCGCCGAGCTTCAATCTGCCGTCAGCGTGGTATTTGCATTCGATCGCGAGCACGCACGCCCTGTGGTCGGCCAGTTCGCTCGGTTCCTTGTCGGGCCGCACACGTGTGCGGCCCCGGGCTGCTTCGGAAGCCTCCAGGATGAGGACATCGCACTCGTGGCGGACCCCCGATCGCCCTCTGACATACACGCCGACATGGACCTCCAGGTCCGGGACCGCGGCCTCCGGGAAGGTCAGGACGGCGTGGGTGTAGCCGCCGTTGCCGATGTAGCCGGGCGAGGTCCTGAAGACGAGGTCGTCCGTGGTGTTCCCGTGCATGTCCTGGTAGGTGACCTGCAAGTTCATAGCCCGGGCCACATCAATCACCAGCGCGAACACGTATCCCTCGAACACGTCGAAGGCCTCGGAGTCTGAGTCGTAGGAGAGGCCCGGGTTCGCCAGGATCTCCCCGACGGCGGCGAGCAAGTCGGATATGGCGCTGTCGCTCATGCCGAGTTGTCCGCCTCGGAAAGGGCACGCTGGAACAGACGGTCCAAGGGGACGAGTTCGCGCCGCGTCCCGCCGGGATCGATCACCGTACGTGCTGGGCGGCCCGGCGCCGCGGTGAACTCGACACGCACCCGGGGCCGGTCTGCGGCGCGCCCGAGGAGACGCAAGGTCTCGCGTTCCATGCTGGGGACGTCGATCAGTACTCGACGCAGGGCTTCCAGATGGCGGCGGAGCTGGAATGCGGCTTCGCGTTCCTGTTCGGCCTCGGCAGGGCTGGCCCAGCGCCCTGCGTCAGCCGCAGCGTCCGTCGGCCAGGGGCGGCCAGAGTCCGCGTCGAGCTCGGTGTCGACCTGCTCGAGGATCCAGCCGAGGGGGCCTCCCGTCAGGCGCTCCCGAACCGCAGCCAGCTGAACGGATGCCGGCAGCGGTGGGGACCAGGGAACCAGGTCCACCGGGGTCTCCGGATAGGCCATTGTCCCGGCCGCGGGCCGAGCCAAGGTTGTGCCAAGCAGGGAGTCCTCGTCCGCAGCGGCTTGCAGATCACCGCTTGCCAGGGCAGCTTCGAGCAGGGAGCCGGCGTCGGCCGCCCGGACTTCGTAGACGGTTTGCGGAGAACCGAACGAGGACCCGACGATCGGCCGCAGCAGCCGGCGGGGCACCCGCTCGGCCAGCCATTCGACGCGACGCGCATGTCGAAGCTCCGCGTCGGCCGCGGACCGGTACTCATAGGGTCCGCTGATCCGGCCGATCGCGACGCGGCGGTCCACCCGAGTCATGAGCACGAGATCGCCGACCTCGACGGTGACACGCCAGCGCCGCAGTTGCCCGACCCAAAGCCCCCGGGCCCCGGCCGACTCCGCGCTGTAGGCGGCGTTGACCAGCGCCCGGATCCCAGAGAGGGTATCGACCGTGGTCAAGTCCGGAACATCGCCGTACCCGATGCTCAGCATCCGGTCCCTCAGAGCTGCGTCCTGACGTGCCTGCTGCCTGCCAGCCCTGACGACCCAGACCCGCACCGCGACCCCCTCCGCCCGAAACGATACCCACAGCACCTGACCGGGCGTCACAATGATGTGAACGCCACGGAGAGGCCGAACAGATTATCATGCAGTGGGCTGGGCACTCTTGGGGAGCCAAGCGTTAGGTAGAGCCAGGCTTGGCCGTACAAATCGCGGTGAGCTCTGCGGGTGCCGAGAAATCATCCGGACAGGTCGGAGGCCCGTGATCGCTGGGTTCCGATGGTTACCTCGTGGTGCTGCAGATCTACGAGCGACACCACCACCAGCACCGTCCCCACCGGGCGTTGGCCAGTGCCGCGCTTGTGCGAGCCCTCCCCTCAGGGCTCGAACCACCCCAGGGCGAGCGCCTGAACATACGCCGGCGCGACCGACCTGGCGGCGTCCTCCCCGAGTACCAGCATGCTGTTTGACCTGCACGGCACCCACAGGGTGCCGGGCTGCAAGTCGTGACCACGGGCGACCGGGTGCCCCGGATGAACTCGCTCGTGGAGCGCGCTGGATCCAGACCTGTCGATGGAACTCCTGGACCGCACCTTGATCTGGGATCAGCGCCACCTACTGCACGTGCTGCGGGAGTTCGAGACGTTCAACAACCAGCATCAGCCGCACCGGAGCCTGGGCCAAGCCGCTCCGCTGCGACTGCCGCCCGAGCCGGTCAGCGTGCGGGCCCAGATCCGACGCTCGCAGGTCCGCCGGCGAGACCGACTCGGCGGGACGCTGCGCCAGTACCGTCACTTCAGCTGAGCAGGCCGGATGGTTAATCGCACGCGCAGAGTTGCTTCGCCGGCTGCGGCTGCCGGTTCGGCCGGAAACGGTCCTGCGCTGGGGCACCCTGATCTCATGAGGCAGCGCCAAGCGCGTACCTGCCGGCCGAAGCGGCCGGGGCGGCCGCCCATGGTCCGCTCGATCCGGCACCTGATCCTGCGCCTCGTGCGCGAGAACGTCCTAGGGCTACCGCAGGGTCCACGGCGAACTCGCTGCTCTGGGCATCAAGGTGGCCGCCTCGACTATCCGGGAGATCCTCAAGGTCGCCGGCATCGATCCCGCGCCGGATCGCGGTGCCACGACTTGGGCCGATTTCCTTGGGTCCCGGGATGACGCGCCGCTGGCCTGCGACTTCATCGAGACCGTCACCCTGACTGGCCAACGCCAGTACATCCTGGCCATTATCGGGCACGCCACCCGCCGCGCCCGGATCCTCGGCACTACCGCGCACCACACCGCGAAGTGGGTCACCCAGGCCGCCCGGAACTTGGTCATGGACCTCGAGGACGCCGGAGCTATCGTCAGGTACCTGATCCGGGGCTGGACTTCCCTGTGGGTGCCGACTAATGCGTCCGCGCAGGTCAGGTCCATCCTGCGCTCCTCCACGAGTACCGGCAGGCCGCCTGACGTGCACGGAGGGGGATTTCGGAACCCACACCGCCCTGGACGCCGCCAGCGCGGAAGCAACCGATAGGGCCGAACGCACCGACTGCTCCGCTACCTCAGGCCTGTTCGGAGGTGATCTGGTCCAGGTAGCGCTGATGCTGCTCGTCCGCGGTGTCGTGTCCACGGACGAGGGTGCCTTCTTCGCTTCGGAAGGTGCGGGTTGGGTCGCCCTTGAAGGACAACCAGTTGAAACTGGTGGTGATCCACACGTCATCGAACAGCAGGACCTTGGCGTGGGTGCTCTTCAGGCGGGTGAAGCGGAAGTTCTCGGAGTAGCGGCGGGCGAGGTTGTGCAGGCGCCGGATGGCGTCGGCGTCGGACTCCTCGGGCTTGTCGCTGTAGCCGTAGGCGATGTCCACCTGAACACCCGCGCGGAGGCGGCCTTCGAGCTTAGCGATGAAGTCGGTGGTGACGATCTTCTTCCTGATCCACGGCGAGATCAGCAGGATCCGGCGGCGGGCGCTGGTGAGGGCTTCGTCGAGAAGGTCCGGGTGTTCGAAGACGCTGATAGCCCGGATCTCGTCACGTTCTTCCTCGTGAGGCAAGTCAGCCGAATCTGAGAAGGCGCCCTGCGACTGCGCAGCGCCGGCGCGCCGGCGGGTGACCTCAGCCAACGGAATACGGGCGCGCTCGAAGTCGGGGTGCAACGTCGGGCGGGGCGGGGCGGCTTCGACGGTGATGCCGAGGGCCTGGGCGCCGCCGCAGCCAAGCAGCGCGATCTCGTGGGGGTGGCTGAGCTCACCGTCGACGACGACGCCGAGCTGGAGGTCGGTTCGGGCCTCGTCGGCGTACACCAGGACCTTCGCCGGCAGGTAGCGCGCGGCCGGCGCCTGGGCGACTCGGCGGATCACCAGGATCTCACGCTTGTCCTCGCGGTCTTTCAACAGCAGGTTCAGGTCGCCGAGCGAGAGGTCTGCGGCCTGGACGTCGCCGTGCTGGCCAGCTGGCAGCAGCATGAGGTCGTCTTCCCCGGCCCGGTATTTGGTGATCACCGCATGCCGGTCGTAGGGGCGGACTTTGCGCAGCAACTGGTCCCAGACGAAGACCATCTCGGTGCGCTGGGGGCGCGTGATCGTCAGCTCGTTCGCGGCCCGCTGTCCCTTGTCTGTAAGTCGCAATGGTGAGCGGCCGGCCGGGGTGTCGGGCTGGCGGCGGCCATAGGTGAGGTGGTCAAGAGAGAACTGCTCGGCGACGGCCTTGGCAACCAGGGACGGCTCCAGGCCCAGGACTCCGCCGATGCCATCGGTGGTGTTGACCTTGGCGCTGACCAGGCGCAGCACGAACTCGTCGAGGAGGGGGAGCTGCTTGCGTTCCTGGGCTTCGACGGAGAGTGTGAGCGGCGCGACTGGCAGGGCCGCGTCGATGATGGTCACCAGTTCCAGGCCGGGGCGGGCGTTGTGGAAGCGGACGGCGAGGAGGCTGTCGGGGCTAAAGGTTGGCATCGGTGATCTCGCAGTCCACGGGGTGCGTGCGGATGTAGTCCAGCACCTGGCTCAGAGCTCCGGGCTTGCTCTGGCAGAAGGCGGTGTCGCCGACGATGACCAGACCGTAGCGTGCTCGGGACAGTGCGACGTTGATGCGGCGCCAGTAGGGCTCGCCGAGGAAGCCGAAGTCGCTGCGTTCGTTGCTGCGGGTGACGGAGAACAAGGCGAGGTCGCACTCGCGGCCCTGCACGGCATCGACGGACAGTACTTCGGTGGCCAGGTGGTGCAGCTGGAGCGGGGCCAGGCGGCGGCGCAGTTCTTCGACCTGCCTGCTGTAGGGGGCGATGACGAGGACTTCGAGCTTCCCGGTGTGGCCGGGTTTGATGACCCGGCGCTCCACGGCGCGGTCGAGCGTCTGGAGGTGGCGGGCGATCAGCTGGGCTTCGGTGCGGTTCAGGGCGCTGGGGTCGCTCTCGGTGCGCGGGGCTTCGCGGCGCTGGCCAAGGCGTGAAGTGTCGATCCAGCAGACCGGCTTGTATAGGCCGTCATAGCCGGGCAGGGTGTGGGTGCCGGGTGAGCGCAGCTGGCCCTGGTAGAAGCACGTGGAGATCAGGTTGCCGATGGCCGGGGTCATCCGGTACTGCTCGCGGAGCAGGTGGCGGACCGGGGGACGGCTGGCGTTAATCAGATATTGGAACAAGGTGGTTGCCACCAGCTCCGGGATCAGCTGGTAGTCCTCCATGAGCTTGGGGTTGCGAAGCAGGTCTTCGTCCATTGGGGGCAGCTGGCGGGTATCCCCGACCATGATCCACTGTCGGGCGCGGGCGAGGGGCACCAGTGCCTCGGTCGCGGTGGCTTTGGATGCCTCGTCGAAGATGCACAGGTCGAAGTCGAGGTCTCGGACGGCCGGATGGGCGAGGAACCCGAGCGCGGTGCCACCGACGACGTTGCGGGTGCGTAGGAATGTGCCGACAAGGGCCTGGTCGGTTTCGATGCGCTGCAGCCACTCGCCCTGCAGACGCAGGACGTCCAGCATGCCAGCGGCGACCGGGTTGCCGCCCAGTAGAGCGCCCACCACGGTGCGGTAGTCCGCGGCCGCCATGTCCTCCTTGAGGGTCAGGTCGCCTTCGAGCTGGCGCTGGACCAGGGTGAACAGTTCACCACGCTGCTCCAGGAGACCGTCAAGGCGGGCGCGGGCGGTCACGATGTCCTCGGCGAGCTCGCGGGCCGAGGACGTGCGGTCTGAGGTGGGCTGCTCGGTCAGGTCAAGGAGCCGTTGCTGGACGTGGGCGATGTCGCCGGCCACCGCTGCCAGCCCCTCCAGGGTGAGTGCGGCCTTCAGATGGCGGGCTTCAAGGCCATTGTTGGCAGCAAGCCGTTCCAGGTGTGCCTCGGCTTTGGTACGGACCTGGCGTGACCAGCGCTTGATCTGGCGGTCCAGCAGGAGATGCTGCACGTCGCCCGCGACCCTGGGGTCATCTGGGAGCCCGAGCCTCACCACGTCGCTGCGCCCGGAGTCCGCGATCCTCTTGAGGGCGTTATCGATGGCGATGTGGGTTTGGCTCACGATCAGGATCCTGGCCTTCGGGGAGCGGCGCAGCGTCTGCTCGACGATCTCGGCGATCACCGTGGTCTTGCCGGTGCCTGGCGGTCCTTCGATCAGCAGCAGGTCCTGTGAGCCGAGCGCGTGGCGGACCACCTCACGTTTGCTGTCGTCTAGGTCGCCGCGGAACCAGTCCGAGATTTGGGCGGGTGTGCCGATCTGAACGGAGGCCGGGTCCTCGATCACCTGGCGCAGTAAGCGGTTGGCGCCCTGCTCCTCAGCTACCGCGGTCAACGCGTCACGTTGACGGGCCAGCGCAGTCTGGGTGGGTCCGAGGTAGGGCAGCAGGACGCCGCGCTCGGGGATCCGCCGTGCGCTACGCGGGAGCGTCATGATCACCTGGTCTTCGGACGCCCCGGTGATCTGGCCGCGCTCCAGGGGGCGTCCCTGCGCGTAGTCAGCGACGCTCCACTCCTCCCCCAGCAGTCCGTTCGGGTCGGCGGCGGTCCGGGTGAGGTGGAAGACCCGGGTGCGGCCTTCGCCTGTGACCTGTGTGTAGTAAAGCGGTTCACGACCGCCAGCGGCCAGTTCCTCGCGGGCGTCGAGTAGCCGCCGCCAGCCGTCGAACAGGTCGCCGAGGCTGGCCTGCTGTTCCTGCCGTTTGGCAGCGGCACGGGCCTCGTCGTGGCCGTCGAGTTCGTCGAGCAGCGCCTGCAGACCGTCGTAGGCGGCGTCCTCGCCCGGGTTGCGGAAGTCGAAGGTCAGGAGCCCAGCTACCGGGACGGCCTTGGCTCGCCATCGGGCCAGCCAGTCCTCGCTCTTGCGCTGGACCTGGACGATGGCGGAGCAGTCGGCGTCGCGGTCGTCCGCCTTCAGCCGCAGGAACAGGGAGCGGCCGGCAAGCCGGATCGTGTCGCGGTCGACCTCGCCAGTCTGCTGGTTGAAGCCGTAGTCGGCGTGAACAGGGCCGCCGATGTCGTCCATGACCGCGGCCTGGGCGCGCTGCCAGTCGATGTCCGTGCCCCGAGGGATCTCCAGGACCGTCTCGGCGGCGGCCCGGGTGAGCTTGAGCCACAGGAAGTTGTGGCGCCGTGCCCAGCGGGCACGGCAGACCTGGTCGGCGTCCCGCAGCCGTTGCTCCAGCACGGCGGCGTTCGGCGGGCGGTTGCCGGGGGTGAAGTCGATGCAGTCGGCCAGGACCCGATGAATCTCGGGCGCCAAATCCAGGCCGTCCAGCACCGGGGCGAGGTCGGCGTAGTCGTGGGCCTTGCCAGCCGACATTACCTGGATCGCTAGCACGCCGAAACCGAACACGTCGCGGACGTAGGCGAGGGAGTCGGTCTGCTCGGGCGGCGAGTAGAGGTTGGAGCGGAAGTCGGCGACCGTCTCCTGCGCCGGCGCGCCAGCAGCGACCTTCGAGCGGATCTTGGCGATGCCGAAGTCAGCGAGCTTGACCGTGCCGTCTGCGGTGAGCAGCACGTTGCCGGGCTTGATATCGCGGTGCTCGATCTCGCGGCCGTGAGCGTAGGCCAGTGCGGAGGAGAGTGGCCCTCCGATCTGCTCGAAGAAGGCCGACCACGACATCGCGCGGCCCCTGGCCATCTCGTCCTTGAGGCTGCCGTCGATCCACTCCAACGCGACGAAATATCGGCCAAGCCCTTGGTCCCAGCCGGAGTCCAACATCTCGACGATGTTCGGGTGACGCAGCTCCTTGAGCGCTCCAGTCTCCCGCTCCAAGAACAGCTCGATGACCTCATCATCCTGGCGCGGCGTCAGCAGCTTCACCGCCGCGGCCGCTCCGTCCGGACTGTGGGTGTCCACGGCCTTGCGGACCTCGGACTGCCCGCCCTTACGCGAGTCGAGCGGCAGCAACATGAACCTGCCGCTGACGAGCTCATTAGTCATGCGTTGCTCCTCGTCGCCGTCGCGCTCGACACGCGGTCATTCTGGCAGGCCAGAGCGACAAGGATGGCCGGTTGAAGCAGAACACCAGTTCTTCCCCGCAGCTGCGCGGCCGGCCGGAGGAAGGCGGCACGGGCGGGTGACCCTGACGGACGTAGGCCCGGCCGAACTACTGCTGAGGCGGGAGCGCGGCACGCGCGGGCTCCACATCAGTGGCGTCACCGCGCAACCAAGGCGCCGCGGATGAACGCCCATTGCGAGCGCGTCATCGGCACGATCCGACGGGAGGCGCTCGACAACGTTCCGGTCACCTCTGCCCGCGTACTTCGCTGTCTTCCCTTGCTGACGTTCTGACCCGTCGGGGAGCTCCCGCGGGTGGGCGGAGTGCTGGGGCTCGCCGCTGGGTTCACGGTCGGGAGTCCGGCTCCGAATCCGAAGGTTCCTCGCAGCCCACGTCCCGCTCGACCTCGTACCTTTCGGTGTTCACCCAGCGGCGAGTTGGACAACCACGACCAGGCGCCCATGGCGAGAGTCACGCCGAAGACCCTAACTTGGGTAAGGCAAACGGGAACTGACGCCGCCATTCGCGTGCCCACCGGTAAACGCTGTAGCTTGGCGCCTCCATCGACTGCGGCGGCATTCGTGTCGTGCGCCTTCGCGCCTAGGGAGGCGAGGCTCGTGCCAAGGGCGTTCTCTCCAGCGGAAGCCGTAGAGATCATGCGGCAGGCTGGCGTCGAGCCTTTGGAGCCATACGTGAACTCCAGCGCTCCGTGGAAGGGCTGCTGTCTTCGATGCGAACGCGAGGTCACGCCGCGCCTCACAAACGTACGCCAGGGTCACGCCGCCTGCGGATATTGCGCGGGGACCATGGTCGATCCCAACGACGCCGTGGCTGTGATGAGGGCGGTGGGCCTGGAACCGTTGATCGATTACCCGGGTTCCGGGAAGCCGTGGAGGAGCCGCTGCGAAAACTGCGACGCGGAGGTCACTCCCAGGTACTCCAACGTCGTGGGCGGTAGTGGAGGATGCCGCCGCTGCGCGGACAAGAAGAACGCGGACGCGCTTCGCCTGGACAAGCATGCAGCCGAGGCTGAGATGAGGGCCGCCGGATTGGAGCCGCTGGAAGCGTATCCAGGCTCGAACCGAGCCTGGCGCTGCCGCTGCACCACGTGCCAGGACGAGGTGAGCCCGAGGCTTCAGGACGTCCGCCGCGCCCAAGGCACGGGGTGCCGATCGTGCGCGGCCAAGAACGTCGGCGCCAGCCAGCGCCTCGACAGCGCGAGCGCCGCCCAGTTCATGATCGCTGCCCGACTTGAGCCACTGGAACCGTACCCGGGAGCAGGAAAGCCCTGGGCGTGCCGATGCCTGTCCTGCGGACTGCCAGTGAACCCGCGGTACACCAACATCAAGCAGGGGTGGGGCGGATGTCGCTCCTGCGCAGGCCTGCGATCGAGCAAGAGACAGCGGGGTGATGAGGGGGCTGCCATCGAGAGCATGCGTGCCGCCGGGTTGGAGCCTCTGGAGCCGTACAAGTCCGTCATGACGCCCTGGCGGGCCCAGTGCACCCGTTGCGGGCGCGAAGTCTCCCCGATGCTGAACAACGTACGGAAAGGCCATGGCTGCGGTTGGTGCGCCAAGAACAGAGTTGATCCGGACAAAGCGGCTGCGCACATGAGGGCCGCAGGCCTTGTGCCTCTGGCCGACTACCCGGGCCGACATGCCCCATGGCCGTGTCAGTGTGAACGCTGCGGCAAGGTGGTCGCACCGCGGTTGGGCAGCGTGGCTCAAGGCGGTGGGTGCAGATACTGCAACGACACCGCGATCGACCCGGAGCACGCGGCTGCGGTCATACGCGGAGCCGGTGTCGAGCCGCTCGTCGCCTATCCAGGATCGACAACTCCGTGGAAGTGCCGGTGCGCCAGGTGCCAGCGCGAGGTCACACCCTGCTACGGCACCGTCCAACAAGGAAGCGGCGGATGCCGGTGGTGTCGGGACTCCGGATTCAAGCCGGGCAGTCCGGCCGTCGTTTATCTGATCTCGAACCCCGAGCTGCAGGCGGTAAAGGTCGGAGTCACGGATCGCAGCGGGATCCGCCTGCGACGTCACGCCGCCAAGGGATGGAAGGTGCTCGTCACCGAGGACGTCCCCGGAGAGATAGCTCTCGAGATCGAGGAGGACATCCTCACCTGGTGGCGAACAGATCTTGGACTGCGCCCTTACCTGACCAACCACCACATGCCGCAGGGTGGATGGACGGAGACAGTTTCAGAAGATTCGATCGACATGGCGGCGACGATCATTCGAATCCGGAGCCAAGCTCGCCAGAAGGACTGATCCATCACAGGGGGCCGAGTCTAGAACAGAGCCACGTGTTGGGCGGCAACCCTGCGTGAACGGAACGCGCGGGCTCGCTGACAGCGTGGTCACGTTCGGGCTCTTCGTTTCGGTGGCTGGTTTGGCCGCCGGGCTGTACTCCCCAGGGAGTGTGAGAAGGCGCTTTGTGGCAACGGGGGCACGAGGGCATTCGACGCACCGCGCGCTTGGACGACAGCTTGTCCATGCTCCAGGCTCTGGCCACCACGCCCTGCCGAGCAGCCCACCACGCCCCGAGCCTGGGGGAGACATCAACTTCAGTTCCACATCTGGAGGTTGTTGTGAGTCTCCCAACCCGCCTCGCAGCTACGGCGTCGCCCCCGGCGCGCGGACGCATCTACCGGGCCTGTGGTTGCCGGGACAACCGGCGGCGCCTGTACGGACCACGCTGTCCGGTCCTCGCCGCCGACCCCGAGCACGGCTCATGGGCCTTCGCTGTCGACCTCCCCAGCCCCGACGGCAAGCGCTCTACCTGCCGCCGTACCGGCCACCCGACCCGCGAGGCGGCCGAAGAAGCGCTCGGCCTGCTGCTGACCGGCGAGAACACCGGTGTGTACGCCGACCCGCACCTGCGCACCGGTGACTACCTGGAGGAATGGCTCGCAGCCCGGCGCACCACGCTCCAGCCCACGACCTGGGCGGGCTACCACGACAGCGTGCAGCGCTTCCTCCTGCCGGCCTTCGCGGGGATCCGCCTGGTCAACCTGCGCTCCCGCCACATCCAGGAGTGGCAGCAGAGCCAACTCGCGCTCAGGGGTCGGCCCACCGTGTACCGCGCCGGGTCAACGCTGCGCGCAGCACTGCAGGCGGCGGTCCGCGCGCGCCGGCTTCCCTACAACCCGGCCCTGCACGCCATCATCAAGCGGCCGACCGCGGCCGAGCGCACCTGCTGGAGCCCCGCGCAGGCCGCGGCGTTCCTGCGCCACAACCACACCTTCCACGCCGACCAGCTCGCCGACCTCTTCGAGGTCATGCTCGGCACCGGCATGCGCCGCGGCGAAGTCCTCGGACTGCACTGGGCGGACGTGCACCTGATGGACCGCAACCTAGGTGGACCCAGCTGCGGGACGCCTTGGTCTTGGGTGGTCCCAGGTGGAGTTGGTTGTTGTTGATGGCGGCCAGGCTGTGGCGGACGAAGTCCCCGCGCGCGATTGCCGCCCTGCAGCGCCAGGCCCGCATCCAACAGGCACAGCTCCCGCCCCGGGCGCCACTGGCCGGCCTCGACGGCGCACCGCTGCGCCCCCAGTGGGTACTCGACCAGCTCCGCCGTCGCACCGCGGCGGCCGAACTCCCTACCATCGGACTGCACGATCTGCGGCACACCGCGGCCACCATCATGATCGCCTCCGGCGTGCCGATCGCGATCGTCTCCAAGACCCTGCGCCACTCCACGCTGTCCACCACGGTCAACCTCTACGGTCACCTGCTGCCCTACGCCGCCCTCGAGGCCGTCGCGGCACTCGCCAACGCCCTGGACACGGCCGACGCCGACCACGACCCGGACCGGCCCAACCGCGCCCTCGCCCGCACCGGCGTCTGACAGTCCCCCGTTGCACGAGAGACGCCTGGGGCCGCCGAGTCTTCGACGGCCCCAGACGTCCGCTTGCCCGGATTCAAAGGGGGAGTCGCAGGCCACCCTCGCGAGGGCGGGCTATGTTGTCGCACCCCGCGACAACAAATGACGCACCATCAGATCTCAAGAAGGCCTTCGACCGGCGTGTTTCACCGCGAGCCACGGAGACACTCCAAGCCGGTTCGGTGGCGAAGCCGCCCCATACACACCACGCGCCACCGTACTGGTCTCAGTCCCCGAAATGGCTTTCCGACCGCGCGACAACCTGCGACAACAGCCATCCGAAAGACGGAAAAGGCCGCTCCCACCTCTCAGTGGAAACGGCCTCCGACCTGCGAAAACGCTGGTCGGGACGACAGGATTTGAACCTGCGACCCCTTGACCCCCAG
>NZ_QKYN01000116.1:0-301 GCF_003258295.1 Streptacidiphilus pinicola | reverse complement strand
GCCGCTGGTGGTGGCGGTGGCGTGGAGGGTGTAGTAGCCAGCGGTGCTGGTCCAGTCGGTGGCGGCGGTGTGCCAAACGTTGGAGCCGGTCGCGCGGAACACCAGTCGGACTTCCAGGCCGCCGATCCGGTGCCAGCCGGTCATGCCTTGCTCCCACAGGCCGCCGGTGAGCGTGAGGGTTTGGCCGTGGTGGGCGTGGGTGGTGTTCGGGGTTCCGCCGGTGATGGTGGTGAGGTAGCGGACGGTGTGGACGGTGTTGCTGGTGGTGGTGGCGTAGTCGGGGGTGGCGGGGGTGTAGAGG
>NZ_QKYN01000115.1 GCF_003258295.1 Streptacidiphilus pinicola | reverse complement strand
CGAGGTGGAGCGCACCGCCGCGGCGCTCGCGGTGCTCGCGGCGGACGCCTGCCCGGAGCTGAACCGGCTCGGCCGTGGGCGCGGCCCGGTGCTGGGCCGGGCGCTGCGCAACGAGCTGGTGCGGCATCTGGACGACTGCCCGACCTGCCGGGGCACCGCGGAGCGCGGCGCGGCGGAGGGCCCGTGGCCGGGCACCTTCCGTGCGGCCGGCTCGCTGCCGCTGGTGCACCTGCCACGCGCCGCGCTGCGCGCGGTCTCGGCCGTGGAGGACGCTCCCGAGCCGCGGTTCGACCGGCGCGGCTTTCCGCAGCACGCCGCCCCGGCCAAACCGCGGATGGGGGTCCCCCCGGACGGAGCCCGGGGGAGGGGCCGCGAGAAGGAGCAGGTCGCGGTGGTGCGGCAGCGGGCCGTCCTCGGGGGTGTCGCGGCGGCGGTCGTCGCGGGCCCGGCGGTCGCGCTGTGGGCGGTGCACGGGGGCGGGGCGAGCAGTCCGGTCGCGCAGGTCACCGCGGTGCGGGTGACGGAGGGTTCGCCGACGCCGGGCGCCACCCCCGACGACGGCGCGAGCGGCACGCCGGGCGTGCCGCCCTCCGCGGGGGCGACCTCGCCGGGCGGCGGCCACCTGGGCGAGAACATCGCCTTCACCATCAGCTCGCCCGCGCCGTCCGGCAGTTCGGCGCCGGGCACGCCGGGCGGCCCGACCGGGCCGGGGCAGCTCCAGGTGGGCGCCGCGCAGTCCGGCGACCGCACGGTGATCACGCTGACCAACACCGGTGGCAGCGCGCTGCTGTGGACGGCCCGCACGGATGCCTCCTGGCTCCGCCTCAGCCGCGACGGCGGCACCCTGGCCCCCGGGGCGCAGCTGACGGTCCTGGTCACCGTGGACGAGTCGGCGGCCCCGGCCGACCCGTGGTCCGCGCACATCGTCCTCCAGCCCGCCGACGCGGTGGTGACGCTGTCCGGTCCGGGTACCCGGCGCGGGGTGCCGAGCCCCAGCGCGAGTCACACGCCGACCCCGACACCGACCCCGACGGCCACGCCGACCCCTACCCCGACACCGACGCCCACGCCCACGCCGACCCCTACCCCGACCCACAGCCCGACGCCCTCGCCGTCCGCCTCGGACAGCCAGAGCGGCTCGCCCTCGGCGAGCGCGTCCGTGAGCCAGTCCTCGGCGCCGGTCACCGCGTCCCCATGACGGGGGTCCGACGCCGCATTGCAGAAAGGTTCAGTCAGCCGGGTGCGGGGCGACCGGGCCGGCCGGGTTGTCGAGGTGCCGCTCGCAGATCCGGACCAGCTCGGCGTAGCCGGCCGCGCCCATCAGCTCGATGAGCTCGGCGCGGTAGCTGACGTAGACGGGGTCCGCGCCGACGTGGGCGTCCGGGCTGCCGGTGCACCACCACTGCAGGTCGTGCCCGCCGGGGCCCCAGCCGCGCCGGTCGTACTCGCCGATGGTGATCTGCAGGTAGCGGGTCTCGTCGGGGCGGTCGATCCAGTCGTAGCCGCGGCGGATCGGCAGCTGCCAGCAGACGTCCGGCTTGGTCTCCAGCGGCTCCCGGCCCTCGGCGAGCGCCAGTGTGTGCAGCGCGCAGCCCTCGCCGCCGGCGAAGCCGGGGCGGTTGAGGAAGATGCAGGCCCCGTCGACGCGACGGGTGCGCAGGTCGCCGTCCTCGTCGGGCTCGCTGATGCCCTTCGGGCCGGTGCCCTGCTTGTGGAACTGCCAAGTCTCGGGGGTCAGCCGGGCGGCGTGGCCGAGGACGCGCTGCTGGTCGTCGTCGTCGGACCAGTGCGCGCCGAGCGTGCAGCAGCCGTCACTGGCGCGGCCGGGGCGGATGCCGTGGCACCCGCGCCCGAAGACGCAGGTCCAGCGGGAGGTGAGCCAGGTCAGGTCGCACCGGAAGACCTGTTCGGCGTCGTCGGGGTCGGCGAACTCCACCCAGGCCCGGGGGAAGTCGAGGGGGACCTCGCGCTTGCGCGCGGCCTTGGCCGCCTTCTTCGCCGCCTTCTCGGCGGCTCTGACCTCGGCGGTGCTGCTGATCGTCACGTCCACTGCTGCCACCCATACAGCCTATGCCGCCGTGCGGCCAAGACCGCCGACCGGCGTCGGAGGCGCGCCGGAAGGGCGTGCGGAGTCGGATCGGGGGCGTGTTCGGCGCCCTGCGAGCCGGGGGGCGCTCGACCGCGCGGATGAATCGCCCCCGTCCGCCCGTCGTGCCGCCTTTGCCGCGCGCGAAGCGGGCGCCATCCTGCCGTTTATGGTGAAAGGGTGTAGATCAGCTTATCTGGCTTCCATTCTGACGGGTTGTCTCCTGTTCGGGAGCGGCCTCGCCGGTCCGGTCGCCCCGGCCCGCGCGGACGAGTCCACCGTCTCCCAGGACACGTTGCGCACCGGTTGGGACCCGAACGAGCCCGGCCTCACACCGGCGCAGGTGACCAGCTCCCGTTTCGGCCTGCAGTTCTCGACGGCGGTCGACGGGCAGGTCTACGCCCAGCCGTTGGTCGTCGGCAGCACCGTCGTCACCGCGACCGAGAACGCCAAGGTCTACGGCATCGACGCCGCGACCGGCGCGGTCCACTGGAGCAAGACGCTCGGCACCCCCTGGGCGGCGAGCAACATCGGCTGCGGCGACCTGGTGCCCAACTTCGGCGTCACCAGCACGCCGGTCTACGACCCCGTCAGCAAGTACGTCTACCTCACCGACAAGGTCAACAGCCCGGACGGCGCCCACCCCGCCTTCTTCATGCACGCGGTCGACCCCGCCACCGGGGCCGAGCGTTCCGGCTGGCCGGTCAAGATCCAGGGCGCGCCCACCAACGACCCGAGCCACGCCTTCGACGCCTTCCACGAGAACCAGCGGGCCGGCCTGCTGCTGATGGACGGCAAGATCTACGTCGGCTTCGGCTCGCACTGCGACATCAACCCCTACCGGGGTTTCGTGGTCAGCGTCGACACCACCGGCCGCACCGAGAAGCTGTGGACCACCGAGAACTCCGCCACCAACGGCATGTCCGGCATCTGGCAGGGCGGCGGCGGTCTGGTCTCCGACGGATCCGGCCGGATCTTCCTTTCCACCGGCAACGGCGTGACCCCGCCCGCGGGCCCCGGCACCAACCCGCCCGGCCAGCTCTCGGAGTCCGTCGTCCGGCTCGGCCTCAACAGCGACGGCTCGATGCACGCCCAGGACTTCTTCAGTCCCGCCAACGCGCCCACGCTGGACCAGAACGACACCGACCTCGGCTCCGGCGGCCCGCTCGGGCTGCCCGCCACGCCGTTCGGTTCCAGCAAGGCGCACCCGCACCTGCTCGTCGAGGTCGGCAAGGACGGGCGGGTCTTCCTGCTGGACCGCGACAACCTCGGCGGTCGCAAGCAGGGTCCGAACGGAGGTGACGCCGTGCTCGGGGTGACCGGGCCGTTCCAGGGCGTCTGGGGTCACCTGGCCGCCTACGGCGGCGCCGGCGGCCTCGTCTACGAGATCGGTTCGCGCGGGCCGTTGCGCGCCCTCGCCTACGGGCTCGACGCGAGCGGCAACCCGACCCTGCACCAGGCCGCCACCAGCGCCGAGACCTTCGGCTACACCTCCGGCTCCCCGGTGGTCACCTCCGACGGCACCAAGACCGACTCCGCCACCGTGTGGGCCGAGTACACCGACGGCTCGACCGGCGCCAACGGCCAGCTCCGCGCCTACGACGCGACCCCGAGCAACGGCGCCATGCGACTGCTGTGGTCCGCGCCGCTCGGCAACACCTCGAAGTTCGCCGTCCCGGCCACCAGCGGCGGCCGCGTCTACGTCGGCACCCGCGACGGCAAGCTGATGGCCTTCGGCTTCCCGGCCGGCGCCGCGCTGCAGGGGCCCGCCACCGACTTCGGCCAGGTCCCGGTCGGCTCGACCAGGACACTGAGCGTCAAGGTCACCGCGAACCGGCCGCTGACGATCTCGGGCGTGACCACGACCTCCGGCGGCCCGTTCACGGCCACCCCGTCCGGGCTGCCCGCGACCCTGGCGACGGGCGCGAGCTACACGGTCCCCGTGGCCTTCACCCCGAACACGCCGGGCACGGCCAGCGGCCAGATCACCTTCACCACCCAGTTCGGCACCTTCGCCTTCGGCCTGACCGGCTACGGCACGCACCCGGGCTTCACCGCCTTCCCGAACACGCTCGACTTCGGCCAGGTGCCGACCGGCACCAGCCAGACGCTCGGGGTCAGCTTCACCAACACCGGCACCTCGCCGGAGACCGTCACCGCGGTCAGCCCGCCGAGCTCCCCCTTCTCCGCGCCCGGCCTCAGCGCCGCCAACGGCACCACGGTCCAGCCGCAGCAGTCGGTGAGCATCGACGTCAGCTACGCGCCCACCGCGGCCTCCAGCAACGACACCAGCAGCCTGTCGGTCACCGGGCCGGACGGCACGGCGACCGTCACGCTCGACGGCAGCGCGGTGCAGGGCAGTCCGCACCTGTCGATCACGCCGACCAGCACCGCCTTCGGCTCGGTCGCGGTCGGCGCGTCCGTCGCGCAGAGCTTCGACATTGCCAACACCGGCAACATCCCGCTGACCATCACCAAGGCCGCGCCACCGGCCGCGCCGTTCCTGGTCAGCAACCCGATCAGCGAGGGCCAGGTGCTGGCCCCGGGTGAGGTCGTGCACCAGGGCGTCACCTTCTCGCCGACCAACACCGGCAGCTTCACCGGGGTCTACCAGATCACCGGCAACGACGGGCAGGGCCCGCAGAACGAGACGCTGACCGGCACCGGCGCGGCCCCGACCGGCGTCACCGTGCCGGACCCGAGCGCGGGCGGCTGGAAGCTCAACGGCACCGCCAAGCTCAGCGGCACCGACCTGGATCTGACGCAGGCCCAGGGCAACCAGGCCGGCTCGGCGGTCTTCCCGGTGCCGGTGCTCACCGACGGCCTGCGGGCGAGCTTCACCTCCGTCATCGGCGGCGGCACCGGCGCCGACGGCCTGAGCTTCGCCTTCCTGGACCCGGCCCAGGTCACGCCGGCCTCCGTCGGCTCGAGCGGCTTCCACCTCGGCCTCGCGCCGCTGGCCGGCGTCGGCGTCGCGCTGGACACCTACAAGGCTCCGACCAACCCGAGCAACAACTTCGTCGGCATCACCACCGGTACCGGCAGCACCGGCCTGACCTGGGCGGCCACCAGCACCGCCGTGCCGAACCTGCGCAGCGGCCCGCACACCGTCACGGTGGCGGTGACCGGGCGGACGCTGACCGTCGGCGTCGACGGCAAGCAGGTGCTCAGCAAGACGGTCACCACGCTGCCGCCCGCCGCCTACCTCGCCTTCACCGGCAGTACCGGCGGGCTCACCGACATCCACACGGTGCGCGCGGCGAACATCACCGCCAAGGCCTACGCCGTCCCGCCGCCGGGCCCCAACGGCTGGGTGCGCAACGGCACCGCCGCCATGAGCGGCACCACGCTGGTGCTGACGCAGGCGAAGACGTTCCAGACCGGCTCGGCCTTCCAGTCCGCGGCCGTTCCGTCCGCCAACCTGTCGGCGAGCTTCACCGCGAACATCAGCGGCGGCACCGGCGCGGACGGGATGACCTTCGCGATGCTCGACCCGAGTGCGACCTCCGGCGCGCGCTCGATCGGCGGCGGCGGAGCGGGCCTAGGCTGGCTCGGCCTGCCGGGCGTCGCGGTGGCGCTGGACACCCACCAGAACGCCAACAACCCTTCGGGCAGCTTCGTCGGCGTCACCGTCACCTCCAGCAGCGGGCATCTGGTCTGGTCCACGCCCACGAGCGACATCCCGAACCTGCGCGGGGGGCCCGTCGCGGTCACCGTCACCGTCACGAGCACGGGACAGACGACGTCCAACGTGGTCGTCTCGGTCAACGGCAAACAGGCGATCAGCGTCAACGTCCCGATGCCACCGAGCGTGCTGGTCGGGTTCACCGGGGCGACCGGTGCGCTGACCGACATCCATGCCGTCAGCGGCGTTACGATCAAGTACTGAGGGGCCTGGAGGCCGTCATGCGCAGAACCGCCATCGCCGCACCACTCCTGGCCGTGGCCCTCGCTCCGCTCCTGGTGGGCGCCGCCCCGGCCGTGAGTCCGGTCGACTCTCCCCCGACCGGGCCCTACACCGTCGGCGTGATCGACACCGACACCCAGGGCCGGGTCTTCACCGACCCGGACTTCCTCGTCGTCTACCACGACATCAACGACAACCCGGCCGGCAACACCTTCGACTGCGCCACCGACTGTCTGAAGCTGTACCACCCGCTGCTGACCACACCGGGGGCGGTGCTGACGATGCCGCCCGGTGTGTCCGGGACCCTCTCCTCCGTCGTGCGCCCGGACGGGGTGGGGGACCAGGTGACCATCAACGGGTATCCCGTCTACACCTTCAGCGGGGACCAGCCGGGCGCCACCGGCGGCCTCTCCGCCACCTGGCACGCCGTTCCGGCGCCGGTCCAGCCACCGCCGCCGGTGCCCGCGAACTGAGGCGAACAGGAGCACTGATGCCGCGCGCCTGATCAAGGCGCGCGGCATCGCGTAGCGTGGACCCTTATGCGACTAGGCGTGCTCGACGTGGGATCCAACACCGTCCACTTCCTCGTGGTGGACGCGCACCCGGGTGCGGCCCCGTTGCCGGCCTACTCCCACAAGATCGACCTGCGCCTGGCCGAACTGCTGGACCCGGACGGCGCGATCCGCGAGGACGGCATCCGACAGCTCGTCGACATGGTCACCTCCTCGATGCGCGTGGCCGAGGACAAGGGCGTCGAGGAGGTCCTCCCCTTCGCCACCAGCGCGGTCCGCGAGGCCGTCAACGGCGAGGCGGTGCTGAAGCGCGTCCAGGACGAGACCGGGGTGGAACTGCGCGTCCTGTCCGGCGGCGACGAGGCCCGTCTCACCTTCCTGGCCGCCCGCCGCTGGTACGGCTGGTCCAGCGGCCGCTTGCTGCTGCTCGACATCGGCGGCGGCTCGCTGGAGATCGCCTGCGGGCTGGACGAGGAGCCGGACACCGCCGTCTCCCTGCCGCTGGGCGCCGGCCGGCTGACCGCCGGGTGGCTGCCCGGCGACCCGCCGGAGCCGGACCGGGTCCGCGAGCTGCGCAAGCACGTGCGCGCGGAGATCGCCCGCACGGTGGCGGAGGTCTCCCGCCTCGGGCCGCCCGACCACGTGGTGGGCACCTCCAAGACCTTCAAACAGCTCGCCCGGATCACCGGCGCCGCCCGCGAGTCCGAGGGTCCGCTGGTCCCGCGGAGACTGACCCGCGGCGCGCTGGAGGACTGGGTCCCCCGGCTCGCCGCGATGTCCGCCGAGCAGCGCGTGCTGCTGCCCGGCGTCTCGGCCGGCCGGGCCCGCCAGCTGCTGGCCGGCGCGCTCGTCGCCGAGGCCGCGCTGGACCTCTACCGGGTCGACGAACTGGACATCTGCCCCTGGGCGCTGCGCGAGGGCGTGATCCTGCGCCGGCTCGACCGCATGTCGTCCTGAGACCGGACGGCCTCCTGATGTCCTCCTGAGACAGGCGCCACACCGGGTCCCCGCACCAGGGTCCCTAAGCTGTAGAGCGTGGCGAAAGAGTGCATTGTCGTGCCGAAAGCCAAAGTCGCGCTGTCGACCGCCTCCGTCTACCCCGAGAACACCGCCGCCGCCTTCGAGATCGCCGGACGGCTCGGGTACGACGGAGTCGAGGTCATGGTCTGGACGGACCCCGTCAGCCAGGACATCGAGGCGCTGCGCCGGCTCTCGGACTACCACCAGGTGCCGATCCTCGCGGTGCACGCGCCCTGCCTGCTGATCACGCAGCGGGTGTGGGGCACGGACCCGTGGCAGAAGCTGGAGAAGGCCCGCTCCGCCGCCGAGAAGCTGGGCGCCTCCACCGTGGTGGTGCACCCGCCGTTCCGCTGGCAGCGGCAGTACGCGCGGGACTTCGTCCAGGGCATCTGGCGGATGGCCGACGAGACCGACGTGCGCTTCGCCGTGGAGAACATGTACCCCTGGCGCTACCGCGACCGCGAGGTCGCCGCCTACGCGCCGGACTGGGACCCGACCGGCGAGGACTACCGGCACTTCACCATCGACCTGTCCCACGTCGCGACCTCGCGCGCGGACGCCCTGGGCATGCTGGACCGGATGGGCGACCGGCTCGGGCACGTGCACCTCGCGGACGGGTCCGGCTCGGCCAAGGACGAGCACCTGATCCCCGGGCGCGGCACGCAGCCCTGCGCGGAGCTGCTGGAACGCCTGGCCCGCAACGGCTTCGACGGGCACGTGGTGCTGGAGGTCAACACCCGGCGCGCGCCGGGGCCCGTCGAACGCGAGGCCGACCTGGCCGAGGCCCTCGCGTTCACCCGACTGAACCTGGCGGCCGCGGCTCCCCAGGCCGCGTCCGCTGCTGCTCGCATGCCGGACAGGCTGTCCGACAGGCGGTCATGAGGGCGTACCCTCGACGGCACGACTAAAGGAGTTGGTTCAGGTGCCGCAGCTGAGGTCCCGCACGGTCACACACGGTCGCAACATGGCGGGCGCGCGCGCTCTCATGCGCGCGTCCGGTGTAGCAAGCGAGGACATCGGCAAGCCGATCATCGCGGTGGCGAACTCCTTCACCGAGTTCGTGCCCGGTCACACCCACCTGGCCCCGGTCGGCCGGATCGTCTCCGAGGCGATCAAGGCCGCGGGCGCCGTCCCGCGCGAGTTCAACACCATCGCGGTCGACGACGGCATCGCCATGGGCCACGGCGGCATGCTCTACTCGCTGCCCTCGCGCGACCTGATCGCGGACAGCGTCGAGTACATGGTCGAGGCGCACTGCGCGGACGCGCTGATCTGCATCTCGAACTGCGACAAGATCACCCCGGGCATGCTGATGGCCGCCCTGCGGCTCAACATCCCCACCGTCTTCGTCTCCGGCGGCCCGATGGAGGCCGGCCGGGCCGTGCTGGTGGACGGCACCGTCCGCAAGCTGGACCTGATCAACGCCATCGCGGACGCGGTCAACGAGAACGTCTCCGACGAGGACATCAGCCGGATCGAGGAGAACGCCTGCCCGACCTGCGGCTCCTGCTCGGGCATGTTCACCGCCAACTCGATGAACTGCCTGACCGAGGCCATCGGCCTCTCGCTGCCGGGCAACGGCTCCGTGCTGGCCACCCACACCGCCCGTCGTGCCCTGTACGAGGACGCCGGCCGTACCGTCGTGGAGCTGACCCGGCGTCACTACGAGCAGGACGACGCCTCGGTGCTGCCGCGTTCGATCGCCACCAAGGCGGCCTTCGAGAACGCGATGGCGCTGGACATCGCCATGGGCGGCTCGACCAACACGATCCTGCACCTGCTGGCCGCCGCGCAGGAGGCCGAGGTCGACTTCACCGTCCACGACATCGACCGGCTCTCCCGCCGCGTGCCGTGCCTGGCCAAGGTCGCCCCCAACGTCGCCCCGACCACGACCTACTACATGGAGGACGTGCACCGGGCCGGCGGCATCCCCGCGATCCTGGGCGAGCTGTACCGCGGCGGGCTGCTGAACGAGGACGTCACCTCGGTCCACTCCGACTCGCTGGAGGAGTGGCTCAAGACCTGGGACGTGCGCGGGGGCTCGCCCTCCGACGCGGCCGTCGAGCTGTGGCACGCGGCCCCCGGCGGCCGGCGTTCCGCGACGGCCTTCTCGCAGTCCGAGCGCTGGGAGACGCTGGACACCGACGCCGCGGGCGGCTGCATCCGCTCCGCCGAGCACGCCTACTCCAAGGACGGCGGTCTGGCGGTGCTGCACGGCAACCTGGCCGCGGACGGCTGCGTGGTGAAGACGGCCGGCGTCGACGAGTCCATCTGGACCTTCGAGGGCCCGGCCGTGGTCTGCGAGTCCCAGGACGAGGCCGTCGACAAGATCCTGCGCAAGCAGGTCAAGGAGGGCGACGTCGTCGTCATCCGCTACGAGGGCCCCAAGGGCGGTCCCGGCATGCAGGAGATGCTCTACCCGACCTCCTTCCTCAAGGGCCGGGGCCTGGGCAAGGCCTGCGCGCTGATCACCGACGGCCGCTTCTCCGGTGGCACCAGCGGCCTCTCCATCGGCCACGTCTCGCCCGAGGCGGCCTCCGGCGGCGTGATCGCGCTGGTCCGCGACGGCGACCCGATCCGGATCGACATCCCGAACCGGGGCGTCGAGCTGCTGGTCCCCGAGGAGGAGCTGGCGGCCCGCCGCGCGGAGCTGGGCGGCGTCTACGCCCCGAAGAACCGCGAGCGCAAGGTCTCGGCCGCGCTGCGCGCCTACGCGGCGATGGCGACCAGCGCCGACAAGGGCGCCGTGCGCGACGTCACCAGGCTGGGCTGACCGGTTCGCCCCCGGCGGGCCCGCATAATCGAAGCATGACTGACAGCAACGCCCCCGCCCCTGCCCCCATCCGCTGGTTCGGAACCAGCTGGGTGGACCGGGGCGCCGAGTACTGGCTGCGCCGCGTCGCGGTCGGCGTCGGCGCCCTGGTCGCGGCCGCGGCGGGGGCGTTCGTCATGCAGCTGGCCGTGCAGGGCGTGGTCGTCGCCAAGACCGGCGCGTTCGTGGAGCTCCTGCTGGTGCTGGCCATCGCGGTGTGCAGCTGCGTGGCGGCGCTGCGCACCTGGACCGTGCTGACCCGGGGCAAGGAGTCGCTCTCCGGCTGGATGGCCGACGAGAAGTCGATCAGCGTGATGCTGGCCGTCGGGTTCGTCGGCTCGCTGATCTCCTACCTGCTGCGCAGCCTCGTCGAGGCTCCGGGCGAGAGCGTCCAGCGCTCCCGCCACGAGCTCGCCGTGGCCGCTGCGGCCCGCCGCCAGGCCGGCGCGAAGCGGCCGGCGAAGGCGGGCAAGCGCCGGCGCTGATCACTCGCGGCTGTCCACGGCGCAGGCGGCCCTGAGGTCGGGCGCCTTGGACAGGTCGTACGGATCCACCGCGGTGCCGCTCGGCGCCGCGCTCGCGGAGTCGCTGGCCGCGGGGGCGTGGAAGTACGGCACCAGGTACCCGCGGGTGAAGCCGCACAGCTGGTCGCCGGTGTACCCGTCGTAGTGCTCGATCCAGACCGTTCCGGCGGGCAGCCCCTGGTAGCGGTTCGGATCGTAGAACCGGAAGGTGAGGGTCCTGCGGGCGATCGTCCGCTCGACCTCGGTCGAACCGACCGGGTGCGAGGCGTAGACGAAGTCGAAGTCCGACCGGATGCGCAGCCCGTTGTCGCCGTCGTCGGCCAAGGAGACCTCGCCCTGGACCCGCACGTCGCCGACCGGGACGGCGACCGTCGGGTCGAAGCGGCTGGTGAGCATGATCGCGTCGTCCGCCTTGGGGGCCGGGTGGTCGACCAGCTTGCGCATCCAGGCGGAGTTCGCCGGGGCCAGCAGGTCCAATGCCCCCTGCGGGTACCCGCCGGCGATCGTCCTCGGGTCCAGGTAGGCGGCCACCAGGTAGTCCTTGACCAGCTGCTCGTCCTTGGCGACGGTGCTCGCCGAGAAGACGCCGATCGGCTTGGCCGGGGGCAGGGCGATGCCGGCCGCGCCGGAGGACCACGTGTCTGCGGGGGAGCCGACGAAGGGGTGCTGCAGGTCCGGGGACTGGTCCACCATCGGGGTCGGCGGGGCCGCCGTCGGGGTGGTGGTCAGGGCCGGGGCGACGGCGCCGTGAGCTGCGCCCGCCTTGACGCCCGGGGCCTTGCTGAAGGCCCAGTCGTGCACCTTCTTGGCGTTCATGCTCACCGCGACCAAGCCGACCGCGAGCAGCACGAACAGCGGCAGCTGCCGGCGGCGTCGGCGGCGCGGCTTCAGCGGGATGACCGGGGCGCGCCAGGAAGTGTCCTGCGGCGGGGACTTCTTCCACCGCGAGGCCAGCATCCGGGCGCGCGCGGATCCCTCCTTGTGCTCGGCGGCTCGGACGAAGTCCTCGTCGAGCACGAGCTTGTCGAACGGGTCGTCCGGCTGGTCGTCGATCTTGGGCACCGCGCAAGTCTGACCAGCGGAGAAACACCCGTACAGGAGTGATCGGGTTAAGAATCGATCACGAGCCGGCGCGCTTGCGGGCTCCGACGACGCTGCTGACCACGCCGACCACCGCATACAGCACGGCGGCGTGCCACAGCCCCGTCCATATGCTCGCGAAGAGCCCGCTGGAGCTCAGGAAGTACTGCGTGATCGTGTTGGTCACCGCGAGCGCGGCCGCGGGGGCGCCCGCCGCCTGCCAGGGGTGTTCCTGCGCCCAGCGGCGCAGGCGGTGGTCCCCGCCCTTCTTCTGGAGCGCCGCGCCAGCGCCGCCGACCAGGAAGAAGAGGAACAGACCGATGCTGGCCGGGCCCGCAAGGATGCCCAGCGACCAGTGCAGGGTGATCAGGTCGATGCCGACAGCCGCCCCGGCACCCACCAGACCGACGACACCCGCCGTGCGCCACGGCCCACGCGAGACCGAGGCGACGGCCAGCGTGCCGGATTCGCGCGGGCTGATCTCACTACGACTCATGCTTCCACGGTGCGCCTGCCGCGCGGCAGAAGCCATAGGGGACGTCCCTGAGTTTGCCCCTAGACCACCCCTCATCCCCGCGTAGGACCCGGCCCGCCGGCGCCCTGCCTTCTAAGCTGACGCCATGCTGACCCGACGCCTCCTGCTCGCCGCCGCCGACAGCCGAAGCGCCCGCCGGGCCGTGTTGGCGGCGCCGGGGGGACGGGCCGTGGTGGCGCGCTTCGTGGCCGGCGAGACCCGTGCCGACGCGGTCGTCGCGACGGACAGCCTGGTGGCGCGCGGCCTCGGCGTCACCCTCGACCACCTCGGCGAGGACACCCGCGACCCGGACCAGGCCGCCGCCGTCGCCGAGGAGTACGTGGGCCTGCTCGGCTCGCTCGACCGGGCCGGGCTGGCGCGCCGCGCGGAGGTCTCGGTCAAGCTCTCGGCGCTCGGCTCGGGCCTCGGCGCCGACGGGCCGGGGCTCGCCCGCGCCCACCTGCGCGCGATCTGCCGTGCCGCCGACACGGCCGCCACCACCGTCACGGTGGACATGGAGGACCACGCCGCCACCGAGTCCACCCTGGCCACCGTCGCCGAGCTGCGCGCCGACCACCCCACCCTCGGTGTGGTGCTCCAGTCCTACCTGCGCCGCACCGAGTCCGACTGCCGCGAACTGCTCGGCGCCGGCTCCCGGGTCCGGCTCGTCAAGGGCGCCTACGCCGAGCCGGAGTCCGTCGCCTGGGCGGACCGCGTCGAGGTGGACCGCTCCTACGTGCGCTGCCTGCGGCTGTTGATGGAGGGTCAGGGCTACCCCATGGTCGCCACCCACGACCAGCGGCTGATCGAGATCGCCGGGGCCCTCGCGGTCCGCTCCGGGCGGCCGCAGGACAGCTACGAGTTCCAGATGCTCTACGGCATCCGCGCCGACGAGCAGCGCCGCCTCGCCGAGGCGGGGGAGACGGTCCGCGTCTACGTCCCCTACGGCACCGACTGGTACGCCTACTTCATGCGCCGCCTCGCCGAGCGCCCGGCCAACCTGGGCTTCTTCGCCCGCTCCCTCGTCGGCCACTGAGAGCTCCCGCCTGACCTGCCCGCCTTTCGGACGCTCCCGCTCCCCACGCGGGCCCGGTGGGACACTGGCCCCATGACGCAACGAGTCGCCGTCCTCGGCACCGGAAAGATCGGTGAGGCCCTGGTCTCCGGCCTGCTGCGGGCCGGCAAGTCGCCCTCCGACGTGCTGGTCACCGCCCGCCGCCCCGAGCGCGCGGAGGAGCTGCGCGCCCGCTACGGCGTCGAGGCGGTCAGCAACGAGGAGGCCGTCAAGGCCGCGGACACGGTGATCCTCACCGTGAAGCCGCAGGACATGGGCACCCTGCTGGAGGAGCTCGCCCCCGCGCTCCCCGCCGACCGGCTCGTCATCTCCGGCGCCGCCGGCATTCCGACCGCCTGGTTCGAGGAGCGCCTCGCGCCCGGCACGCCCGTCGTCCGCGTCATGACCAACACCCCCGTCCTGGTCGACGAGGCGATGAGCGTCATCTCGGCGGGCTCGCACGCCGCCGAGGAGCACCTGCTCCGCACCGAGGAGATCTTCCGCCAGGTCGGCAAGACGCTGCGCGTGCCCGAGAACCAGCAGGACGCGGCCACCGCGCTCTCCGGCTCCGGTCCCGCCTACTTCTTCTACCTCGTCGAGGCGATGACCGACGCCGGCATCCTGCTCGGGCTGCCGCGCACGGTCGCCCACGAGCTGATCGTCCAGGCCGCGGTCGGCGCCTCCGTCATGCTGCGCGACTCCGGCGAGCACCCGGTCAAGCTCCGCGAGGCGGTCACCTCCCCGGCCGGCACCACCATCGCCGCGATCCGCGAGCTGGAGAACCACGGCGTCCGCGCGGCCCTGCTGGGCGCGCTGGAGGCCGCCCGCAACCGCTCCCAGGAGCTCGCCTCCGGCGGAAAGTAGCCGGACAAGTAGGGTTGACCGGGTGCTGCGATACGACTTGGTGATCTTCGACAACGACGGTGTCCTGGTGGACAGCGAGCCGCTCTCCAACCGCCTGCTCGCGGACTACCTGACCGAGCTCGGCTTCCCCACGACCATCGAGGACTCGTACCGCGACTTCATGGGCGCGGCGGCGCACACCGTCCACGACGTCATCGCCGCGCGCTACGACGGCGCGCGGCTGCCCGAGACGTTCGACGAGGACTTCCACGGCCGGGTCTTCGCCTCCTTCCGCGAGCAGCTGACGCCCGTGGCGGGCGCGGCCGAGCTGCTGAAGTTCGTCCAGGACCGGGTCCCCTACTGCGTCGCCTCCTCCGCGCACCACGAGTGGATCCGCACCGCCCACGAGGTCACCGGCCTGAGCCCGTTCTTCAGCGACGACCAGCTGTTCAGCGCCCAGGACGTGGGCCGCGGCAAGCCCGCGCCCGACCTCTTCCTCCACGCGGCCGCCCGCATGGGCGTCTCCCCGCACCGCTGCGTCGTCTTCGAGGACAGCCCCCTCGGCGTCGCCGCGGCACGCGCCGCCGGCATGGACGTCTACGGCTACGCCGCGCTGACGCCGCGGGAACGCTTGGCCGCGGCGACCGGGATCATCGACGACCTGGGTCAGATACACGCTCTGCTGGAGTCGCACTCGCGCCCCTGAGGTCAGTCCCCGATCGCCCATCGTCTCCCTCGGTAGAGGCCTCCTCGCGCCTCCGCCAAGCGGAACGGCAGCCCCAGCCCCACGCTGCTTTCCGCCCGCAGGCGCAGCGCGGGTTCCGGGCCGGCGGCGCTGTTGCCGACCGAGCCGAGCGGGGTGCCGATGGCGACGCGTTGGCCGCGGCGGACCTGGACGGAGTCCTCGCGGAGGCCGCTGAGGACGACGACGCCGCGGTCGGTGCCGATGCGGACGTGGTTGCCGTCGGGGTGGTTGGCCGTGGACGCCAGTGGGGGGTGGTCAGGGAGGCCGTCGACCGCCGCCAGGACGACGCCGTCGACGGGGCTGACCACGGGGTGGCCGTAGACGGCATAGCGCTCGTTGGTCGCGGGGGCCAGGCCGAGCGCGCGGCGGCCGCGCCACTGCGGGCCCTCGCCGAGCTGGACCAGGTCGGCCGCGTAGCGCCCGGCGCGGTCGCCGCCGGGGGAGAGGGACGCCTCGGCGTGGCGGTTGACGGCCGGGCCGCCGGCCTCGGTGCAGACGAAGGTGCCGCCGCGCAGCGGCGAACGGAGCTGGAGCGGGTGCGCGGTCGGAGCGCCCGGCACCGGACGGCAGCGCCGCCAGGTCCACGCCGCGAGGCCCACCACGCCGACGAAGAGCCCGAGTTCGGGCAGGCCCGGCAGGCCCCAGCCGAGGCCCGCGCCGAGGACGTGGCCGAAGGCGAGCACCGCGACGACCACCGGGGCCAGCGGCAGCGAGCGGAACCACGGCGGGAGTGCCCAGCTGGGCGCGGTCCGCAGCACGTACCAGGCGAAGGCCGGCGTCTGAGCGAGGATCAGCAGCCAGCCGGTGGCGCTGCCGGTGAGCCAGGGAAACGTCAACTCGGCGACCGTGGCGGCCGCGTAGGCGAGGACGATGCGCTGCAACCGCAGCACCGCCGCCGGCTTCGGTCCGGCAGGAACGGCAGGAACCGCGGCAACGGCGACCGGCGGAGTCACCTCGCCCACCGCCGCGGGCATCGGCACGGCATGGGGCACCACCACGGGGGCCGGGGCCGGGGCCGCGGCGCGTGGCACGGGGACGGTGGTGCGGGCCGCGAGGCGGGCGGTGAGGGCGCCGGGGCCGGTGACGAAGGTGGCGAGGCGGCCGGACTCGTCCAGCCGGGCCCAGACCAGCTCCGAGCCGGTGGCGAAGAGGAGCAGGTGCAGGTCCTTCTGCCGCCGCACACTCCGCAGTTCGCCGTGGCGCTCGCGCAGCAGGTCGACCGACTCCTGCAGGCGCTGCACCGGCACCCGTTCCAGCAACTGCTCGCTGATGAGCGTCGGGGCCACCTCCGGCGCGCCGAAGAGCGCGAGCAGCGCCTGCGCGACCGGGTCCGTCGCCGACGCGGCGCGGCCCGACGGACGGAGCCCGCGGCCCGACGGACGGAGACGAAGACGCGTTGCCATACCCATGCGCCCACCGTAGGGAACGCGGGCCCTTCTGCCCCGGAACGACGTGGTTCGGCACGGGTTGCCTTTATGGATCAGTTCTCAAACGGGGGTTCCGCTCCCGCCCGGGAGTCCGTACGCTCACGCCAACCTGTTCGGATGCCGGCCGGTAGGGACTTCCACAGATGACGACAGCAGTCGGCGGGATCACGCCGAGACTTCGGCAGGCGCGCAGCTCCCTGCTGTTCAGCTACGTGGCGCAGGGGACGGTCTTCGCGTTGCTGGTGACCCGCATTCCGGGCATCCAGACGCAGTACAAGATCAGCGACGGCATGCTGCCGATCTTCCTCGCGGCCGTGCCGATCCTCGCGGGCGCCGGTTCCATCGCCATGGAGCACGTCGTCAAGCGGACCTCGCCGCGGGCCGTGCTGCGCGTCGTCCAGCCGCTGGTCTGCCTCACCCTGCTCGGCGTCGGCCTCGGTGACCAGCTGTGGGAGGCCGCGATCGCGCTGGCCGCCTTCGGCCTGACCGTCGGTGGACTGGACGCGAGCCAGGCGATGTCCGCCGTCGCGCTGCAGCACCGCTACGGGCGCAGCATCATGCAGACCTTCTACGCCGCGTTCAGCCTCGGCGGCATCCTCGGTGCCTCGCTGGCCTGGACCCAGGTGCACTTCAAGCTGAGCCTGCTCAGCATGTTCGGCACCGTCGGGGTCGTGGTGGCCGCGTCCGTGCTGGTGGCGGGACGCTGGTACGCGGGCCCCGAGGAGCTCGGCCGGGCCGTCGAGGAGGCCGCCGAGGCCGCCAACCGGTCCATCCCGTGGAAGCCGCTGCTGCCGCTCTGCCTGGCCATGTGCGTCGCCTACATCGGTGACGCGACCGTCTCCAACTGGGCCGCCAAGTACCTGCAGGAGGGGCTGCACAGCTCCGAGCAGATGACCACCGTGCCCTACAACGCGTACATGGTCGTGATGCTGGTCGGCCGCCTGCTCGGCGACTCCCGGGTGCAGAACTGGGGCAGCGTCCGCACCGTCCGGCTCGGCGCGGCGGTCTGCGCCGCCGGGTTCCTGCTGGTCGCGGTCTCGCCGGGCTCCTGGATCGCGGTCGCCGCCTTCGCGGTGGTCGGCCTCGGCATCTCCGTGATCGTCCCGCAGGTCTTCGCGGCGGGCGGCCGGCTCTTCCCGAAGGACTCGGACGCGGCCGTCGCCCGGCTCAACATCTTCAACTACGTCGGCTTCCTCGTCGGCGCCCCGCTCGTCGGCGGTCTCGCCGGGGCCATGGGCTACCGCGTCGCGATGCTGGTGCCGATGGTGCTGATCCTCTCGGTCTTCGCCGTCAGCAAGGCGTTCGGGCCCGGCACGGTGAAGGAGCCGGTGGCCGATACCGTGGCGGTATGACCGTCACGCGGCTGTACTGGGACGACGCCCTCACGACGTACGACTTCGGACCGGGTCACCCGATGGACCCGATCCGGCTCCGGCTGACGATGGACCTGGTGCGGGCCTTCGGGCTGGACGCCCTGCCCGAGGTCAGGGTGCTCGCCGCCCCGGCGGCGGGGGAGTCGACGCTGCGGCTGGTGCACGAGCCCGGCTACATCACCGCGGTGGAGGCGGTCGCCGCGACGGGCGTGCCCAACCCGGCCCGGGGCCTGGGCACCGAGGACAACCCGGCCTTCCCCGCCGTCCACGCCGCGTCCGCGCTGATCGCCGGGCAGTCCGTCGCCGGGGCCGAGACGATCTGGGCCGAGGGCGGTCACGCCGTCAACTTCGCCGGCGGCCTGCACCACGCCATGCCGGGCCTGGCCTCCGGCTTCTGCATCTACAACGACGCCGCGCTGGCCATCGCCCGCCTGCTGGAGCTCGGCGCGGAGCGTGTCGTCTACGTCGATGTCGACGTCCACCACGGCGACGGTGTGGAGAAGGTCTTCTGGAACGACCCGCGCGTGCTGACCATCTCGCTGCACGAGCACCCGCGCACGCTCTTCCCGCAGACCGGCTGGCCGGAGGAGACCGGCGGCGCCGCCGGGTACGCCGTCAACGTCGCGCTCCCGGCGGGCACGGGCGACGCCGGCTGGCTGCGGGCGTTCCACGCGATCGTCCCGCCGCTGGTGGAGGCCTTCCGCCCGCAGGTGATCGTCTCCCAGCACGGCGCGGACACCCACCTGGAGGACCCGCTCGCGCACCTCGCCATCAGCCTGGACGCCCAGCGCTCGGTGATGACCACGATCCGCGACCTCGCGGGCCGGCACGCCGACGACCGCTGGCTGGCGCTCGGCGGTGGCGGCTACGCCGTGGTGGACGTGGTCCCGCGCTCCTGGACGCACCTGGTCGCGCTCTCCGCGGGCCACCCGATCGAGCCGGAGACCGAGACCCCCGAGCAGTGGCGCGCCGAGGTCCGTGCGCTGACCCGCGGCACCGCGCCGCAGCGGATGACGGACGGCTTCGCGGCCACCTGGAAGGACTTCGAGCACGGCTACGACCCGGCCGACCGGGTCGACCAGGCGATCCTCGCCACCCGCAAGGCCGTCTTCCCCCACCACGGCCTGCTGCTGTGACAGGCCCCGTCTCCCGCGACCGGCTGATCTCCCACCTGCTGGCCACCCGCCTCGCCGGGGACGTCGCCACCACCCGCGAGGAGAACCTGCGGCACTACGCCCGGTTCGCCCGGCGGGATCCGGAACTGCTGCTCGGCCTTGACCCGTTCGGCGGGTGGACCGACGCCGAGGTGCTCGCGCTGATGGCCCGCCGCTGCGGGGTCAGCGCCGACCCGTTCCACCGTCACGGGCAGGACCGGATCGACCCCGAGCGCACCGCCGACGCCCTGGAGCGCCTCGCCGAGGTCCTCGGGCGGACGGCCGCCGCCGGGGGCGGGGTGCTGCTCGGGACCGGACACCCCGGGCCGCTCCAGCCCGCATACGCCGCCTTCGGCCGGGCGCTGCGCGCCGCTGGATGCACCCTGCGCACGCCCGCGCGCGGGGAGCGCTTTCTGATGCACGCCAGCGAGGGCGTGCGCCGCTGCGGCCTTGACTACCGGGAGCACGTCGGCGTGCTGGTGGTGTATGAAGGGCCCGCGTCAAACAACCGAGGCGAAGGCTCCCGTTCCCCAGGTGAACCCGTGCACACGCACTCGCCGCAGCCCGTCCGGATCGCCCTCGCGGCCCTGGCCGAGAGCGGCGAGACCGCCCCTGACCTGGTGCTGGGCGACCACGGCTGGGTCTGCGGGGCCGGCCGGCTGGGCCTGCGCGCGGCCGGCTTCGCGGACAGCAACGACCCGGCCGTCTTCGTCGCGGAGGAGGAGGGGCAGGTCGACGTGACGGTGCCGCTCGACGACGGACTGCGTTCGGACTGCTACAGACTGCCGACTGCCTACGTACTGCAACTGGCTGGTCTGTCTCAGTAATCCCGGGGGCCTTCTCCCTCTTCCCACCCGTACCACCCGCAACTACTCTGGGGATACGCGTGTGCTGGCTTAAGTCACCGGAGGGGAAGCCGGTGCCCGTCACACGGAGAAGGTGCGGTGTTGTCATGGCGTCTGGAGAGCGGCCTCTGAACGAGGTCAACTTCCTCACCGTGGCGGAAGTCGCCTCGGTGATGCGAGTGTCGAAGATGACCGTGTACCGCCTGGTGCACAGCAGTGAACTGCCGGCCATCAGGGTCGGCCGCTCGTTCCGGGTACCGGAGCAAGCGGTCCACGATTACCTCCGCGACTCCTACGTGGGACGGGAGACCGCGTAGGAGACCGACAGCACGACCAGGTGAGGATTCGGTCCGGCTCCGCTGGCAGCAGCGGGACCGGGCCGAATTACGTTTCGCGCGCAGACTTCGGTAGTCTGTTGGCCTCCATCAATCGTTTGGACCCGGTGGCCCGCACTCGCGGGTTAGTCCAGTGAGTGAGGTTCCCATGGGTTCCGTGATCAAGAAGCGCCGCAAGCGTATGGCCAAGAAGAAGCACCGCAAGCTTCTCAAGCGCACGCGCGTTCAGCGTCGTAACAAGAAGTAACACCACTCGGCCACGCCGAAGGTGTTCCGCCGCCCGCACCGACAGTACTGTCTGGTGCGGGCGGCTTTTTCGTGTGTCCGTGCAGCGGAGAGGGGCTGAGGCGCCGTGGGGAACGTCGTTCTCGTCACCGGGGTGGGCCGGCATCTGGGCAGTCGCTTCACGCGGGTGATCAGAGACCAGCCAGGGGTGGACCACGTCGTCGGCGTCGACGTGCAGCCGCCCGCCCGGCCGATCGAGGGGGCCGCGCCCTACACCTTCGTCAGCGCCGACATCCGCCGGCCCGTCGTGGCCCGGGTGATAGCCGAGCACGGCGTCACCACCGTGGTGCACCTCAACGTCAGCACCACCACCCTCGGCTCGACCAGCCGCGGCGCGGTCAAGGAGACCAACGTCATCGGCACCATGCAGCTGCTCGCCGCGGTGCAGAAGGCCCCCAGCGTCTCCCGGCTGGTGGTGAAGTCCACCACCAGCGTCTACGGCTCCGCCCCGCGCGACCCGGCCGTCTTCCAGGAGCGGATGCAGCCCAAGATGCTGCCCACCGGCGGCTTCGCCAAGGACGCCGTCGAGGTCGAGGGCTACGTCCGCGGCTTCTCCCGGCGCCGTCCCGACGTCGCCGTCGGCGTGCTGCGCTTCGCCAACATCCTCGGCCCCGAGGCGGACACCCCCCTCAACGAGTACTTCGCGCTGCCGGTGCTGCCCACCGTCCTCGGCTTCGACCCACGGCTGCAGTTCGTCCACGAGGACGACGTCGTCGAGGTGCTGCGCCTGGCCGCGCTGGAGCCGCGCCGGGGCACCACCAACACCGGCACCTTCAACGTGGCGGGCGACGGCGTGATGCTGCTCTCCCAGGCCGCGCGGCGGCTGGGCCGGCCGACCGTGCCGATGCTGCTGCAGGCGGTCAGCTTCATGGCGGGCCTGGCCCGGCAGTCGCGGATACTGGACTTCTCACCCGAACAACTGCGGCTGCTGACGCACGGTCGGGTCGTGGACACCACGATGCTGCGCGAGACCTTCGGCTACACCCCCGCCTACAGCACCGAGCAGGCCCTGGCCTGCCTGGCCGCGGCCAAGGGCCCCGGACTGCTGCCGCCCGCGCGGATCGCGCGGTGGACCGACCGGGTCGCCGCCACGCTGCCCGAGACGATCGAGAGGACCAAGGGATGAGCTCGGCCCGGGAGCGGACGTGGCGCGAGGAGCGCGACGCCAAGGTCATCCCCATCACCAAGCGCCGCGGCGTACCGGCGGCGCGGCCGCCGCGGCCGGACGACGAGGACCTGTCGACGGCGCCGCCGAGCGCGGAGTCCGCCCTCCCCGAGTCCGGCACGTCCGAGTCCGGCACGTCCGAGTCCGGCACGCCCGTGGGCGGCGTCGCCGAGGCCGTCGCGCAGGCGGTCGGCGAGGCGCTGGCCGGGCCGCTGGGCGGCGTCGCCGGCAGGCTCTTCGGCGAGGGCTGGGAGGGTCGCGCCGCGAACGGTCTCGGCTTCCTGCGGCGGCGGCTCACCGGCGAGTACCGGATCGACGAGTTCGGCTTCGACCAGGAGCTGACCGAGCAGGTCTTCCTCTCGCTGATGCGCCCGCTGGCCGACAAGTACTTCCGCGTCGAGGTGCGGGGCGCCGAGCACCTGCCCGGCAAGGGCGGCGCGCTGGTCGTCGCCAACCACTCCGGCGTGCTGCCGCTGGACGCGCTGATGACGCAGGTCGCCATCCACGACCACGCCGGCCGCCACCTGCGGATGCTCGCCGCGGACCTGGTCTTCGTCCTGCCCGGGGTGAACGAGCTGGCCCGCAAGGCCGGGCACACGCTCGCCTGCAACGAGGACGCGCAGCGGCTGCTGGAGTCCGGCGAGATCGTCGGGGTCTGGCCGGAGGGCTTCAAGGGCATCGGCAAGCCCTTCGCCGAGCGGTACAAGCTGCAGCGCTTCGGCCGCGGCGGCTTCGTCTCCTCGGCGCTGCGGGCCGGGGTCCCGATCGTGCCGTGCTCGATCGTGGGCGCGGAGGAGACCTACCCGATGATCGGCAACGCCAAGACGCTGGCCCGGTTGCTCGGCCTGCCGTACGTGCCGATCACCCCGACGTTCCCGTGGCTCGGTCCGCTGGGCGCGCTGCCGCTGCCGACCAAGTGGATCATCCAGTTCGGCGAGCCCATCCCGACCGACAGCTACCCGCCGGAAGCGGCGGACGACCCGATGCTGCTGTTCAACCTGACGGACCAGGTCCGCGAGACGATCCAGCACACGCTCTACCGGATGCTGGTGCAGCGCCGGTCGGTGTTCTTCTGACAAGCCACCGGCGTGCGGATGGTCCCCATCGAGCAGGGCCATCCGCACGCCGGTGGCTTGTCGCGTCCCTAAAGGCGCCCCTCAACGGCTAGCTGCCCGAGACTCCGATCCCGATCCCCGGCAGCAAGCCCCCGACCAAAGGGGGGATCGTCAGGCCGCTGCCTCCCGAACCGCTCGGGCTTGCGCTCGGCGTGGCGGAGGGGGCGGCGGACGGGGAGGCACCGCCGAGCAGGCCGCCCACGCTGCCGAGCCCGGAGCCGCCGACGAGGCTGCCCGTGCCGGAGGTGGTCTGCCCCGAAGGCGTCGACGAAGGCGCGGTGCCGCTCGGCATCGTGCCGGAACCCGACGTCGTCGCGCCGGACGGCGTGCCGGGGTTGCTGGACGCCGACGGACTCGACGAGTTGCCCCCGTCGGGTGCCGAATCCGACGGGCTGCCCGTCGCCGGCAGCAGCGGGGTGACCTCCTGCCTTATCCCGGAGAGCAGGCCGCGCACCTGCGAGGCCACCGGGTCGAGCTGGCCGGGCAGTTGGGGTTGGAGCTGGTCCATCGCCCGGCTCTGCACCGCGGCGAAACCGGCCAACTGCCGTAGTGGCGCCAGCGAGTGGCTGCGCTGGTAGATCTCGTTGAGCAGATCCCGGCCGCGCTTGCCCTCGACGTTCATGTCGGACAGGGCGCGGTCGAGATCGGCGATGGTCTGCGGGCTGAGCCGTTGCGGGGCCGCCGACGGGCCGCGGCCCATCAGCCCACGGGCCTCGTCCATGCGGGTCGAGGCCTCGTCCAGCAGCAGCTTGCCGCGTTCCTCGTCCGAGCCGGCGAGGTTGAACCGCCACTCCTCCAGGCCGCGCTTCATGCCGTAGAGGGAGTCCCCGGGCAGGGACGACGTGGACGCGACCGCGACGCCGCCGAGCGTGCCGAGCGCCATCATGGAGGCGAGGCCACCGACGGCGAGACGGCGACCCCAGCGGGTGGACGGCCACAGCGCTGCGGGCCGCACCGCGCGGTGGGAACCGCGGCGGGAGCGCTGGGCGGGCACGCCCGCTCCGCCGCCGCCCGCGAAGGCGCGCTCGAACTCGGCCACCAGCAGGGCGCGTTGGGTCAGGCGGACCTGCGGGTCAAGGCTCGGCCCGGACACGGTGCCCAAGGCGGTCACCATGGCGAGCATGGGGTCGGACTGTCCCTCACTCTCGGCGGGCTCTTCGTCGAACCGGGCCTCCCGGGCGTCCACGGCGTCGGCGAAGGCTCTCGCCCGGCGGAACTCCAGCACGTTCGCTGTCATGGGCAGCACCTCCTCTCGACGTAATCGACTGTTCGGCCGATCGGCAGGTTGCACCGTCGCGCCACGATCCACCCGAAAGGGTGAAGCAGTTCCCGGAATTGGGCCTTGCATCCTGCGCAACGATTGTGAGAGGGGAGGGTTACGCCCGCGTCAGCTCTGTGCCCGTCCGCGCTACCGGGCATCGCTCGGCAGCAGTCGGGCCAACGTGCGCACCGCACGGTACTGCAGCGTCTTGATCGCCCCCTCGTTCTTGCCCATGATGCGCGCCGTCTCCGCCACCGAGAGCCCCTGCAGGAAGCGGAGCGTCACGCACTCCTGCTGCTGCGGGTTGAGCCGGCGCACCGCCTCCAGCAGGGCGGCGTTGGAGAGCGACTCCAGCACCGACTCCTCGGGGCTCGGCTCGACCTGGTTGGAGTCGAGCATCTCGCCGGTGGTGACCTCCAGCCGGAAACGACTGGACTTGAAGTGGTCGGCCACCAGGTTCCGCGCGATGGTGACCAGCCATGCCCCGAAGTCCCGGCCCTGGTACGTGAAGGTGCCGATGCGGCGCAGCGCGCGCAGGAAGGTCTCGCTGGTCAGGTCCTCGGCCGTCGCCTTACCGCCGACGCGGTAGTAGATGTAGCGGTAGACCGTGTCCGCGTAGTGGTCGTAGAGCTGGCCGAAGGCCTCGCCGTCGCCGTCCTGGGCGCGTTCCACCAGCGCCATGATCGGGTTCCCGGCCGGGCTCTCCCACCCCGGACTGGTACCCGTGCCCGCAGCGCCGCCGTCCGCCCCGCCCG
>NZ_QKYN01000114.1:91550-91658 GCF_003258295.1 Streptacidiphilus pinicola | reverse complement strand
GCGTGACAGTGAACACCGCACCGGGTCCAATGCTGAAGTCGATGGTTCCGCCGTGGCGCTGGACGAGCCGGTGGACCAGGGCCAGGCCGAGCCCGCGGCGGGCGGTGC
>NZ_QKYN01000114.1:32373-91377 GCF_003258295.1 Streptacidiphilus pinicola | reverse complement strand
TGCCCACGATGGTGAGCAGCCGGCGCAGATGGGGCGGCTGTTCGCTGAGCCGTGACTGTTCGGCGAGGACAAGGCGGACGCCGCGCTCGCCGGCGACCGTGGCCTTGGCCACGATGAGCCCCACCACGAGTGCGTGGCCGATCCGTGCCCGCACCGACTCCGCGAACGCGGGTTCCGCGCCGGCGGTGTCCACGGCGTAGTCGAGGGCCGAGTCGTAGTCGCCCAGTTCGAGCAGTCCGGCGAGGGTGTGCATGCGGTTGCTGAACTCGTGCTGCTGGGCGCGGAGCGCGTCGGTCAGGCCGCGCATCGAGTCGAGTTCGCGCATCATGCCGACCAGTTCGGTCCGGTCGCGGACGGTGACCACCCAGCCGAGTTCGCGCCCGTGCAGTGCGACGGGCATCCGGTTGACGACGAGACAGTGGTCGTCGGTCAGGACGGTGAGGTCGTTTCCGGTGATCGTCCCGGTGAGGACGCGGCGCAGCCGGCCGTCGGGCAGCACGTCGTCCAGGCGCGCGCCGCGCACCTGCTGGTCGGTCAGTCCGAGCAGTCGCTCCGCTTCCTTGTTGATCACCGAGATGCGCTCCCGTGGGTCGAAGGCGATGACACCCTCGCGGATGCCGTGCAGCATGGCCTCGCGGTCCTGCAGGAGGCCGGCGATCTCCTCCAGTTCCAGCCCGAAGGTGATCTTCTTGAGCCTGCGGGCCAGCAGCACGGAGGTGGCCAGGCCAATGGCCAGGGCCAGACCGGCGTAGAGGCCCAGGGTCGGCAACTCGCGCCAGACCTCACTGGTGACCTGCGTCTCCGGGATGCCCGCCGAAACCTCACCGACCAGCCTCCCGCTGGGCCCGTACAGCGGTGCCCTGCCGTTGGCCGACCGGCCGGTCGACCCGGTGTCGATCCCCGCGTGGGTCCGCCCGTCGAGGACAACCAGGGGCTCGGCGACCTGCTGGCCGATGAGGGCGGCGTCGGGGTGCGAATGGCGTATCCGGTTCAGGTCGATGACCACCACATAGGACGCCCCTGAGGCTGCCCTGACCCGCTCGGCGACCGTCTGCACGACGCCACCCGGTACGGCGGGAGCGCCCTGCTCCATTGCCTGCCGGATCTGCGGCTCGGCGGCAGCGGTGCTCGCGATGGCGACGGCGCGCTCTTCGAAGGCGCGGTCGAGTTCCGCGCGCTGAGCCAGGCCCAGCAAGGTGAAGCCGATCGCCCCCGTCACCACCAGGATGACGAGCTGCGCCACGAGAATCCGCCCGGAAAGCCGACGTCCGCGCGGGTACCCGACCCTCGCGGCACCGCTGTGAAGCCACCCTCGCGCCCTGCTCGCTCCCAGCACGTCGCCGCTCCGCCCAGGCCTTGCCACAGATGGCCAACCTCGTCGTCGTCATTATCGCTGAGGAGGACCGATTTGCCCAGCTTTACAGGATTCATGAGCAGAACGAGCAAAATCAGATGAATGCGAGAAAGAGGCGAAATGTCATCAAGAATCCCATTCATTCGGTTTGCCGATCTACCCTCGGCGTATCTCCCCCCCAGAAAGGTCAAGGAGATGCGTCAGATCCAGATCAAACGATCCTCGTCGGGCCGACCATCCACGCCCGAGCCGGACCTTCGGACACCGTCCGGGAAGACGCTGCCGTACTGATGTCCACCAACCCTCTGGCTTTCCCGAGGCCGACACGGTCGACTGCGACCAGCCTCCCCGCACCGCGCCGGGCGATGGCCGTGGCCCGGTCCCTGGCCTGCGAGGCGAGCAGCCTGCGCCGCTTCACCGCTGCTCAGCTGAGCGGCTGGCACGTGTCCGGGCACGAACACGACGCCGCCGTTCTCATCACCGGGGAACTGCTCGCCAACGCTGTTCAGCACGGTCGCTCCCGGATGAGACTCACCCTTGATCTTTACCCCCGGCTGTTGCGTATCTCGGTCGTCGACTACGGATCCCGGCGGGCTCGGCAGGACGGGTCCCAGGACCTGGGTCTGAGAGATTCTGATGGCGCGTCATCGACCGATCTCGACGAGCACGGCCGAGGCCTCGCGATCGTCGAGGCCCTCGCCGATTGGGTCAGTTTCGTCCTGGGTGAGAATGACTGCCAGGTGCGGGCTGGGGTCAGGCTCAGCACGTGGGCCTTCCCTGGTCGCGTAACGATTGACGCAGGAGGCGCGTGATGACGGATACCGCCGCGCTGGCCGAGGTCCGCCGCCTGTACGGGCTGCTGAGGCAGGCCGAGGACGAGATCGCGCTGCTGCGCCAGGATAATGCGCAACTTCGCATCCAACTTTCCGGCCGTCCGGTGCACCCCGGGCCTGCGGATCGCGAGCCGATGCCGTGGTGGCGCGACCGCCGACCGCGTCCCCCGCAGGCCGCCCCTGAATCTCCTGTGCAGACCATACCGTCATCGCGGGTCGAGGCCGTGCTCCCGCACGCACGCAACCGGCGGCCATCGCTCCCTCCTGCGGTCCGGGAGGAGTAGCCGCCGGTGCTGCCCGAGGACGGCAAATCCGCCCACGGCCCGGATCACGCAGCCGAAGTCGGACTGGGCGAGTCGAATTCTGCCTCGTCCTGGTCGGGGGAGTCGAAAGTGGCGGGTGAATCGGGTTCGAGGTTGAGGCGGAAGACCGGCAGGCGCTCGCCCGGCGTGTGTGTCCCGTGAAATCGCACTTTGACACCGACCTTGACGGAGGCGGACCGGGCGCCTTCGATCACCGCCATCACGCGCGGGCCCTCGTCGAGTTGGACCGTCGCGGCGTGACGGGGTGGTTCTTCGCCGCGTATGGAGCCGTGGCGGCGGTTCACCCGGCCCGTTCCGCGGCTCTGCTGCCACCGCAGGTCCGCACAGCCGCAGACAGGGCACAGCAACGCTGCGGGAAAGACCGGGATGGAACACCAGCAGCACCGCTGGAACGACAAAGCGTCCGATTCGGCAGGGGAGCGACGCGGTGAATCCGGCAGGGGCGGGACGCCGGCTTCGCTGCGCGGCGGGTTCGTCTCGGCGTGGCCGACGATCACGGGTCATCGCCTCCTGGTTCGACCGGAGAAGAGGGCCCCGGCGTTCACGATTTCGTTCTCTGCTCGCCGCGCACCGTACGCGCCTGCGTCAGTGGACCGCCAGAGGCGGCACGATTGTGCTCATTGTTGAGTTCCTGAATCCTTTCGCGCTTTCTGCTCGTTCTGCGCGGTTGATTCGGCCTATTTCAACGGACAGAAAATGAGTTAGCCTGCACCCTGCGCCATGCGATCGATTCGGGGCAGGAAAAGGCGCGCTTTTTCGCGTTCGGTCGGTGCAAGGGAGTGGAATTCGTGACTCGGATCGTGATCATCGGTGGTGGCCCCGGTGGGTACGAGGCGGCGCTCGTCGCCGCGCAGCTCGGTGCGGAGGTGGTGGTGGTCGACCGCGACGGCTTGGGGGGAGCGTCGGTGCTGGCCGACTGTGTGCCGTCCAAGACGCTGATCGCGACAGCCGAGTTGATGAGCACGTTCGGATCCTCCCGCGAAGAACTGGGTCCGGTCGGGACCAGCCCCCTGTCCCACGTCGGCGCCACCCGCGGGCAGGGCGTCGATCTCGCCGCGGTGAACCGCCGCGTCAAGCGGCTCGCGCTCGCCCAGTCCCACGACATCGCCGCCTCCGTCACCGCGGCCGGCGTCCGGATCGTCCGCGGTCGCGGACGGTTGCAGCCGGCACCGACGCCGGACGGCACCCATCGGGTGGCCGTTGCCGCGGCGGACGGGGTGACCGAGATCCTGCCCGCTGACGCCGTCCTGATCGCAACCGGTGCCCGCCCGCGCGCGATCCCCGAGGCACGTCCGGACGGCGAGCGGATCCTGAACTGGACGCAGGTCTACGACCTGGAGGAGTTGCCCGAGGAACTGATCGTGGTCGGCTCGGGCGTGACCGGGGCCGAGTTCGCCGGGGCCTACCAGGCGCTGGGCTCGAAGGTGACGCTGGTGTCCAGCCGTGATCGGGTGCTGCCGGGAGAGGATCCGGACGCCGCCGCGGTCCTCGAGAACGTCTTCCGGAGGCGTGGGATGAACGTCATGGCCCGCTCCCGGGCGACGGCCGCCCGGCGGGTGGGCGACCGGGTGGAGGTGACGCTGGCCGACGGCCGGGTGATCACCGGCACGCACTGCCTGATGGCGGTCGGATCGATCCCCAGCACCGCCGGTCTGGGGCTGGAGGCCGCGGGAGTCCAGATCGAGGAGTCGGGACACATCCGGACCGACTCGGTCTCACGCACCAGCGCGCCGGGCGTCTACGCGGCGGGGGACTGCACCGGGGTGCTCGCGCTCGCCTCGGTCGCCGCAATGCAGGGTCGGATCGCGATGCACCATTTCCTGGGGCACGCGGTGGCCCCGCTCAACCTCAAGGCGGTGTCCGCCAACGTGTTCACCGACCCGGAGATCGCCGCGGTCGGCTACAGCCAGGCCGATGTGGACAATGGCACCATCGACGCGCGAGCGATCACGCTGCCCCTCCCGCGCAATCCCCGGGCCAAGATGCAGAACATCCAGGACGGCTTCGTCAAGCTGTTCTGCCGTCCAGGCACCGGCATCGTCGTCGGCGGGATTGTCGTCGCACCACGGGCCGGCGAACTGATCCACCCCGTCTCGCTCGCGGTCGACAGCAGCCTCACCGTCGAGCAGGTCGCGAAGGCCTTCACGGTGTACCCGTCGCTGTCCGGGTCGATCGCCGAGGCGGCCCGGCAGCTGTCCGGACGAGGAGTGTGAGGACGGGCCGCCCCCGTGCGGCCCCACCATGACCGCTCACCCGCCCGGGTCCTGGACAGCCCCGGGCGGGTGAGTGACCGTACAAAACGGCGCCATCCGACACCGGGCAACACTCACGGTGGTGCCCGCCGGACGCGGCGAAACGCCTTCGTGCCCGAACAAATCGGGGCGGACGTAGAATTCGGCTAAGTGCGCGTCTGAAGTGCTGCCGCTCGGTGGTGGCGGAAGATGGGGCACGTATGGCGCTCGGACGCCGACAAGGCGGGATCGCGCGACGTGGCCTGCTCGGGCTGACAGCCCTCGCGGGAGCGCTGCTGGCCGTGCTGGTCGCGGTCGCTTTCGGAGTGCTGTTCTGGTCGGTCCACGACATGCGGCAGGCCAACCTGGCCGTCCGGCAGTCCGTAGCCGCGGAAAACCAGGCCCGTCTCGTCGACAACCTGGTCCTCGACGTCGAGACCTACCAGCGCGCCTACGTCATCAGCCACCTCGCAGTCTTCCTCCAACCGTGGCAGACCGCCCAGGGGCACTTCCCCGCGCAGGCCCAGGAACTCATCCAGATCAGTACCACGCCCGCCCAGCGGCAGCTGGCACAGCAGATCGCCCAGAGCGGCCGGTCCTACATCCACGACTACTCGATCCCCGTCGTCGCCCTGGCACAGAAGGGCGACCCGCGCGCCAGCAGCGCAGCGGTGACCCTCGACGGCAAGCGGCGCGTCGACGCGCTGCGGAGCCTGTTCGACACCTACACCACGACCGAGGGCGCCACCGTGACGGCACGTGAGGCCACCGCCGACTCCGACGCCGGTCACGCGACCGCCGCCGCCACTGTCGGCATCGCGGCGTCGGTCCTGCTCATCGCCGCCTACTCCGGATACATGACCCGCGTCATCGTCTGGCCGGTCCGCCGAGCGGCCCATCTGGCGACCCGCCTGGCCGAAGGCGATCTGTCCGCGCGGATGCCGCGCACCGGCGCGCTGGAGATCGGGCAGCTGGAATCGGCGTTCAACACCATGGCCGAATCCCTGCAGAACAGCATGGACCAGGCCGAGGAGGCGCACCGGAGGCTCCGGCTCCTCTACGACGCCGGCGTCGCCGTCGGCACGACCCTCGACGTCTCCCTGACCGCGCAGGAACTGGTAGCGGTCGCTGTCCCCAGGTTCGCCGACTTCGCCACCGTCGACCTCGCCGTGTCCGTCCTGCGCGGCGAGGAGCCGGCCGCCGCCGATGCAGCGCCGCTGCAGCGTGTGGCCCGGGAGGGAATCCGGGAGGACGACCCGCTCGACAGCGTCGGTTCCCTGATCCGGCCGGCGCTCCCCTTCCTGCGAGACCGCCTGTCCGGCTCGGGCGCGGCCCATGTCGCCGATCTGCGGGCTTCCGCCGAGTGGCGCGTCGCTAACCCTCAGGAAGCGAGCAGGATCCTCGACTACGGCATGAACTCGCTCATCATCGCGCCGCTGCTGGAGCAGGGCGTGCTGATGGGCACGGTCACCTTCTGGCGACACGGCACCAGCCGACCGTTCGGCAAGGAGGACGTCGCCGACGCGGAAGAGCTGGCGCAGAAGGCGGCCGTCGCCATCGACAACGCCCGCCGCTACACCCGGGAACGCGAGACAGCGCTGACCCTGCAGCGCAACCTGCTGCCCCAGCAGATGGCCGAACAGCCCGCCGTGGACATCGCCTACCGCTACCTCCCCACCGGCACACGCGTGGGAGTCGGCGGCGACTGGATCGACGTGATCCCGCTGTCCGGCACCCGGGTCGCCCTCGTCGTCGGCGACGTCGTGGGCCACGGCATCCACGCCTCGGCCACCATGGGCCGGCTCCGCACGGCGGTGCGGACCCTGGCCGACGTCGACCTGCCACCCGACGAACTGCTCACCCAACTCGACGACCTAGTCATCCACCTCCCCGGCGCCGACGAGGCGACCGTCGGCGAACAGGGAGCGACCTGCCTCTATGCGATCTACGACCCCACCTCCTGCCGCTGCGTCCTCGCCAGCGCCGGCCACCCGCAGCCCTTCGTCATCGCCCCCGACGGCGCGGTGACAGCGGTGCGAGGACACGTCGGCCCGCCACTCGGCGTCGGTGGCCTGCCGTTTGAGACCACCGAACTGGAACTGACCCCGGGCAGCACCCTGGCCCTGTACAGCGATGGCCTGGTCCACTCCCGTGAGCTCGACCTCGGGGAAGGCCTCGACCGGCTCCGCGAAGCCCTGGAATCGATTACCTCGCTCGGCCTCGACTCCCCGCAGTCGCTCGACCGCGCCTGCGGCGCCGTCCTGGACGCGGTACTCGCCGGCCCTCAGGCCGACGACGTCACTCTCCTGCTGGCCCGCACCCGCGCGCTCTCCAGCAACCAGGTCGCCACCTGGGACGTCCCCCCGGGGCCCGAGCACGTGGCACGCATCCGCGCACTGGCCACCGACCAGCTGGAGACATGGCAGCTGGACGAGGCCTCATTCGTCACCGAACTCGTCGTCAGCGAACTGGTCACCAACGCCATCCGCTACGGCACCCCGCCGATCCAGCTGCGGCTCATCCGCAACACGCCGATCGACGGTTCCACTGCGGGCGCACTCATCTGCGAGGTCTCCGACGGCAGCAACACCGCACCCCACATGCGCCGCGCCCGCACCTTCGACGAGGGCGGCCGCGGCCTGCTCCTGGTCGCCCAGCTCACCCAACGCTGGGGCACTCGGCACAGCACCGCCGGCAAAACCATCTGGTGCGAGCAGACCCTGCCCATCGCCGGCGCATGAGTCCACGGCCCGTCCCGCTGCGCGAACTGCCGGACCCGGAGATACACCAGGCCGATCGGGCTCCCGACGAACTGCCACGGATGCCGTGGCCGTCGGCTGGGCCGTCCGCGCGCCCTCGTCTCCATCCGCTGGCCCTACGGCGACGAGGGTGTGGCCCGTGGCCGGTTGCCACTTGGTGAGGGCTGGACTCGGCGGCGGACCAGTTCGTGCATGGTTGACCGACTCGCCCAACACACCTCGGAACGGATCAAGGTCTTCGACGTCATCGCCACGATCCCACCGCAGCACACACCCGCAGTCCACAGGCGATCACCGAAGTCGTTCGCAGCTCAGCGTGATGTGATCACTGCGAAGATCCGGATCGCGAACAACTGTGAGCATTCGCAAACAAGCGTGTGCAGTCACAGCCCCCGACGTTGGCGCCGTGTCCCGGACTTGCACGAACCCCTGCCTGAAGCAACACTTGTCTTAAGCAAGGCTTCGCAGGGTGGCTCCGCTGCCCTGTCCTCTGGGAGGTGGTCGATGACCGTCCCACTTGCAAGGCTGCGGGACGCGGGAGTAGCGGTGCGGCTCGACGCGATCGGACGCGGGAGTCTCGGCCGGTTCGCCGGCACTCATCAGGTGCAGGGTGCCAGGACGAACCCCGTCGTGCTCAAGGCGGCGGTCGAGTCGAGCGCCCTGTACGACCGGGAGATCGCGGAACTGGCGCTGACCGGTGTCGGGATCGGGGACGCGATGCGTTCACTGACCGCGTGCGACGCCCGCTGGGCCTGCGACGTGCTGCGTCCGGTGTTCGACGCGACCGGCGGGGTGGACGGGTGGGTGTCGATCGAGATCGACCCGCGCCTGGCCCACGACGAGGCCCGGATGCTTGCGGAGGCGCGGACGCTGTGGCGGCTGGTGGACCGCCCCAACCTGCTGACGCAGGTCCCCGCCACCGAGGCCGGGCTGAGAGCGGCCAGTGCCTGCCTCGCGGAGGGGATCTGCGTCGACGTGACCTGGATTTTCTCCCCGGGCGCCTACGCGCGGGTCAGGGACGCGTTCCTGACCGGTCTCGAACGGGCCGTCCGCAACGGGCGCGGCCCGGCGCGTATCGCGTCGCTGGCCTCGTACGAGGTCGCCCCCGTCGACACGGCCGTCGACGCCCGGCTCGACCAGTTGGGCACCTCGCGTGCCCGGCACCTTCTCGGCGATGCCGCCATCGCCGGTGCCCGCCTGGCCTACCAGGGTTTCGAGCGGATGCTCGCCGGCCCCCGTTGGAAGGCACTGGAGCAGGCGGGAGCGCGGCCGCAGCGTCTGGCCTGGACCTCCACGAGCATCGAGGACCCCGCCTACGAGGACACCCGCTACGTCGAGGGCCTGGTCGCCCCGGACACGGTGTGCACCATGTCGCAGGCGCTGCTGTACGCGGTCGCTGACCATGGCCTGGTCCCGCAGGACTCGGTCCACGGCCGCTACCCGGCCGCCCGCGAGGTCCTGGACGAACTCGACTCGGTGGCCGTCGACCACGGCGCCGTCACGCGTACCCTGCAGCGCCGTGCCCTGAGCGAGGCGGGCGCCCGCTGGGCCTCCCTGGCGGAGCTGGTCGGCACCCTCATGAACGGCCAGGTCGCCCGCCACAGCGCGGGCACACCCACCCGCGTGGGCACTGCCACCGGCGAGTCCTCCGTCTGACGAGGCGCCCGCCGGCGCACCAACTCAAGATCGGGGCCGGCCGACCGATCGGCCGGGTCGGCCCCCTGTTCCAGGAGGGCGATCATGCTGACGTTCGCCACCTCGGTCTACCCGCCGCTGGCACTCGGCTTCTTCGGCCTGGGCACCGGCTACCTCATCTACGGACCCCACGAGCTGTTCGGCTATCCCGGCAAGAGCGAACGGGCCGACCGCGCGCTCGGCGTCTGGGGCGTGTGGATGCCCGGCTTCTGCCAACTGCTCACCGGGCTGATCCTGTTCATCGGCCTGACCTGGTTCCAGGTCTTCGCGAAATCCCCGCCGCTCTACATGGCAGCGCTCGCGTTCTCCGCCTATGGCATCCACTGGTTCGCCATAGGGATGAACAAGTACCGCGACAGCGACCCGCACACCAACGCCGGCATGTCGGTCGCCTACATGGTCATCTCCGCCATGGGCGCCACCGTGTTCTTCAAGGTCGCGGACTGGCCGGTCGGCCTGCTGTTCCTCGGGCTGTTCGCGATCTACCTCAGCGACTTCTTCGCCTCCATCGGCGTGGCGCTGGGCAAGCGGGCGCTGGGCTTGTTCCACCTGGTCACGGGCGCGTGGCTGATGTACCTCACCTACGCCGTGGCCGTCGACTTCTCCCTCGGCTACCACTGGCGCGTCTGACCCGCCTGGGCGGGTAAGAGACATCTCAGAGCATCAAGGAGGCGGCCATGGCCGAGCACGAGCGGTCGGGGGAGCCCCAGGGGCCGCGGACCGGCGCTCCGGAGAAGTCCAGCGTCGGTGTCCACGGCATCACCGAGACGGTGAAGTACGCCCGCGAGGAGATGGGCCCGGTCCGCGGCGTGCGGACACTGCTCGCACTGAACCAGGTCGACGGGTTCGACTGCCCCAGCTGTGCCTGGGGCGACCCGCCGCCCGGTGAGCGCAAGCACGCGGAGTTCTGCGAGAACGGCGCCAAGGCGGTGGCCTGGGAGGCCACCCGCAAACGCGTCGACGCCGCGTTCTTCGCCGCCCACCCGATCGCCGAACTGCGCGAGCGTGACGGCCACTGGCTGGAGTCCCAAGGACGCCTCACCGAACCGATGCACCGCGCACCGGGCGCGACCCACTACGCCCCGATCACCTGGGACCGCGCGCTGCGCCTGACCGCGGACCGGCTGCGGGAGATGGAGGACCCGAACCGGGCCGTCTTCTACACCAGCGGCCGCACCAGCAACGAGGCCGCCTTCGTCTACCAGCTCCTTGCCCGGCGGCTGGGCACCAACAACCTGCCGGACTGCTCGAACATGTGCCACGAGTCCAGCGGCGCGGCCCTCTCGGAGACCATCGGCGTGGGCAAGGGCGTGGTGACCCTTGAGGACATCACCGACCACGCCGACCTGATCATGGTGGTGGGCCAGAACCCGGGCACCTGCCACCCGCGGATGCTCACCGCCCTGGAGCAGGCCAAACGCCGCGGCGCGAAGATCATCGCCGTGAACCCGCTGCCCGAGGCGGGCTTCGGACGCTTCCACAACCCGCAGAACGTGCGCGGCCTGGCCGGACCCGGCACCCAGCTGACCGACCGCCACCTGCCGATCCGCATCAACGGCGACCTCGCGTTCTTCGCCGGGCTGTGCAAGGCCCTGCTGGCGGACGAGGAGGCGGCCCCCGGCTCGGTGCTGGACCGGGACTTCATCGACCGGTACTGCGACGGCTTCGAGCAAGCCGCCGAAGCATGGCGTGCCCTGGACTGGGCGCGGATCCAGGAGCTCAGCGGGCTGTCCCGCCGGGCGATCGAGTACACCGCGGCCGACGGCATGAACGCCGCCAACGTCATCGTCTGCTGGGCGATGGGACTGACCCAGCACCGCAACGCCGTGCCGACCATCCGGGAGATCGTCAACTTCCTGCTGCTGCGCGGCAACATCGGCCGCCCCGGCGCCGGACCCGCACCAATCCGCGGCCACAGCAACGTCCAGGGCGACCGCACCATGGGCATCTGGGAGAAGATGCCCGACGCCTTCCTCGACAAGCTCCGCGACGAGTTCGGCTTCGACCCCCCGCGCGCCCACGGCCTCGACACCGTCGACTCCATCCGCGCCATGCGCGACGGCAAGGTCGAGGTGTTCTTCGCCCTCGGCGGCAACTTCGCCGCCGCCACCCCCGACACCACCGTCACCGAACAGGCGCTCGCTAACTGCAAGCTGACCGTCCACGTCGCCACCAAACTCAACCGCACCCACCTGTGCGTCGACGGCGGCGAGGCGCTGCTGCTGCCGTGCCTGGGCCGCACCGAGCGCGACCTGCAGGACGGCGTCGACCGGTTCGTCACGGTCGAGGACTCCATGGCGATGGTCCACGCCTCACGCGGCAAGCTGCTGCCTGGCTCGCCGCAGCTGCGCAGCGAGGTCGCCATCGTCACCGCCCTCGGACGGGAGCTCTTCGGCGACGCGCTCGGCTGGAGCGCGATGGGCCGCGATTACTCGGTGATCCGCCGTCACATCGAGCACGTCGTCCCGGGCTTCCACTCCTTCGAGGCGCGGGTCGCGCAGCCCGGCGGCTTCATGCTGCCGCGCGGACCGCACGACTCGCGCACCTTCCCCACCGCGACCGGCAAGGCGCGCTTCATCGTCAACCCGATCACCGCCGTCGAGGTCCCGGCCGGGCGGCTGCTGCTGACCACGGTCCGCTCCCACGACCAGTTCAACACCACCGTCTACGGCTACGGCGACCGCTACCGAGGCGTCAAGGGCGGACGCCGCGTCGTCTTCCTCAACGACCACGACCTGCACGACCTCGGCCTGGCCGACGGGGATTTGGTCGACCTCGTCAGTGACTACCCCGACGGGGAACGCCGCGCCCCGGGCTTCCGCGCCACCCGCTACCCCACGCCACGCGGCTGCGCCGCCACCTACTTCCCCGAAGCCAACGTCCTCGTGCCGCTGGACTCCACCGCGGAGATCAGCAACACCCCCAACAGCAAGTCCGTCATCATCCGCATCGAACCCGCCCACGCGCCAACGCGCTGACACCAAGAGGGAGGCCCGGTATGGGACTGTCCATGGGTGACCGCCGCGCCTTGGACGACATCGAACGGCGCCTGACGGCCAGCGATCCGCGCCTGGCCGCCCGACTCGGAACGCTGAGCAGGTCACGGCACGGCGCCGCCGCCGTCCGGGGCGCCCTGTGGCGGCACAGTGCAGCGGTCGCCTGCTGGCTCACCGTCGCGCTCGCGGTGGCGATGTTCCTCCTTGCCGCCGCACTCCACGCCGGCATCCTCGCGGGCGTCGGCGTCGCGATCCTGCTCACCGGCGCAGTGACCGCCTGGTGCCGCTGGGCCCAACGCCCAAGCGACACGCACGCCCCACGTGGCTAACCCGGCCCTGCCCTGAGGTGCGTTTGCCTCGCCCGAGTGAATCTTCTTCGTCGAGGCGGCACGGCGCTACCGGGGATGTCCGAGGGCTCCCTGCGAGCGTACTCAGCGCCCGAGGCCGGGGAATACGGTGCGGCATGCCAGGTGTGCTCTCCGCCGGTAGGCGCGATCGGGTGGGGTCGGCACCTGTCCGTCAAGATCGGTGCCGTGAAGGGGGGGTGGGCTCGGCCGGTTCGTCCTCGCCGGCGATCGCCGTGCCCCCGAGTGGCGGGCTTCGTCCGGTGGCGCCGTCACAGCTGGTCGGGGCCCGGTCGGGGCGTTCTCGCCCTTGTCACAGGTGGAAGAGTGCCTCGGCATTGTGATGCGCGATCTTGGCGCGGTCGGCGGGCTCGGGGACGGCGGCGAGGAGTTGGTCGATCGCTGCCGCGTTGGGTTGGTGGAAGGGGTAGTCGGTGGAGAAGAGGACCTTGTCGGGGCTGGTGAAGTCGAGGGTGTGCCGCAGCAGCCGGGTCTGCGTCATGCCGCTGTTGGTGATGTGGATGTTCGTCTTGATGTAGTCGGCGACCCGGCGTTCGAGGTGCTTGGCGGCGTGGGTGAGGCTGTCGGCCCGGTCCATGGCGAAGAGCAGCATCTCGCCCCAGTGGCCGAGGACGAGCTGGAGGTCGGGATGCCGGTCGAAGGCCCCGCTGAGGATCAGGCGCAGGGCTGCTAGCCCGCTGTCGGCGTGCCACCCCCAGCCGTAGGTTGCGAGCGCGAGGTCGATCTCCTCGCCCAGGCCCCGGTAGGAGGCGTCGCGGAGTGCCTCGGTGGGGATCTGGGGGTGGATGAAGATCGGCTGGTGCAGGCGGGCCGCGGTGGCGAGCAGGTCGTCGTAGGCGGGGTCGTCCAGGGTGAGGGCACTGGAGCGTCCGTGGATCATGGTGCCGACATGGCCGAGCTGGGTGGCGCACCGTTCGAGTTCTGCCGCGGCGGCCTGCGGATCGCTGGTCGGAAGGGTCGCGAAGGCGCGCAGGCGGTCCGGGTGGGCGCGGACGGCGTCGGTGGCCTCGTCGTTGGCCTCCCGTGCGAGCGCGACGGCCTCGGCGGCGGGGAGCGGTTGGGTGGCGGGGGTGACCACCGACAGGATCGAGATGTCGATGCCGGCGGCGTCCATCGCCTGGATGCGGCCCTGGCCGATGTCTTCGAGTCGGCGAGGGACCTCGCCCTGGTTGTTGTGGGCGGTGCTCTCGTCTCGCACACCGGTCGGAAGCCGGTCGAGTGCGTCGCGGATGCGGGCGCTGTTCCAGTGCTCTTCGATAGCGATGATCTTCACGGTCTCGGTTCTCCGGGATGTCGGCGACGAGGTCGGAAATCTCACCAGTTGACGGGCTGGCCCTGGCGGTCCAGATAGTGCAGTCCGCCCTTGCCGGCGTGTGCCTCGATCGTGTCGACGACGCCGGGGATGCTCTCCTGGATGGTCAGGCGCGCGCTGGGGCCGCCCAGGTCGGTCTTCACCCAGCCCGGTGCCATCAGCAGCAGGGTGCGCGGGTCGTCGCGGTGGCGGGCGGCGAAGCTGCGCATGAGCTGGTTCAGCGCGGACTTGCTGGCCCGGTAGACCTCGAATCCGCCGTTCGTGTTGTCGGCGACGCTGCCCTGCCCCGAGGACATGACCCCGATGGTGCCGCTCGGCGGGACCAAGTCTTGCAGTGTTTCCACTGCGCGCATCGGGCTCAGCGCGTTGGTCACCATGACGTGCACGAAGTCGTTGGTGGACACGTCAGTGAAGGTCGCCGTGGGGTCGGTGGTGTAGTTCGTCCCGGCGTTGACGAACACCAGGTCGAAGCTCTGGCGGGCCAGGCGCCCGTGCAGCGCCACGAGCTGGCCGGGATCGGTGATGTCCACGTCCTCGACAGTCAGCCGGCCCCCCGACGATGCGGCCAGGTCGCGCAGTGCGGAGGGGGTCCGCTCCGTTGCGGTGACCCGCCAGCCGCGGCCGAGGAATTCCGCGGCCAGCGCGTAGCCGAGTCCGCGGGACGCGCCGATGACCAGAGCCTTCTTTTCGTTGTCCGTACTCATGACTACTCCTTGATCGCTGGAGGGTCGACTCGGGCTCTCGCGGGCCCAGATTCACGCGTGTCGCCCACGCCTGCTCGCCGACCGTCAGCCGGCGGTCGTAGGGCTCGCGAGCGGTGAGGTTGCCGGGGCTCAGGCCTGTGGCAGGGCCGCCGCGCGTAGGACGGGGCCGCGCGGCATTGCGGCCAGGTGGGGGCCGGCACGGCGATTAGCTATCAATCGATATCCAAATCTAGGGCGCGCCGAAATATATGTCAAACGATAGGTATCGATCGATATGGGAGCTAGGCTGGTGGGGTGGATGACAGGCAGAGCGAGCAGCTCTTCGAGCTCGCCGACAGAATCCTGGCGGTGGGACGGCACATCGACGCGGCCAAGGAGGCCGATGCCGAATCGGGCACCCCGATCGAGGGGGCCGTGATGCGGTACGTCGACCGGCATCCCGGCGCGACCGTCGGCGCAGCCGCCGAGGCCACCCGGATGATCTCCAGCAACGTCAGCAGAGCCGTTCGAGGTCTGGAGCAGAAGGGCCTGCTGCTGCGGGCATCCGATCCGCACGACGCCCGCCGGGTACGCCTCTACCCCACACCGAAGGCAGCGGAGAACCTGCAACGGCTCCGCGACACATGGACCCGCTTGCTCGACGGAACCATCGCCGACCCCGACGAAATCGACATCTTGATCGCCGCCCTGCGAACCATCGAGACGCGGATCGTTGCCCGGGCCCAGGGTCGGGACGCCACGGGGCGCGCCTGACACCCGCGCTGCGTGCGGACATGCCCAAGTTTCGTAAGGGGCAACCGAACCGATAGCCCATCACGCGTTGATAGGGTGTCGCGTCATGACACATGCGAACAGCCCTATCTCACCAGTCATCGACGACCTGTGGGAACACCGCACCGAGCTCTCCCCGCGCGATCAGGGAGCCCGCCACCACGTTGTGGAGGCGGTGGATCTTTTGGATACCGGAACCGCCCGGGTGGCACATGTCGACGCAAGCACCGACGAGGTGGTCGTCGACGAGCGCGCCAAGCGTGCTGTACTGCTTTCCTTCAAGGTGCTGGAGATGACCGAGAGCCAGGTCGGGGAGTTCCGCTACCACGACCGCACCCCACTCAAGAAGAGGCTCGGCGGCGTCCGCATGGTCCCGGGCGCCATCGCCCGCTGGGGTAGCTACCTGGCCCCGGGTACAGTGCTGATGCCGTCCTTCGTCAACATCGGCGGCTACGTCGACGCGGGCTCCATGGTGGACACCTGGGCCACCGTGGGCTCCGCTGCCCAGATTGGCCGCAACGTCCACCTGGCAGGAGGCGCCGGCATCGGCGGCGTACTCGAACCGCCCAACGCCGCCCCCGTCGTCGTCGAGGACGACGCCTTCATCGGGTCACGTGCGATGGTCGTCGAAGGCGCCCGGGTTCGAAAGGGCGCCAAGCTCGGAGCTGGCGTGATCCTCACCAAATCCACCCGCGTCTTCGACGCCGAAACCGGCGACGAACTGCCCCGCGGCGAAGCCCCCGCCTGGTCCGTATGCGTCGGCTCGACGCGCGTGAAGAAGTTCCCTGGCGGCGAGTTCGGCCTGCCCTGCCTGCTGGTCCTCAAGCGCCTGCCCGAGGGCAGCGGCCACGACAAGCTCGCACTCAACGAGATTCTCCGCGACCACGGCATTGCCGTCTGAGGCCATTTCGAGGCGGCAGGCAAGCAGTGGCGCGCCCCATGTGCGGGCCTGGCAGCTGCTTCGGCGACGACGTCGATCCGCTGAGCGGTCAGGATGAAGCGGAACCCGGTGCGCACGAGTTGTTGGTCGTCCGCGATCACGACCCGCAGGGCTTCGGTCACCGCTGTCCCTCCTGCGCCGGCTGCTGGTGCGCCGCGTGGTCCGGGTGCGTCGGCAGGACCGCGCGTACCGGAAGCCACCGGTGGGGCGCTACTCGGCGAGAACCGTGCCCTGGTAGAGGGCGAGGCGTGCGCGCAGGCCCGCGAGACCGTGGCCGCTACCGGGGCGAATGGCTGTGCCGGGCAGGCCCCCGGTGTCGGCTACGTCGACGGCGGCCGGCGCGTAGGTGATGGTGATCTGCACGCTCGCTCCTTGCGCGTGTTTGATCGTGTTGGTCAGGGCTTCTTGCACCGCTCGGTAGGCGGCCAGGTCGGCGCCGGGTGGCAGGGTGACCGGCGTCCCCGTGACGGTCAGGTCGATCGGCAGGCCGGTGCGGCAGACCCGCTCCGCCAATTCGGTGACGTCGGCCAGTGTGGGCTGCGGGGTCAGGTCCGCAGTGGTGAGTTCGATCTGTCCGCCATCCTGGCGCACGGACCCCAGCTGACCCGATGACGAGGGGAACGGGCTGGACAAGGGTCCGCGTGGTCACTCAAAAGGGTGAATCAATCCGGGTTCGGCACCGAGGGCGCACGCGGCCCGGACCGGAGCGGCACCCCGGACTTCACATGCCGCCCCGGGATACGCTTCGGCGCGGGCCTGGTGCCACCTTCCCCGTGAGTGGCAACACGCCGATCCCCGCAACGGCTCGACACCAGCGAAACGCGTACGCGGCCCGTCGCCTCAGGGTCGATGCGGCAGCTGATTTTCAGCCCCAGAGAGCCGGTCCGGCAGCGCAGGTCGCCGGGGGGCGAGGTGCGGGGCGGTTGCCGGCTTGACAGCGGCCCGGTCACACGGGCGTGGGCATGGTGTAGTCGTGCCAGTCGTTCGGCTACTGGCCGACGTTCAGGCCGCGCAGCTTGGCCAGCACGGACGGATCCTGGGCCTCGAGCCAGTGGACCAGCTGGCGGAAGGAGACCATGCGGACGTCGGCGAGGGCGGTGATGTCGCGCAGCGCGAAGCCCTGTCCCGGACCAACCGCCTTGAACGGCCCGACACCCGAGGTGTGCCAGCCGGTTATGCACGGCACTGCCGCGCTTCGAAGCGCCCTGCGACACTGAGCCGGCATCGCGTGGTGCATCCACAACAATCTGGGGAGGACTTGTGGCGAAGAGCTGGATCCGGCGCGTGCTCGGGGTCGGCGTTCTGGCGGTGACGCTGGTCGGGCTGGGCGCGACGATGGCGAGCGCGGCCGAGGTGACGACGGCACCGAAGGGGGCGCAGGCGAGCGGCGTGGAAGTTGCTGGCTGACGCCTGCCTGGAGAGCAGTTCCCGACGTGATCCTGACGCACTATCACGTGCTGCGGGCTGGCCGCTCCTCAGCTCCTCGGTAGGAAGAATGAGCGGAAGCGGCCAGGCCCGAAGCGACTTCACTTTGGAGAGCAGACGCTGACCCACGGACGCGTCTCCGCGATGCGGGATGCGACGTCTCTGGCCGCGTGTGGCCAAGGGTGGACGGTGGCGACAGTCTTCTGCCGCGGTTCGAGTTTGTCCTCGAACGGCCTTCCGCGCTCCCGGGGGCCCCCGCGCTCGCCGCGTCAGCCGCCATGTGCGTACCCGCAGCACACCCCACCAGGCGAGACGGCAGGCCCACACTCCGACCCTGGCGCACGCGAGCGCCACCGCGATCCGATCGACCCACGGAGCGTGGGTGACCACGTGCGCGAGGAGTGCGCCGAGCAGCGCGAGCCACAGCAGGCGGTCTGCACGCGCAGCAGCCGACCTGACGGGGGGCGGACAGGGGGCAAGGGGATTTCCCGGTGGGTCACGGCAGGGATGTGCCCATCATGCACGATGCCGAGGGAATGCCGGACCGGGCACCGGCTGCCAGCAGCCCCCTGGGTGGCATTCCTCGGATTCGGTCGGCCGCTGATCGCCCGTCACTCAGTCCCTGGAGGCGGTCAAGGAGTTGGCGTCCGGGTTGTACGTCCGCCCGGTGGCCGTGGCCACCCCCTGCTCTCGAGCCTCGCGGGTGCTCTCGTGCTCCTCTCACCCGCCCCGATGCCGCATCGCAAGCATGCCGTTACCCATGGTGACAGGATGCGTTGTATGGCGACGACAACCCGGCGGCCTCTTCCGTTCCTGACGCACACGGGCGCTGCGGGGTGCTGCGCCCGGTCGCTGGCTCCGCTTCTTGCCTGTTACGGCTTGGCCGTGCTGCTGCCGGGCCCCGGGCAGACCGTGCGGAGCCTTGAGGTCGCCGTGCCGGTCTCGGGCGGGCGGGTGAGTGCGCAGACGGTACTTCTCGCGATGATGTTGTTCGGTGCGGGGCTGAGCGTGCGGGTGGCGGCGCTGGGTGCGGTCGCGCGGCGCCCTGGGCGACTGGCTGTCGCGGTGGTGGTGAACGCGGGCTTGCCGGCGGTCGTTGTCCCGGTTCTGGCGGTGGGGTTGGTGCGGTGGAACGATCCGTCGGAGGCCGAGGCGCTGGCTGCGGGGATGCTGCTCATGGTGACGATGCCGGTCGCCGGGGGTGCGGTGTCCTGGGGGCAGCGCGGGCAGGCGAACATGCCGCTCATCGTCGCGGCCGTGGTGGGCTCGACCCTGCTCAGTCCAGTGACGATTCCACTCGGGCTGCGGTTGACCGGCCGGCTGCTGGGCCCGTCGGGGGCAGGTGCCCTCGACGACACGGACACCCTGTCCCATCTGGCCACCAGCGGTGCGGGGGCTTCGCCCTGGGCGCGGTGGTGGTGCCGTGCACGCTCGGCCTGGCGGCTCGGGCTGTGATCGGCGAGGCCCGGGCCCGCGCCGTGCTCCCCTGGGTCAAGCGCCTGAACTTCGCCATCACGCTTACCGTGAGTTATGTGAACGCCGTGGGCGCTTTCGCGCAGTTCCGGCGCCACCCGGACGCGGACCTGGCCGCACTGGCCCTGGCCGCGGCCCTGGCGGTGTGTGCGCTGTCCTTCCTGGCCGGTGCGTGGTCCGGGCGGCTCACGCGCAGCACGCCACCCGACGCCGACGAGACCAGCGAGCCTCTACGCCGACCGGTTCTTCGCCAGCATCTTCCGTTGTACCCGCCTGCCTTGCGCTACTGCGAGGGGGAGGGCACGCAGCCCGATCAAGGGGAGGGCGTCCGCCAGGCGGACCTGGAGTCCGCGCCAGCGCGGTATTGCGGTGACGGGGCGTGGCCGGTCCAGCACCTTGCGCACCGCATCGACGACCCCCTCGGGCGTGAGCAGCTTGCCGGAGAAGGACAACGCCGAGGCGGGGTCGTCGAGTTTGTCGTGCAGCATCGGCGTCCAGATGCCGTCCGGGCAGACGCACGAGATGTCGATGTCTTCGATCCCGGCCAGGCGCAGGTCAGCAAGCGTGCTCAGGCTGAATCCGATCGCGGCGTGCTTGGACGCGGCATACACCGCCTCGCCCGGGACCGGGGTCAATCCTGCCAGTGACACGATGTTGACGATGTGCCCGCCGGTTCCCCGCATGGCCTCGATCGCGGCGACGGTGCCGTTGACGGTGCCCAGCGCGTTGACCTCGATCATCAGGCGGCGTACGTCGGGCGCCTGCTCCCAGGCGGGCCCTGTGACGAGTACGCCCGCGTTGTTGACCCACACGTCGAGACGGCCGGCCTGGGCCAGGATCAGGTCCCGCGCCGCGGCCTCGTTGACGTCGGTGACCAGCACCCGGTGGCCGCGTGCGACCAGGGCTGCGGCGATCAGCCTGCCAAGGCCCCGGCCCGCCCCGGTGACCACCGCGCCGGCAGGGGCGCGGTTCATCGCCGACCGCCCTTGATCTCGCCGTAGGCGATCCCGCCGTGGACGTAGGTGGGCACCACCGGCCAGAACCGCCTCCACGGGGCCAGTTCGGTCGAGGGCAGGATCTGCAGCCAGCGCGGGTCCGCCTTGCACCGGTCGGCGAGGGTCTTCTCCTTGACCATCGAGTCGTACTGGTCCAGGGAGTCCTCCAGCGTGTTGGCGTTGGGGCAGATCTCGCGGCCGAAGACTTCGTGGTAGCGTCGCACGCCGGGGATCTTGGACAGTTCCGGCTGCCAGTTGTCCAGCGAGATGCCGTTCTCGGAGGACACCCACACGCCGTCGGGGGTGTTGAGCACCAGCGAGTGGTTGCCGTCGGTGTGCCCGGGGGTCCACAGCAGGGCGACGCCGGGACCGAGCTCGATGTCCCCGTCGAAGGTGACGAACTTGTCCGGGTCGACGCCGCCGAGTCCGCCGTCCACGTACCAGGCCCACTGCATCGGGTGCAGGGACTGCAGCGTCGCGAGTTCGCGGCTGTGCACGAGCATCCGGGCCCCGCCGAGGAGCGGCTCACGGGGCACCTGCTCGCCCGCGATGACCTCGGTCGAGCCCAGGATCATCCGCGGGTCCTGCACGTGCAGGTGGTCGAAGGTGCAGAAGTCGATGTCGTCCAGGGTGAGCCCGAGTTGGCGCAGCACGTCTCCGGGCTCGGCGTAGTACCTCAGGACCGTGCGCTCCAGCAGCCTGCCGCCGGGGACCTTGGCGGTCAGCTTCTGCAGATTGCGGTAGAACGGCGCCTGGGCGGAGCCGTCCGGCACGGTCGGCTCGAAGACCAGCGTGCGTGCCCGGCCGCCCCAGTCGTCGTACTGCACCACGATCATGCGGTTGATCATCGAGATCAGCGGGAGCGTGGGCACCGAGACGGCATCGTGGAAGGCGTACTTCACCGGGTACGGAGCCGCGGCGATGTCGACCGACTTCACTGCGCGCACCTGCCCTTGGGCCTTGAAGCGCTCCTTGTACGCCGCAGCGGCCTCGCGGACCGTACGCAGCCGTTGGCCACGCGGCCACACCTCGTGGACGCCGTCGAACTCCGGGATCGGCCGTGCGCCGATCCCGGCCAGGTGGTCGGTGCCCGCTGTCGTCATGAGCCACTCCTCGCAGTCGTCGCCGGGGCAGCAGCATGCCCTCCCGAGCCGCGCGGGATTTGTTCCAGCGCGACAAACTCAGGCGGCGCCGCGCACCCTGCGCCGAACCTCACGGGGAGTGGCGTCCTCCCACCGCCGAACGGCGTGGCTGAGAGCGGACTGGTCGCTGAATCCGGCCATCGCGGCCACCTGCCCGAGAGGGAGGTCGGTCGTGGTGAGGTAGCGCAGCGCGAGATCCCGCCGTACGTCGTCGAGGATCTCCTCGAAGCCGGTCGACTCCGCGGCGAGGCGCCGCTGCAGTGTGCGGGGATGCATCGACAGGAGCCGCGCGACAGACGCGATCATCGCGGGGGCGGCGCCGACGCTTGCGGTCAGTACTCGCCGCACCTGTGTGGAGACCAGGCGTTCCGGATCGGTGTGGTGGTCGGCGAGGTACTCGACGGCGAGCCGCCTGATCGTCGCGTCCGCGCTGTCGAACTCCTTGTCGAGCAGCCGTCGTTCCACCCGCAGCGCGGCGGTCGGGCATCCGAACTTCACGTCCGCGCCGAAGAACTCGGTGTAGCGCGACACCGGCGAGAGAGGCTGGTGCGGCAACTCCACCGACCGTAGCCCGGCCAGGCTGCCGACCAGAGCCAACGCGACGTGATGGAAGAGGCCGAGCCCGAGCTCCATGGCCTGAGGGGAGTACGGCGACTCGCGCAGATCCTTCCGGTACGTCAACGCGACCACTTCCCGGCGTCCCCGCGGGTCCGGCTCCACGCCCACGCTCAGCGCCGGGCTGTGCACGAACATGAACCGCGAGGCGCACTCCAGCGCCTGAGCCACCGTGGACGACGCCTGGACGGCCAGCGCCAGTCGGCCGAGGACGCTGAGATCCTGGGCGCACGCCAGGCGCAGGCCGAAGTCCGGGCAGCGAAGCTCGCGGGCAACCGTGTCGAGCATCAGGTCGTGGCTGGTGATCGGGACGATCCCCTCCTCGGAGGTGAGCGCCCGCGGCGGGATCGCGAACCGCTCCAGGAACTCCCTAGGGTCGCCGCCGAGCTCTTCGACAAGGCATGCGAACCCGCGCAGGCTGGCACCCCGAATCATCGCACCCACCAAGCGATGCTATCCGCAGGCCGGTGGAGATCCCTCCCGGCGGCGGCATGCCCGAACACGACCACGGCCCGTGTCAGATCGTCCTGGTCCCGCTCGCGGGCCCGATCGAAGTCCACCACGACGGTCGGACCACCACCCTGTCTCCCGGTGGGACCGCCCACGTCGGAGTCGGCGCATGGGTGCGTCTGGCCAATCCCGGCACCGAACCGCCGTCCGTGGTCGTTGCTCGGCATGGTGCTGGCGATCTCCTTCCTGGAGGCACCGTTGAAGTTGCGAGCGCCCGGCGTGACGATCCCGATCGGACTCGGCATCGGGCGCCTGGTACCTCGTCGTCGCCGGGCACGGCACCATGGGCACGGCCGAAGGGCCCGCGGCCTTGGGACCGCGCTCGGCGTCGCCGCCGCCACCCTCGCCCTCAACATCGCGGGCCAGGGCACCGGCGCGGCCCTGGCCGGCGAGGCCGGGCAGGGCGCGAGTGCTGAACGAGCCCCCCGCTGGCTGGTCCGCTCGCCCGGGGTCGCTCCGGCTGATCCACGGGGCCGCCACCGGATAGTGCGCGCACCGATATGCTCTGTGGCAGATATATCGAGCCCTTCCGCAGGCGGTCCCGCCGCCGCGCCCGAACGAAAGGGGAGCGGCCCGATGGAGCTCGCCTACCTGCCCAGCCCGTCACGAGGGGTGTGGCATCTGGGTCCCGTGCCGATCCGTGCCTACGCGCTGTGCATCCTGGCCGGGATCGCCGCCGCGCTGTGGCTGACCCGGCACCGCTGGCGCGACCGCGGCGGAAACCCGGAGGACGTCTTCGACATCGCCCTGTGGGCGGTGCCCTTCGGGATCGTCGGGGGCCGCCTCTACCACGTGGTCACCGACCCGGAGCTGTACTTCAAGGCCGGTGAGCAGCCGATTCGCGCCCTGTACATCTGGGACGGCGGCCTGGGGATCTGGGGCGCGGTCGCGCTCGGCGCGGTCGGCGCGTGGATCGGCTGCCGCCGGCGTGGCGTGCGCCTGCCTGCGTTCGCGGACGCCCTCGCCCCGGGGCTGGTGCTCGCGCAGGCGATCGGCCGCTGGGGCAACTGGTTCAACCAGGAGCTCTACGGCTGCCCCACCACGCTCCCCTGGGGCCTGCGGATCGACAAGGTCAACCCCGACGGCAGCACCGTCCACGGCGTCTTCCAGCCCACCTTCTTGTACGAGTCGCTGTGGGACCTCGCCGCGGTGTTCCTCCTGCTGTGGGCGGAGCGCCGCTTCCAGATGCACTCCGGGCGCCTCTTCGCGCTCTACGTCGCCGCCTACACCGTCGGCCGCGCCTGGGTGGAGGCGCTGCGCGACGACCACGCCAACCACATCCTGGGCCTGCGCCTGAACGACTGGACCTCGCTGCTGGTCTTCCTCGCCGCGCTCGCGTTCCTCGTCGCCACCCGCGGCCGTCCCGCACCCGGACACCGGCTCCACCTCCCGCCGCGCGGCGGCCCGGACACGCCGCGGGAGCCGGACACCTCGCCCGCCCAGCCCCACCGCCGGCACCAGGGGCGCGCGTGAGTTCGGCTGCCGCCGCTCCCCGAACCTCCCTCGACCACCGGCGCACCCCGCTCGCGGGAGCTCGGCGCCCTTGGGCGCTCGGCCTGGGTCGGCGCGGGCGGCCGCGCTGGTGGGCCGAACTGCTGCTGATCGCGCTCTGCTACGGCGCCTACTCCGTCACCCGCAACGCCGTCCCGGACCACCGCGCCGCCGCCCTGGCACGCGCCCAGCAGCTCCTTGACGCCGAACGCCGGCTGCACGTCAGCTTCGAGCTCGCGCTCAACCATGCCGCCGACCACGTCACCTGGCTGATCGTCGGCATGGACTACTACTACGCCACGCTGCACTTCGTGACCACCGTCGGCTGCCTGGTCTGGCTGTACGTGCGCCACCCCCATCACTACCGTGCGGCCCGCACCGCCCTGTACGCCGCCACCCTCGCGGCCCTGGCCGGCTTCTACGCCTACGCCCTGGCCCCGCCGCGCTTCCTTAGCGGCGACGGGTTCATCGACACCGTCGTGGTTCACCACACCTGGGGCTCGTGGGCATCCGGCCCGGTCACCGAGGTGTCCAACCAGTACGCGGCGATGCCGTCCATCCACATCGCCTGGGCCACCTGGTGCGCCGTCGTGCTGTTCCGCCTCGCCCGCACCCGGTTCGTGCGCCTGGCCGCACTGCTGTACCCGGTGGCCACCTGCGTCGTCATCCTGGCCACCGGAAACCACTTCGAGGCCGACGCGGTCGCCGGACTGCTCACCATCGGCGCGGGCTTCGCCCTCCAGCGAGCGCTGACCGGACGCCCGGCCCTGCCCCGCACCCGAAGGCCGGCACCCGCGACCTCGCAAGACAAGAGCCAAGTCGATTGGAGCGCCCGTTGACCGAGATCCTGTCCGCACTGCTGGTCGGCGGTGAGCTGCTCCTCCCGCTGGCGGCACTCGCCCTGGCCGGGTTCGCCCTCGCCCCCGGAACAGGCCGCACCCCGCGGCCCGGTGCGCGGCTGGTGCTCCTGACGACTGCCGGGTGCCTGGCCGCGGCCGTCGTGGGGCTGGCATGGCTGGGCAGACAACTGTGACGCCTGCGTCCAGGAGCGCGACCGCACTCGCTTCAGTGGTGACCGCGCCGCGCCTTCGCGATGCAGGGGCCTGCGCTCGGGAGGCCCCCAGACGCACGCGGGCAAAGCGCAGGCACAGGCGCAGCCTGGGTGCCATGCCGGTACCAGCGGCCGCACCGACCGGAAGGCCGCGCCGGACCGGGGGACAGCGTCCAGGCGACGGAGGGGGCAGGTGAGCCTTCCGCCTCTTCCCGCCCCGACCGTGGTGGACGACGCGGTGCTGCTGGTGCTCCCGCTGTCCGTGATGCTGCTGGTCGCGATCACCGGCTCGCCCGCCCTCCGCGCCCGTCTCGGACCCGGGATGGCCTTCGCCCTCGCGTGCCTGGCCGCCCCGCCCGCCCTCACCTACGTCGCGGTCATCGCCACCGGCCACGGATTCTGACGCGCACGCCCAGCGCACCCCACCGTCCCGCAGTCATCGTTGTCAGCGGTCCAGGTGGTGGGCGGTCGGCGGACGGTGCGGCCCGTCCCCGAACAGGCGCGCAGTGCTGGCCGCGCTCAGTGCGACCGCGGCGACGAGCACAGCGGCGGTGAGCACCTGCGCGGAGCGGGGACCGGGGACGAAAGGATCCGCCGCCGCACGACGCACCCGCCCCCAGGCCCGGCACGCGGAAACCGCCAGCGCGCCCGCGCAGCCCATGCATGCGACGCCGAGCACCGCCCGGGCCGTCGGATGCGGTAGCGCCGGGAAGGTGCCCAGCGCGGCGCCACCGGCCAGCAACGCCAGGCAGGTCCGGATCCAGGCGAGGAACGTGCGCTCCGCGGCCAGCACGTCACGCCGCTCGCCACCGGCGGGCAGCACGCCTCCCGCACCGCTGCTTTGCATGCGCCCGCTCGCAGCGGCCGTCGACATCGAAACCACAGGTATCTCCAGGCGCCGCACTCCCGCGGGGACACGAAGAATGGGAGCCGGCAGCACCCCAACGTAGCTCGCCAGCAGCTGCGATGACGCCGCGTGGACGAGGCGCGTGAGCCGAACGAGCGACCCCTGGCTGACCCAGGCGGGGCTGGCGGGCACGCCTGTCCGGGATCACTGCGCCGCGAAGCCGCCCAGGGGGTCCTGGCGGGGAGGCGGGAGCCTCTTGCTGTGATGGCTCCAGGCCTGTGCCTGCCGGAACTGGTGAACCGACAGGCCGGCCTCGCACCGCAGTTGCTGCTCGGTCAGCCCGGCCGGATGCCGGCGGCGGGCACGCTCGATCTGGCCCGCCCACAGTTCGGCCTCGACGAACGGCCTCCGCTCGTAGGAGGCGCGCCGTTCGGTCAGGTGCTGGTCGCAGCAGGCCAGAACGATTCGCTGACCGTCCAAGTGGTCGCTCTGGTCATGGACGGCGGACGAGTCCGCGACCACGGCGAAGCTCACGTAGTCGCCGTCGAGAAGAAGCCCGCACAGATCGCAGATGTCCTCCGGCTCCTCGCTGTCGTCGTTGTCGTCCGCCGTGCCCAATGTCATACCGCTGCCCTCCGTTTGGGGGTGCCCGCGTGAGAGTCGACCGACCACGACGGAGGCCGCACTGTACGACGGGATCTTCCCCCAACGGAACCGGAAGGAACCGGCCGGGACGGCGACCCTGAGCCCGTCTCCCGGCCGGCCCGCCCTGTGGGCGTCACTCGCCGACGGTGGTCCGCGGGCGACGTGCTCGCGCCAGTGCGGCGGGCAGGGCCACGCGCTGGGCGCGGTCGAGGTCCCCGACGCGGGTGGCCTCGCCGGCGTGGAGGTGGCCAAGGATCTCATGAGCAGTGATCGGGCCCATCCCCGGAACGGCCCGCAGCAGGGCACCGAGGGTCATGCCCGCCGCGACGGTATCGCCGCCGTCCCAGGCGTCCAGGCAGATGTGCGCCAGCCGCGCCGTTCCCTCCTGCGACACCGCGGCCAGCAGCAACTCCCGGGCCCGGTGCAGCCCGGGACTGACCTCCGGCTCCGGAACGGGACTGGCCGACACCACACGCGATGCACGACGGAGCATGAACCCCACCTCTCGGTCCGGGCAGCAGCAGCCCACCGGCCACAATGGCTTGCTATAAACAACACTACCTCGAAGCAAGCCTTGATACATGCAATACTTGGGCCATGGCGAACACAGTGACGCGAGCCCCGCGGGCGACCCCGGGCGCGGACGAGATCCAGGCCTTCCAGCGCGCGACCCGCGATCTGATCGGCGTGGCCCTGCACAGCCTGGAGGCCGCGGGCGGTGGCATCTCGCTGCCGCAGATGCGGATGCTGCTCGCGCTTGGCGACCTCGGGCGCTGCCCCTCCTCGGCCGTGGCCAAGGCGCTGGGCCTGGGCGCGTCGTCGGTGACCCGGCTGGCGGACCGCCTGGTCGGCTCCGGTCACGTGCTGCGCGGTTCGGACCCGCACCACCGCAGCGTGGTCACCCTGCAGCTCAGCCCGCTCGGCCAGACCCTGATCGACCAGGTACTGGCCTGGCGCGAACGGGAGCTGGCCCGGATCCTGTCGCGGATCGACCCCGCGCTGCGCGCTGCTACAGCGGACGGCCTGGACGCCCTCCACCACGTCGTGGGCGAGGACTACGCGGCCGACCTGCACGGCCCCGTCCCGCTGTAGACACCGCAAAGACCCCCGGCCGGTACGGCGCCACGACAGCTGCTGCACGTCGTGGGCCGGCTTGCCTGTGCCCTTCCGAAGAGAATCCGGAGCAACATGCGTACCGCGCACGCCTCCAGCCATGTCCATCTCGGTGACTTCACCGTCCGACCCCGCATGCTGGCCATCACAGCCCTGGCGCTCGTCGTCGGCGGCTTCGGTGCGCTGGCCGCGCTCGTGCTGCTGCGGCTGATCGGGCTGGTCACCAACCTCGTCTTCTACCAGCGCTTCGACACGGCGCTGATCGCGCCCGGTTCGGTGCACCACCCGTGGTGGCTCATCCTCGGGGCGCCCGTGGCGGGCGGCCTGGTCGTGGGGCTGATGGCCCGCTACGGCTCGGAGAAGATACGCGGGCACGGCATGCCGGAGGCGATCGAGGCGATCCTGACCGGCGGCAGCCGGGTCCAGCCGAAGGTCGCGGTGCTCAAGCCGGTGTCCGCCGCGATCAGCATCGGCACCGGCGGCCCGTTCGGCGCCGAGGGGCCGATCATCATGACCGGCGGCGCGATAGGCTCGATCCTGGCCCAGCTGCTGCACCTGACCGCCAACGAGCGCAAGACGCTGCTGGTCTCCGGCGCCGCCGCCGGCATGGCCGCCACCTTCAACTCCCCGCTCGCCGCGATCCTGCTCGCGGTCGAACTGCTCCTGTTCGAGTGGCGCCCGCGCAGCTTCGTTCCCGTCGTCGCCTCCGTGGCCGTCGCCACCGTGTGCCGCGGCTACCTCCTCGGCACCGCGCCCGTCTTCCCGGTGAACGCCTCCGGCCTGCACCTCACCCCGACGCTCGACGTGCTCGCCGCGGTCGTCGGGCTGACCGGCGGGGCGCTGGCCGTGGCCGCGACCTGGCTGGTCTACCGGGCCGAGGATGCGTTCGCCCGGTTGCCGTTCCACTGGATGTGGTGGCCCGCCCTCGGCGGCGCGATCATCGGCGTCGGCGGCCTGATCGAGCCCCGTGCCCTGGGTGTCGGCTACGACGTCATCGACCAGCTGCTCACCGGCCGCGCCACGCTCGGCCTGATCATCGGCATCCTCACCGTCAAGACGCTGATCTGGGCGCTCTCGCTCGGCTCCGGCACCTCCGGCGGCGTGCTCGCACCGGTCTTCATGATCGGCGGCGCGCTCGGCGCCTGGGAGGGCATGCTCTTCCCGCACGCGATCCCCGGATTCTGGGGCATCCTCGGCCTCGCCGCCGTGGTCGGCGGCGTCATGCGCTCCCCACTCACGGGCGTCGTCTTCACCCTCGAACTCACCCACGCCTGGGGCATGATGCTCCCGCTGGTGGTCTCCGCCACGGCGGCCTACGCGCTGTCCGCGCTGGTGCTCAAGCGCTCCGTACTGACCGAGAAGATCGCACGACGCGGCCTGCACCTCACCCGCGAGTACTCCACCGACCCGCTCGAGACCTTCTTCGCCCGCGAGGTCATGCACCCCCTCGCCCACGACGAGGCACTCACCGAACACGACGACATCACCGAGATCCTCCTCGGGCGCCTCACCGGCTCCGCCGACGCGCTGTTGCCCGTCGTCAACACCCTCGACGGCACCCTTGTCGGCGTCACCACCCGCCGCCGCCTTACCGGCATCGCCTCCCCGCACACCGTCCCCAGCACGGTGCGTGAGGCCACGCTGCCGTGCCGGTTGGCCGTCCAGCAGGACCAGACCCTGCGCCAGGTCGCCTACCTGTTCGCCGAGACCGGCCTGACCAGCGCCCCGGTGATCGACCCGACCACCCGGCGACCGACCGGCGTCATCACCCTGCAGCAACTGCTCCACGCCCGGCTCCACGACCTCACCGAGGAACACCACCGGGAACGCGTGCTGCCCCGCCAAGCCGACGGCGAACCCACCCCGGCCCTCGGTGTGACGGCCGGCTGAGACCGGTGCCCGGCGGCGCCCCCGAATCCGCCGCCGGGCACCACCCCACCCCAGCATCCGCTGTGCCGCCCCCACCAAGGGGTGGCGGCCCCCGTCTCCGAGGAGCACCACGTGAGGATCCCCACCACTGCGATCGCCGCCCAGCTCCGTACCGCCCTGCACCACGGCGACAGCAGCACGCTGGCCGCCCTCTTCCACCCGGACATGCACTTCCAGCCGCTCGAACCGGCCGGCCTCGTCGGCAGCGGCTCCGCGGCGGCCCTGGCGTGGTCCCAAGAGCGCCGCGACCGCGGCTTCCGCACGCTCGTCGAGGAGCTCTTCACCTACCCCGGGAACATCGTCCTCGGCCTGCGGATCAGCCACCCGGAGGGGAATCAGGACCACCCGGCGCTGCTCTACCGGCTCTTCCGGCTCAGGGACGCCCAGATCGTCCACATCCGCGACTTCACCGACCGCGCCACCGCCCTCGCCACGGCCGAGAACTCGCCCATCGGCTGAGCCGTCGGACCCGCCCGATCCTCCCCTCGGATGGAGGCCTCATTCCCGCCGCTCTCGGCTACGCGGGGCCGCCGGCCTGGCACCTCTCCAAGGTCGTCACGAGCTGGCAGGTAGAGCCGGTCGTGCTCACCGTCGCCGCGGTGTCAGTCGCCTGCTACCTGGGCGCACTCCGCGCCTGCGCCATGGGGGGCGAGAACTGGCCGGTCCAGCGCACTCTCGCGTTCCTCTGCGGCCTTGCGCTGTGGATCATCGTGTGCTGCTCCGGCATCAGCGTCTACGAGAGGTACCTGTTCACCGACCGCGCCGTCCAGGCCGTGCTGCTCCTGATGGTCGTCCCTCTGCTGCTCGCCCTCGGCGCACCCGTCAGCCTGCTCCTGCGCGCGGCGCCCCAGCGGCTGCGGAGCCCGCTTGAGTCGCTCCTGGCCGGCCGTGCCTCGCGGATGCTGATGTTTCCTGCTGGTCTCGACCGTGCTGCTGATCGTGCCGCCGCGGCTGTTCTATTTCACCTCCTGGTACACCCGTTCCCTCACCGACCCGGCCTGGAACACGGCCTTCCATCTCGCCTTCGTTGCCTTCGGATTGGCGTACTTCTGGCCCCGTCTGCAGATCGACCCGGTCCCCCGCCACTAGCACCCCCTCCTCGGGGTCGTGATCACCGTGGCCGAGGTCGTCTTCGACGCCGCCCTCGGCTGCGTCCTCGCCTTCGGCTCCCACCTGCTCGCCACGCACTACTGGGACGCACTGCACCGCCCCCGGGGGCTGGACGCCGGCCCAGGACCAGAAATGGGGCGGCGCCGTGCTCTGGGGCCTCGGCGACATCGCCGGAGTGCCGTTCATGGTTGCCCTGATCATCCACGTCCTAAATGAGGAGCGCGCACCCGCACCGTCGACGAGGAGCTCGACCGTCAAGAGCGCGCCACACGCGAGGACGTACCGGCCATCCCTGTCGACTCACTCCCGGCGGCAACGCCAGACGTCAGATGGCGCTGCCCGATTCGGCACGCCCATGGTGGGAGACCGACCCGCAGCTGGCACACCGCTACGGCAGCCGCGACCGCCGAGAGTGATGCCAGTCGGTCCGACCCACCCGGTGCCGCTCCTGACTTGCGGTGAGGGCAACCGGTTGTGCCGCCCACCGGCTTTTCGTTCACCGACCCACGACCGTGATCGCCAGTAGCTCAGCCGGCCAGTGCGCCCAGCGCCGCCTGCACCAGCGGTACCAGCTCGTCGGGGCCGCGTCGGCCAGCTCGCCTAGCGCGCCTGCTCCAGGCCCTGATGGCGGAACCGCTCCTCCAAGGGTTCGTCCAGCCGCACGAGCAACCGCTCACGCGCGGCCTCCCGAGCGGCCGCGTCGCCGTGGGGCAGCACTGCGGCCTGGAACATCGGCCCCGGACCGCGCCGCCCCACCCGGTCGAACAACGCGTACAGGCGCTGCGCATCGAGCAGGTCCGGCGGCGGAACCGGCCCCGTCTCGGCCTTCAGGGGCAGCACGTAGAGGCCGCGCTTCCCGCCGAAATGGCACGCGATGAATGGCCATCAGCCCGGCCCACAAGCCCGCGTTCCGCGCAATTCGGAGCCTCTGGAGTAACGAAACGCCTGCTGGCCTGCGGCTTCGCCTTGTCGGGCGCCGCAGGCCGTTTCTCTAGTGCTCGATGTTTCTGCAGGTCAGGAGGGGTTCCGCGAGCGGCCCTGGGGGCGCTTGGAGGTGCCCTCGGCCGAGCCGAACCCGGCGCCAGGATAGAGGCGCAGTACCGTGCTCTACTCGAGAGACGTCAACTTGCCCCATCTTGCCGGGGTTTGGCCATCTGATCTTCGCTGCATTGTCGGCGGATAGGCGCACATCGGCACCTCGCTGACCTGCGCGTTTCTCTATGCCTAGAGAAACGCCTCAGCAGTGCCAGCAGAGGTGTTTCCGCAGGTCACGTGCCACATATGAGCTCTAGGCGCAGCGAATTACGCGGAACGCGGGACAAGGATTCCGCGACGATCAAGGGCAACAGGCCGTACAGCGCCACCTCGGCGCCCGGGCTATCGCTGTTCGCGCTCCGTATTCTCGTCGCCCTTCGGCAGGATGCGCAGGGCCATGACGGTTCCGTCGTCGCGGAAGCTTGCGGGACCCCACCCGGGGGTACTGGTCGCTGTGGGCCAAGAGCCGCTGTGGTCGTAGGCATGGCGACGGTATTCCTCGACCTTGCCGTGCTCCAGCAACTCGTACAGGTCCTTTGCGATCCCGGAGAATGCTTCGACGCGCTGGCCTGCGAGGCGGAAGACCTGGTCGGTACCGACGAACTCGTCGTCGCCGAAAGTGTGGTGGGCGTCGCGAACGCTGGCCGCGCCGGCGAAGGTCCGCTCCTGGTAGTGCCTGCGGCCCTGCGGGCTGGTGAGGTAGCGCGCGATCTCGCGGCCGGCCCCGGCCCAGGCCAGCTGACTGGCCGCATCGGTGGATGCCAGAACCTGTCCGAACCAGGCGAGTTCCTTGACCGGGACGAAGAACGCGTCGTGGAAGTGTTCACGGGGATCGCCGTCCGTGCAGGGTACCTGGACTGTGTCCACGTATTTGAGGTTCCGCTTGAGCCGCCGGTCGATGTCGACGTCATCGGGGACGTCCAGGTGCTCGCTGCGCAGCCGGGCGCTGCCGGGGGCTTGGAGGGCGTGGACGGTGATGCCTCCCGGCGCTAGGAGTTCGGTGGCCATCATCAGGCAGGGGGTGGTGTTCCATGAGCCGAGGTGAAGGTGTTCGGCCCGTTCGCTGGCTTTGGCGAGTTGCCGGAACGAGGTGCGCTGGGCCTTGCCGGTCTTGCTGGTGGCGACTTGGTGGTTGCCGTTGACCGTGACCGCGTAGATGACGGACGGTTCCTCGGGCCGCCAGGCCTCGATGAAGTAGTCGGGTCGGGGCCTGTTTCCGAGAGTGGGCTGCCTGTCGCTGCGAGCGAAGCCGGCAAGGAGCACCGCCTCGGCATCGATGACGGCAACGATACGGTCGGGGTGACGGTGGCGGACGGTGCGCTCGGCGACGGCAAGGCCGAACGCGCGTCCCAGCTCGCGTGCCTGCATCCCGCGGTATGACCTCTCCGGGCTCTGCCCTTCCGATGTGACCGACAGCGGGCCCCGGTCCTCGGGGGCGGCCAGGGCGCGGCAGTACTTCAGGGACTGCCAGTGCTCGGCCAGCCCTCGGCCGAGTCCGTGACGGGCCAGAGTGGTCGCGCGCGCGAGGGTGCCCAGCGCCTGCCACGCGGTGATCTCAAGGTCCCTACCGTCCGGCTCCTGCAGCGGCTCAACCTGGGGCTTGCGGAAGACTTCCTCCTTGCTCTTGGCTCTCCGTGCACGTTCGCGGTCCATGCCTGCGGCGGCTCTGTCCGTGTCCTGCACCAGCTGGCCGGTGGAGTGGACGTGGATTCGGGCGGGACGTGCGAGCTCGGCCAAGACCCTGTCGGTCTCTGCGGACACCTGCGGCTCCTTCGCTTCCGGTGCATGGAGGACAGGCGTGGGTGACGTAGCTGGGTGACCGTAGAGCAGGCAAAGGGGGCGCACACAAGTGCGCACGAACTGTTCGACGGAGCAAGGGCAGCGCAGGAGCGGCCGGCCGACTCCGATCAGCTAGCTCGCCTCAGGCACGCAGCGGCAGCTCTCAAAACGTCACAGATCACTCGGGCACAGCGAGTATCGTCTGGCAGCACTGGCCCGAGAGTGACCTCCAGGGCGCACAGAGCAACAGACGGTGAGGTAACCGGTCTTGCGCATATCGCAGTTGAGCGTCAAGAACTTCCGCGGGATCAGGGAGTTGACGCTTCCGATGTCGTCCTTCGGCTGCATCATTGGGGAGAACAACGCCGGGAAGTCCACGGTGCTCCAGGCTCTGGACGTGTTCTTCAACGGCCCGCCACTCAAGCCGACCGACTACTACGACCATGGCGCAAGCCTGCAGGTCGAAGTCACCTTCAGCGAGATCAGCGAGGGCGATCTCGCCCGCCTTGCCGATGAGCACCGCCAGAGGATCACGCAGGTCGTCAGCGACGGTCGGCTCGTGCTCTCCCGCGTCTACGGCGACAGCGGCAAGAGTTCGCTGCGGTATTTGGCCAAGGTGCCGCAGGCCGAACGCTTCCGGCCGTATGCGGTCGATGCGCTCGTGGCTAAGAAGTCCAACCCCGAACTGCGCCAAGGCGCCGTCTTCACGCACCCCGAGCTCGACTCGGTGCTGCCTGCCAAGCCCACACAGAAGGCGATCCGGGAGGCGATCCAGGCCCTGGTCGATGGATTGCCCGAGTCGGAGTTCGTCATGGAGGCCGACAAGCTCCCCACGGGCGTCGACAGTTCCATCCAGGCTCTGTTGCCGGAGGTGATCTACATCCCGGCGGTCAAGGACCTCGGCGATGACCTCAAGACCAACGAGGCGTCTTCCTTCGGCAAGCTGCTGAGCATCCTGTTCAACCAGACCCGGGGGCAGCTCGGCGAGATGGAGGACCTCTTCCTCGGACTCCACGCCCAGCTGAACGTGCAACGGGAGGCGGACGGGACGGTGAGGGACGACCGCCTGCCCGAGGTTAGAGCGATCGAGGACCTGCTGGAAAGCCACCTTAGGTCAGGGTTCCCTCGCGCTTCGGTCAGCATCGAAATCCCCCCGCCCGAGCTGAAGAGCGTCCTGTCCAATGCACGGATCGCCATCGACGACGGGATCCGTAGCGACTTCAAGAGCAAGGGCGACGGTCTTCGCCGCTCGGTGACCTTCGCGATCCTGCGTACCTACGCCGACCTTCGCGCCCGCGAACGCGACCAGAATCCCGCTGCTGCCTCACGCCCCTACATGCTCTTGTTCGAGGAGCCAGAGCTGTTCCTGCACCCACAGGCACAGCGCCAGCTGTTCGAGTCACTGAAGGTCTTCGCCCAGGAGAACTACGTGCTCGTCAGCACCCACTCCAGCAGCTTCTTCAGCCCCCAGGCCACCGGGACCTTCATCAAGCTCACCAAGGACTACTCGGCGATGCCACCGAAGGCCATTGCCTACCCAGTCGACCTGTCGGACCTCACGCTGAACCACCAGTTCCAGCTGATCCGCCAGGAGAACAACGACGCCGCGTTCTTCAGCAACGACGTCCTTCTGGTGGAAGGCGACAGCGACCACATCCTGATCCCTCATATCGCCAAGGCCCTGAACGAAAAATGGGACTTTCAGGAGCAGTCGATCGCCATCGCGAGGGTCGGCGGCAAGGGCTCCGTGGCCCGATACCGGGAGTTCTTCGAGCGGTTCGGTGTGCGCGTCTCGGTCCTGGTCGATCTGGACGCGATCACTGAAGGCTTCGACAAGCTGGGCGCGTCGGACGAAACCACCGCGCTTCGGCAGACGCTGATGAAGGCCTTGGTCGACCTCGTTTCTTGCTCGACCGAACTGCCCCGGTCTCAGCTGAAGTCGATGCAGGGGTCGGGCGAGATCCGCAGCCAGTGGAACGCCGTCAGGGAAGCCCGAGACAAGTTCGCCGCGGGCACAGGCACCCACGACGAGGTGATCACGGCGATGGAAGCCTTCTTCGAGCGCCACGAGGGGCGCAACCAGCGCCGGGCCCAGCTCGCCGCCGCCACCGATGTCGAACTGCGTGAACTGAAGACCCAGTTGCTGGAGCAACTACGAACCGAACGCATCTACGTCCTGGAACGTGGAGCGATCGAAAGCTACTACCCGGCCGGGACGCAGAACGACAAGCCGGCGCAAGCTCAGCATTTCTGCGATCAGTACCCCGACGGCGACGCCATCCGAGCCTTGCTCAACGAGGGGACTCCGACAGAGAGCTGCGAGTTCGACCTGATCTTTGCCAGTCTCTTCTCCACCTGATCAACATGTTGCGGCAATCTGCAGTGAGATCCTGATCGCACCGCCACGCGGCTCACCACAGAGTGAGCGGTAGACCGTCGAGTTCGGCGGCGCGGACTCGGTCGTCAATGAGGCCGGTCGATTCGCCACGGGCCATGCCGATCCGAACGGCTCGGGCGATCGCACGGGTCCGCCCCGCCGGGCCGCGCACGTCCGCCAGTGGCCCGGCGGGGTCGCGGTGGCGGTATGCCCATTCGGATCGGTTCTCGGCTGCTGTGCCGAGCCGTAGATGGTGGGGGCTGACGCAACCGTGAGAGTCGCAGCGGTGGCACACGACGGGATCCTCCGCCCCCGACCAGCCCAGTCGCGGGATGACACCGTGGACCAGCTGATAGGCGAACAGGTGCGCCGGGACGGTTCCACGCCGGGAGGCGCCGGGGAGGCTCGCCGCTCTGAAGCTCCCGTGGCCGGTGTCGCTAACCGCGCCTAGCCAGGGCCAGCACTGCTCATCGCGCCGGATGTACCGCTTGGCCTCGAAGCGTGCCACCACGGCGGGAGTTGCGAACCAGGAGTGCCAGAGCTCCGCGGGCAGTCGCACGGGAACCGGATGTCCCAGCAACGAAAGCTGGACCGCGGCAACCACCTCGGGCTTGATATCGCCGGGGCCGAGCAAGGACAACTGCTCCGCCCTCGCGCCGGCCCGGGACGGCACTGCGAGGTCGGTTGGCGGCGCGGGCCTCTTCGACATGGCTTGCTCCGAGTAGATGCGGACCGGTGATCGCGGAGGGGCCGCGGTCCGCAGGTGGGCGGACCGCGGCTACGTGAGTTCACGCCTCGGCAGTGAGCGAGTGCAGGACTTGGGTGAGTCGGGTGGTGATCTGCACGTGGAGCCGGTCGAACTCGGCTTCCTCGTCTGGTCCGTTCGGTACGAGGCACGGCGAGCTGGCGAGCCGCTCGATGGCCAAGATGTGGCTGACGATGTCCCGGTACAGGCCGACCGCGGTCCTCGCCGTGCCCACGTTCGGAGCCGTGACGGGCGCTGCACCGAGCTCTCCGCTCGACGCCCTGTCATCCGTCGGCGCGGAGTTCGCCGCCGCCGGACCGGCTTGCGCGGCTCCGGTGTTGTCCGCGATCAGCGGTCCCGGCTGCGCAGCGGGCCGCACCGCCGTTATCTCCGCGTGATGTCCTGCAAAATTTTGCGGGCCCGGGTCGTCAGTGGCCACGGCCAGCCGCTCGCGAGACGCAAGAGAGCGTGGGCGCTCGACTCGCGTGTCGGCCAGTGAGGTCTGAGCTGTGATCAGCTGCCGTGCTGCCTGGGTGAACGCGATGTGCTCGGCCTGCTGGCCGGCGCGCTTGAGGACCGCCCTGGCGATCTGGCCGGTGATCTGTGCCGTGAGCCGCACGCCGTCTGTCTGGGCGCGGGTTCGGAGCTGCTGGTAGAGCTCGGTGGCGGCGTCGAGGCCGAAGCGGGCGGCGACGGGGAGCAGGGCGCGGATGTGGGAGGCGGTGACGGGCTTGCCGTAGGCCTGGTTGAGGTGTTCGGCCAGGGGCCATTCCTCTATCATCTGGTAGGCGGCGCGTTCGCTGATGTCCCAGCGCTCGGTGATGTAGTCCTCGAAGCGGGCGTGGGTGTGGCGGTAGAGCTTCCCGTCGCGGATGGACTGCAGGGCCTTTCCCGCGAGCCAGGTCGCGGTCGCGAGGTTCTCCACCGCGCGCTCGCACACGCCGAGGTCGTGGAGCTCGACCTCGCTCAGCGGGCCACTCCCCCGCCCGTCGGCGGGGGTGGGGATCAGCTCGCTGGTGATCACCAGGTCCGCCGGCCTGGCCGTGGGCGCCATGGGGAACGTCGCGTCGGAACGGATGGCCGCCGTGTCGGTGGTGCGGGCGCGCAGGGGTGCGCTGCGGTCGGTGGGGGTCACGTCTGGTCTCCGATCGTGGGCAGCAGGCCGAGGTGGGTCATCTCGGTGACGAGTTCGTCGTAGGCGGAGCCGCGGGCGGTGACGGGGCGCAGCATGGACTGGGCGTAGAGCTGGGCGTTGGGGATGGTGGTGGTGAACACGTTCCAGCCGCGGTCGCGTAGGTAGTTGCGGTGGTCGTTGGTGGCCTTGGCCCCGGCGGCGGTGCGGTTGAGCAGCACCCATGTCGCGGGCGGCTTCCCGTCGGGTCGCAGGACGGCGACGTCGTCGATGAGTTGGTCCATCGGCAGCCGCTCGATGCGGTCGATGTCGGCGATGGTGGGCGCTGTGTTGAGGATGGCGAGGTCGGCGATGCGCAGGACGGACTGGACGATGGTGCGGTGGTCCTCGGCGTGGCCGCAGTCCACGACGCCGATCTGGCCGGGGCGCAGGGCGTGTGGGGCGTTCTTGTAGAACAGCGGGGAGGCCTGCTGCAGCACCGGGAAGGGGAATCCGCCGGCGCAGGCGTCCCATTCGGCGAGTTGGCGGCTGTAGTCGGCCTCGAACGCCGCCACCTGGTGGCCGCGTTCGTGCAGCGCGTGGCTGTGCCAGCCGACGGAGGTGGTCTTGCCGCCGGTGCGCGGGCTGATGTGAGCAATGATCACGAGTCGATTCCTTGGTTGGGTGCGAGGAGTTGTCGGCGGGCGGCGCTGAGTGGCCGCATCGGTCTCCCGTTCACGGTGGTGCGCTGGCGGGGCCGGTGATGGTTCGGCCACGTGGGCGCAGGGTGGTACCTGCGAGGTGCAGCAGCCGGTAGACGGTCGAGGGCGAGCACTCGTGCACGGCGGCGAGCGCGGGCACGCTGACCCCGGCCTCGTACCAGCGGCGCAGCTCGTCTATCTGCCGCTGGCGCTCCGCGTCCTGCCCGGCGCGGGTGAGCCGGCGGGTCTCGGCGCTGGAGCGCAGAACAGTGCCTGCCTCACGGAGCAGTCGGCGCACCGTCCGCGCCGACAGGCCGTGCCGGTCAGCGAGACCTGCGACCGTGGCTCCGCGCTGGTAGTCGCTGCGCATCTGGTTGGCCAGGCGGGCGCGGTCGGGACCCTGGCGAAGTGCGCGGGTCTGCTGCGCAGTGCGCATGGGGGTGTCGACCAGCCTCAGCCGGTTCAAGATGGTCGCGCGGGACAGGCCGGTGGCGGTGGCGAGCTCGCGCACTGTCTCCCCGTGGCGGTAGCGGGCGGCCAGGTCCAGGGCCTGGCGCTGGCGGGCCGGGCTCCAGCCGGTGGGGCGGGCGGGCGTGGTGGTCATGCTGCGGTCTCCCATTCGTGCAGGGCGGTGGTGTGGGCGGCGACGAGTTCGTCGTAGCTGCGGTCGTCGCCGGGGCTGAGGAGGATGAGGCGCCCGTCGGTGGCGACCTGCCAGCCCGACACGGCCCGTCCGGTGACCGGGTCCAGGACCGTTCCATCCGGGCCGTGCCAGCCGGCGGGGATCTCGTCGGCGCGCGGGCCGGGCACCAACACGGTTCGGCCGTCGACCACGGCCGTCAGGGCGGGGCTGCGCCGCTCATCCATGGCGGCCAAGGCGGCGCGGTAGGCGGCGCGTTCCGCCGCGTGCATAGCGCGCCGGACCGCGGCAACGCCGGCGGTGCCGTAAGCCGTCGCGAGCGCGCCCCAACCGCTGACCGCGTGCTCGTGTTCGGCAGCCGGCGCGGGCGTGGGCGCGGTAACAGCCTCCGGAAGGCTGTCACCGACGCCCTGCAGTGCCTGGACGGTGAGCGACCAGCCCGCGCCGGACCGCTGGACGAGACCGTGACCTTCCAGGCGGGCGACGGTGCGGTAGGCGGTCGCCCGCGACAGCGACGCGGAGACCGTGAGCTCGGCGGGGGTCTGGCCGGGGCGAGCGTGCAGAGCGCCGATGACCATCAACGCGGAAGAACCCAGCGCGTGGTGGGCGAACGCGTCGTGCCCCATCAGCAAGCCGATGACCCGGGAATCGACGTCGGCCCCGGTGTCCGTCTCAGGGGTGGTCCACTCCCCAAGCTCCCCGTCGGGGGGGCACTGACTGGGCTGATCACGAGACACAGCGGCAGGTTGAAGGGCGGCGGGGCCGTCGGCGAGGTACCAGGTCGATCCCTCGGTGCCGGAGCCAACCCGCAGCCGGCGCAGCCAACCGCCCGGCTTCAGCACCAGCTCGTAGGCCTGCCGCAGGGTCTGCCGGGAGATCCCAGCCTCCTCCGCCGCCTGCCGCTCACTCGCGAAGTGCAAACGGCCACCGGCGGCCTGGGCGAAGTTCAGGTGCGCCCGCAGCACCCGCAACGCGGTCCGGCCACGCTCACCGCGCCACGACGTCGTCTCGATGCACTCCCGCAACCGCGCCAGATCCTCATGCGCCTCGCCGCGGGACGCGACATCCGTGGTGGACTCGACCAGGGCCAGCGCGCTGGCCCAGACACGTTCGACATACCCCTGGGCGCGGGCGTGTCCGGACCGCAGCGCGATCACCTGCGCGTGGCGGCCGCCCTCGTGCTCCGGATGCAACAGCAGCCAGGTCAGCTGCTCGACCGTCCCGCCGGCGCGGGCCACGTGGCACGCGATGGCCGCCGTGATCCGGTGACCGTGCTCGGACTCCGCCTGCCGCCGCTCCCGCGGCCGGACCACACCGTCGCCGCCGAACCGGGAATAGGCACCGGTCGCGTACCGGCCACCGAGATCACCCAGCAGGATCAGATCGGCCGCCGCCGGCGGGAGGCTGCCCAGCCCGAGACCGCCGGGTGCGGCCACCTGCAGGCGATGAGACTGGGTCGAAGGCGCTTCCTCGGACCGCTGCCGAGGGAAGACAGGAGATGGCATCCTGGTCGTGTCTCGCAAGGACAAGGACACCACCCAGGCCCGTCAAAACCGCGGGTGGTGCCCGGAACCGACCTCCAATCGGTGCCAGCGAAGCCTCCAGGACTCCACTCCTGGGGGCATTCGTGCGTCCGGCACCGCTCGGAGGCAGGCGAGCGCTCACAGCATCAGCCCGGGGCCAAGCGGGGGCCAGCGGGGCCAATCAGGGGCCAAGCAGCATGACTGCCTGTGACGCCCTCTGACTGCCTCTGACTGCCCTTCCCGCAGGTCACAACCGGTTCGCTACCCCATCGGTGCAGGTCGGAAAGGTGGGGCGGAAGAACCCGGCGTACATGGCCGACTCGTCCGCCGCTATACAACGCCGCAGGTCAGGCGAATGCCTGAGCAGTCAGGAAAAGCCCGGGTCGAATCGGGGTCGAAAGGCGCACGCCTCGCGCTCCCACAGACAGTCGGCAGCGGCCCGGGCGATCGCCTGATCTGCGGGGTCCAAGCGGACGGAGCAGAGGGAAGAAGCCCTAGTCAGGTGGTGCGACGACGGCACCTGGACGACCGCGATCACAACAAGACAACCGTGAAACGCGAGTGCCGGACGGAAGAGACAATACTGTCGGCACAACGACTCAGTCGACCAAGCGCGTCCGAGTGACTTGCGGCGTCCATCCTCGTGTGTCCGTGTCCGCAGCCCTTGCCGCGCTGCGCCAGGGTCTGTGGTGCCGGTCGAAGACCGTAAGGTCGACATGGAGCCGTGGCGCCGGAAGGCGCCCGCGGCCGCGGCGAACAGAGCCGCGGACCCCGGCGTCGCCCACGCACTGGCGCGGCGCCGACGGCGGCAAACCAGGACAGGTCCCACGTGGAACCGAGTGGAGTGGGAGCGACGCACTTCGCCAGCGGCTGCCTCATCGGTGTCCCGCTGCTGACGGAGCTGGACCTCCGGCGAGCACCCGAGGGGCCGCCCCCTCCAGGCCAGGCCGATTGGCTGCCGGTCAGCTCAACTCGAATCCGTGGTAGTACGACATCGCCACTGCTTCACCGATCTGCCGGTAGGTGCCGACACCGCCGACGAAGGGCATGAAGACCCGTTGCTTGCCCGGGATGTTCGCGCCCATGTACCACGATGCTGCCCGCGGCATGAGCGTGAGGGCCGCGAGGTCGTTGGTCGTGTTCACCCAGTTGTCCTCCGCCTCGAGCGTCGGCTCCATCCGACTCAGGCCATGCTCGCGCAGATGTTCCAGGGCGCAACTGATCCAGTCGACGTGGTACTCGATGGAGGTCATCATGTTGGACAGCACAGACGGGCTCTGCGGGCCGGTGACCGTGAACAGGTTCGGGAACCCGGCGGACATCAGGCCCAGGTAGGTGCGCGGGCCGTGGGCCCATTTCTCCCTCAGCGTCCGGCTGCCGTGGCGGATGTCGATGGCGCCCAGGGCACCGGTCATCGCGTCGAATCCCGTCGCCAGAACGATCACGTCGAACTCGTGCTCGGTGTCGCCCGCGAGGATCCCCCGACCGGTGATGCGCCGGATCGGTTCCTCCGAGAGGTCCACCAGCGACACGTTGTCCTGGTTGTACACCTCGAAGTAACCGGTGTCGACGCACATCCGCTTGCTGGCGATCGGGTACGCGCGCGGCGACAGCTTCTCAGCCAGCACCGGATCCTTGACCTTCTCGCGGATCCGGCTGCGCACGTACTCGGCGGCAGCCTCGTTGGCGGCCAGGTCGGTGAGGATCTCCTGGAAGGCGTCGGTGAAGCACAGGCCGCCATCGGCCCAACGCCTGTCGAACTCGCGCCGGACGTCCTCGGCATCGGCTTCCGCCAGGAGCCGCGTGCTGTCAGGGCACTGGAAGCCGCTGGACGACATCCGGCTCGACGCCCGGATCTCGCGGTAGCGGGTTCTGGCCTCGGCCAGTCGCTCGTCGTTCGGCCCGTTGTGAGCCGGCACGGCGAAGCTCGCCGTGCGCTGGAAGACGGTGAGTTCACCGACGACCGGCGCGATCGCGGTGATGGTCTGCAGGCCGGACGATCCGGTGCCGATGACGGCTACTCGCTTGCCCGCCAGGTCGACACCGCCATGGGGCCAACTCGAGGTCCAATACAGCTCTCCTGCGAAGTCCTCGAGCCCTTCGAAGACCGGCCGCGACGGTACTGAGAGACACCCGGTTGCCGCGATCACGAACTGCGCGGCCCGGGTCTCGCCGTCGCCGGTCATCACCGTCCACCGGGTCGCGTCGTCGTCCCAGTCCAGCCTCTCGACGCGGGTGTCGAAGGTGATGTCCTGACGCAGGCTGTACCGCTCTGCGACGTGCTGGGCGTATGCGAGAAGTTCTGGCTGCGCGGAGTACCGCTCGCTCCAGTCCCACTCCTGCTCGAGGCGGGGGTCGAACGAGTAGGAGTACTCGATCGACTCGACGTCGCAGCGTGCCCCGGGGTAGCGGTTCCAGTACCAAGTGCCGCCGACGTCGCCGCCGGCCTCGAGGACATGGGCGTCGAACCCGAGCTGCCGGAGCCGGTGCAACTGGTAGAGGCCGGAGAATCCGGCGCCGATAACGATCACGTCGTGGTCGCGCATGGGTCAGGTTCCTTGTCGAAGGCGGCGACGAAGCTGTTGATGTGGCCGGCGACGAGCTGCATGCCGTCGTCGTATCCGGGCAGGAGCTTCGCCATCTGGAAGTAGGCGTGCATCTGCCCTTCGGCCACCGCGAACGTGACCGTCACGCCGGCGGCCTCCAGAGCCTTGGCGTAGGCGACGCCTTCATCGTGCAGGGGGTCGTACTCGGCCACGTAGACCAGCGCCGGGGGCAGCCCGGCGTGGCTCTCCGCGCGCAGCGGAGACGCGTCCGGGTGCTTGCGGACCTTCTCGTGGCCGAGGTAGTGGTCCCAGAACCAGATCATGGCGTCCCGGTCCAGCAGCAGCTGGTTCTCAGGCGCGAGGTAGGACGCCGTGTTCACGTCGCAGTCGGTCACCGGATAGACCAGGACCTGATAGTCGATCTTCGGTCCCGCCTTGTCGCGCGCCCACAGCGTCATCACCGCACTGATGTTGCCGCCGGCGCTGTCGCCGGCGACGATCAACGGGACGCCCTCGGAGGCCAGCTCCGCGGTATGCTCGGCAGCCCAGTTCAGGGCGACATAACTGTCCTCGATGGCGATCGGGAATGGATGCTCTGGGGCCTTTCGGTAGTTGACCATCACCACGGTCGACCCGGTCAGGTTGGCCAGCCGTCGGCCCACGTGGTCGTACTGCAGGTCGATGTCGCCGACGACCCAGCCGCCACCGTGGAAGTACACGAGGACCGCCTTCGGCTCGCCCTCGGGCTTGAGCACCCGCACCCGGAACTTCCCTCCCTTGCCGTCGAGTTCAAGGCTCCGGACCGATCCGACCGCGGGGCCCGGCCCGCTCAGGCCTGCGAGGATCAGATCGCTCATCCGGGCGATCGCGGGTGTCCAGTGGTCGACCGCCGGGCCCCCGGCCTCGGCCAACTGGGCCAGAAAATCTCGGGATGCTGGTTCCAGAGGCATGGTCATGTCTCCTGTCTCATGTGTCCGGTGGTCAGGTCGTCGTGGGTCGGCCGAAACGTTCGAGCAGGCGCTCGACCTGGCGGAGGACCGTCCAGTAGTGCGTCGGCGTCAGGCGGCTGACGGCGTCGAAGGCACGGGCGTCGGGGCCCACGAGGATCCGGGCCTTGCCTGCGTCCACGCCCCGGTGGATGATCGCCGCGGCCTTCTCCGCGGTCGTGGGGGCGGCGGCCTAGAATCCGGCAGCCAGTTCGTCGTGCGAGCGGCCCTCGGGGTCGCGGGTTCGCCCGTTGCGCACGATCTCGGTCTTCGCGAAACCCGGATGGACGGTGACGGCCCGGACCCCTGTGCCGGCGAGCTCGTGCCGCAGCGAGTCGGTGAATCCCCGGACGGCGAACTTCGAAGCGCAGTAAGCGGTGTGGTACGGAACACCGGCCAGCCCGTAGATGCTGGAGGTGTTCACGACGGCGCCGGACCCCTGGCGGAGCAGCAGCGGCAGGTAGGCCCGCACCCCGTTCACGACACCGTCGATGTTGATGCCGAGCAGCCACTCGTCGTCCGCGACGTCCTCGGCCGCGAAGGGCGCCGCCACGAAGACGCCCGCGTTGTTGAACACGGCCCCGATGGGCCGCGGCGCCCAGCCGGCCACTTCCGCCGCGAATTCGAACTGCCTCTCCCGGTCGCGGACGTCGAGTTGCTGAGCCAGGCACGGTCCGTCGATTGAGGCCGCTGTGTCCCGCAGGCCGTCCTCGTCTTGGTCGACGAGGGCGACCGGTGAACCGTGCGCGGCGAGCCGCTGTGCGAGGGCGCGCCCCATGCCCGAGGCGGCACCTGTGATCACCACTGTCTGTCCGGCGAGCGGTCGGGGCCGGCATCGCTTGACCATGAAAGCCATCACTCCGTTCCGAATGCCGAATGCGATGTGCCCCCCGTTCCCGGCCTGGTACTCATGAGTACCAGACTCGAGTGGGGTATGGTAACCATGGGTACCAAAGCTCCGTCAATCCTTGGGAACGAACCGCAGCAACGTGATCGAGAAAACGTCGACCCCACAGTCCGCCGCGTCTCCGGCCGCCCCCATGCGTCGGCGGCTGCTCGACGGCCTGGCCCAGTCGATCCGCGAAAAGGGCCTGCAGCAGACCCAGGTCTCCGACATCGTGCGCAACGCGCGGACGTCGAAGCGGTCGTTCTACGAGTGCTTCGCGAGCAAGGAGGCATGCCTGGCCGATCTCGCGGACGACTGGGCGGAGACCTTGCGCCGAGCGGTGGCCACAGAGGTGGACCGGACGGCTCCCTGGGACGAGCAGATCGACGCTGCGGTGGACGCCTTCCTCGCGGCGGTCGCGCGTGATCCGGCGCTGTCGATGACGATTCCGCGCGAGCTGGTGCTGCTTGGCGGGCAGTACTCCGAAGTGTGGGAGAAGGACACCGAGTTCTACTGCGCGTTCTACATGGAACTCTCGCGGGGCCCGATGATGGCGAGTGCGGGCGTTGAGCCGCTGTCGTGGGAGCGGGCCGTCATCCTGGTCGGGGGCCTGACTGAGCTGATCAATCGGGTCCTGCGCGCGGGCGGCTCGCTGGAGGGCGCCGGCGACGCGATGAAAGAGTCGATGAAGCGGCTGATCGGCCCGCGCTGAGCGGTCCCCCGCAGCCTCCCTTGCCAGGGGTTCTCCCCCACCTGGGTGTGTTCCTGGTCACTGTGGCCTGGTCGTCCTGGCTCAGCCGTACTGTCACCGGACTTCGGCTGGTTCCCCCCTGACCTGGAGGTCACAGTGACCGTAGGAGACGCACATGGCTGAATCCACAGAAGCCGCTGAGGTTTCCGCCGAGCCGACGACGAGCCCCCGGCGGGGCCCGCTCATCGCCGTCGCGGCCGTGCTGGCCACCGTCACCAACGCAGTCGCCTTCATGCTGCCGCCGCTGCTGCCGCTGATGCAAGCACAGTTCAGACTCGGCGTCTCGGCGTCCACCTGGATCTTCACCGCCCTCACGCTGGGCGGCGGAGCCGGGTTCGTCGTGATCCCGCGGCTCGCCGATGTGCTCAACGACCGCATCACCTGTCTGCTGTCCGGTGGCTGTCTGACGGTCGGGGCGCTCATACCCGCCGTCGGCGACTCCTATCCGACGCTCCTCGTCGGCTCGGTACTCCTCGGCTTCGGCGGTGCGGCACAGTTGCTTCCGCTCGGCTTCCTGCGCAGGCACCTGAGCGGCGGCGCGGTCGCCACGGCGGTCAGCGTGCTCATCATGGCCACCGGCTCCGGGACCGTCCTCGGCATGGTCGGCGGCGGACTGACGGTCAAGACCCTGTCCCTGTCTGCCTTCTTCTACATCCTGGCCGCAGCCTTCGCGGCCACGACGGTGGCGTTGCTCGTCGTCGTCCCCGCGTCCCGGCCAGAGTCGCATGAGCGGATCGGCGTACTCGGCGCCGTGTCGATGATCGGCTGGGTCACCGCGGTGCTGCTCGCCCTCACCCAGGGGCAGATCTGGGGCAACGCGGCGCTCTACCTCCTGGTCGGCGGCGTCGTCGCGGGCGTCGTGTGGGCCGTGGTCCAGCGCCGGGCCAAGCACGCGGTGTTCGACCTGACGGTGTTGAAGGAGCGTTTCGTCACCCCGGCCTGCTTCGCCGCCGGTCTGTTCGGCGCCATCGACGCCGCGTTCCTGGTGTTGGTGAGCTACTACACGCAGACCCCCAAAGCGGCTGGATACGGCCTCGGGGTCGATGCTCTGGGCACTGGCCTGCTGATGCTGCCGTTCGCGCTGATGATGTTCGTCGGCGGCAAGGCCGCCGAGCGGGCCGTTCACAAGGGCCACGCGGCCAGCGTCCTAGTCGTCGGTGCCGGGGTGTCCGTGCTTGGGCTCGGCTGGCTCGCGTTCGCGCACCAGCAGGCGTGGCAGTACCTCGTCGGCGCCGCGCTCGTCGGCGCGGGCAGCCGCGTGGGCTACAGCGGTGCCTTCGCGGTGCCGCAGCTGGTCGTGCCGGAGCACAAGGCCGGCATGGCCGCGGGCATTCCCGGCACGGTCATGGCCATCGGTTTCGCGTTCGGCTCGGCGCTGATCAGCGGGCTGCTCACGGTCGCCACTGTCCCGCAGGTCGGCGTGCCGGAGCCCTACCTCTACACGGACGGCTTCCTGATCACGTGCGGCCTCGCCGTGCTGGTCCTGGTCGTCACCGGCGTCTCCCGGCTGCGCCACCGGGGCGAGCACCTCGTGTTCGCCCAGGAAGCCCAAGAGGCATAGGAATCCGGTCCGGCTCGCCGGACCGGACAACACCGCGCGGACTGCCGCGTGTTCGGAGGATCCGACCCTCACCCGGTCCCGCCGAACACGCGGCAAGCGGCATGTCCGGCCACCAGACCCGCGAGCTCGGCCCCGGCCCGCTGGAGCAACCATTCGCCCTCCTCGGCGTTCGCGCCGGCCGGATCGCCGAGCACGCCGTTGGCCGTGACGCCGAGCAGACCGTGGACCTGGAGCCGCGGGAGAAGGCTCTGGATCGAGTCGGTATTGCCAGCCTCTGCGGCGTCGAGCCGCACGTTGTGAGGCGCGAGGGCGAGCATCACGGAGGTCTCGGTGCGGCCCGCGTGGGCGTCCCCGCCGAAGCGCGGGGCCCACGCCAGGACGCACCGGCCCTCCCGACGCAGACGCCGCACAGCCCGGACGACGGGCTGCGCGTTTCCGCCGTGCGCCGAGACCAAGACCACGTGAGGAAACGTCAGGGCCGCCGACCGGACGAGCTCGACCAGCAGCAGTTCGACAGCGTCCTGCCCAATGGACAGCGTGCCGGGGAATCCCTGGTGCTCCCCACTGGAGCCGAACGCCACGACGGGGGCCACGACGATGCCGGCGACCTGATCGGCCAGGCGCAGAGCCAGGGCGACGGCGATGTCGGTGTCGGTGGACATCGGCAGGTGCAGGCCATGCTGCTCAGTCGCACCGACGGGCACGGCGAGGACGGTGCCTCGCCGTGCCCGGTCGGCGACCTCGGTCCAGGTGAGCGACGCGAGTTCGGTCATCACCGTGTCCCGCTCGGCCCCGGCAGTCCGAGGGGGCGGGTGAAGCCCTGCGGCAGGACGACGTCCTCGGGCGTGAGCTCGTGGATCGAGGAGCGCCCGAGGCCCAGCAAGGCCGAATCGATGCCGCCGCGCAGGATGTCGAGCACGTTCTCCACGCCCGCCTGCCCGCCTGCAGCCAGACCCCACAGGTAGGCGCGTCCGATCAGGACGGCGCGGGCGCCGAGCGCCAGGGCTTTGACGACGTCGCTCCCCCGCCGCACGCCACCGTCGAGGAGCACCTCGATCTGGCCGCCGACGGCCTCGGCGATGGCGGGCAGGACGCGGATGGTCGCCGGCGTGGTGTCGAGGTTGTTGCCGCCGTGGTTCGAGACCGAGAGGGCGTCCACGCCCACGTCCACGGCGCGTTTGGCGTCGTCGACGCGGCAGACGCCCTTGAGCAGGAACCGCCCACCCCACTGCTCGCGCAGCCAGGCGACATCCTCCCAACTGGGCGGCGGCGTCTGCATCCACTGGCCGTACGCGCCGAAGAAGGTCGGACCCTTCTCGCCGACGGGGGTCAGGTTGGGGGCGGTGAGGTTGGGCAGCCGCCGTGACCGGGCGAAGGCGAGGAGCCAGCGCGGGTGCGTGATGCCCTCGGGGGCGAAGCGCGCCATGGCCTTGAGGTCGAGGCGCTCGGGGATGTGCGGGCTGCCCCAGTCGCGGCCGTGCGAGAAGGACCAGTCTAGGGTGACGATCAGACCCTTGGCGCCGGCCGCCCGGGCGCGCGCCATCTGCCCGAGCATCGAGTCCTTGTCGCCCATCCAGTACATCTGGAAGAACGTCTGCGGATTGGCCGCGACGACCTCCTCGATCGGCTTGCTGGCGAAGGAGCTGAGCCCCATCGCCGTGCCCCGTGCCGCCGCGGCGCGGGCGACGGCGACCTCACCGTCGGGGTGTACGGCCTGCACGCCGGTCGGTGAGATGATCACCGGCAGGGAGATCGACTCACCGAGCACGGTCGTGGCCTGGTCACGCTTGGCGGGAAGCCCGGCGACGTGCGGAGCGAATCCGGCCTCCGCGAAGGCGGCCATGTTGTCCTCGTAGGTCGTGCCGCGTTCGGAGCCTGCGAGCAGAGCGGCGTAGACGGACGCCGGGAGGCGGCGCTTCGCCCGTCTCTGCGCTTCGGCGACGGTTTCGAACCATGCGTTGGGCATGAGGCCCCTTTCAGGTCGTGAGTGTCGGGTGAGCTCAGGCCAGCGGGCTCTCGTCGCACATGCGCGCCGGGCGGCTCTCGCGCCGGGCGGGCAAGCCGAGCAGTACCGGCTGCCCGCGTACCGGGCCCCGGTGGGAGTGGTCCTGACTGGGGCGAGGGGCAGACGCGGCACGGTCACCGCCCACCAGCAGTGCCTCGGCGTGGCCTTGGACGCACTCGGGGTCGGGGCCGTCCAGGGGCAGGCCGGTGAAGAACTTGGCGGCCATGCAGCCGCCCCGGCAGGCGTCGAACGCCGAGCACTTCGTGCAGGCGCCGCCCGTCTGCGGTTGCCGCAGCTCCCGGAACAGCTCCGACTCGCGCCAGACCCGGGTGAAGCCACCCACGTCGCGGACGTTGCCGGCCAGGAAGGTGTCGTGGATCGCGAAGGGGCAGGCGTAGACGTCGCCCACCGGGTCGATCAGGCAGACCACGCGCCCGGCGCCACACAGGTTCAGGCCAGGCAGCGCCTCTCCGTAGGCGGAGAGATGGAAGAACGAGTCCCCGGTGAGGACCTGGTCACCGTTCGCCACCAGCCAGTCGTACAGCTGCCGTTGCTGCTCCGCGGTGGGATGGAGCTCGTCCCACACGTCCGCGCCGCGACCGGAGGGCCGCAACCGGGTGAGCCGCAACTGCGCGTCATACCGGTCGGCGAGCGCCTTGAACGCGTCCAGCTGGCCGATGTTGTGACGGGTCGCGACCACCGAGATCTTGAACCCGCGCATGCCCGCCGCCGCAAGGTTCTCCATGGCGCGCAGCACGGTCGCGTAGGAACCGGCGCCGCGCACGGCGTCGTTGACCTCGGCCGTGGCTCCGTCCAACGAGAGCTGCACGTCCACGTAGTCGCTGGCCGCCAGCCGCCGCGCGATCTCCGGGGTGATCCGGACCCCGTTGGTGGAGAACTTCACTCCCACCCGGTGGGCGGTGGCGTAGTCGACCAGCTCCCAGAAGTCCGGGCGGACGGTCGGCTCACCACCGCCGATGTTCACGTAGAAGACCTGCATGCGCTCCAGCTCGTCGATGACGGCCTTGCACTCGTCGGTCGTCAGCTCACGCGGGTTGCGCCGCCCGGAACTCGACAGGCAGTGCACGCACGCCAGGTTGCAGGCGTAGGTCAGCTCCCAGGTCAGACAGATGGGCGCGTCGAGACCGTACTGGAAGTGGTCCACCAGGCGGCCCGCCTGCACGGGCCTCGGGGGTGCCTCGGACGAGAATGCCATGTCGGTCCCTCTCAGGTCCGTTCAGTGATCATGTGCGGGCGATCATGTGAGAGTGCGCCAGCCTGGCCAGCGCGGCGCGGTAGCGCGCCAGGGTGGCGGGCTCGACGCCCGCCACCCGACAGGCCTCCGCGGCGCTCGGGCAGTCGGCCAGCTCCTGCACCACGGCCAGCAGCCGGCGGTCCTTGAGGAAGGACAGCTGCCGGGTGCCGAAGTGGTACAGCAGCGCCCCGAAGGGCTCGGGCCGGACCGCGACCTGGGGATGCAGCCGCCAGGCGGCGTCCAGATCGAAGTCGGCGTCGGCGTGGATCTGCGCGGACATGGCCGGCTGCTCAGTAGACGCCGCACATGCCGTCGATGGAGACCTCCTCGACGAGCAGAGCCTCCTCGATCAGCTCCTCATCCCCGCTCGGGGGGAGGTCCGCGGCGGCGGTCGGCGCGGCGGCCGGGGGCTCGTTGGTCATGGGAGTCCTCCTTGTTGTCCGGTCGGGACGCGACGGTCCGCCGCGTCCACGGAGGCCAGCTAATGACACCGGGTGCCGAAAGCGGTGAGCGCGGCGCACACCCTGCCCACCTGGGGGATCGACGCGGAGGACGCCGCCGGGAACGCTGGTGGGATGATCGACGTCCCGCCGCTCCCCGCCGACTTCCGACTGCACCCGGACCCGAGCCTGGGCATCCGGCAGGACGGGCGGGTCCTTCTCGGCGGCGCCCCCTACCGCCTGATGCGCCTCACGGCCCGCGCCGTCCCGATGATCGGCGCGTGGCTCGACGGCAAGCCCGTCGGGGCAGGGCGATCGGCCGGGCTGCTGGCCCGCCGACTGGTCCAGGCGGGCATGATGCATCCGGTGCCGCCGTCGGACGCGACCCGCCCGTCGGTGACGGTCGTGGTGCCGGTCCGGGACCGGAGCGAGCAGCTCGCGCGCTGCCTGAGCGGCTGTCGAGGCACGGAGGTTATCGTCGTCGACGACGGCTCGGCCGATCCCGCTGCTGTGGCGGAGGTCGCACGCGCGGCCGGCGCCAGGCTGGTGCGCCGTGCCTCCAACGGCGGGCCGGCTGCCGCGCGCAACACGGGACTGGCCTGTGCGACGACCGAGTTGGTCGCCTTCGTGGACTCCGACTGCCTGCCGCGTCCGGGCTGGATCGATGCGCTGCTCCCCCACTTCGCCGACCCCGCCGTGGCCGCCGTCGCACCGCGCATCGTGGCGGACGGGCCGGGGAGCGGGCTGCTCGGTCGCTACGAAGCCGAGCGGTCGGCCCTCGACATGGGTCCTGCGGAGTCGATCGTGCGGCCGGGCGCGGCCGTGCCCTACGTACCGAGCGCGGCGCTGATCGTGCGCCGCTCGGCAGCAGGCACGGGCTTCGACGCGACCCTGCGGGTCGGGGAGGACGTCGATCTGATGTGGCGGCTCGCAGCCGAGGGCCACCACGTCCGTTACGACCCTTCGGTGTCCGTGGCGCACCAGCACCGGACCCGTCCGCGCCAGTGGCTGGCTCAGCGCGTCCAGTACGGCACCTCCGCCGCACCGCTCTCGGTCCGGCACCCGGGGCTGCTGCCGGCTGCCTCGATGGCTGGCTGGAGTGCGGCGGCGTGGGGGCTGGTTCTGGCGCGAAGGCCCGTCGCAGGTGCGCTGCTCGCCGCCGGGACGACCGCGCTTCTGGCCCGCAAACTCTCGATCTGGTGTGACCGACCGTGGACTATGGCGGCCCGGTTGAGCGGCGGCGGCACGCTCCGGGCGGGGGAACAGCTCGGCCGGACGCTGACCCGGACGTGGTGGCCGCTGGTGCTCCCGGTGGCGGCCGCCGTGCCGCGTTCGCGGCTGCCGTTGGCCGCTGCCACCGTGCTGCCCGCGTTGCTGGAGTACCGGCGCTCGCGTCCCGGGACTCCGGTCGTGCCCTGGGCGGCGATCCGCCTCGCCGACGATGTCGCCTACAGCGTCGGTGTCTGGCGCGGCTGTCTCCGGGAGCGCACGACTGCCCCGCTGCTGCCGCGGTTGTGGTGGTCGTCGGCCGACGGCATCACGCCCCCGACCAGCCAGTCGGACTGACGATGGGTCATGTATTCACCAGGCCCTGTACGCCCGACGTCATCGTGGTCGGGGCCGGAGCCGCGGGCGCCGCGCTCGCTGGGCGCCTGAGCGAGGACGCCGGGCGCACGGTACTGCTCCTCGACGCCGGGCTGATTCCCCGTCGTCCTCCATACTTTCCTTTCGACTTGCTCGACGCGCGGCAAGTCCCCGGCGCGCAGCCGGGCCACCCGGCCGTCCAGCGCTATGCCGCGCGTCTGACGCCCGAACGGCCCTGGACGGTGGTGCGGGGCCGGCATCTCGGCGGCTCGACCACCGTAAACGGAGGCTATTTCGTCCGGGCCCGGCGCGAGGACTTCGACCGCTGGTCCGCAGCCGGCAACCCGGCCTGGAGGTACCACCGGGTACTGCCTTTCCTGCGTGCCCTGGAGACGGACCTCGACTACGGCCTGAGCGATCTGCACGGGGGTTCCGGTCCGGTCCGGATACGCCGAGGGTCACTCACCCACCCCGCCGCGCTGGCCTTCCGCGCGGCGGCCGACGAGCTCGGCCATCCCCTGGAACCCAACAAGAACGACCAGGCCGCACCGGGCTTCGGCCCGGTGCCGAGCAACTCCGTCGACGGCCTGCGGCTCAACACCGGTGTCAGTTACCTGCTGCCGGCGCTCGGCCGTCCCAATCTCACCGTCGTGGGCAACTGCGAGGTCCACCGGGTCGTCGTCCGGAACGGACGCGCCACAGGCGTCGTCGCGCGGCAGAACGGGCAGGAGGTGGCCCTGCACGCGGGCGAGGTCGTCCTGTGTGCCGGGGCGTTCGTCTCCCCGCAGCTGCTGCAACTGTCCGGCATCGGGCCTCGGGCCGACCTGGAACGACTCGGGATCCATCTCGTCGTGGACTCCCCTACTGTCGGCCGCCGATTCAGCGACCACCCCCAGGTCGTGCTGGAGTGGGCTCCCAAGCGCGACCTGGGCGCGCCCGCCGACTCATGGCTCGGCGGCTGTCTGCACCTGTCCTCGTCGGACCGGACGCACCCCGGCGACCTGGAGATCCTGCAGTCCCTGGTACCGATGGCAGGCCTCGTCGGCGGCACGGTGACCGTACCCGGCGCTCCGTTGGCCTTCCTCGTCTCCGTCCAGACTCCCCGGCTTGGCGGTCGCCTCTCCCTGCGCTCCGCCGACCCCGCCGCTCCCCCGCGCATCGACTACGGGTACCTCACCGCCCCGCGCGACCGCCGCCTTCTGCGCGAGGCCGTGCGGGCTACCGCGGAGCTGATCGCCACGAGCGCCTTCCAGGATGTCTCCCAGGGGCTGCTGGGGCTAGGCCGTGAGGTGCTCGACAGTGACGACGCGCTCGACGAGTGGGTCCGCCGCAATCTCGGTACCGCCCACCACACCTGCGGGACGGCGCCCATGGGCTCTGATGAGAGGTACGCGGCGGTCGACCAGTACGGCCGGGTCCACGGCGTCTCGGGGCTGCGGGTCGCGGACACCTCCGTCCTGCCCACCGCGCCGCTGCGCGGCCCGGCCGCGACGGCGGTACTTGTCGGGGAGGTCGTCGCCGACGCCATGCGGCGCGGACTCTCCTGACGGCCCGTTCCGGGCCAGGACGCCACGGTCAGGGCGTCGCAGTCAGACCGTCGGCGAGTCGTCGCACAGCCTCGTCCAGCAATGCGGCCAGATCGGCGTCCGCGTCGGCTAGCCAGCACTCGTACGCCGTGAGTGCCGCGCCGAGGGCGGCGTGCCCGACCAGACGTGGCGTCATGTGGGAGGGCGGCAGCCCGGCGCGCGTCGCGACGAACCCGGTGACGATCCGGCGCCACGCCGCGTAGCGCAGCGTGGCGTCCGCCTGCAGGGTCGGGACGGTGAGGATCAGTTTCATACGCTGCCGGTGCCACGGCACTTCGGCGGGGTCGAAGCGGTTGAACTCGATGACGGCCCGGCGCAGCGCGTCCATGGGCGGCAGGGCCGGGTCCGAGACCGCGAGCAGTCGCTCCAGTCTGGCCAGGTGGCCCCCGAAGTCGCCCCACACGAGATCGTTCTTCGAGGCGAAGTAGCGGAAGAAGGTCCGGCGTCCGATGCCCGCCACAGCGGCGATGTCGTCGACCGTCGTGTGGTCGAAGCCCTGCCGGGCGAACATGTCGAACCCCAGCCGCTCCAGTTCGCCGCACGACGTCGCGGGCGGACGCCCACCGTTCATTCGACGGCCTGGCCGTCCTGCTCGCCGATTCGCGCCCACGTGTGCGGGCGTCCGGTTTGCAGCCACGCGGCGTAGAGCATGGCCGCGACGGCGACGGCCACGACGGCGAGGATGCAGCAGGTCGCCACGGCGGAACTGCCACCGATGAGCACGCCGCTGTTGAGCGTCGCCTGGGCCACCACGCAGCCGAAGCCGATGACCGCGAGCGAGGGTGCGGTCCAGGTCTTCCACGTTGAGCTTTCCAAACCGGGGCGATTACGGAAGAACAGGACGACTGCGAACGATGTGACGAACATCAGCAGGATGGCCGTCCAGATGCCGAGTCCGGCCATCGCCACATAGGCGGTGACAGGGTTGACGTGCAGAACCGCGACCAAAGCGAGCGGAACGAAGATGGCGAGGGCGACAGCGGCCGCAGCCTGAGTCGGCGAGTGGTGGCGGCTGTTGACGCGCCCGAGCCAGGTGGGCAGCACGCCGTCGCGTCCGAGCGTGAAGCAGTAACGAGCGGTGATGTTGTGGATGGCCAGCAGAGCCGCGAAAGCGCTGGTGAGAAGCATGACGTTGGCGAGGTCTCGGACCACGGCCCCGGCGTACTGCCCGAGGCTGCCGAGGAAGCTGGCCGCCGGCGAAGCCGCGCTGGCGAGCGCCGGACCGGTGCCGAAGGCCACGAGGTAGGAGTACGAGCCGAGCGCGTAGAAGCCGGCCAGGCAGACGACGGTGAGGTAGCTCGCCCGGGGGATGGTGCGGAACGGGTTGTGGGTCTCCGCGCGGAACACCTGGAGCGACTCGAAGCCGATGAGGCTGGCCACGCCGAAAAGCAGGGCTACCCCTGGCGACCCGGTGCCCAACTGGGCGGTGACGTCCAACCCGAGCCCCTGCGGACCGCCGTTGGCCAGCACTCGCGCGTCCCAGATCAGGACGATGGCCACCTCGATACACAAGAAGACGCCGAGCACCTTGGTAGAGACGTCGATGTTGAACAGCGACAGGACGGTGACCAGTCCCCACACCACGACCGCCCAGAGCCACCAGGGCAGCGACGGCCCGTGCAGGAAGCCATGGAACAGGTTGTCCGCAAGGATCGCGGAGAGTACGTACGAGCCGCAACCGAGCAGGAGATAGCCGGTGAGGGCGAGAAATCCAGCCCCCAGGCCAGGGATCCGTCCGAGGCCAGCCGTGATGTATGTGTAGTACGCGCCGGGCTGCCGCATGTGACGCGCCATCGTCACCAGTCCCACGGCGAAGACCAGCACCAGCACCATGACCACGAGGAACACGAGCGGCGTGGCGGAGCCGAGCCCCAATCCGATCTGGACCGGCATGAAGCCGGCCATCATGGCCAGCGGTGCGTTCAGTGCCAGCGCGGTGAGGAGCAGACCACCGGTGCCGAGATTGCCCTTGAGGCGCGGGGAAGGTTCCGCAGGCGGTCTCGCCCGGTCGAACGCAGAGGGGCTGTGCACGATATTGGGTCTCCGATCTCGGAAGGCCTGTGTCAGCCGGGAAGCGGCCGAGGATCGCGACACCGTAGGGCGGCGCCTCGTGGCCCGGGCACCGCTTGTCGGGTCGACACCCGACTGGGGGATGTGCGCCCGCCCTGAGCGCCCGCCACGGCGCCGGGACCTCCCCCGGAATCCCCCATCCGGGTACCGAAACGGTCCCCGTCGCGTGGATCTCGGGGGCGAGCCGTAGCTTCGGACCGCGGAGCGCGAGTCGGGTGGTCGGCGCGGCGGGGATCGACCAACCGAGGCGGACCACCGAATCACCGAGGACGACGGCCCAGGGATCCTCCCTCGCCCCTGGCCACGGACGCTCGGTGCGGGGCTGGACCGCGGGGCCCTGCAGGTTTTAGGCAGGCCCGCGGCCGGCACCCGTTTCGACTCTTGGTAGGCTCCCGCTCACCCCCGGTGACCGGAACAGGTCATTCCGGGCCGAGGCTGCGCCATCTCTCGCCCCAATAGGGCTTCCTCCTGCCTGAGTTGCGCGTCAGCTGCCCTCACACCAGGGCTCATTCCGGACTCCAGCCACCCACCCCCACGCGACGGACGAGCTCACTGACGCATGATCAGGAGTGGCGACAATGGCCTTGTTCGGGAAGAGCACCCCGCGTCTGCAACCGGAGCTGAACGACGCGGGGCTGGGTCGGATCTGCAAGAAGATCCAGCGGCCGCCGGCGATGCCGGACGCGCGGGACTTCCTCGTCGAGTTCGCCGAGCAATTCATCGAGGAGGCCGGTATCGACTGGGACCGGCGATGGCACCGGGTCTCCGTCATGGCCGAGACCTCGATGGAGTCTGGGTTCGACCGGTCCTGGCTGTCACGCCGGCCGAACAGCGCGAACGCGCTGGTTCTCAACGCCTGGACCGAGGGCCTGCGCGTCCGTCACGGCGAGTCGGCCGGTGAGCTGCCGTCGGCGGTTCAGCGATGCCATCAAGCCGGCGCTGCACGACCCCACGATCCGCTGCCGCTGGTCGCGCTGATCGGACTGCTCCGATTGCTGCGCAGCCCTCAGCGGCAGGTCGAGCTGGTCTGGCGTGAGACAGTGCGGCGAGACCCGTGGAACCGTGAGGCGCACCTGCAGATGCTCGGATACTTCTCGGAAGCGGAGTTCGGCGGCCCCGGGCTCGCGCGGGAGTTCGTGGAGGTGCAGCGTGCCCGGATGCCGGCCGACGCGCCGGCGGCGGCCCTGGAGCTGACGGCTGCCGTCGAGGCCTTCCACCGCGCGACCTCCAAGGACCAGCTCAATGCGATCCTGGGCGACCTGTGGTGGCGCCGCCCGAACGCCCAAGGGGTGCTGGACCGAGGGGTCGAGCTCGCGGCCAGGCCGGACTTCCTCCAGCACGCCGCCGCGGCGGCCGATCTGAACGTCCTCGCCTACGCGCTGGTCCAGGCCGGGCGTGTGCCGGACGCTTCGCCGGTGTTCCGCCTGCTCGGTTCGACCGTGGTGCCGTGGCCCTGGAACTGGCAGGGGGACTCGGTCGAGGAGTTCACCCGCTGGCGCGCCCGCGCCCGCCGCTCGGCGGCACTTCGGTAAAGCGGACGCTTTGGCCAGACCGGGCGACACGTAGCGGAACAGGTAGTTCCACGCTCACCCGAACGCTGCGGGACCGGCAGATTGGACGCAGTTCCATCCCCAGCACTGCCGGAGGCGGTCGCCATGTACGCCACGATCGATTCCCGTGTGAGTGGTTCTCACACCTGTACCGTCCTGCCGGCTTCCGCGACGGCGGGCGACCGCCCCTCCGCCTCGACCGCAGCACATGAGTGGACCCTGCCGCACCACCCCGAGGCCGCGGGCATCGCCCGCCGCCTGACCCTCGCCGCGCTGCGGGCCTGGAACGTCGGGGAGGAGGCCGCCAACCAGGTCGTCCTGGCGGTCTCCGAGCTGGTCACCAACGCCGTCGAGCACGCCCTGCCCCCGGTCGCCCTGCACCTGGCGCAGCCGTGCGGGCACCGGCTGCTGCGCATCGAGGTCACCGACGGCGGCCCGGCTCGCCAACCCGGCGCATGGACCTCGAGCTGCGAACCCGACGAGCACGGACGGGGCAGCATGATCGTCGACTTTATGGCGGCCGCCCACGGCACCCGCCTCACGGGCAGCCGCACGACCCACTGGGCGGACCTGCCGGTCGCGGCATAGCCCCTCCCACCAGCCATGACGTACCTCACTCCCGGGCCGGAGGCACGTCACCCCCACGCAACATCGACGGGCCGGGGACGCAACATCGGCTTGGCAGGCTTACGGCAGCACCCGCAACCGATGGAGATCCCGTGGCTCGCCGCACCTACACCTGCCCCCTGCGCTGGTCCGACATGGACGCGTTCGGACACGTCAACAACGTGAACTTCCTGCGCTACCTCGAACAGGCCCGCATCGACTTCACCCTCTCTGGAGCGGGGAAAACCACGCAAAGAACCTTCCCCGAGGTCTCGGTCGTGGCGCGTCACGAAGTCGACTACCTGCGACCGCTGGTCTACCGGGCGGAGCCGGTCACGGTCGAGACCTGGCTGACCGACCTGGGCGAGAAGTCGTTCACGGTGGCCTACGAGATCAAGGACACCCCGGGCGTCGCGGGGGCCGGGAACACCGTGTACGCAAGGGCGGCGACCGTCATGGTCCCTTACGACCTCTCCGAGGCCCGGCCGCGACGGCTGACCGCTGAGGAGCGGGCCGTCCTGACCGACTATCTGGAGGACCAGCCCGTCGCGGTCTGAACGCCGACTGCCCCTCGGCCGGAGGCCGAGGGGCAGTGCCCGGGCAGGGTGGTTACGCGGCGCGGGGGCCGAGGCGGACCG
>NZ_QKYN01000114.1:23750-32223 GCF_003258295.1 Streptacidiphilus pinicola | reverse complement strand
CATGGTGCTGTCGTTCCCGGCGCCGAAGAGCAGCAGAATTCCGAAGACCGTCTCTTCGAGATCCAGCCGCTCACCGTTGATCTCCGCGTGCACCAGCACGCTGATCAGGTCGTCGCTCGGTTCGGCGCGGCGCGGCTCGATCAGCGCCATGGCCTCCTGCATCAGCAGCGGCACGAGCTCGTTGACATAGGAGTCGACGCCGCCGGGATTGAGCTCCGGGTCGTCGCGGCCCATGTAACGGCCCATGTACGCGGCCCACTTGGCATCGTCCTCCTCGGGGATGCCCATGAAGCTGTGGATCACCCGGGCCACAATCGGCTGAGAGACATCGGTCACCAGATCGCAGGCCTCCCGCCCGTCGAGGCGGTCGAGGACCGTCGTGACGATCTCCCGGATCCTGGGCTCGTGCTCGGAGATCCGGGCCTCGGTGAACCCCTCCAGGAACAGCGCCTTGATGCGGTCGTGCTTCGGCGGGTCCATCCCGATGAACTCGGATCGCGCCCACTCGATCGGGACGACGTGGTTGGTGATGTCGATCCCGAAACGCTCGGACGAGAAGGTCTTGCAGTCGCGGCTGACCTTCTCCAAGTCCTCCGCCCGGGTCAGCGACCAAAATCCCTCCTCGTTGGGGAGTCCGGGGATGTCGGCCGACCAGTGGACGGGGCACTTCGCCCGCAGCTCGGTGAAGAGCTCGTGCGGGGGGCCGTCGACCCACAAGGCCATGTCAGCCACGGTCACGTCGTCGAACGGTTCGTTCTCACTCATGGCTCCCCAAGGAGAATCAGTGGGACTGGTTGGCAATGCGGATCAGCTTGCGGTTGACGAACTCGTCGACGCCGAAACGCCCGAGCTCCCGGCCGAAGCCCGACCGCTTCACACCACCGAACGGCAGGCCGGGCTCCTCGGCACCGACCAGGTTGATGTAGACCATGCCGGCGTCGATCCGGTCGGCGACGCGCTGAGCCTGCTCGGGGTCGGTCGTGAACAGGTACGAGCCGAGGCCGTACGGGGTGTCGTTGGCCACCGCGATCGCCTCCTCCTCCGAGGACACGCGGTAGAGGTGGGCGAACGGGCCGAAGAATTCCTCCTTGGCGGCTTCGTTCTCCGGGCTGATGTCCACCAGGACGGTCGGCGCAAAGAAGGCACCCTCCCGGGTGCCACCGTGGGCGACCTTGGCGCCGCCCTCCAAAGCCCGGCGCAGCTGCTCCTCCAGGTGCTCGGCCGCGGCCGTCGAGGAGACGGGCCCGAGCACCGTCTCCTCGGCGGCAGGGTCGCCCGGGCTGAGCTGTGCGAGCGCGGCGGTCATCTTCTGCAGGAACGCGTCGTAAAGTTCGTCGACGACGATGAACCGCTTGGCTCCGCAGCACAGCTGGCCTGCGTTCTCGTAGAAGCGAACAGCCAGCGCGGCCTGCACCGCAGCGTCGAGGTCATCCGTGCTGAGCAGGATGAACGGATCCGATCCGCCGAGCTCCAGCACGACTTTCTTGAGGTTCTGACCGGCAAGCCCAGCGAGGTGCGCGCCGACCCGCTCCGAGCCGGTGACCGACACGCCGGCCACGCGCGGGTCGGCGATGACGCGGTCGACCTGGTCGTAGGTGGCGTACAGGTTCTCGTAGGCGCCGGCCGGGTAGCCGGCGTCCGCGAAGATCTTCTCGATCGCCGCAGCGGACTCCGGGCACTGGGCTGCGTGCTTGAGGACGATGGTGTTCCCGAGCATCAGGTTCGGCGCCGCGAAGCGGGCGACCTGGTAGTACGGGTAGTTCCAGGGCATGACCCCGAGCAGGACGCCCAGCGGCGCTCGGCGCACCACGGCCGTTCCCTCGCCCCAGGCCAATTCGACCGGCTCGTCGGCGAGGAAAGCCTCGGCCTGCTCCGCGTAGTACCCGTAGATCGCGGCGGCGAAGTCCACCTCGCCGAGCGCCTGGGCGATCGGCTTACCCATCTCCCGGCCGATGATCCCGGCGAGCTCATCGCGCCGCTCGGTGTAGAGCTCCGCCACCCGGGCCAGCAGCGCGGCCCGTTCGGCGACGGACGACCCGCGGCCCCACACGGAATACGCCTGCTCGGCGCGGTCGACCTTGACCTCCAGGTCGGCGTCGGACAAGGGCGGGAACTGCTGATATGTCTCCCCGGTACTGGGGTCGACAACGGCGTACGTACTCACGACAGCCTTCCTCCGTGCTCGCTGCTGGCAGTGCCTGTGTCCCGGACTCTGTCGGGTGACTCGCGTCACGACGTCCGGCCGGACGAAAGGACCCCCACTCGGGGGAGGGCTTCTGAGGGGCGCATTAGGATCGGCATCACCCAACTGGGCTGTCCTTGCCGCTGCCGCCAAGGAGCACGGGCCGAGGCCTGCATGCTCCGGGCATGAACTCGACCACGAACCCCGCCTCCGACTCCGACCTCTTCGACCTCACCGGCCGACGCGCCGTCGTCACGGGCGCAAGCCGCGGCATCGGCCGCGCGATCGCCCTGGCCCTCGCCGCGCGCGGCGCACACGTCATCGGCGTCGCCCGCTCCGAGGAGGGGCTCAAGGAAACCGCCGAACTCGCGGCCGGCACGCGCGGCAGCCTGCGCACCCTGGCGACGGACCTGCGCTCACCGGACACGGCGGAGGCCGCTGTCGTCGCCGCCGCGGAACAGCTCGGCGGCCTCGACGTCCTCGTCAACAACGCAGCCGACGACCACGACTCCAAGATCGAGGACACCGACCTCGCGGTCTACCAGCGCGTCCTCGAACTCAACCTGCAGTCCTGCTGGGTGATGATCAAGGCAGCCTCCCCCTACCTCAAGGACGGCGGCGGAAAGGTCATCAACATCGCCTCGGTGCTGGGCCTGGTCGGCATGCGCAACGACAGCGCCTACATCGCCGCCAAGCACGGCCTGGTCGGTCTCACCCGGGCTGTCGCCCTGGAGTGGGCCCGCAAGAACGTCCAGGTCAACGCGATCGCTCCCGGCTTCGTCCAGACCGCGATGCTGCCCGACCTGGACGCGAACGAGGCGGCCGCGCAGTACATCCGCGGGCAGATCCCGATGGGCCGCTGGTCCCAGCCCGAGGAGTACGCCGGCCCGGCCGTCTTCCTCGCCTCGTCCGCCTCGAACTACATGACCGGGCAGGTGCTCGTCGTCGACGGCGGTCTCATCGCGCAGTGACCCGGACGGGTTTGCCGCAGCCATGTGCGAACAGGAAGACAAGGACTCATGCGTGACCTGACCGTGTACTCCATGCTGGCCGAGCAGGCCGAGAAGTCGCCCGACTCGTCGGCGCTGCTCGTCGGTGGACGGGACTACAGCCGCGCGCTGCTATTCGACACCGTCCGCTCGGTGGCAGCCGGCCTTCGCGAGCTCGGCCTGGACCGGGGCGACCGGGTGGCGCTCATCGCCAACAACCGGTTCGAGAGCGCCGCATGCTGGCTCGGCATCAACGCGGCCGGAATGATCGACGTCCCGATCAACAGCGAGGCGCGGGGCGCCCACCTGCAGTACCTGATCCAGGACGCGGCGCCGCGTCTGCTGATCGGACAGCCCGAATACCTGCGCATGCTGGCACCGCTGCTGCCGACGCCGCCGGAGCGAGTCGTGGTCATCGATCCGGACGGCGGCGAGCCGCCGTTCGGCACCGAGGTGCCGCACCTGTCGTACGCCGAACTGCTCGAAGTCGGCCGTGACGGTTTCGTCACCCCTCCGCGCAACGACGAGCACGCCACGATGATCTACACCTCGGGCACGACCGGCCCGTCCAAGGGCGTGCTGCTGCCGCAGGCGTACTACCTCACCTGGGCGCGGCGCGGGATCGAGGGCATGCGCATGCAGCCGGGCGAGACCGTCTACACCCCGGAGCCGCTTTTCCACTCCGACGCCCGCGCGTATCTGATCGGGGCCCTCCTCGCCGGTGGCCGGCTGGCGCTCGGTCAGCGGTTCAGCGTCAGCGGTTTCTGGGACGAGGTACGCGCGGCCGACGCCTCCTACTTCAGCTACCTGGGCACCATGCTCTCCCTGCTGTACGCCGCTCCCGAACGCGAGGACGACAGCGCCAACCCGGCCGTCCTGGGCGTCGGCGGAGCAGCTCCGGCGGCCATCCACGAGGCCTTCGAACGACGTTTCGGAGTACGGCTGCTGGAGATGTACGGCATGACCGAGGCGCTCGGGATCACCACGAACACTCTGGACGACAGCCGGGTCGGCTCGGTCGGCAAGCCCGTCCCCGAGCTGGAGGTCCAGCTGGTCGACGCGGACGACCTGCCGGTCCCGGTCGGCGAGATCGGCGAGCTCGTGCTACGTCCCCGCGAACCGGGCACCATCATGTCGGGCTACTGGAACAAGCCCGAGGCGACGCTGGCAGCCTGGCGCAACCTTTGGTTCCACACCGGCGACCGGATGCGCGCCGACGAGGACGGCTTCCTCTACTACGTCGGCCGGCTCAAGGACTCGATCCGCCGACGCGGAGAGAACGTCTCCGCGTGGGAGGTCGAGCTCGCCATGGGACGTCACCCGCACGTCCTGGAGGCAGCCGCCATCGGTGTCCCCTCCGCGCTGGGCGAGGAGGACGTCGCCGCCCTCGTCGTCCCCCGGGAGGGCTGCGTGATCGAACCCGAGGAGCTGCACATCTTCCTCCGGGCCGACCTGCCGCGCTACGCGGTGCCGCGCTACATCGAGGTCGTCGAATCACTGCCCAAAACACCGACCGAGCGCGTCAACAAGGACCTGGTCCGCGCGCGCGGCCTGACCGACCGGGCCTGGGACGCCGAACCCGGCGGCCGCGCCCGCGCGTCCCGCTGACCGCCATCCACATCCGACCTGTTCGAGGAACCATGCAACGCACCGTCTTCAACGAGGACCACGAGTCCTTCCGTCAGATGCTCCGCTCGTTCATCGAGGCCGAGGTGGTCGCGCTCCACGACGAGTGGTTCGCGGCGGGCATCGTCCCCCGCGACCTCTACACCAAACTGGGCGAGTTGGGCCTGTTCGGCGTCAGCGTGCCGGAGGAGTACGGCGGCGCCGGCCTGGACACGTACAAGTTCCTGGCGGTCCAGTACGAGGAGACGACCCGGGCCGGCGTCACCTTCGGGACCAACGTCCACGTGCTGCTGGCACTCCCCTATCTCAAGCTGCTCGCCAACGAGGCGCAGAAGAAGCGCTACCTCCCCAAGTTCGTCTCGGGTGAGGAGATGTGGGCTCTGGCCATGACCGAGCCCGGCACCGGATCCGACCTCAGCGGTATTCGCAGCACCGCGAAGCTCTCCGCCGACGGCAGCCACTACGTGCTGAACGGCGCCAAGACCTTCATCTCCGGCGGCGTGCACGCCGACCGGGTGATCGTCGCCGCCCGCACCAGCCTGCCCAGGGACGACGACCGCCGCTTCGGCCTCTCCCTCTTCGCCGTCGACACCTCGTCCCAGGGCTGGACGGTGGGCCGCAAGCTCGACAAGCTCGGACTGCGAACCGAGGACACCGCCGAGCTCTCCTTCGTCGACGTCAAGGTCCCGGCCGAGGACCTTCTCGGTGAGGAGCACCGGGGCTTCTCCTACTTGGGGCTCAACCTCGCCTCCGAACGGTGGGGCATCGCCTTTGCGTCCTATGCCCAGGCGGCCGCGGCGGTCCGCTTCGCGCAGCAGTACGTCGAGGAGCGCCAGGTGTTCGGCAAGCCGGTAGCCTCGTTCCAGAACACGAAGTTCGAGCTCGCCGCGTGCAAGGCCGAGGTCGAGGCCGCCCAGGCGGTGGCCGACCGAGCGCTGGAGGCGCTCGACGCCGGCGAGCTGACCCCGGCCGAGGCGGCGTCAGCGAAGCTGTTCTGCACTGAGGTCGCCCACCGCGTGATCGACCGGTGCCTGCAACTGCACGGCGGCTACGGCTACATCAACGAGTACCCGATCGCCCGGCTCTACGCCGACAACCGGGTGCACCGCATCTACGGCGGGACCTCCGAGGTGATGAAGATGATCATCGCGAAGGACATGGGACTCTGACTTCCCGTATGTCTGGGCCATGCGAAGGGGCCGTGNNCACGGCCCCTTCGCATGGCCCGGACGTCAGCCGACGCCGACCGCGTCCCCCCAGGCGACCCGCTGCTGGATCGCGAGCCGGTACCGCGCCAGCTGCCGCGGGGCGTTGACGCACAGCGCGCCACGGACCACGCCACCGCGACCGAACAGCGCCACCATCGACCGGTCACTCAGGCGCTGGACCTCGACGGCGTCGGCGGCATCCGCTCGGCCGACGAAGCGCACCTGCGCGTCGAACTGGTCAGACCAGAAGTACGGCACCGGCGCGAACGGCTCCTCCGCGCCAAGCAGGGTGTGACCGGCGTGGACACCCTGCTCGACCGCGTTGAGCCACTGCTCGACCCGCATGGTCTCGTCGAAGAGGTCGTTGTGCCAGCGCACGATGTCACCTGCCGCCACAACCCCCGGTGCCGACGTGCGCAGACTACGGTCGCAGACGACACCGTTGTCCAGTGTGACGCCGCTCCCCTCCAGCCAGTCCGTCGCGGGCGTGACCCCGATGCCGGCGACGACCAGATCTGCGACCAGGACCGTGCCGTCGGCGAGGCTCAGCCTCGTACCCGTGGCGGTTACCTCGATCGTGTCCAGCGCAGTGCCGCAGAACAGGTCGACGCCCCGATCGACGTGGTACTCCTGGAACCAGCGGCCGGCCTCGTCGCCGAGCACCCGGGTGAGGGGGGCCGGCGCCGTCTCCACGATGGAGACGTGCAGTCCCAGCTCCCGTGCCGTTGCTGCTACTTCGAGGCCGATGAAGCCGGCCCCGATCACCACCAGGTGCCGGCCCGGCCGCAGCTCGCCGTGCAGGGCTGTCGCGTCCTCGATGGTGCGGACAACGTGCACCGGCCCGGCTTCCGGCTGGCCGAGGCGGCGAGGCGAGCAACCGGTCGCGATGACGAGACCGTCGTAGGCGACCTGGTCGCCACCTTCGACGATCACGTGCCGGTCCCGTGTGTCGAGGCCGACCGCACGGGCTCCGAGGCGAAGCTCGACGCCGCGTTCGTCGTACCAGGACTGCGGCTTCAGCAGCAGGTGCCCGACCGAGGGACCTTCGCGGAGCTCCTGCTTGGACAGCGGCGGCCGGTCGTACGGGAGATGGCGTTCCGCGCCGACGAGCGTGATCTCGCCCTGGTAGCCGCGCTCCCTCAGCCCCTCGATGGCGTTGACCCCGGCGAGCGAGCCGCCGACGACGACCACGCGATCCACGCCCTCAGCCGATCTGCTGAAGGGTGATCACGTTCGCGGGGCAGGAGCGCGCTCCGCGCTCGGCCTGCTCGCGCTGGTCCTCCGTGGGATGTTCCACGAGCAGGATCGCCTTGCCGGTCGCGTCGTCGATGTCGAAGAGGTCGGGGGCCTCCATCATGCAGCAGGCATAACCCTTGCACGCCTCCAGATCGATCGTGATCTTCATCGTCATCGTCGGGTCTCCTTCTTCGTCCGTTCAGGACCCGCAAAGCCGTGGCGAAACGCCTCCCGGTGCAGGTGGCGACAGGCTCGCGCGGCGATTGCCCCCGAGACCGTGAGGAGCGGAAAACCTGCCCGGGCGGGGGATCCGGCGAGGAGCCCGACGCGTGTGCAGACCAGCGGGCCAGAGCCGCCGATCCCCCAGCCGGGGGAGATTCGGGCGGTGACGGCGACCACACCCCGAAGCCGCCGTACCTTCGCCGGACTTCGGTGCTGAACCGCCAACTCTGGAGGCGTTGATGGCTTCTCTTGACGACGACATGACCGTGGCCGACATGGCCCTGTGGGTCGACGGCCCCCCGCACGAGCTCTTCGCGGAGATGCGGGGCAAGTGCCCGGTCCACTGGTCCTCTGGTATCGCCGGGATGCCGGGCGAGGTCGGCTTCTGGTCCATCACCCGCGCCGCAGACCTGGAGACGGTCAGCCGGGACTGGAAGACCTTCTCCTCCCACCTCCAGGGGTCGATCGACATCACCGAGGGGGACATGCCGGAGGAGCTCCGGGAGATGTCGCACCTCGACCTGATCAACCTGGACCCGCCCAAGCACGACCGGCTCAAGGCTCTGTTCCTGCAGGGCTTCACAGCGCCTCGGATCGCCGAGCACGAGGCGAAGATCAAGGAGATCGTCACGACGGTCCTCGACCGCCTCGACGGGCGGGAGACCTGCGACCTGGTGTCCGAGGTCTCGCAGCCGATCGTCGCCCGGGTGATCCACAGCTTCATGGGCATCCCCGAGGAGGACGACCTGAAGTGGGCCGGCCACATGAAGCGCTACCTCGGCCGTGACGACCCGGACCTGAACCCCGGTGGCATCGAGGAGTGGGCCGGCGTGTTCATTCCCCAGCTGATCGAGGAGGCCATGGCGCTGATCGAGCCGCGCCGCGCCGAACCGACCGACGACCTGATCAGCATCCTGGTGCACGCCGAGATCGACGGGGAGCGACTGACCGACGAGGACATCGTCATGGGCATCCTCCTGCTGTTCGCCGCCGGGAACGACAGCACCATG
>NZ_QKYN01000114.1:0-23559 GCF_003258295.1 Streptacidiphilus pinicola | reverse complement strand
CGGTCCGCCTCGGCCCCCGCGCGGCCTGACTGGCCTGCCGAGGCCCCGCTTCCTGTCCACGGACGGGCGGGGCCGACCGGTCACGTTCGACACGCACCACACCCACACGACGAAGTGAGGTAGCAAGTGTCCGAAGGCAACGGTCGACCGAAGACGTACGACATCGCCGTCATCGGCTGCGGCCTGATGGGCTCCGCGCTGGCGCGGGCCTTCGCGGGCGGCGGCCTGCGGGTGGCGGCGTGGAACCGCACCCCCGAGCGTGCCGAGGCGCTCGCCGGCGGCGGCATCACCCCCGTCATGGATGTCGACCAGGCGGTGCGGTCCTCGCGCCTGGTGGTCGCCTGCACCTCGACGTACGAGACCACGCTGGCGTCGCTCGAACCCGTCTCCGCATGGAACGGGACCGCCCTGGTCAACATCGGAACCAGCTCACCCGACGAGGCCGAGCAGGCAGCGCGCTGGGCCGGCGAGCGGGGGGCTGCGTACCTCGACGGATCCATCCTGTGCTATCCGCAGCAGATCGGGACGCCTGAAGGGTTCATCGTCTTCTCCGGCTCGCCGGCCGTCTGGGCAGAGCACGAACGCACGCTGACGCTGCTCGGCGGAGCCTGCCGTCACGTGGCCGACCATCCCCGCGGCGCGAGCGTCATCGACGCCACGATCATCGGCGGCTTCTACGTCGCCGCCCTGGCTGCGTACGTCGAGGCCGTCACCTACGCCCAGAGCGAGGGCGTCTCCGCCAAGGCGCTGCAGATGGCGACCCAGAGCGCTCTGGAAGCGCTGAAGTACACCACCGAGGAGGCCGCCTCCTCGATCGCGAGCGGCAGCCACGCGACGGACCAGGCGACCCTCGAGGTCTACGCCGAAGGGGCCCGCACCGCCCTGGCCGCCATGCGGGCTGCTGGTCACCGCGCCCGGCTTCTCGGAGCGGCGGTCGAGAACCTGAACGCCGCCGAGGCCGCAGGCTTCGGAAAGCTCGGCTTCTACGCCCAGACCAAGATCGCTCACGCCGACGCACCCGCCTGACCCCCACCACCGGAAAGAGACCCGCATGAAGACCAAAGCCGCCGTCTTGACCGGCCTGAACCAGCCCTTCGAGATCCTGGAGCTCGACCTCGACGGCCCGAAGGAGGGCGAGGTCCTGATCCGGTACGTCGCCGCCGGGCTGTGCCACTCCGATCTGCACCTGCCGAGCGGCGACCTGCCCTCCCGCCTTCCGATCATCGGCGGCCACGAGGGTGCCGGGGTTATCGAGGAGATCGGGCCGGGCGTCACCCGGTTCAAGCCCGGCGACCACGTGGTGTGCAGTTTCATCCCCAGCTGCGGCACCTGCCGTTCCTGTTCCACGGGCCATCAGAACCTCTGCGACCTCGGCGAGTTCCTGCTCGACGGCCAGCTCGTGGACGGCACGTTCCGCTTCCACCACGGCGGCGAGGACGTCGGCGCCATGTGCTCGCTGGGCACCTTCTCCCAGTACGCGACGGTGTCCCAGTTCTCGGTCGTCAAGATCGACGAGTCGATCCCGCTCGAGACCGCGGTCCTGGTCGGCTGCGGCGTCCCGACGGGCTGGGGCACCGCCGTCAACACCGGCAACGTCCGCGCCGGCGACACCACGGTGATCTACGGCGCCGGCGGCCTGGGCATGAACACCGTGCAGGCGGCCGTCGCCGCCGGTGCCAAGTACGTCGTGGTCGTGGACCCGCAGGAGTTCAAGCGGGAGACCGCGCTGAAGTTCGGTGCCACCCACGCCTTCGGCGACGCCACCGAGGCGCACGAGGCTGTCTGGGAGATAACCCGCGGACAGGGCGCCGACCAGGCCCTGATCCTCGTCGGGCACGTCGAGGCGCCCGTCATCCAGTCCGCCTTCTCCGTCATCGGCAAGGGCGGCACCGTCGTGGTGACCGGCCTGGGCAACATGGAGGAGCTCAGCATCCAGCTCCCCGCCGCCGAGCTCACCCTGTGGGAGAAGACGATCAAGGGATCACTCTTCGGCAGCTGCAACCCGCAGTACGACATCGTCAAGCTGCTCGGCCTCTACCAGGCCGGCAAGCTGAAGCTCGACGAGCTGGTCACCACCCGGTACAAGTTGGAGGACCTCAACCAGGGCTACAAGGACCTGGTCGACGGCAAGAACATCCGCGGCATCGTCGTCCACGAGCACTGACGACCCGCGGTCCTCACGCGGTGTGGCAGCCCAGCGGGCGGCCACACCGCATCGCCGTGCAGGGCCGCTCCCTGGTACCGATAGACCTGCAGCGGTACGTTGGTCACCTCTCCTCCTCGATACACGCAGGGAACCGATGGCGTCACCATCTGCGAGATCGCTGACCACCGTGCCCGCGGATCTCACCAGCTTCGTGGGCCGTCGACAGGACGTCGCCGCCGTCCGGGAGCTCGCCTCCAAGGCGCGGTTGGTGACCTTGACCGGGATCGGGGGCGTCGGGAAGACCAGGCTGGCCTTCCGGGTCGCGGCCGAGGTGAGGCGTGCCTTTCCGGACGGTGTCTGTCTGGTCGAACTGGCGTCGCTCACGGACCCCGCGCTGCTCCCCCTCACCGTGATGGACGCGCTGGCCATGCGCGAGCAGTCGGCCCGTGAGCCGGTCGGCGTCCTGTGCGACCACCTGCGCACCCAGCACATGCTGCTGGTCCTGGACAACTGCGAGCACCTGGTCGAGGCCGTCGCGGACCTCGCCGACCGCCTGCTGCGGGCAGCGCCCGACCTGAGGATCCTGGCGACCAGCAGGCAGGCCCTGCGGATCGCTGGCGAGTACGTCTACCCGGTGCTCCCCCTGCCCGTACCCAACCCCGAGGCCACCATCAAGCCCGGGACGGGAACCCAGTACCCCTCGGTCACCCTGCTCGCAGAGCGTTCGGCGGCCGTCGTCCCCGGCTTCGCGCTCACGCCGGACAACGAGGCCGCGGTCATTCGCCTCTGCCACCGACTGGAGGGCATCCCCCTCGCCATCGAGCTCGCGGCAGTGCGGTTGCGGGCGCTCACCGTGGACGATCTCGTGAACCGCCTGGACGACCGGTTCGACCTGCTGCGTGAGGGGAACCGGAACCTCCCGGAACGGCACCAGACACTCCAGGCGATGATCGACTGGAGCTACGGTCTGTGCACCCCAACCGAGCAGGCGCTCTGGGCCCGGGCCTCCGTCTTCGCCGGCGGCTTCGGCACGGACGCGCTGGAGGCGGTGTGCACCGACGACTCGCTCCCGGAACGGGCCGTTCTCGACGCAGTGACCGGGCTGGTCGAGAAGTCGATCTTCGTACCGGAACCGCAGGGCGGCCGGAGCCGCTTCCGCATGCTCGAGACCATCCGCGAGTACGGCCAAGCTCGGCTGGCCGAATCCGGCGACCAGGAGGCACTGGACCGGCGCCACCGCGACTGGTGCCTCCAGCTGATCGAAACCGCCGGCGACGAGTGGGTCGGCCCCCGGCAGCAGCAGTGGGCCGACAGGCTGGAACTGGAGCACGCCAACCTGCGCCGGGCCCTGGAGTACTGCCTCTCCGAGTCTGGTGAGGCACGCGTCGGGCTGCGGATGGCCGCCGTGCCGTGGTTCTGGGGCGCGACGGAGTACATCGCGGAGGGCCGGCTCTGGCTCGACCGCCTCCTGGCCCTCGACGAAGAACCGAGTCACGAACGGGCCTGGGCCCTCGCCACCGCCGCGTACATCGCCATCTTCCAGGGCGACGAGCATGCGGTCACCGTTCTGCCCGAGGTGGCCCGCGACCTCGCAGTCCGGCTCGACGACCCGGCGGCACTGGCCTACGCCACCCATGTCCTCGGCATGCGCCAGTCACTGAGCGACGACCCGGCCAGCGCGATTCCGCTGTTCACCGAGGCTCTTGAGCAGTACTCCGAGACCGGAGTGACGCCGCAGTACCCGGACAGCCTCCGGATCGAACTGGCCAACGCCTACATCCTGCTCGGGGACTTCGACAAAGCCACGAACCTCGTCGACGAGCTGTACGAACTGTGCGGCGTCAACGGTGACCGTTGGAACCTTTCCTACGCCCTGTGGGGACGCGGATTCCTGGCCCTGATCCGCGGCGATCTCGACCAGGCCGAAGCCGACCTGTGCGAGTCCCTCGCAATGAAACGGGAGTTCCACGACACCCTGGGCCTGGCGCTCACACTCGAGGTCCTGGCGTGGACGGCGGCGGCCCAGGGCGAGGACGAACGGGCCGCCACCTTGTCGGGCGGAGCGGACAGTCTGAGGCAGTCGATCGGAGCCAAGCACGTGATCACCGCGCCAGGAGACTTCCAGGTGACCGCATGCAAGCGCCTCGGGGAAGCGGCGTTCGACTCCGCGTTCGCGCGTGGACGCCACCTCGCCCTCGACGAGACGCTGGCACTCGCCCTGCGGGAGCACGCCCAGCCCGCACCTGCGGCTCCGGCCCAGGCGTCTCTGCTCACCCGACGCCAGCGCGAGGTCGCCGAACTCGTGGCCGCGGGCCTGTCGAACAAGGAGATCGCCGCGAAGCTGGTCATCTCGCTGCGCACCGCCGAGGGCCACGTGGAGAGCATCCTCACCAAGCTCGACTTCAAGACGCGCACGCAGATCGCGCACTGGGTCATGCAGCAACCCACCGGGCAGGCTCGTGAGTAGCGCCTTCCCCCACGTGGGCAGGGTGCGCGGGGGAACCCGCCCAACAGGCGCCACGAGATCCACGATGCACCCATGACGAACGCATCGACCAAGCACAACGCGCGCAAGCGGATCCTTGTGACCGGCGGCGCCGGCGAGATGGGCGCGTACGCGTGCCGCGTCCTGGCCAAGGCGGACGAGGTCGAGGAGGTGCTCGTCGCCGATCGCGACCAGGAGAAGGCGACGAAGCTCGCTGGCGAGCTCGGCCCCAAGGCCACGCCGCTCACCCTCGACATCTCCGACGCCGACGCCCTGACCGACGCGCTGACCGACGTCGACATCGTGCTCAACACGGCCGGTCCGTTCTACCGGTTCGGCCGCGAGGTACTCAGCGCGGCCATCGCGACCGGGACCGACTACCTCGACATCTGCGACGACTGGGAGCCCACGCTGGAGATGCTCGCGCTCGACGATGCGGCGCGCGAAGCCGGCGTGACCGCGGTCATCGGCATGGGCGCCAGCCCGGGCACGAGCAACCTGCTCGCCGTGCTGGCGATGGACGAGTGCGACACGGTCGACACGATCTACACCTCGTGGCGGGCTTCAGCCGCCCACTTCCCGCGCGCCGCCGAGGGCAAGGAGTTCGCCGACGCGACCGCCGCCATCGAGCACTGGGTCCACAACTGCACCGAGCCGATCAAGTTCTGGCGCGACGGCGGACTCATCGACGGCTACGGCCTCGAGGAGACCACGCTGACCTACCCCGGCGTCGGCACCGACCCGGTCTGGGTCTGCGGCCACCCGGAACCGCTGACGCTGCCGCGGGTCCGCCCCGAGGTCCGTGAGTCCCTCAACGTGATGAGTGCCCGCCGCGGGCTGATGGACGCGATCGCCGCCATCGCGCAGCGCGTTCGCGCCGGCGAGCTCGACGTCCGCCAGGCCTCCGAGGAACTGCTGCGCCAACCGAACCTGTCGGGCAGGAACGCCGGACCGTCGCCCGCCCTGCCGAGCAACATCTTCGCGGTCGCCGAGGGCACCAAGAACAATCGGAGGGTCCGCGTAGGCGCCCAGGCCACCGTCCAGCCCGAGGGCAACATGGGCGAGATGACCGGCATCCCGCTGGCCGTCGCCGCGCTCATGGCTGCCCGCGGCCAGGTGGTCAAGCCGGGTGTCCACGGCCCCGAGGGTGCGATCGACCCGAAGATCTTCTTCCACGACCTCGCCCAGTACGCGCCGCAGCCGCCGGTCGAGGGCCAGGAGGTCTACGAGGTCGTGTCCGAGTTCATCGACTGAGACCACCACGACCGCGCTTGCGGGAATGTGACGGCGGCCCGGATTGCCCGAGCCGCCGTCGTTGTTTTCCGCCGGATCAGCGCGCGGCCTCGGCCCCGAGGCTCTGCAGCAGCTTCGTCGCGGCGCGATGGCCGGACTCCGCGGCAGCTGCGAGTGAGGGGGCGGCCAGGTAGTCGCCGGCGAACCAGATCGGGCCGAGGGGTTTGCGCAGAGTCTGCTGGGAGGTGCTCCGCGTCCCGCTCCTCCAGTAGGAGACCACCCGGGGCTGCCGCTTCACGACCACCCGCTCGATCCTGCCTTCGAGCTCGGGGAAGAGAACGAGCAGATCGCGGACGCACGTCGCCTCGATCTCCTCGTCCGTCAGCTTGTTCAGCTCGTCGGCACGGCTTCCTCCGGCCAGGCACACCAGGGCGCCTCCCGATCGGCGCGGGCCCTGTCCACGCAGCGCCGCGGCGTGGTTGAACACCATCTGGAAGGACAGGTCCGGCGTGGAGACGCCGAAGTAGTCGTCCCAGCGCTGCGGACCCTCCTCCGAGGTGAAGACGCCGGCCAGGACGTAACGGCCGTACTCGATGGCATCCAGCGCCGCCCGCTGCTCCGCGGGGAGGCCCGGCATGATGGCCAGGGCACGGTCAGCAGGGACGGCCACGATCGCCCGTCGCGCCGTGAGACGGGTCGGTCCTTTCGTGCCGGAATACTGCACGGTCACCAGGTCGTCTCCCCAGGTGACCGACGTGACCTCGGCGCCGAGCCGGATCCGGTCGCCCAGGTCGGCCGCAAGGGCGTCGGTGAAGCTCTGGTTGCCACCGACCGGCAGGGCGAAGTTCGGCACCTTCGCCGCCTTCTCCAGCGCCGTGCCGATGGAGAAGGTGAGCTGCGTGGCCGCGGTCTCCTCCGGGTCGCAGCCAATCCACTGACCGGACCACGCTCGGAACAGATCGCGCATCTCGTCAGTGCGCACACCCTTCATGAGCCAGGCGCCGGACTCCTGGTCGAGGCGGGCTCGTGCCTCACTGGCAACGCGGGCGTTCTTGCTGAACATCCGGGCGTGGGTGCGCCTTATGCGGAGGCCGACCCGGGCCAGCTCGACCTTGGCTGCGAGTGACATCCGCGAGCGCAGCAGGAGCAGCGCCGGGCTGTCGGTGGTGACCATGCGGCCCTTGAGGTAGAGCGCGGCCTTGCGGCCCGCGAGCGAGCCCCGCTCGATCCCGTACCGGTCCATCACGTCGAACAGGGGGCCCGCCCCCTCGGTGAACTGAGCACCGACGTTGAGCCAGTAGTCACCGTGGCGGACGGACTCCACGCGTCCCCCGGGCCGCAGTGCCGCCTCGAGGACCACCACATCGGTCGCTTCCGCCAGGGTCGACCCGGCGACGAGCCCGGCAGCGCCGGCGCCGATGACCACCACATCACACTGCTCTTCACGTTCCAGATCACTGTCCATGGTCCGGATCGTCACCCGGGCAGCCGGGTCCGGGCGCTCCGCCCGTCGGCACCGCACCCGGCTGGGGGAGGCCGTTCGTCGGCCGAATGCCGAGTGCCCCGCAAAAGCCGTGACCCGCTGCTCCTGCTCATCGCAGGCCAGCGGGTCGATGGTCCGGTCTCAGTGCACGTGCTCAGTGCCCAGCGAGGCCGCGCAGCGCCGGCGCCGCTGCGCCGGGCAGCTCTCGCACGAGCAGCACGTCCTCGCCTGCGGGCAGCGCAGGCTCGACGAACTCGGCGTACAGGGCGAAGAAGTCCCTCGGATCGATGACGCCCTCGGGGGCGTGGACGCCGGTCCTCGTGATGAGGCCCCGACGCAGAAGTTCCAGGCCTACGGCGAGAGCCACGCCGGTCCCGCCGCCCATCTTGCCCGGCGGCATCGCTCGCGGCTCGACGGAGACCGCCATCGGCTTTCCGTCCCGCTCTCCGCGCGCGAGCGCCCAGACCGTCCCCAGCGGGTTGCGCGAGCCCCGCGCGTCTGCGGGCGGCTGCGGTTGGTTCACGCGCCGCGCGCCCTCGGCGAGGGTGATGGTGCCGGCGTGGTAGTCCGCGGCGACCGAGCGGGCGTGGTCGAACAGCCACTCCGGTCCGGAGGTGACGTTCAGACAGGTGGTCAGCCCGTCGAGGTACCGGGGCAGGGTCAGTGCTTCCGGATGTCCGACGGTGTGGGCGCGCACCGGCCCGAACCCCGGATACTCCAGGTCGACGGGCTGTAGCGGTGTGATGTCCTGCTCGGCGCCGTCGCGCCAGGCACGGATCGTGCCGCTGATCTGGATCACCCAGTGCTCCACGGCGGCGCCCGCCGAGCCGGCTGCGGCCGGATAAGCCGCCTCCTCCTCGATCACGGCGCCGCGCATCGACCAGCCGGTGACGATCTCACTGACGCTGTCGAGGCGGCTGGCTGCAAGCATCGCGGCGAGGTTCGAGACGCCAGGGCTTCCACCGATGCCCTTGACGACGCGGCACCCCTTCTCCCGTGCCCTGGCGTCGTAGTCGAAGGCCTCGACCGTCGACTCCCAGTCGTCGTCGATGTCCAGGTAGTCACAGCCGCATTCGATGGCCGCCTCCAGAATCGGGCGGGCGAACAGCGAGAACGGGCCCATCGTGTTGAGGACGACGTCGCAGTCGGAGAAGACCGCGCGGAGCGCCGCCTCGTCGGTCGCGTCGAGCCGCACGGCGACGCAAGGTCCGCCGACCTCGTCGGCGACCTGCTGCGCGCGCGCCAGATCGATGTCGGCGACGAGGAGTCGTCCGGCGGAACCCAGCTTGGCGATCGAGCGGACGGCCCAGCGCCCCATGGCGCCCGCTCCGCCGACGATGACCACCGTGAGAGGGGCCTGGGACTGATGTGTTGTCACGTTGTTCAGCCTTTCTGAATCGGCGCGTGATCACGGCCAGGCAAGCAGCATGGACGTGACGACTGGTCCGGCACGGCTCCCGGTGAGCAGAAACGGACGGGCGGGGGATGTCCGTGGCGACCGCGCGGGCACAAGCAAGGAAAGGCCTCCCGTCCCGCTCGGATCGGAGAGCTCCGACGAGCGGACAGGAGGCCCCTGGGACCCACGGGTCACCTGGTTCGCGTCACACGGTCACTGTGGGGTGGGCAGGTCAACAAGCCCGGCGAGGCGGGCGCGGTGGGCGCCGGCCGTTCCGAGGGCGATCTGGTCGGCCTTGGCGCGCTTGAGGTAGAGGTGGGCCGGGTGCTCCCAGGTCATGCCGATGCCGGCATGCAGCTGGACGGCCTCCTCGGCCGCGAGCACCGCGAGGTCGCTGACGTAGGCCTGAGCCACGCTGCTCGCGACGACCGCGTCCTCGTCGCCCGCGGCCAGGGTCGCCGCGGCGTAGCGGGCGGCGGCGGTCGCCGACTCGACGCCGATGGCGAGGTCGGCGAGGCGGTGCTTGATGGCCTGGAAGCCGCCGACCGCGCGCCCGAACTGCTTGCGCTCCTTCAGGTACGTAACGGTCTCCTCCAGGCACCACCGCGCGAGGCCGACCTGCTCGGAGGCGAGCAGAGCCGCCCCGGCCACAAGGGCGTCCTGGACGGCCTGCTCGGCGTCGGCGACGACCAACTCCCCTGCTATGCCGTCCAATCGGACGTCGGCGAGCTGCCTGGTCATGTCCAGGGACACGACCGGCGTGACCGTGGCGTCGGCGGCCGCGACGGAGAAGACCGCGCCATCGGCGAAGACGAGGAGCGTGTCGGCCTCGATCGCCCCGGCGATGCTCGTCACCGTTCCGGTGAGTCGCCCGTCGGCGACAGTGACGGTGGGAAGCGCGCCGTGCGGCGCGGTGGAGAGCGGGACGAGCAGCGCAGCGGTCTTCTCGCCGGAGGCCAGTTGGCCGAGCAGCGGGCCGTCGCTGTCGCGCAGCACCAGCGTCGCGATGACGGCGCTGGTCAGGAACGGCACCGGCGCCACAGTGCGGCCCAGCTCCTCCAGGACCACGGCGGCTTCCAGGGCGGAGGCGCCCGCTCCACCACGGTCCTCCGGCACGAGCAGGCCGGCCAGGCCGAGCTCGGCGGCGAGGGCCTTCCAGAGGCCGTCGACGAGCGAGCGGTCGCCGTCGTAGAGGGCGGTGACGACGACCGGGTCGCAGCGGTCCGTCAGGAGCTTGCGGACCGTGGCCCGCAGGTCGTCCTCGACCTCGGTGTAGAGAAGGTTCGTGTCGCTCACTTGGCCAGGTCCTTCCAGGGCACGTCCTTGTCGACGCGGGGCTCGGACGGGAGGCCCAGCACGCGCTCGGCCATGATGTTGCGCAGGATCTCCGAGGTGCCGCCCTCGATCGAGTTGCCCTTGGCACGCAGGTAGCGGTAGCCCGCGTCACGTCCGGTGAAGTCGACGTGGTCGGGGCGGACCATCGCCCAGTCCGAGTAGCGCAGGCTCTGCTCGCCGCGCAGTTCCAACTCCAGGCCGGACAGCTCCTGCGCGATCCGGGCGAAGGTGACCTTCAGGGCGGCACCTTCGGCGCCGGGCTGGCCGAGGGCGAGCTTCTGCCGGACGCGTTGGCCGGTGAGCCGGGAGACCTCGGCCTCGACCCACAGGCGCAGCAGTCGGTCGTGCAGTTCGGGGGTGCGCAGTTCGGGGTGGTCGCGCCAGGCCTTGGCGACGACGCCGATCATGCCGTTCTCGCGCACAGGGCTGCCGCCGATGGCCACGCGCTCGTTGCTGAGCGTCGCGTTGGCGACCGCCCAGCCCTGGCCGACCTCGCCGAGCCGCTGGATGTCGGGGACCCGGACGTCGGTGAGGAAGACCTCGTTGAACTCCGCCTCGCCGGTGATCTGCCGCAGCGGGCGGACGTCCACGCCGGGGTCGGTCATGTCGGCCAGGAAGTAGGTGATGCCCTGGTGCTTGGGCAGGTCCGGATCAGTGCGGGCGACCAGGATCGCGAACTGCGCGAGGTGCGCACCGGATGTCCACACCTTCTGACCGTTGACGATCCAGTCGCCGCTCGCCGCCTCACGCACGGCGCGAGTGCCAAGGGCGGCGAGATCGGAGCCCGCGCCGGGCTCGCTGAACAGCTGGCACCAGATCTCCTCGCCGGTCCACAGCGGACGCAGGAAGCGCTGCTTCTGCTCCTCGGTGCCGAAGCGCAGGATGGTCGGGGCGGCCATGCCGAGGCCGATGCCGTTGGCCTTCTTGTTGTTGTCCGGCGCGCCCGCGGCCTCGAAGCGCGCGTCGACGGCGGGCTGCCAGGCCTGCGGCAGGCCGAGACCGCCGTGACCCTCGGGGAAGTGCACCCATGCCAGGCCGGCGTTGTAGCGGGCGCGCAGGAACTCCAGGCGCTCCGTGGTCGCGGGGTCGTGCGCGGCAAGGAACTCCTCGATCCGCCGCCGCAGCCCCTGTTCGTCGATCGTCATCCTGCCGCCTTCCAATAACTAAGCGCTTGCTTAGCACTCTCGGGGAGGTGCCCGCCCTCCGTCAAGAGACAACCCCCACCTGGGCGGTTTTGGTGCATGCGTCCGGCTCGCGACGGTCGCGGAGACGTACGGTGCGCCCATTTACCTGCAACCACGAAGGGCACCGCAGAGATGTGGCAAAGCGAGTTCCGACTGCGGCTCGGCGAGATCGACGGCCTCGGACATCTCACCGCGACGGCCTATCTAGGGCTGTTCGAGGAGACCCGCGCCGCATGGATCATGTCGACGCTCGGCGTCACCTACCCGAGCTATGTCCTGGCCCGCCAGCACATCGACTACCTGCACGAGGTGCGGCTCGCCGACGGCCCTGTGACCGTGTCGCTCGCCGTCCAAAGTCTCGGCAACTCCAGCCTGCGCGTGAGTGAGCGCCTGACGACACGCGAGGCCTTGTGCGCCCGCTCCGTCGCCACACTCGTGACCTGGGACATGGAGCAGCGTCGTTCACGGCCGATAACCCCCGCCGAACGCGCGCTCTTCGAGAGCTTTCTGGAACCGACGCCCTCGCTGTAGGGAACGTGCCTCCCCCAGACGGGCAGTGGATACGTCGTCACAGGCGAACACAGGGTCGCCAGTGGCGACCCTGTGAGGCATGACGATTCAGAAGATCAACCCCGACACCATCGCCCCGCCCCACGGCCACGCCCAGGTCGTCGTGGCCACCGGCAGCAAGCTCGTCTTCGCTTCGGGCCAGGTGGCCATCGCCCCGGACGAGAAGCCCGTGGGTGACGCCACGGACTACAAGGCCCAGGGCTACAAGGCCGTGAGCAACGCCTACGCCGCGATCACCGCGTCCGGTGCGAGTCCGGGCGAGGTGGTCCGGATGACCGTGTACGTCGTGGACCCGACGGCCGAGAACCTCGAGAGCCTCTACGCCGGCCTGGGCGACGCGGTCCGGGACGCGGGCGGCCGGACGACCGCGATGACGCTCGTCGGTATCACCGGCCTCTCGGAGCCCGGCCGTGTGGTCGAGATCGAGATGACCGCCGTCACCGACTGACGCCGCGCCGGTACGCGTCGGGGGCCGACCCAGCGGGTTGGCCCCCGACGCGTACCGGCGCGGCGTCAGTGCTTTGTTCGGCTGCCCGCCTGGCGGCGCAGTTCCACACGCGCGAGGGCGTTCTTGTGGACCTCGTCCGGTCCGTCGGCGAAGCGGAGGGTGCGGATGCCGGCGATCATGCTGGCCAACGGGAAGTCCTGGGACAGACCGCCTGCCCCGTGCACCTGGATCGCCTTGTCGAGGATCCACTCCACGGTCGACGGCGTCGCGATCTTGATGGCCTGGATCTCCGCGTGCGCGCCCTTGTTGCCGACGGTGTCCATCAGCCAGGCCGTCTTGAGAACCAGCAGGCGCAACTGCTCGATGCGGACCCGGGACTCGGCGATCCAGTCACGGATCACGCCCTGCTCGGCGAGCGGCTTGCCGAAGGCGACCCGCTCGTCCGCGCGTGCGCAAAGCAGCTCGATCGCGCGCTCAGCCGTGCCTATCGCCCGCATGCAGTGGTGGATGCGGCCCGGCCCGAGGCGTGCCTGGGCGATGGCGAAGCCGTCGCCCTCCGCGCCGAGCAGGTTTGCGGCAGGCACGCGGACGTTGTCGAAGGACAGTTCGGCGTGGCCGCCGTGCTCGCGGTCGTCGTACCCGTAGACGGTCATGCCGCGGTGGATCTCGAAGCCGGGGGTGTCCCGCTCGACAAGGATCATGGACTGCTGGCGGTGCCGGTCGGCGGTGGGATCGGTCTTGCCCATCACGATGAAGATCTTCGCATTGGGGTTCATCGCCCCGGTGATCCACCACTTGCGGCCGTTGAGGACGTACTCGTCCCCGTCTCGCACGATGCTGGTCTCAATGTTGGTCGCGTCCGAGGAGGCCACCGCGGGCTCCGTCATCGCGAACGCGGAGCGGATCTCACCGGCGAGCAGAGGCTCCAGCCACTGCTTCTTCTGCTGCTCGGTGCCGACGAGCGCCAGCACCTCCATGTTCCCGGTGTCGGGGGCCGCGCAGTTCATGGCCGGCGGGGCGAGGTGCAGGCTGCGGCCGGAGATCTCGGCCAACGCGGCGTACTGCAGGTTGGTCAGCCCCGCCCCCTCCTCGCCTGGTAGGAACAAGTTCCAGAGCCCCCGCCTGCACGCTTCGGCCCGCAACTCGCCCATGACGGGCGCGGAGTCCCATGCCCACGGGTTCTCCAGCCGCTCCAACTGTTGGTGGAAGGCGGCCTCGGCCGGATGGACGTGGGTGCCCATGAAGTCGAGCAGCGCCTCTCGGAGCTCCTCGGTCCGGGCGTCGTACTGGAACTGCATCAGCCTTGCTCCTTCAGTGCGGTCAGTCCGGCGTCCAGCAACGGGTGGACCACAGAACCGATGTGGGCGAACCCCTCTCCGACCGTCTGTCCGCTCTGGTGGCGGTAGTGGATGCCTTCGAGGATCGCGGCGAGCTTGAACGAGGCGAGGCCGAGGTAGAAGCCGAACCGCGACAGGTCGCGCTCGCTGTGCGCGGCGTAGCGCGCGACGAGCTCGTCCTCGGTGAGGAAGCCCGGGGCGCAGGCGACGTCCACCACCGAGTTCTTCGGCATCACCGCGCCGAGCCGGCCGTAGACGACCATCAGGGCGAGGTCGGTCAGCGGGTCGCCGAGAGTTGCCATCTCCCAGTCGATGACCGCGGCGGGGCGGTCCTGGGCGTCGGCGAGCACGTTGTCGAGCCGGTAGTCGCCGTGGACGATGCCCGCCGCCGACTCGGTGGGGACCTCCGCGGTGAGACGGGCATACAGCTCGTCCGCCGCGGGCAGATCGCGGGTCCAGGAGGCGTCCAGTTGCTTCTTCCACCGGCTTACCTGACGGCCCAGGAAACCCTCGACCCGCCCGAAGTCACCCAGCCCCACCGCCGCCGGATCCACGGCGTGCAACGCGGCGAGAGTGTCGACCAGGCCCTCAGAGAGGGCCCGGGTGCGCTCCGGTCCGAGCGGGGCGAGTTCGGCGGCGTACCGGTACGGGCGGCCGTCGATTCGTTCCATGACGTAGAATGCCGCGCCCAGGACGTCGGGGTCGGCGCAGAACGCGTACGTCCTCGGGACAGGCACGTCGGTGGCGTGGAGCGCCGACATGACCCGGTACTCCCGGGCCATGTCGTGTGCGGTGGCGAGCACGTGACCGAGCGGCGGCCGGCGGACGATCCACGTCTCGACGCCGTCGGTGACCTCATAGGTGAGATTGGACTTGCCGCCCGTGAGCAGTCTCGCGGAGAGCCGACTTCCCGCCCTGGGCACCTCGGCTGCCAGCCAGGCGCCCAGCCGCTCCAGGTCCACCCCCGGAGGAGACTCCTGCGACCCGCCCATCACGGCACCAGCACGCTGACGGTGTCAGCCACGCAGGCCGGCTTGTCGCCGCCCTCTCGCTCGACGGTCACCCGGGCGACGACCTGGTAGCCGCCGCCACCGGGGGTGACCGATACGATCTCGACGCCGGCCCGGATCTTGGAGTCGACCGGCACCGGCGAGGGGAAACGGACCTTGTTGGCACCGTAGTTGACGCCCATCCGGATGCCCTCGACGGTGTAGACCTGCCAGCTGAGCATCGGCACGAGGCTCAGGGTCAGGTAGCCGTGCGCGATCGTCGTGCCGAACGGCCCTTTCTCGGCCCGTGCGGAGTCGACGTGGATCCACTGGTGGTCCCCGGTCGCTTCCGCGAAGGTGTCAATCTGTTGCTGGGTGACGGTGTGCCAGTCGGAGTACCCAAGGTGGGTGCCGACGGCCTGCTCCAGCTCAGCGATGCTGTGGAAGACCTTCACGCCTTCGGCCCTCCCGCCACGTACAGGACCTGTCCGGAGACGAAGCCCGCCGCCTCACCGGCGAAGAACGACGCCGCGTTCGCGATGTCCGCGGGGGTGCCGGTGCGGGCGACGGGGATGTCCTTGGCCGCGTAGGCCTTGAAGTCCTCGAAGTCGACGCCCATGCGCGCGGCGGTCGCGGCGGTCATCTCGGTCTCTATGAAGCCCGGCGCGATCGCGTTGACGGTAACGCCGAACTTGCCGAGTTCCAGGGCCAGCGTCTTGGTGAAGCCCTGGACGCCAGCCTTGGCGGCCGCGTAGTTGGCCTGGCCGCGGTTGCCCAGCGCCGAGGTCGAAGAGAGGTTGATGATGCGGCCGAAGCCGGCCTTGGTCATGTAGCCCTGGACGGCCCGGGACATCAGGAACGCGCCACGCAGGTGCACGTTCATCACGGCGTCCCAGTCGGCGACGGTCATCTTGAACAGCATGTTGTCGCGGATGATGCCGGCGTTGTTGACCAGCACGGTCGGCTCGCCCAGCTCGGCGGCGATCCGCTCGACCGCGGCGTGCACGGCGGCCTCGTCGGAGACGTCGACACCGACGGCGAGAGCCCGGCCGCCGGCTGCCTCGATCTCCTCGACGACGGGCTTGCAGGACGCCTCGTCGAGGTCCAGGACGGCGACGGCGAGGCCGTCGACGGCGAGGCGCTTGGCGACGCCCGCACCGATGCCGCGCGCGGCGCCGGTCACGATCGCGACGCGGGGGGTGGAGATGGTCATGCGGTTGCTCCTGTCAGTGGGGTCGAGTCTCGGATTCGGCGTGCTAGCCCTGGGCGGTCAGGCTCACGCCGCCGTCGATGAGCACGGTCTGGCCGGTCAGCCAGGCCGCGTCCTCGGAGAGCAGGAAGGCGACGACGCTGCCGATGTCCTCCGGCTCGCCGAGCCGCTTCAGCGGGTAGGCACGGACCGCCTCCTCCTCGCGGCCCTCGTAGAGCTTGGCGGCGAACTTGGTCTTCACCACGGCCGGCGCTACGCCGTTGACCCGGATGTCGGGGCCGAGCTCGACGGCGAGCAGGTCGGTGAGCGAGTTCAGCATCGCCTTGGTCGCGCCGTAGAAGCCGATCCCCGGCGCCGTGCGCACCGAGGAGAGCGAGGAGACGTTGACGATCGCGCCGCCGTGCTCCCCCATCCACGCCCGGTGCACGTGCTGCACCCACGACAACGCGGCAATGCAGTTGACCTCGACGGTCTTGCGCGCCGCGTTCAGGTCCATCTCGACCGCAGGACCATAGGTCGGGTTGATACCGGCGTTGTTGACCAGGAAGTCGACGCTGCCGAAGGTCTCCATCGCCTGGCGTACGGTGTCGGCCTGGTGCTCGACGTCGTTCGCCTTGCCCGCGACTCCCAGCGCGTGCTCGGCACCACCCAGGTGCTCGACGGCCGCATCGAGGGCGTCCTTGGTGCGGGCGGAAATGACGACCTTCGCGCCGTCCGCGACGAGCCGCTCGGCGATGCCCAGGCCGATCCCCCGGCTAGCGCCGGTGACGATCGCGGTCCTGCCCGCAAAACGATTACTCACGACAGCCTCTCGATCACCATCGCCATGCCCTGGCCGCCGCCGACGCACATGGTCTCCAGGCCGAACTGCTTGTCGTGCCACTGCAGAGAGTTGATCAGCGTGCTGGTGATCCGCGCGCCGGTCATGCCGAAGGGGTGACCGACGGCGATCGCGCCGCCATTGACGTTGAGCTTCTCCTCCGGGATGCCGAGCTCCCGTGCGGAGCCGATCACCTGGACCGCGAACGCCTCGTTGATCTCGACCAGGTCGATGTCCGAGATGGTCAGCCCCGCCCGCTTCAGCGCCTCGCGGGAGGCGTCGACCGGGCCGAGGCCCATGATCTCGGGCGACAGGCCGGAAACGCCGGTGGCGACGATGCGCGCCAGCGGGGTCAGGCCGAGCTGCTTCGCCTTGGTGTCCGACATGATGACCAGTGCCGCCGCACCGTCGTTCAGCGCGCAGCAGTTGCCTGCCGTGACGGTGCCATCGGGACGGAAGACGGGCTTGAGCCCCTCGACCGCCTCCAGCGTGACGCCTGCGCGCGGGCCGTCGTCCTTGCTGATTACCGTGCCGTCGGGCAGCATCACCGGGGTGATGTCGCGGGCCCAGAAGCCGTCGGCGATCGCCTTCTCGGCGAGGTTCTGGCTGCGGACGCCGAAGGCGTCCTGCTCGGCGCGGGTGATACCGGCGAACTGGGCCACGTTCTCCGCTGTCTGGCCCATGGTGATGTAGAGGTCCGGCAGCACGCCGTCGGTGCGCGGTTCGACCCACGTCTGGCCACCCTCGGCGAACTTCGCGGTGCGGGCCTGGGCCTCGTCGAACAGCGGGTTCTGCGTGTCGGGCAGGCCGTCGGCGTTGCCCTTGAAGTAGCGGGAGACCGTCTCGACGCCGGCGGAGAGGAAGGCGTCGCCCTCACCCGCCTTGATGGCGTGGAAGGCCATCCGCGTGGTCTGAAGGCTGCTGGAGCAGTAGCGGTTGACGGTGACGCCCGGCAGGTGGTCCATCCCGGCCAGCACCGAGACGGCACGCCCGAGATTGTTGCCCGACTCCCCTGCGGGCTGGCCGCAGCCCAGGATCAGGTCGTTGATCTCACGCGGGTCCAGACCGGGGACCTTGGCCAGCGCGGCCTGCACCATCTGCACGGTCAGGTCGTCGGGCCGCGTCTCCTTCAGCGAACCCTTCCCTGCCCGGCCGATCGGCGAGCGGGCGGTGGCGACGATGACGGCTTCGGGCATCGCGACTCCTTGGCTTGTAGATTACTAAGCGCTTGCTTACTGACTGCCAGCAGAGTGGCGCTCACGCCCCGGATCGTCAATGCGCCCTGAATCACAACCGCCCAGCCGGGGGATGCCTCGCTCCCCCTCCGGCGATCAACCCCGGTCCGACCGGGATAATCAACGAGTGAGCTCCGAGACGTCCGAGATCCCCCGAGCCGATGCCACACGCGCCCGCCTGCTGGAGGCGGCCGTCACCGCCTTCGCGGCGAAGGGCTTTCGTGGCACAACGACGCGCGACATCGCCGCCGCCGCGGGGATGAGCCCGGCGGCCCTGTACGTGCACCACAAGTCCAAGGAGGAGTTGCTGTACCTCATCTCGAAGGCGGGCCACGAGGCCACCCTCCAGCTGGTCCAGGACGCGATCGGCTCACCCGAAGACGACCCGGCCGCCGCCCTGCGTCGGGTGATCCACGACTTCTCCGTCAGCCACGCCCGCGGCCAGACCAGCGCCCGGATCGTGAACTACGAGCTGACCTCGCTCACCCCCGAGCATCTCGCGGAGATCCGCCAGATCCGCCACACCATCGACGCCGAAATCCGCAGCCTGGTCGAGCGCGGCGTCGCGGAGGGCGCCTTCGACACCCCCGACCCGAGCATGGCGACCGTGGCGCTGCTCTCACTGGGCATCGACATCGCCCGCTGGTACCACGACGGGGGCCGCTGGACCCCCGAGGACATCGCTGACCGCTACGCCGAGATGGCCCTGCGCATCGTCGGCGCCCGGACCGCCTGAATCAGGCGACGAGCCCCAACTCCTGAGCCCGGCTCGCCGCCTGGGCCCGGTTACGGACCCCCAGCTTGCGGTAGACGGTGCTCGTGTGCTGCTTCACGGTGTGCCGGCTCAGATTCAGCAGCGCCGCGACCTCGGGATTACTGAGGCCCAGGACCAAGTGCTGCAGCACGTCCAACTCCCGCTTGGACAGCTGTACCGCGCCGTTCACCTCGTCCCTCGGGAACACCCGAGCGCCCTCGGCGACGCGCTTCAGGGCCGAGACGATCGCCGCCGACGGCATCTGCTTCGACAACGACGCCACGGCCCCGTGGGTCGAAGCCAGCGCCGCGGACACCCGCCCCTCCCCCGACACCAGCACAACCCTGACGTACGGCATCCGCTCCTTGAACGCACGGCACAGCTCCAGACCCGAACGCCCGCCCAACGAGGTACTCACCAAGGCGAGTTGCGGCTGATGCCGCCGCGCCACCTGCCAGGCCAGCTCAGCCGAGCCCGCTCCAAGACAGGACGCCACCCACGGCTCGTCCATCAGGACAGCACGCAAGCCCGCCTGAACCAACTCGTGCTCGTCCGCAATCAGCACGCGCTGCAGCTGGCACCGGTCCTCCGAAGTGTTTGCGGGAGCAACCCGCTCGGTGGCGACAAGTGTCATTTCGACACCTCCGACGTCTCGAAGAAAGCTTGGATTGCGGCCGGTCGGCGACCGAGCGACCTCCACCCGTGACCCACGAGCGGCGTCCGCGACGCCCCAGGCGTTTCACGCTGTGTAACCTGTGCTTCACATCTTGAGCGGCCGCAGGCCTCGGGACACCCGGGGAACTACCTGTGCGGGTACCTGTTCGCACGCGGGCTCGACCCTCAACACCTGGCTCGAGGGGCTCGGTCCCGTGGATCGAAAGGGAAGACGAGACAGGTGGTGGAACAGGTAGTTCCACCACTGCCGGAGAAAGGGCCTGTCTCGCACAGTAGAACCAGCCAACTGAAGATCGTCAGGACATGGCCTGGGTATTGATCACACCTGGGCGGTGGGCGCCCCGAAAGTAGCCCCGGAAGGAAGGCAGGACGCGCCACAGCACGAGAACCACCGGACACGCGTGAAACCCGAAAGGGCGAGTAGCGGTTACGTCCCTCCGGGCTGGCAGCAAGGCTCTCATCACACCCGGTCTCGCCGGTGCAGTGTACGTACGTGCACCGGCAGGCCCCACAAGGATGGCAAGCCCCCTGCCAAAGCTCACCGTCGGAGTCGGTCCAGGCTGTCACCGAGCCGGTCAGCGGCCCACCCCAGACGGAGCGTCACCGGGTTGACGATGCCAGGCGCGAACCGGCGCGAGGTGCGCCACACCGCGGACAAGTCGTCGTGCATTCCCTCGCCACTCATGTAATCGGCGAGAAGACTCCCGAGATACGGCGCCTGCGGCAGGCCGTGCCCGTTGCAGGCCATCGAGTAGTAGACGCGAGGAGTTGCCTGTCCCACGACCGCCATGTTCGACGGAGTGATACCGATCCACCCTCCCCAGGCGCGGGCCGGAGCGACGTCCGTCAACGTGTGAAAGCGCTCGCGGAAACCCCGCACCAGGTCGGCAACAACCGACTGATCGGGTAGGCGGTCGGACAACCGTCGCGGCATCTGCAGGCTACGGGTGGTGAACACGATCGTGCCCCGGTCCGTCGTCCGGAAGCTCTGCATCACGAAATGGTTGGTCGTGATCGGAGTACGGCTCGTCCAGCCCGCGGCATCGAGCCGCTCGGCGGGAACCGGTTCGGTCTCGACGGCGGTGACCCAGACCGGGGTGGAAAGGCGGCGGGGCGCGACGTTCAGCTCACGGGTGAAGGCGTTGGTCGTGAGTATCGCCTGGCCGGCCGTGATGCGGCCGCCGGCGAGCTCGATCCGAACCGAGTCGCCGACGTCGGCGACCCCGAGCACTGGACTGTCTTCGAACACTCGCACAGACGAGGTGCGAACCAGATCCCGCACACCCAGGGCGAGCTCGCCGGGATTCAGAATGCCGCCGCACTTGATGTGAATCCCGCCGTGGAAGGCCGGCGGAATCCCCAGACATTCGGCATCGCCCACGGTCGACCGTTTGCCCGACGTGGTGGTCTTCCGCATGCGCTCGAAGGCGGCTGCGGTGGGCGCGGCCCCAATGTTGCCGGTCGGCAGATACCCGCAGTAGATGCCGCGACTCGCGATCAGCTCCTCGGTGAATCCCACCGCGTTGTTGGCGAAGCGGTGCAAGCCACGAACGCGGTCGGCATAGAAGCGGTTGAGGATTCGGGGATCACTGCCCAAGGTGTTCGTCAGGTACCCGGCATTGCGCGCGCTTGCCGCCCGGCCGCACCGGTCTGCCTCGACCAGTACGACGTCACGGCCCAGCTCGGCCAGCCTCAGCGCCGCCAGCATCCCGCCGAGCCCGCCACCGATCACCGCGACCTCGCAGGACACCTTTCCCGCGAGCGGGGGCTCGAACGTGGTCGGCCAGTCAACCCATCCGGTCCCCCGCAGATAGGTCATCGACGCTGACGTCATGAAATCCTCCCGTTGCGCTGCACCAGTTCAGGGGCTCGATCGCCCACACAGTTCGCCAAACTCGCGCAGTTCGGCAGGCCGCGGAACGGCTGCAAGCACCTGCGCAGGCCAGACCGACGTTAGGCAGCCCGCCGAGCGCCCGACACATTCCGTCCGATGCCGCGCCCGGGTGGGGGATGGACCGCAACGCAATCCCCTCCAGGCATGTCGGCGACGCCCCCTGCACCAGGCCTCTGGTCGACGGCGACCGCCCGCCCGCGACCAGGATTCGCGCCGAGCCAGGCCAGTACTGCTCGTCCCGCCGGTTGTACCGCTTGGCCTCGAAGCGCTCCACGACTGCCGGGCTGGCGAGCCAGGAGCGCCACAGCTCCGCAGGCAGCCGCACGGGAACCGGCTGCAGCAACGAGAGCTGAACAGCGGCATGCGCGTCCGGCTTGATGCCCTCAGTGCCAAGCAAGGACAACTGCTCCGCCTTCGCACCCGTAACGGCAGCCACTTGTGGGCCTGCTGGCCGTACGGGCCTCATCGACATCGCTTGCTCTGAGTGGACGCTGGACTTGTGATCCGGCGTTGCCGCGGTCCGCTATGCGGCGGACCGCGGCAATGTGGACTCAGTCCTCGGCGGTGAGTGAATGCAGAATCTGAGCGAGCCGGGTGGTGATCTGGTCGTGGAGCGCGTCGAACTCGGCTTCCTCTTCGGGGCCGTTCGGTACGTACAGGCCGACTCGTCCGCCGCCTGCATTTCCCCAGGTCAGCGCAGACCAGCATCATCAAGGACGGCCCCAACCGGGACTTCTACCTCAAGAAGCGGGGCGAGGGCTGCAAGCACGTCCAAGCACTGATCGCCCTGGCCCGCCGCAGAGCCGACGTCCTGCGGGCCCTGCTGCGCGACAACCGGGTCTTCACCCCCGATCCACCGGTCGCGCAAGCGGCTTGACTCAGTCATTGAACTCCTGGGGTGCGGTGGTCTCGGTGGGTGCCGGGGCGTCAGTGGCCTGGCTCGGTGATCAGCGGTCTGCGGCGGCCGACCGCCCACAGGAGAAGGGCCGCGCAGGCGAGGGTTGCTCCGGTGAGGCAGACGGCGGCCCAGCCTCCGGCCGACCACAGGACGGAGGCGGCGGCGGAGCCGATCGCGCCGCCGATGAAGTTGCAGGTGACGAAGGCGGTGTTGAGGCGGCTGCGGGCCTGCGGGGCGACCGCGAACAGGCGGGTCTGGTTGAGGATGTTGACGCCCTGCACGGCGATGTCGAGCAGCACGATGGCCACGAGGATCAGCGCGACAAAGTGGCCGGCGAGGGCCGCGAGACCGAAGGAGCCCGCCACAGCGGCCCAGCCCCATCCGGTGGCAGGCAGGGACCAGCCGCGGTCGTGAAGCCGGCCAGCCTTCTGCGCGGCGAGGGCCCCTGCGAGGCCGGCGAGGCCGAACAGGCCGATGACGGAGACCGGGTAGGAGAAGGGGGGAGCGCTGAGGAGGAAGGTCAGGGCGGTCCAGAACATGGTGAAGACGCCGAAGGCGGTGGCGCCGAGCACCAGGGTCCAGCGCACGGTGCGCTCCTGGCGGATGACGTGCCAGACCGAGAGCAGCAGTTGCGGGTAGGGCAGGTGGGCCTTCGCCGGCAGAGCGGGGATCGCGCGGCGCAGCAGGGCTGCGAAGGCGACGGCCGCGGCTGCGGCGACGATGTAGACGGTGCGCCATCCGGCGGCGTCGGCGATGAGTCCGCTGATGGTGCGGGAGGTGAGGATGCCGATGAGGAGTCCGGCGACGACGGTGCCGACGACTTGGCCGCGGTTGGTGTCGTCGGCGAGGTCTCCGGCGAGTGGGGTGAGCAGTTGGCCGGAGACGGTGGCCAGGCCGAGGAGGGTGACGGCGACCAGTAGGACGCCCATGGTCGGGGCGAGTGCGCATCCGGCGAGGGCGGCGGCCGCGCAGAGCATCAGGAGCGGGATGAGGCGGCGGCGGTCGAGGATGTCGCCGAGCGGCACCAGCAGCAGTGCGCCTGCCGCGTAGCCGATCTGTGTCGCTGTCACGAGCCAGCCTGCTGCTGTGGTGGAGGCGTGCAGGTCGTGGGCGATGAAGTCGAGCAGCGGCTGGGCCCAGTAGAGGTTGGCGACCGCGGTGCCGCCGGCGATCGCGAACAGCAGCGTCAGCCCGCGGCTCATGGTGGGTGCGGTCACCTGGTCGCTGTCGTGCGTCGGTGGCGGGGTGGACGGGGTGGGCCGCGGCATCGTCCGATCATGGTGATGAGACAGAAGGCCGCTTGCCTGCTAGCTGGTCTGACGACGAGTGTGGCGCTCGGCGCGGTGGGTGTCGGGGCGTCGACGCCTGCCGGCACCAACGAGTTCACGATCTCCCAGGACACGCTGCGCACCGGCTGGGATCCGAACGAGCCCGGGCTGACCCCCGCACAGGTGTCCAGCTCCCAGT
>NZ_QKYN01000113.1 GCF_003258295.1 Streptacidiphilus pinicola | reverse complement strand
CCCCGCGCTGACCGCCGCCACCGCCGTACTGGCCGCCCCCGTACTGCCCGCCCCCGTACTGCCCCGGCGGGACCGGCCCGCCGCTGTAGGCCCCCGGTGGGACCGAGCCTGCGCCGTACTGACCGCCGCCGCCCGGGAGGTTGCCGTAGGGGTCGCCCGAACCCGGGCCGCCGCCGTACGGGTTGGGGCCCGACGGTGGCTGGTTCCAGGAGCCGTGGGCGTGGTGGGTGTGGGCGTGCGCGTGGCCGAAGGCGCGGCCGACGGCGGCGTCCGTCTCGTGGGCGAGGAGCCGGTGCACCAGGGCTCGGTCCTCCAGCTCGACCTCCGCGAGGGCCAGGCGGATGCCGTGCACGGCGTCGCGGCAGAGCCGCTCGGCCTCCGCGAGGGAGGTGCCGGTGGCGGCCAACGGGTTCCAGGCGCCCGTCTGCTGATCCTCGCTCAGGTCCTCGACGGCGTCGAGCAGATGGGCGAGGCGGCCGAAGTAGCGGCCGACCTCGCGCAGTGGAGCGCGATTGCCGGGGCGGCCCGCCAGTACGGCGGTGTGCTCCAGCGCCAGCGCGGTCGCCTCCTCGGTGGGGGCGGTGACCAGCAGCACCGAGGAGCCGAGACCGGCGGCGGCCTCCACCTCGACCTGCCGCTCCAGGCTGTCGAACAGCCCCGCGGCGTCGAAGCCGAGCGCCGTGCCTGCCGACTCGCTCTGGCGGCGCCAGCGCTCCGCGACCCCGCCCGCGGCGGCGGCGACCGGGCGCCGGGCGAAGACGCCGTCCTTGTCGTCCACGTGGTCGCGCATCTTCGCGGACGCGAGCGCCAGTGAGACCGCGGCGGCGAGCCGCGCGCCCTCGCCGCGCGCGACCGGCGCGGTCCGCAGGCCGCGCAGCGGACACGGGCCGGCCTTACGGCGGTCCTCCGGTCGGCTGACGGTCTGCGCCTCGACCAGGACGGAGACGATGAGCCCGTCGTAGTTGGTGGCCGTGCGGGCCAGTTGGCCGTGCCCGTCGCGGAGCGCGAGACAGAGGCCGCACAGATGGGCCATCCAGCTCTCCAGCAGCCGCTCGGACAGCCGATGCCGGCAAGGGCGAATGATTCCGAACACGCCCGGTCCTCCCCCGGTTCCCCCGAATCCCCCTGAACAACGGCGCCCACCGTATCGGTTGACGGGTGACCGTGCAGCAGCGCGGCCGGTCGCGGAGGCGCAGGTAGGCTGGCGGGAGAGAACAGGCGAACGTGGAGGCGAGTCCGTGCCCTACCTGACCGTGGCCGGACCGGGCGTCCACGAGATCGAGGTCAAGAAGTCCCGCTTCATCTGCCACCTCGCCCGGGTCGGGGACGAGGCGGAGGCGCAGGCGTTCGTCGCCGCGATCCGCAAGCAGTACTGGGACGCGCGGCACAACTGCACCGCCTTCGTCGTCGGCGACGATCCGCGCCGCGAACGTTCCAACGACGACGGGGAGCCGGCGGGGACCGCGGGCGCACCGATGCTGGAGGTGCTGCGCCGCCGCGGCCTCACCGACACCGTCGCGGTGGTGACCCGCTACTTCGGGGGCGTGCTGCTGGGCGCGGGCGGGCTGGTGCGCGCCTACGGCGGCGCGGTGGCCGAGGCCCTGGACGAGGTGGGGCTGGTCGAGCGCCGCCCGGTCGCGCTGCTGGCCGTCCACACGGACCACGTCCGGGCGGGTCGGCTGGAGAACGACCTGCGCGCGGCCGGATACGCCGTGCGGGACGTCGCCTACGAGGCGCACGGCGTGGTCGTGGAGGTCGGCGTGCCGGCGGAGGACGTGGCGGGGTTCGAGGCGTGGCTGGCCGAGTCGACCGCGGGTGAGGCGCTTCCCGAGCGTGTCGGGACGACGCTGATCGACGTCCCCTTCGGCTGAGATTCCTTCACCTGATTCCCCGTCGATGGACTCCCGGGGCGGGGACTCCAGGCCTAGGCTGATCCGGCGCAAGACCTTTCACTGCGTCAGCACCTCCGCCAACGGCGGGGGAGTCACGGAGAGCGAGGCGCCGATGCTGCCGCCACCCGAGGACGTCCTGCTGCTCCTGGCTCATCCCTTCGGGGACACCTGGACCACTCTCGCCGACTGGATGGAGCACGGGCCAGGACCGCGCCCGCTGCTGCGGCCGGTGAAGGCGCGCTCGCGGCTGACGGGCGAGGACCTGCCGCTGTCGGTCGTCCCGCTGCAGTACCGCAACGACGGTGCGGCGCGGCTGGCCATCGAGCGCGGGCAGCTGAAGGACCCCTGGGCGAAGTTGTAGGAACCCCACACAGACCGCCCTCTCGACTCGCTGCGATTCCGCGTCCCGCCGAGACCAATCACCGTGCCAGGGTTGGTTTGACCGCGCACGGACGGTTTCGGTCAACGATGATCTTCTCGTGCGCCTTCGACGAAAACGAGCACGAGGGGACAGGGGACAGTCTCATGGCACGAGAGCTGGTCGAGGTCGCGATCACGGGGTTGGGCGCCAGTACGCCGCTGGGCGGCGACGTCGCGTCGACGTGGGCGGCGATGCTCGCGGGCGAGTCGGGTGTGACGCTGATCGAGGACGAGTGGGCGCGCGAGCTGCCGGTGCGGATCGCGGCGCGGCTCGCCGTCGAGCCGACCGAGGTGCTGCCGCGCGTCGAGGCGCGCAAGCTCGACCGTTGCGAGCAGCTGGCGCTGGTGACGGCCCGTGAGGCGTGGGCGGACGCTGCGCGGCCCGAGGTCGCGCCGGAACGGCTGGCGGTCGTCATCGGCACCGGGACCGGCGGCGTCGGATCCCTGCTCGCGCAGGACGACGCGCTGGAGCGGCACGGCGCCCGCAAGGTCTCGCCGTACGTGGTCACGCAGATGATGGCGAACGGTCCGGCGGCCTGGGTCAGCATCGACCTGGGCGCGCGCGGCGGCGCGCGGACGCCGGTGAGCGCCTGCAGCTCCGGCGCCGAGGCCATCGCGATGGGCCTGGACCTGATCAGGCTCGGCCGCGCAGACGTGGTGGTCGCCGGCGGTACGGAGGCCTGCGTCGCGGCGCTGCCGATGGCGGGCTTCGCGCAGATGACCGCGCTGTCCAAGAGCGAGGACGACCCCGAGGCAGCCTCGCGGCCCTTCGACGCGGACCGGGACGGCTTCGTGCTCGGGGAGGGCGCGGCCCTCGTCGTGCTGGAGCGCGCGGACCTGGCGCGCGCCCGCGGGGCACGCGTGTACGCGCACGTCGCCGGGGCGGGGATCACCTCCAGCGCGCTGCACATCACCGCGTCCGACGCGGACGGGCAGGAGCGGGCGATCCGGCAGGCGCTGGCCGACGCGGAAGTGGACCCGCTGGACGTCGGCGTGGTGCACGCGCACGCCACCTCCACGCCCGCCGGTGACGTCGTCGAGGCCGCGGTGATCGCCGGGACGATCGGGCTGCACCCCGTCGTCACCGCGACCAAGTCGATGACCGGCCACCTGCTCGGCGCCTCCGGCGCGCTCGGCGCGCTGGTGACCGCGCTGGCGCTGCACGAGGGGCGGCTGCCGGCCGTGCGCAACCTGGAACACGTGGATCCGGAGGTCAAGCTCGACCTGGTCAGCGGCGCGCCACGGCGCGGCGAGTGGGGCGCGGGGCTGGCGAACTCGTACGGCTTCGGCGGTCACAACGTGAGCCTCGTGCTCACCAGGGTGTGAACTGCGCCACTAAGAGGACGGTTAACCTCCTGTTCACAAACGGGCAACAGCCGGGAAATTGCGTGCTGTGAACCTCCTGTCTCGAGCACAGGCCGTAACTCCTCAGTGCAGCGGAGCGACGCCGAGCGCCACAGCATCGCCCCCACCCACCCCGTGATTCACCGAGGAGCTGCGCCCGTGAGCTACAAGGCCGAGTACATCTGGATCGACGGCACCGAGCCGACGGCGGAGCTCCGCTCCAAGACCCGGATCCTCGCGGACGGCGCGGAGCTCCCGGTGTGGGGCTTCGACGGCTCCAGCACCAACCAGGCCGAGGGCCACGCCTCCGACCGCGTGCTCAAGCCGGTCTTCTCCTGCCCGGACCCGATCCGCGGTGGCGACAACGTGCTGGTGCTGTGCGAGGTCCTGAACATCGACGGCACCCCGCACGAGACCAACCACCGCGCCAAGCTGTCCGAGGTGGCCGAGACGTTCGCGGCGCAGGAGTCGATCTTCGGCATCGAGCAGGAGTACACCTTCCTGACCGAGGACGGCCGCCCGCTGGGCTTCCCCGAGGGCGGCTTCCCGGCCCCGCAGGGCCCGTACTACTGCGGCGTCGGCACCGGCAAGGTCGTCGGTCGCGAGATCGTCGAGAAGCACATGGACGCCTGCATCGAGGCCGGTCTGGCCATCTGCGGCATCAACGCCGAGGTCATGCCGGGCCAGTGGGAGTTCCAGATCGGCCCGGTCGGCCCGCTCGAGGTCTCCGACCACATGTGGGTCGCCCGCTGGCTGCTGCACCGCGTCGCCGAGGACTACGGCGTCGTCGTCTCCCTGGACGCCAAGCCGGCCAAGGGCGACTGGAACGGCGCGGGCGCGCACACCAACTTCTCCACCAAGGCCATGCGTGAGGGCTACGACGCCATCATCACCGCGTGCGAGGCGCTGGGCGCGTCGCAGGACATCGTGATGGAGCACGTCACCCAGTACGGCACAGGTGTCGAGGAGCGCCTCACCGGCAAGCACGAGACCGCCCCGTGGAACGAGTACAGCTACGGCGTCTCCAACCGCGGCGCCTCGGTCCGCATCCCGTGGCAGGTCGAGGTGGACAAGAAGGGCTACATCGAGGACCGTCGCCCGAACGCGAACGTCGACCCTTACGTGGTGACCCGCCTGCTGGTCAACACCTGCTGCTCCGCCCTGGAGAAGGCCGGCCAGGTCTGATCCGCCCCGCAGCTCCGCAGTAACCCGCGCGCCCTCCGGTTCCCGTACCGGAGGGCGCGCGGCGTCGTCACGTGGTACGCCAGGGGTGTGACCGATTCCGCCCATGGACCCAGGTGGGTGGCCCCGCTGCCCTGGGCTCTGATCGCGGCCAGTGTGACGCTGGAGCTGACGACGCCCGCGGCCTACTCGTACCTGTCGCTGCTCAGCGCGGCCACCCCGCTGGCGGCGCTGTACTACCGGACGCGCTGGGTGGTCGCGGTGGCGGCCACCGGGGCGCTGGGGATGATCGCGCTCCAGGTCGACCAGGGTCGGGCCTACAGCTCCCACTTCCTGGTGGACTTCGCCGCGAACGCGCTGATCGCCGGCGTGGCGATCTTCTTCACCGTGGCCGCGAGCCGTTCGAGCCGGCGGCTCGAACGGGTGCAGGCGCTGGCGGAGGCCGCCCAGCGGGCCCTCCTGCGGCCGCTGCCGCGCCGCGTCGGGCCGGTCGCCCTGGCGGGCTTCTACCGCGCGGCGGACGAGGAGGCGCTGGTCGGCGGCGATCTGTACGGCGTGCGGCAGTCGAGGTGGGGGACCCGCATGATCCTCGGGGACGTGCGGGGCAAGGGCAACGGCGCGGTCGCCACGGTCGCCACCGCGCTCGCCACCTTCCGTGAGGCCGCGGCCGTCCAGGCGACCCTGGCGGGGGTCGCGGAGCGGATCGAGACCGCCCTCGCGCTGGACTCGGCCGACTCCCACGACGAGGAGCTGTTCGTGACGGCGGTGCTGATGGAGTTCCCGGCGGACGAGCCGGTGGTCCGGGTGCTCAACCGGGGTCACCCACCGGTGCTGCTGCTCGGGCCGGAGGACATCCGGCCGCTGGAGGTGCCGTTCGCGCTGCCGCTGGGCCTGGCCTCGATGCTCGGCGGGCTCCCACAGGGCGAGGTGACCCACCGCCTCGCCGAGGGCGACCTGCTCGTCGCCTACTCCGACGGCATCACCGAGGCCCGTGACGGCCAGGACGACTTCTACCCGCTCACCGGCCGCCTCGGTACCGCCTTCACCGGCCGCTCCGCCGAAGCCCGCAGCCCGGGCCGCGTCGCGGAGTTCATCGAACACGACGTCTCCACCTGGGCCGAGAGTCTCAAGGACGACGCCGTGGTCGTCGTTCTTGAGCGGATGCGCTGAGCCGGGCCCGGCGCCGTGGTCGAGGGGCGGATCCGGGGCCATGGCGTGTGAACGGTGTGGCTGGCAGAGTGGCGGGCGTGCCGGAACAACGTGTGCGGATCGGGCTGCTCGGGGCGGCCGCCATCGCGCCCAGCGCGCTGATCGGGCCCGCGCGGGTGACACCGCGGGTGGAGGTGGTCGCCGTCGCGGCGCGGGAGCGTGCGCGGGCGGAGGCGTTCGCGCGCAAGCACGCGGTACCCGTGGTGCACGACGGGTACGAGGCGGTGCTGGCCGATCCGGACGTGGACGCCGTGTACATCCCGCTGCCCAACGGCCTGCACGCGGAGTGGACGCTGAAGGCGCTGGACGCCGGAAAGCACGTGCTGTGCGAGAAGCCGTTCACGGCGAACCGGGCCGAGGCCGAGCAGGTGGCCGAGGCCGCGGAGGCGGCGTACGCGCGGGACGGGCTGGTCGTGATGGAGGCGTTCCACTACCGCCATCACGCGCTGGCGGCGCGCATGCGGGAGATCGTCGCCGGTGGCGAGCTCGGCGCGCTGCGCCGGGTCGAGGCCGAACTGAGCTTCCCGCTGCCGAAGTTCAGCGACATCCGGTACAACTACGCGCTGGCGGGCGGCGCCACGATGGATGCCGGCTGCTACGCCGTCCACGTGGCCCGACTGCTGGGCGGGAATCCTCGGGTGACCTCGGCGCGGCTGCTGACGCTGCGTCGGGACCCGCGGATCGACCGTGCGATGAGCGCCGAACTCGTCTTCCCCGGTGGGGCGACGGGTCAGGTGCGCGCCTCGCTCTGGTCCCGCCGGGTGCTGGCGGTCCGGGTGCGCGCCGTCGGCGACGCCGGCGAGCTGCGGGTGACCAACTTCGTCGCGCCGCAGGTGTACCACACGCTCACGGTGCGCCCGAGTGGTGGCGGTCCGGTCCGCCGCGAGTCGGTGCCGCGGCAGCCGGGCAGCTACACCGCCCAGCTCGGGGCCTTCGCCGCCGCCGTGCTCGACGGAGCGGAGGTGCTCACCTCGGCGCGGGACGCGGTGGTCACCATGGGTGTGCTGGACGACATCTACCGCGTGGGCGGCCTGCCGCTGCGCGGACTTCGCTGAAGACAGCACCAGGGGAGCAACGGCGGCTCCGCTTTCAACCTCTGAAGGCATGTCAACTCACGGGAGGCATCACCGTCGCAAGTCTTGACGGGAACATGCGGGCGCGACGATAGTTTCGACCGGTCTAAACCAGTCGCGCCTCCCGCCCCCTGGAGTGCCCCTTGCTGTCACGACGCGCCTTCCTCGCCGCCGGCGGTACCGCCGCCGCGGCCGCGCTCACCGCCCCCGCCTGGCTCCCCGGCCTCGCCGCCACCGCGTCCGCCGCCGCCTCGCTGCCGGTCACGCTGCAGAACAACTCCGGCTCGACCGCCCCCGTCTACGCCTACATCTCCGGTGCCGACAGCACCGGTTGGCCCGGTTTCGTCGCCGCCGACGGCTTCTTCCAGCGTCTGTCCAACCCCTCAGCCCCGGTCACGCCCGTCCCCGACCACGCCATCGCCCTGGGCGGTTCCGGCACCTCGACCACGGTGACGCTCAGCGACTACGTCATCGGCGGCCGGGTGTGGTTCTCGGTCGGCCAGAAGATCCAGTTCTTCGTGAACCCGGGCACCGTCCCCGGCCTCGTCCAGCCCGGCTTCACCAGCTCGGACCCCAACTGGCTGACCGACTGGACCTTCTGCGAGTTCACCTGGAACAGCACCAACCTCTACGCCAACATCAGCTACGTCGATCTGGTGGCGTCGCCCGTCTCCATGCAGACGACCGGCAGTTCGGGCACCCAGTCGGTCAGCCCGCTGCCCGCAGGCGCGCTGGCCTCCATCGCCTCCGGGCTCGTCGCGCAGCACGCGAGCGACGGAGCGCCGTGGGACACGCTGGTGGCCACCGACAGCTCCGGCGCGGTGCTGCGGGTGATGTCGCCCGTGCACTCCACCACCGACTTCGGCGGCTACTGGGACCCCTACCTCGACCAGGTCTGGAGCCGCTTCGCCGGAACGCCGCTGACGGTGGACACCCAGTCGTCCGGCGTCTTCAGCGGCACCGTCTCCGGTGGGGTGCTGACCTTCTCGGGGCTCAACGACGACGGCGTCGCGTTCACCCGGCCGAGTGCGAGCGACATCTTCAGCTGCAACAGCGGGCCGCTGTACAACTCCGGCGGCGACGCGCGCGGCGCGGTCGCGGCGAGGCTCGGGGCGGCGCTGAACCGCAGCACCCTGCTGCTGGCGGGCGGCGAGAACCAGCCCGGCGGCGTGACCTCCGCCCAGTACTACACGAACGCCGTCACCAACCACTACGCCCGGCTGGTCCACCAGTACGCCAACGTCGGCTACGCCTTCCCCTACGACGACGTCGGCCCCACCGGCAGCGCGCCCGTCGACGGACACCTGCAGGACTACGCGCCGACCTCGTGGACCATCTCGCTCGGCAGCGGCGTCACCGGCGCGGGCGGCGGAGGAGGCGGTGGCGGCACGACGGTGAGCGCCTACTCCACGATCCAGGCCGCGAGTTACTCGGCGCAGAGCGGGACCGGTACCGAGTCCTGCGCGGACACCGGCGGCGGCCTCGACGTCGGCTGGATCTCCTCGGGCGACTGGCTGAAGTACGGACGCGTCGACTTCGGCTCCGCCTCCCCGGTCCAGGTGCTGGCCCGGCTCGCCTCCGGCGCGGCGGCCGGGGTCAGCGGCGCCGTCCAGTTCCGGCTCGACAGCACCACCGGCCCGCTGCTCGCGGCGATCGACATCGCCAACACCGGTGGCTGGCAGAGCTGGGAGACGGTGCCGATGAACCTCGGCGGCACGGCCACCGGCGTACACGACCTCTTCGTCACCTTCAGCAGCGGCAGCACGAGCGACTTCGTCAACGTGCACTGGTTCAGCTTCTCGGCGACCTGAACCAGGACATGACGCCGGGTCAGTCCGGGATCCGGTCCAGCACCTTCGTGAGCGAGTCCGGACGCTCCTCGACCGGGCGGTGGGCGACGTGCAGGAACGCACAGCCGAGCGCCGTCGCACCGCCGTCCGCGTCGGCGTCGTCGCCCACCATCAGCACGTCCGCCGGGTCGAGCCCGAGGGCGTCGCAGGCGGCGCGGAACAGCCGCGGGTCGGGCTTCTGCACGCCGTGCTCGAAGGAGAGGACGTAGGCGTCGACCAGCTGCCCGACGCCGTGGTGGTCGAAGACGGGACGCAGGTCCCAACCGATGTTGCTGACCACGGCGACGGGGACGCCGCGTCGCCGCAGCTGTGTGAGGACGGCCTCGGTGTCCGGGTAGGGACGCCAGGACTCGGGGAGGCGGTGGCGGTCGTAGAGCACGTCCGCCAGCCGCGGATCCGGCAGGTCGGCGAGCGCCGCGAGGCCGGTGTACGCGGCCCGATGCCGAACGGCGTCCAGGTCGCGCTCGGCCCAGAGCCGCCGCAGGGCCTCCGGCAGCTCACGCGGGTTCGGACCGCCGGGCAGCGCCCCGGCGTCCGCCAGCCGCCCCGCGAGCGCGGCGGCCTCCGCCTCGGGCAGCTCCAGTCCCAGCGAGGCGAGCGCGCCGTCCAGCCACGGCCGGGTGTCGGTGATGCGGAACAGCGTGCCGGAGAAGTCGAAGAGGATGCCCTTGGTCATGCGCCCATCCTGTCGCGTGACCGGTCCGGGCGCCCACTCCGGCGCTGCCGACCCGTGGGAAATGCGCGTGCCGCGGGCGGCGGGGGCCGCGTAGGGTGGCGCGGACCGCAGGCCACGGGGGAGGGACGAGTGAGGTGGACGCCGCGTTCTCGGGGCCGTTCGAAGCCCATCTGACGGTGCGCTGCGAGGACCCGGCGGGGCTGGCGCGGCTGGACGCGTGGTCGGCGCGCGCCGGGCTGAAGGTCACCCACATCGTGCTCGCGCGCGGCCGGACGCCCTCCCAGCCGATGCTGACGCTGCGCGGCCACGGCCGGCTCGTCGAGCAACTCGGCGAGACCCGAAGGATCGTGGACGCCCTGACCGCGGACGGCTTCGCGGTGCGGCGGGTCAAGCTGGAGGTGCCGCCCTGGGCGGCGGGCGTGCCCGTCGACGACGACGCGCGGGCCGGCAGACTGGCGGACGCCGGGCTCTACTTCGAGCACCACGTCTGCCTGCTGCTGCCACCTGACACCGATCTGGAGGAGCTGGCCCGGCTGGTGACACCACATCGGGCACATGTCTCCTGGAACACAAGGAAGCTGGGCGGCGACGGCCTGGAGCGGCGCTTCGTCACCCAGCGCTGCGAGCGGGTCGGCCGGGAGACCGCCGGGGCGCGCCTGGGCCGGCTGCTGGCCTCGCTGCGCCGGGCCGGCCACCGGTGGCAGGGCGTGGAGCGTGAGTTCGTCGTCCACGACAGCGACACGTCGATCGACGACGGCTGGATCGACCCCTTGCCGGAGGAGTCGCGGGACGCGTGGCAGCAGGAGGGGGTTCGCACATGACCGGGGACGTCGAGGACCGTGACCCGTGGAGCCGGTGGCCGGCCGATGCCGGGCTGCCGCACACGCCGCTCGCGGACCAGGTGCGCGCGGAGCGCATGCTGCCGGTGACCCTGCGGCCGATCGAGGACGCGCGGGTCCGGCAGTACGGCCGGTTCGAACCGGCGTTGAAGCACTACGGCAACGCCTTCCGGGCCGGGGAGCCGGTGTTCGCGGACGAGGGCCTGGCCCACGCCTGGACGCAGGCGCGCCGCGCCGCACTGGACCTGGTGCTGGCCGCGATCGCCTCCTCCGCGTGGGCCGACTCGCTGGTGCTGCGCGGCAGCGTGCTGCTGCGCGCCTGGTGCGGCGAGGCGGCGCGGGAGCCCGGCGACCTGGACTTCGTGGTGGTTCCGCAGTCGTGGGACATCGGCCACCCGGCCACCTCGGCCATGCTGACCGGCATCGCCCACGCGGCCCAGCAGACCGCCGACCGCGCTGGCGGCCCGGTGCGCTTCGACGCGTCCGGCGCCGTCAGCGACGAGATCTGGACCTACGACCGGGTCCCGGGCCGGCGCCTGGTGCTGCCGTGGACGGCGGGCGAGCTGCCGGGCGGTGTGGTGCAGCTGGACTTCGTCTTCGACGAGGAGCTGCCGGAGCCGCCGGCCGCCACGCACCTCGCCGCCCTCGCGGCGTCCTCGGGGACGGCGGGCGCCCGGCTGCTCGCGGTGTCGCCCGGTCTGTCGCTGGCGTGGAAGCTGAAGTGGCTGGTCACCGACGCGTACCCGCAGGGCAAGGACCTCTATGACGCGATGCTGCTGGCCGAGTACGGCCCCATCCCGTACGAGCTCGTCGGCGCCGCCTTCACGACCGCGGACCTGACCGAGGTGTGGACGCCGCCGCGGCCCGGCGACCTCGACCAGCTCGCCGAGCAGGTCGACTGGGAGCCGTTCGTCGCGGACCACCCGGCGCTGCCGACCGACCTCGACGAGGTGATCGGACGTCTGCGGCGGGCCCTGGCGCCCATGTTCCGCGGCCTGCCCGCCCGGGGCGAGCCCGAACACCCGCTGTACGTCGCCTGCCTGGTCCGCCGCCTGCGGGCCGAGCGCGCCGCCTTCGCCGCCGACCCGGACCTGCCGGCGCTCCTCGGCCGTCTCGCGGACCAGGGGCTCTCCGTGGCGGTGGCCGTCGTCTTCATCCGCGAACTCCTCGGCCCGGACCGCTGCGACGTGCCGACCGCCCGCGAGCTGCTGCTCGCCCACCCCGCGTGGGCCGAGCGCTGGGACCGGGGCGCCACCAGGAGCTACGCGCAGGCCCGTCTCGACCGGCTCTGACACGGCCGCTGACGTGACGTCACACCTCGGGTGGTGGATTCGTGTGCCCGGTGGTGCGCGCCGTCTACCAGGAGGGCGGGCGAGCTGGTACACCGGTGCGCGGAAGGTTCGTGGTCGGTTGGGTTCGTTCGCGTTGTCCTTTGGGAGGGTGCACGATGGCCGAGGCCGTGGGACCGATGACTCGTCGTGGAGCGCTGCTGGCCGGGGCCGGTCTGGCCGCGGCGGCGGCCGGGCTGGGGGCGGCCGGGCCCGCGTCCGCGGCGCCGACCCGGGCGGAGCGGACGGGCGCGGCGCGCCTGACGTCGTGGCAGCAGGCGGCGGAGCGCGTGGTCTTCTCCTATCCGGGGGCCACCGTGCCGCGCGCCCTGCTGGACCTGATCGCCCGGGGCCTGTGCGGTGGCGTGATCCTCTTCGGGGACAACGTGGTGAGCCTCTCGCACGTCACCTCGGCCGTCGCCGAGATGGCCGCGGCGCGTCGGCGCAGCGGGCTGGGGACCCCGCTGCTGGTGATGACCGACCAGGAGGGCGGCGAGGTGCGGCGGCTGCCGGGTGGGCCGGCGCAGTCGGAGAAGCAGATCGGCGCGTCCGCCGACCCGTCGGCCGCCGCCGCGCGCGCGGGCCGCGAGGCCGGGCTGCTGCTGCGCCATGCCGGGGTGAACGTGAACCTGGCGCCGGTGCTGGACGTCTTCCGCACCCCGGGCGACTTCGACGACGAGTTCCAGCGCTCCTACAGCTCCGACCCGCGGGTCGCGGCGCGCTGCGGCAAGGCGTTCATCACCGCGCAGCAGGCGTGCGGGGTGGCGGCGACGGCCAAGCACTTCCCGGGCCTGGGCGCGGCCACGCAGAGCGAGAACACCGACCTGCGGCCGGTCGAGCTGAGCGTCTCCGCGTCCCAGCTGCACAGCGTCGACGAGTCGCCGTATCCGGCGGCGGTCGGCGCCGGGGTGCGGCTGGTCATGGTCTCCTGGGCGACCTACCCCCACCTGGATCCGCACCACCCCGCCGGGCTCTCCGAACGCATCGTCAAGGGCGAGCTGCGGGGCCGGCTCGGCTTCCGCGGTGTCACCGTCACCGACGCCATCAACGCCGGCGCACTGTCCAAGCTCGGCACGGCGGCGCACAACGCCGTAGCGGCCGCCGCCGCGGGGATGGACCTGGTCATCGAGGCGTCGCGCAGCGTGGCCGCGGGACAGGCCGTCGCCGAGGGGCTGGCGACGGCGCTGCGGGACCGCCGGCTGGACACCGGCGACTTCGGCGCCGCGCTCGGCCGGATCACGGCCCTGCGCCGCACCCTGGCCTGAACCGACCGGGCGGTGCGCCGACCGCGCACGGAGCGACTCGTCTACGATCGGGGCCATGCCTCTGGACATGGTCGACGTGGAGCGGTTCGAGGCCTTCAGGCCCCGCCTGGAGGCCGTCGCCTACCGCCTCCTCGGGTCCGCGAGCGAGGCCGAGGACGCGGCGCAGGAGACGTTCCTGCGCTGGCAGGCGGCCGACGTCCGGCGGATCGAGGTCCCCGAGGCGTGGTTGACCAAGGTCGTCACCAACCTGTGCCTGAACCAGCTCGGTTCGGCCCGCGCACGCCGCGAGACCTACGTGGGCCAGTGGCTCCCGGAGCCGCTGCTCGACGGGGACCCGATGCTGGGCCCGACCGACACCGTCGAGCAGCGCGAGTCCGTCTCCTACGCGGTCCTCACGCTGATGGAGCGGCTCTCCCCGGGCGAGCGGGCGGTCTACGTGCTGCGGGAGGCGTTCGACTACCCGCACCGGGAGATCGCCGAGATCCTCGACCTGTCCGAGAGCGCCAGCCAGCAGCTCTACCACCGCGCCAAGAAGCACATCGCGGAGGGCAGGGTCCGCGCCGAGATCGAGGAGGCCGCCGCCCGGCGGGTCGTCGAGGAATTCCTCGCGGCGGCCACCAGCGGCCGGACCGAGCCGTTGCTGCGGCTGCTCACCGAGGACGCCGGCGATCGGCGACGGCGGCGGCAAGATCCCCGCCCGGGCCAGGGCGGTCGAGGGCGCCGTCGCGGTGGCGAAGTTCATGCGCGGTCTGTTCACGACCGGGCCCGCCAAGCGGGCCCTGGTCGGCGGCACGGCCGAGCTCTACGCCACGGTCGCCAACGGCGGCCCCGCGGCCGTCGCGGTCGTGGCGGGCCGGGTGGTCGGCGTCATGTGCCTGGAGGTGACCGCGGAGGGCGTCGCGGTCTGCCGCAACCAGGTCAACCCCGACAAGCTGGAGCGCGCGACGGCGCAATGGGCGGCCTCCGACCACGGAGAGCCCCTGCTCAGCGCGTTCTGATCCGACTGTGACCTGGTTCACATCGCACCCCTGTCAGGAAACGGCGGGCTGCCCGGTTCAAAGGGCGACACCGTGAGAGACAGGAGCAGGGACATGCAGCACCGCGTGATCGTCCTCGGAGCCGGATACGCCGGAGCCAGCGCCGCCGGGCGCCTCGCCAAGCGGCTGCACCGCGAGGACGTCTCCATCACCCTCGTCAACGCCGAACCGGACTTCGTCGAGCGCGTCCGGATGCACCAGCTGGCGGTCGGTCAGGACCTGAACCCGCGGCCCTTCAGCGAGATGTTCGCGGGCACCGGCGTCGCACTCGCCCTCGGTGAGGTCGTCGGCGTCGACGTGGAGCGCAAGGCCGTCGCCGTCGTCGGCGCGAACGGCACCGAGGAGCTCGCCTACGACACCCTCGTCTACGCCCTCGGCAGCGGCTGGAACACCCGGGACGTCCCCGGCGTCGCCGAGCACGCCCACGAGGTCGCGAGCCGCGCCGGGGCGCTGCGGCTGCGTGAGCGCCTGGCCCGGCTGGACGCCGGAGCGGCCGTGCTGGTCGTCGGCGGCGGCCTCACCGGTCTGGAGGCCGCGACCGAGATCGCCGAGGCCCGCCCGGACCTCGACGTCGCGCTCGCCGCCCGCGGCGGCCTGGGGGACTGGCTCGGACCCAAGGGCCGGGCACACCTGCGGAAGGTCGTCGATCGGCTCGGCGTGACCGTGCACGAGGACACCGCCGTCACCGGCGTCACGGCGGACGGCGTCACCACCGCGGACGGCCGCACCCTCGCGGCCGCCGTCACCGTGTGGACCACGGGCTTCGCGGTCCACCCGATCGCCGCCGCCACCGCCCTGGAGGTCGGCGGGACCGGGCAGATCATCGTCGACGCGACGATGCGCTCGGTCTCCCACCCGGACGTGTACGCCGTCGGCGACGCGGCCCTGGCCGACGGGCCTGGAGACAAGCCGCTGCGGATGTCGTGCGCCTCGGGCGTACCCACCGCGTGGCAGGCGGCCGACGCGATCGCGGCGCGCCTGACCGGCGGCAAGCTGCCCAAGGTGCCGATCCGCTACTTCAACCAGTGCGTCTCGCTGGGCCGCAGGGAGGGCGTGATCCAGTACGTCACCGCGGACGACCGGGCCGTCCCGGCGGCCCTGACCGGCCGGATCGCCGCCGTCTACAAGGAGCTGGTCTGCAAGGCGGCGGCCTGGGGCGTCGCCCACCCGACGCTCGGCATGCCGGCCCGGCGCCGCCGCGTCGTGCGCGGGCAGACCCCGGCGGCCACCCGCGCCGAGGCGACGGCCTGAGGGGCCGCCACCAAGACAGGCTTTAGGCTCCGGTGCCGTCCGCGGCAGCGGCGGCCGCGGGGGCCGGTTCGGTGAGGGGCGTCTGCAGCGGGAAGTGGCAGGCCGCCGTGTGGTGCGGGCCGAACGCGCGCAGGGCGGGCGTCTCCTCGGCGCAACGCTCCTGCGCCAGCGGGCAGCGGGTGCGGAAGCGGCAGCCCGAGGGCGGGTCGACGGGGCTCGGCAGTTCACCCGTGATGCCGGACCCGCGCTTGGCCCGCTCCAGCTCCGGGTCCGGCACCGGGACGGCCTCGAGCAGGCCGGCGGTGTAGGGGTGGGCGGCGCGCAGATGGATGTCGTCAGCGGTGCCCACCTCGACCATGCGACCCAGGTACATCACGCCGATCCGGTCGGCGAGGTAGCGCACCACCGCCAGGTCGTGCGAGATGACGACGTACGACAGGTCGTGGGCCGCCTGCAGACGGTTCATCAGGTTGAGCACCTGCGCGCGGACCGAGACGTCCAGCGCCGAGACCGGCTCGTCGGCGACGATCAGCTTGGGCGTGAGCGCGAGCGCGCGGGCCAGGCCGATGCGCTGGCGCTGGCCGCCGGAGAACTCGTGCGGGAACAGCTCGGCGCTGCGCGCGGGCAGGCCGACCTCGGCGAGCAGCTCGGCGACGCGGGCCTTCTGCTCGGTGGCCGTGCCGATGCCCTGGATCTGCAGCGGCTCGCGCAGGATGCTGCCGACCCGCATCCGGGGGTCGAGCGAGGAGAACGGGTCCTGGAACATCATCTGCAGGTCGCGCCGGTGCCGGCGCAGGTCGCGCCCGCGCAGCCGGCCGAGCTCGGCGCCGTCGAGGGTGACGCTGCCGCTGTCGGGCCGGTCCAGGCCGACCAGCACGCGGCCGAGGGTCGTCTTGCCGCAGCCCGACTCACCGACCAGCCCGAAGGTCTCGCCGGGTGCGAGGGAGAGCGAGACGCCCGAGAGCGCGTGGACGACGCGCCGCCCGCCGCGTCCGGTCCGTCCGCCCAGCCCCACCAGGCCGCCCCCGCGGACGGGGAACTCCCGGACCAGGTCGCGGGCTTCGAGCAGGGGCCGCTCGGCCACCGCCGGCGGCGCGGCGGCGGGACGCGGGGTGACCACGGTGGCGTCCGCCGGGAGCGGGCCGTCGGTCGGGTGCCAGCAGGCGAAGCGGTGGCCCTGCGGACCCTCCGGGCCGGTGAGCTCCGGCTCCTCCTCGCGGCACCGGTCGGTGGCGTACGCGCACCGGTCGGCGAAACGGCAACCGGCCGGCGGGGCGGTCAGGTCCGGCGGCATGCCCGGGATGGTCGGCAGCTGCCGCTCCGGATCCTGGTCGAGCCGCGGCACCGAGGCCAGCAGGCTCTGCGTGTACGGGTGGCGCATGCCACGGAAGAGCCGGTCCGTGCCGGTGCTCTCGGCGATGCGGCCCGCGTACATGACGTTGACGCGGTCGGTGTGGCCGGCGGTGACGCCCATGTCGTGGGTGATCAGGACGACGGCCATGTCGAGGCGGCTGCGCAGGTCCGCCAGCAGGGCGAGGATCTGCGCCTGGATGGTGACGTCCAGGGCCGTGGTCGGCTCGTCGGCGATCAGCACCCGGGGTTCGTTCGCGAGCGCCATGGCGATCAGCACGCGCTGGCGCAGACCGCCGGAGAGCTGGTGCGGGTAGTCGTCGAGGCGCTCGCGCGGGTGCGGCAGGCCGACCAGGCCGAGCACCTCGGTGGCCCGGTCCGCCGCCTCGGCGCGGGTGCAACCGCGGTGCAGCAGCACGGACTCGGCGACCTGGTGGCCGATGGTCTTGGTCGGGTCCAGCGAGGTCATCGGGTCCTGGAAGACCATCGCGATGTCGTTGCCGCGGATCCGGCGCAGCTCGCGCTCCGGCAGCCCGACCAGCTCCCGGCCGTCCAGCTTGACCGAGGAGCCGGCCAGCACCGAACCGCCCGGCGGCAGCAGGCCCATGACGGAGAGTCCGGTCATCGACTTGCCGCAGCCGGACTCGCCGACCAGGCCCAGGGTCTCGCCCGCCTCCAGGGTGAAGGACACGTCGTCCACGGCCCGCACGACGCCGCGGCGGGTCCGGATGTGGGTGGAGAGGTTCCTGACCTCGAGAAGCGGTGGCATGCGGGGTGTCCTCGGTCGTTGGTTCACGGGTTCGGCGACCGCGAGTCCAGGGCGTCGTGGACCGCGTCGCCGATCAGGTTGAACGCCACCACGGTGACGATCAGGATCGCGGCGGCCGGGTACACCTGCCACCAGTAGCCGTCGTAGAGGGAGTTGAGGCCCGCGGAAAGCATGCTGCCCCAGTCGGCGTGCGGGGGCGGCAGTCCCAGCCCGAGGAAGCTGAGCGCCGACAGCGTCAGGATCGAGTCGGCGATCGTGAAGGTGCCGCTGACGATGATCACCCCGGCGGCGTTGGGCACCAGGTGGCGCAGCACGATGCGTCGTCCGGTGCCGCCCATCATCCGCGCCGCCTGGACGAACTCCCGGGTGCGCAGGGTCAGCACCTCGCCGCGGACCAGGCGCGCGGAACTGAGCCAGGACAGCGCGGAGAGCAGCAGCACGATGCCCCACAGCGTGGGGGTGAACATGCTGACCATCATCAGCAGCAGGACGATGCTGGGCACGGCGAGGAAGGTGTCGATGACGCGCATCATCACCGCGTCGACGACGCCGCCCACGAAGCCGGCCGCGGCGCCGTACAGCGTGCCGAAGACCGTCGTGGTCAGCGCGACCGCGAAGCCGAGCTCCAGTGAGGACTGACCACCCGTCATCAGCCGCCCCAGCACGTCGTACCCGGACGCGTCGGTGCCCAGCGGGTTCTCCCCGGAGGGGGAGAGGTCGGCGAGGTCCAGCCGCACCGTGATCTGGTCCGTCCGGTACAGCAGCGGGCCGAGAAAACAGAACAGCGCGACCACCACGACCAGCCCGAGCCCGACCAGCGCCCGCCGGTTGCGGAGGAACGCCTCGACCGTCAGCCGTCCGGATCCGCGCGGGGCGGCCGGGGCGTCGGGGCCGCGCACGGGTCCGGCGGCGGGCACGAGCGCGGCGTCGCCCACGGGGTCAAGCGTCGACATGGCGGATCCTGGGGTCGAGGAGGCTGTAGGCGATGTCCGCGAACAGGCTGCCGAGCACGGTGGCCACCCCGACCACGAGGGTCGACCCGAGCATGATCGGGTAGTCCTTGCTGGTCGCGGCCTGGAAGAAGAGCAGGCCCATGCCGGGGTAGTTGAAGACGGACTCGGCGATGACCGCACCGGCCACGATGGACGGAGCGGACAGGCCGAGCACGGTGATCACGGGCAGCAGCGAGTTCCGCAGCACGTGCCGGCTCAGCACCAGCCGCTCGGGCAGGCCCTTGGCGCGGGCGACGCGGACATAGTCCTGGGCCAGGGTGGTCAACGCGGAGGAGCGCATGTACCGGCTCAAGCCGGCCAGGCTGCCGAGCGTGAGGGTGACCACCGGCAGGACCAGGGCCCGCGGGTCGGCGAGGATCCCGCCGACGGTCTCCGCCTGCGGCGCCTGCGAGGGCAGCAGGTGCAGCTGCACCGAGAAGATCGCCACCAGGACCAGGGCGAAGAAGAAGTCCGGCATCGAGTACAGCACGAAGGACACGACGGTGAAGACGTGGTCCGCGACCCTGCCCCGGCGCACCGCCTGGAAGATCCCCATCGGGACCGCCACCGCGAGCGCCAGCAGCGTGGACAGGCCCAGCAGCAGCCCGTCCCGTGGCAGCCGCTGCACGATCAGCGTCGACACCGGCTGCTGCTGCGAGTACGAGATGCCGAAGTTGCCCTGGGCCGCCTGCTGCACGTAGGTCCAGAACTGCGCCGCCAACGGCCGGTCCAGGCCGTTGGCCGCGTTGAAGATCGCGATGCGCTCGGCGGTGGCCCTGGTGCCCAGCGTCGCGCGGGCCGCGCTGCCGGGCACCAGGTGGATCATCACGAACGTCAGCACCATGACGCCGAGCACCACCACGATCGCCTGGCCGATCCGGCGGATCAGGAAGGCGGTCATCGCTCGCCGCTCACGAGGTGTAGCCCCAGTCCTCGAAGTCGTTGCCGGCGGAGAACGGGTTGAGCGGGACGACGCCCTGCAGCTTGGTCCGGTAGACCAGGATGCCCTCGCGCAACGGGAGCCACAGCCACGGGAGTTGCTGGGCCGCGTAGTCCTCGTACTCGGTGAACGCCTGCGCCGAGGAGCCGTACTCGGTGGCCTTGATCAGCTGGTCCATCTTCGGGTCCGAGTAGCCGCCGGAGTTGCCGTTGCCGCCGGTGTCGAAGTATCCGGTGCCGTTGGGGTAGAGCGAGTACGGCTCGTAGCCGAACTCGGCCAGCTGCCAGCCGCAGCCGGAGGCCGGGTGGGACGAGGCGGTGCAGGTGCCGACCTCACTGATCAGCGTGTTGAACGGCTCCGACTTGAGGTTGACGGTGATGCCCGCCTGCGCCTCGGAGGACTTGATGGCGGCGTTCTGCACGTCCGTCGTGGTCCGGCCGGAGGAGTAGGCCAGGGTGAAGGTCAGCGCCTGGCCGGCGGTGATGCCGTCGCCGCACTGCGTGGGCCCGGTGCCGGGGTTCGCGCAGGTGGTCGCGCCGTTCGGCACGACCTTCCAGCCGTGTGCCTGCAGCAGCGCCGTCGCCTTGCCCGGGTCGTACGGGTAGGGCCCGCCCGACTTCTCCAGCGGCGAGGCCCACGCCGCGGAGGCCTTGACCGGCACCGGCCCGTTGCCCGGGTCGGCGTAGCCGTTGTAGACCTTGGCGACGATCTGGTTGCGGTCGATCAGGTACTCCATCGCCTGCCGCACGTACAACTGCCGCAGCAGCGCGCCCACCTGGGCGTTGTACAGGTTGGGCTGGATCTCGGCGACGCCCGGGATGGGCACGCTCGCGATCGAGTAGCCGCTGGACTCCAGGGCCTGCGCCTGCTTGATGTCGTTCAGCGGCAGCGACGCGACGTCGAGGGAGCTGCCCGAGCGCAGCGCGTTGATCTCGGGGGTGTCCGTGGTGAAGGGCGACTGGATGACCTTGTCCAGGGCCGGCTTGGTGCCCGAGTACGCGGCGTTGCGCAGGTAGCTGTAGTACCCGTTGCTGCGGAACTCCGAGAGCTTCCACGGCCCGTCGACCACCTGCCAGAGCGGGTTGGTGGCGAACTCGGTGGTCTTGGCGCCCTCCTGCTGCAGGAACGCGTACACCGCCTTGGAGCCCGAGGCGGTGGTGTCGTAGTCGCCGACCGCGCCGGTGGCGGAGGTCTTGTCCCAGGCGTGCTGCGGCAGCAGCGGGATGGTGCTGAGCACGTCGTCGGTGTAGAAGTCCGGGTTGTACGCCTGGGTGAGGTCGAGCACCACGGTGTGGGTGTCCGGCGTGGAGACCTGGGCGACGTCCTCGGGGAAGAGCCCGACGAGGTGGGCGTTCCAGTTCGAGGCGTTCGTCTTCAGCAGGTTGTAGACGAAGGTGAAGTCCCGGCTGGTGATCGGTGTGCCGTCGGACCAGTTCCAGCTCTTGAGGGTGATCGTCAGGCGTTTGTCGCCGTTGGACCAGGCCAGGTTGCTGAAGAGGCTGCGGTCCTTGTTCACCACCGACTGGCCGCCGTCGCCCGCGTAGACCAGGTAGGGCCACAGGGGCTGGGTGAGGTTGACGTTGTAGCCGTTCTGGTTGGTCGCCGGGGCCAGCGGGAAGATGAAGTCGGGCTGGGCGCCCACCTCCGCGACGGTGGCGGTGCCTCCCTGCTTGACCGGCAGCTTCTTGGCGGCGGCGCTCTCGCCGTTGCCGATCGCCCCGCTGCCGCTGCCGCCGCTGGAGCAACCGGCGACGGCCACCGCCAGCGCCGCGGCCGCAGCCGCGACTCTCAGTCCCTGCCCCACACGCATCTGTCCTCGACTCCCCGGGTTCGCATTCGTCGGTATCCGCACCAAATCGGATGTTGGGCATGCCCATGCCACCACTGGGCGTGGATGTACCCTCCGGATGCATGGTTCACGCACACCGCCGATCTTCGCCAGACCCGTGACGTGACTTTCGTGAACTCGCCACACGCGCGAAACAAGTGACGGGAGTGAAGCAGGTGACTTACTGATATCCGGAGGCCGCGTTTCGGATGGGAGTGCGGTCTTGCTGCGCCGTAGCCGCGCCGTTACGTTGCTGACGCAGTTTCAGCCGTGGAACTCCTGGGGGCGTCGTGGGGGATCGGTCGGGCGAACAGGCCACCGCAGCGGGGGGCAACGGTCTGAGTAGGCGTCAGGTGCTGTACGGGGGCGGGCTGGCCGCCGCGATGGTCGCCCTGGAGGGCCTGCAGCGCCAGGCGAGCGTGCCCGTCCGGGCGGCCGGGGGCGCGCACGGGGCCAAGCCCGGGGACGTGCAGTTCGATATCGCCGCTTTCGTGCCGCCGGCCCGGACCGTGGAGGGCGTCGAGGTCCAGTTCGGCCCCGTGCACACGGTGTTCGCGACCGCGCGGCTGCTGCGCACACCCACCCTCGCCGACCAGCGGCTGCTGCGCGACGCGCTCGGCACCGTCGAGCACCGCTACGCCTTCAGCCCCGCCGGGGTGTTCATCTTCCTCGCCTACGGGCTGCCCTACTTCCGGCGGCTGCCGGGCGGCCTGGACGGACCGCTCGTCGCCGCCCACCTGCCCCGGCTCGCACAGGACCGCAGCCGCTACGTCCTGGAGGAGGCCGTCCCCGGGCCGACCGACGTCGCGCCCGGCAACCCGGGCGTGACGAAGCAGCGGTTCGACGTGCCGGTGGCGATCGAGGACAACGACCTGCTCTTCACCTTCCGCAGCGACCAGGCGGGCAACATCCACGACGTGCTCGGCTGGCTCGGCGGCAGCGGGCGACTGGCCGGCAAGCCGGAGCCCTCGCCCGCGCTCGCCGGGCTGCTGGAGTTCACCTCCAGCCGGGCCATGTTCCAGCAGCGCGGCCTGCCGCGGAAGGTCGCGGACGCCAACGGGCTCCGCTACGCGTTCATGGTGAACCCGGACTCGCCGATGTGGATGGGCTTCGCCGACCAGCAGGTCGCCGCCAGTGCCCCGGCCCGGCGGGTCACCTTCGGCGGCGCCGAGCCCGCGACGGCCGCGGCCGGGGACTACTTCGACAACGGCGCGATCCAGCACCTGTCCCACGTCATCATGGACCTGCAGCAGTTCTACGACGTCGACGACCAGGGCAGGCCCGGCGACGACGCGGAGTACGCCGAGCGCGTGCAGTACATGTTCCGCTCCACCCCGCCCCCCGCCACCGGCTACAGCGACCAGTACAAGGACGGCGGCGGCCCCGCGTTCCTGCCCAACACCTTCCAGGGCACCGACGACGCGCAGCGCGGCGCGCGCGGCCTGGGCACGCCCGAGGGCGAGCACCGGCTCGGGCACATCTCCACCCTGCAGCGTTCCTCGCGCGACCGCGCCGGCCGCCCGCTGCACCTGCGCATGGACGGCCCCGGCTTCGACGCGATGGACGTGCCGGACGGCAGCGTGCAACCCAAGCTGCAGTTCACCGTGTTCGTGCCGAGCGCGGACTTCTTCACCACCATGCGCCGGAGCCAGGCCTCGCTCGACCTGGCCCGCGCCAACAACGTCCCGGCGAGCGACAACGGGCTCGAGCGGTTCCTCACCGCGACCAGGCGGCAGAACTTCCTCGTGCCACCGCGCAGGCACCGGGCGTTCCCGCTGATCGAGCGGGCCTGAACGCTGTAGCGTGCGGCGCATGACCGCTGACACCCCGACAAGCGACGTTCCGTACCCCGAGGCCCCCTTCCCCGCCGCCCAGTTCTTCGACGCGCCCGACGGCCGGCGGCTGGCCTGGCGCGAGCTGGGCGAGGGGCGGCCGGTGGTGCTGCTCCACGGGTACATCGCCGACGCCGAGTCGTGGTTCCAGGAGGGCGGGCGCGCCGGGCTCGCTCCGGCGCTGGCGCGGGGCGGACACCGGGTGATCATGCCGGACTTCCGCGGGCACGGCAGCAGCGCCAAGCCGCACGAGGCGGACGCCTACCCCTCGGACGTCCTCACCGACGACGCGCTGGCGCTCGTCGAGCACCTGAAGCTGGACGACTACGACCTCGGCGGCTACTCGCTCGGCGCGCGGATCGCGGTGCGGATGCTCGTGCGCGGGGCGACGCCGCGCCGGATCGTGGTCGGCGGCCAAGGGCTGCGCGAGCTGCTGGGCACCGGCGGCGGCGCCGGCGACCGGATGCGCCGGATCTTCGAGGGTGCGGGCACCTTCGCGCCGGGCACCCGGGAGGCGCGCGCGGAGGAGTACCTCCGCTCCCGAGGCGCCGACCCCGTCGCACTGCTGCGAGTGCTGGACTCGATCGCGACCACCCCGCAGGAGCTCGTCGCCCGCCTGACGACACCGATGCTCGTCGTGGTCGGGCGTGACGACGAGCGGACGGAATCGGCGCGGGAGCTGACCGCGCTGCTGCCGACGGCGCGCCTGGCGGAGGTGCCCGGCGACCACGGGACCGCCGCGGTCGCTCCGGAGCTGGCGCAGGCCTTCGTCGACTTCCTGGGCTGAGGGCCGCCGCCGTCCGTCCGGCAGGTGGGCCGTGATTGACCCCGGTCGGGGCGGCTGCTGGAATGGAGAGATGCTCCGCATGACGACGCCCCTGGTGATCAGGGCCCACATCGACTTCGGTCGGGTGTGGTCCGCCGCGTGTCGCTGACCGCGCGCCCGTAGCCCAGGCCCCGTCCGTCCCCTGACCGGAGTTCTCCCATGTCCGACCGCACCCCCGGGGCGCAGGTCCGCGTCGATCCGCGCGGGCCGCGTTTCGCCGCCGTCCTCACCACGCTCGTCCTCGTCGTGGCCCTCGTCACCGGCAGCGGCTGGCTGCTCGCGGCGCAGGCCGTGGTCTTCGCCCTCGGCGCGGCCCTCGGGCTGCGCTTCTCGCCCTACGGCTGGCTCTACCGCCGCCTGGTCCGGCCCCGGCTCGGACCGCCGCAGGAGCTGGAGGACGAGCGCCCACCGCGCTTCGCCCAGGCCGTCGGCTTCGTCTTCGCCGCCGTCGGCGCGGTCGGCTACCTCTCCGGCGCGACCTGGCTCGGCGTCGCCGCGGGCGCGCTGGCGCTGGCGGCCGCCTTCCTGAACGCCGCGTTCGGCTACTGCCTCGGCTGCGAGATGTACCTCTTCCTCGTCCGCGGCCGGGCGCGTCTCGGGCAGGCCTCGCGATGACGGGCACCGGACTGGTCGTCGTCGCCGTCGTGCTCGTCGCCGCGAGCGCGTTCGGGCTGGTCCGGGCCCGTCGCGACGGCAAGCTGCGCACCGGACGCCGGGACGCGGGCCTGCGGCTCTCCTCCGGCGAGCTGGGCGAGTCGCTCGGCGACCGCGCCACGCTCGTCCAGTTCTCCACGTCCCTCTGCGCCACCTGCCCCGGCACCCGCCGGCTCCTCTCCGACGTCGCCGCCGGCACGCCCGGCGTGCGCCACGTCGAGATCGACGCCGAGGAGCGCCTCGACCTGGTCCGCCGCGCCGAGGTGATGCGCACCCCCACCGTCCTCGTCCTCGACCACACCGGCCACGTCGTCCGCCGCGCCTCCGGCCCCCCGACCCGCGCCGAGGTCGTTTCGGC
>NZ_QKYN01000014.1 GCF_003258295.1 Streptacidiphilus pinicola | reverse complement strand
CCCACGCCATCGACGGCGAGACCGCCGGGAAGCCCAGCGAGAGCCACAGGTGCTCCTGCAGTCTCTGGAAGCCGTAGAGGAAGAGCACGGATATGAAAGAAAAGGCCAGGACCGAGCGCAGGTATGCCGGCCAGGTCTGCTCCGCGTCGCCGTCGACGCCGATCAGCTTGTAGATGCCGCGCTCGGCACGCCAGTGCTTGCGCGTGGTGAGCACGTAGGCGATGTAGTCGCCCAGCGGCCGGTAGGACAGGGCCAGCAGCGCCACCAGGGCGAAGGCCTGCAGAAAGCCCGCAGCAGTAGCGTTCACTAGAACTTCTCCGGACGGATCAGAGCCGCGACGAGGTAGCCGACCAGGAGGACCGACACGATCAACCCGACGATGTTGTCAGCGCTCACAGCCGCTCCACCCCCTTGACGATCAGGGCGATGACCGCGAACACCACGACCGTCACCCCCACAAAGAAAATGTCCTGCACGGGAATCGCACCCCAGAGAACGAGAGCTCCGACCCGACCCGAGAGACGTCCCGGTGGGTGCCGCCGACGGCAGCACGGAAAGGAAAGCGCATGTGAGGGAGGGTCCCGGGCAACCTTGACGCCACGTATGCGCCCCCTGCGGGAACCTGAACACTGCCTTAGCGGGGTCGAGACCGGTCCGAGACCTCCGAGATCCGAACGAGACCGGCGAACGGAACCCCTGCGACGCCCGCGCCGTTCACGGGAGTCGGCTCACGTGGTTGCCAGTACCGCGAGCGCCGCCAGTACGGCGGTCACGCCCAGTGCGACGAAGGCGCGCTCACGCCCCCGGCCCTCATGGCCTTCGACCAGGATCTCGCGGGGATCGGCGGGGTCGTACCGCAGCCAGACCTCCTGCCCCTCCGGCAGGCCCGCAGGGCCGTAGACCTCCATGACCAGCTCGCGGTCGTCCTCGGTGGTGAACTGCAGCAGCGGACGGGTCGCTCCCGGACGCGTGCGGACGAGGGCGCGGACCCTGTGCCCGTCACGTCTGATCCGTCGTGCCTCGACCAGCCCGGAGACGCCCGCGAGGTACGCCGCCAGGCCGCCGATGCCGAGGAACACAGCCGTCACGATCCCGCCGGTGCCGCCCATCGCTCCCTCTCTGCCGAGCCTGCCGCGGAGCACCGATCCGTCCTCCGGCGTCCCCCCTCTGCCCAGTCTGCGCCGGTGTCGAACATCGGATGACGCGCCGGGTCAGGGCGGCGTCAAGGACCGGAGTCCACGCATACGGAACGCGTCAATGACCCTGGCTCCGCGAAGGGCACCGGCATTGACTGAAAGTCTGGCCTCCGGACGGACAGACGGCCGATCGCGCCGCAGTGAGAAAGAAGCGTGTGCCATGGTCCAGACGTCGACAGCTCAGAACTCGACGACGCAGACCCCGCGTGTCGTCGTCGGCGTGCGCGACCGTGTCGGCGACTCGGCGCTGCTGCGCCGGGCGGCCGCCTCGGAAGCCGCGGCCGAAGGCTGCGCGGCAGCCGCGCTCACAGCGGTCGCCGCCTTCACCGCGCGCCTCCGGGCTCCGGCAGCGGCATGAAGTAGGGCTCGGTCGCGGCCTCCGACTCGACCGAGCCCTCCACCGCACCCACCTCTCCCCCCGGAGTCTTGGCCAACTCCAGCAGCACCCGGTGCCGCCGGAGCACATCCTCACGGTCGGCCGCCTCCGGCACGGAGGCTGCGCAGGAGGCCGCGATCAGCTCGGCCTGCCCGACCAGCAGGGCGCGGCGGTCCGGGTCCTCGGTGCGCTCCATTACCTTGATGAGCGCGTCCAACTGACGGATCATCACTGCCGGCATGCCGACGCCCGCCTGCCTGATCTTCTCGAAGGACCGCTGCACCAGCCGCTCGTAGGAGGCCTGGTCGGCGATCAGGCGGACGTACCCCTCGGCGTCTCGGTGGACCCGACGCGAATGCCAGCCGGGGCCGATCCGGCCCAGGCACTCCCCCAGCCAGTCGATGCAGGTCAGCGCGGTGAACGTGTCGTTGACGGCGGGCGACAGGGCACGTATCGCGATCTCGACGAGTTGGTCGATGCCGAAGGAGATGTCCTGGGTCAACGTCCGATAGGGGCCGGTGACTTGCCCGCGCTCCAGTCCCGCCGCCACCTTCGGAGCCGCCTCCGCCGGCCAGACCCGCGCCAAGGGGCTGCCCGCGACCAGGAAGTGACCGGGCCGGTAGAGCAAGTGGACCACGGCGTTCGCCTCGTGGGCGATCGCGATCAGCCGGTCGTGCCGCAGGTACTGCAGGTACCCGGAGGCGGGCGTGCGCACGGGCGCGGAGGTCGCGCACCTCTCGATCAGCTCGCGCGGCGACAGCCCGCGCTGCCGCCCGCCCACACCGGTTGCGTCCTCACGACCCTCGGTCTCGATGGCGCGGGCCAGCTCCGCGGCGATATCGGCGATGACGTGCGGGAGTTGGATCGCGCGGGCGATGTGGTGGATGAAGTAGATCAGCATCGCGAGGTCGGCGAGGGTCAGCGCCAGCGCGACCGTCACCGACAGGTGCGGCACGAAGTCCCCGTGCGGCCCGGGGCTCACCGCGACCAGAACCAGCACCGAGTAAAGGAACGTCGCCACGAAGGTGCCGAGCGTGAGCTGCGTGCCGCGGTCGCGGATGAAGTTGCGCAGCATCCGCGGGCCGAACTGCGTCGAGGCGAGGGTCAGCGCCACGATGGTGATCGAGAAGACCAGACCGGCGACGGTGATGATCGCCGCCGCGATGGTGCTCAGCACCTGTCTGGCGCCGTCCGCGCTCCCGCTCAACACCCAGGAGGGCAACCGCAGGTGGCCCTGGTACGCGGCCCAGTCGGCCTTGAGCGTCGCGCCGAACAACACCACGGCGACGGCCGCCTCGAGGGCGGGCACGACCCACAGGTTGGTGCGCAACCGCTCCCGGCGCCAGTCGTGGACACGGAACCCATGACGTGAGAACACCTGCGGCCACCTCGCACGTCGCGGCGCGACGGCTCTCGTCCGCCTCCTGAGCGGTGCCGCGCGCAGTGCCGACCAGACTTCCCGGCGCTCCTTGTCGCGAGCCTAGCGGCACGGACCGCACGTCGGGATCACGATCACGGAGAACCCGGCAACGCAGCAAGGGCACGCGGCCGTCCCCGACCACGTGCCCTTGCGCCTGCTCTCCCGCCAGGTGGCGGTCAGGGGCCTTGCCGACCTCGACCGTCACCGGAAAGCATCCCGGCTCTTCTGCTCCCCACGAGTTTTCGAGCCGGTCCCCCGGTCGAACAAGCTACCTGGGTCAGCGGGCGATCTCGGAAGACCCTGACGCTCCCTTGGCGCCGGGCCGGTGAACTCTGACATCTCCTTGATGCCGTCCGATCGTGCAGGTCAGAGCCGGGCTAAGAAAGTGCCAAGTTCTCGACCCTCCGCGTCAGGGGCTCGTCAGGGACCCCGCTGCACTCCCGCGCACCTCGGCAGAGTGTTCGTTCGCATCACCGGGGACGGCCCGGAACGGGGTGGGGTCGCGCGCGTCGCGGCTCGCGGAAGGAAATGTGCGCGGCGATGGCCACTGTCGGCGACGAGACCCTGACATCCAGCAGAGAGCGGATCACGCCCGTAGCAAGTGCTTCGAGGCGCCCGCGGTCTGCACGACTCCAGCGACTGCGGCCACGCACCGTGCCGTCACGCCTGCGCTGGTTCACCACCGGCTGCCTGCTGTTGACCACGGTCCTGGGAGCCGTCGGACTCACCACGGCTGTCGGGGCTCAGAGCGCCTGGTCCACCATCGGCGACCAGCAGGCGCCCCAGGTCGTGGACGCCGCCGGGCTGTACCAGGCACTCACCGACCTGGACGGGCAGAGCGCCAACCTGATCATGTTCGGCGCTGACGGATCGCTGGCCGGCCAGCGCACCGCGGCCCTGTCCGCGTACACAGCCGACCGCACCACCGCCGACCGGGACCTGCAACGGGCGACGCTGGACGCGGCCGGCAACGCGAACGTGCAGCACGCTCTCCAGGACGTGCTCGACGGCATGGGTCGCTACCAGGACCTGGACGGCCGCGCGCTGGCACTCAACGACGCGGCCCATCGCCCCGCCGGCCACCCCGACCCGTCCGCCGTGGCGGACTACCGGCAGGCCACCGACCTCATGCGCACCACGCTGCTCCCGGCCGCGGACCGGCTCGTGCAGGCGAACAACGACGCCTACAACCACACCTACGACACCGAGCGCTCCGTGCTCGGCACGGCCCTGTGGTGGACGGTCGCCCTCGGCGTCGCGCTCCTGGCCGCCCTGATCGGCCTGCAGATCTGGCTCGCCGGGCGCTTCCGGCGCCTGGTCAACCCGGCTCTCGCGGCGGCGACGCTGCTCGTGGTCGTGTTCACGGGCCTCGCGGGCAGCATGTGGGCGGACGAGCGCGAGCACCTGCGCTACGCCCGGCGCGACGCGTTCGACTCTGTCGTCGCACTCAGCCGTGCGCGCGCGGTCGCCTACGACGCGAACGCGGACGAAAGCCGATACCTGCTGGATCCAGGCCGCGCCGCCCAGTACCAGGACGCGTTCGAGACCGAGAGCCAGCAGATCCTCACGCTGTCGGGCGCCTCGATCAGCAGCTACGACACGGCGCTTGCGGCTGCGGTCACCGCGTACCGAGCCGACCACGCCGACGTGCGCTTCGGCGGCTTCTACGGCACCGAGTTCCACAACATCACCTTCACCGGCGAGCGGGCGGCGGCCGAGCAGACCCTGGCCGCCTACCAGGTCTACGAGCGCGACGACCGCACCATCCGCGCACTTGCGGACAGCGGCAAGCTCGACCAGGCCATCGCCTTCGGAACCAGCTACGCGCCCGGCGCGTCGAACGCGGCCTTCGCCGAACACGACTCCGCCCTGCAGAAGCTGATCGGCATCAACAGCTCCGCCTACGACCAGGGCGTCAAGGACGGCCGCGGAGAGCTCTCCTCCCGGATACCGTTGTTGATCGCCGCGATCGGCCTTGCCCTGTTGCTGTGCCTGGTCGGGGTGCGTCCGCGTCTGGCCGAGTTCCGGGGCTGAGCGGCCAGGCGATCGACCCGGCGCGCTAAGAGAACGTGAAGGTTCCCACGGCGGCCGCATGGGAGCCGTTAAGGGATGCGTAACGCCTGCCATCAGGCGGTTTGCTGGCCATGCCGCCTGACCGGCTTCCTCGGCGAGTCTCGGGTCGACGCCCTCGTGCTCGACCTCGCGCTCACCGGGCTCGGCCATCGGAGTGCACCCCCACAGAGGTCCGGCCGCGCAGGGCGCGCGGCCGGACCGTTGCGACACGTCCTGCCCCACACCGTGGGCCGGAGAACGGAGTTGAGGTCGTGGCGTCGCCGACACCGCAGTCCCCGGCCAGGAAAGGCGGCCGCTGCCGGGGCATCCTCAAGGTCTTCCTCGGCTCGGCCCCGGGCGTCGGAAAGACCTACAAGATGCTCGACGAGGCCCACCGCCGCGCCGAACGCGGCACGGACGTCGTCGTCGCCTTCGTCGAGACCCACGGCCGTCCGCGCACCGCGCAGATGCTCGAAGGCCTGGATGTACTGCCCCGGCTCGAACGCGAGTACCGCGGCGCCCGGTTCACCGAGCTCGACACGGACGCGGTCATCGCACGGCGACCCGAGGTCGCCGTCGTGGACGAGCTGCCGCACACCAACATCCCCGGCGGCCGTCACACCAAGCGCTGGCAGGACATCGATGACATCCTCGACGCCGGCATCGATGTGCTGACCACCGTCAACGTCCAGCACCTCGAATCGCTCAACGACGTCGTCCAGAAGATCACCGGCGTGCCGCAGCGGGAGACCGTCCCCGACGAGGTCGTCCGCCGCGCCGACCAGATCGAGCTGGTCGACATGGCCCCCGAGGGCTTGCGCCGTCGCATGGCGCACGGCAGCGTCTACGCCGCCGAGAAGGTCGACGCCGCGCTCTCCAACTACTTCCGCGTCGGCAACCTCACCGCCCTGCGCGAACTCGCCCTCCTCTGGCTCGCCGGCCGCGTCGACGAAGGACTGCGCCGCTACCGGGCCGAACACGACATCCGCAAGGTCTGGGAAACGCGCGAGACCGTCGTGGTCGCGCTCACCGGCGGCCCTGAGGGCGAGACCCTGATCCGCCGCGCGGCCCGCATCGCCGACCGCGCCGGCAGCGACTCGCTGCTGGCCGTGCACGTCGCCCGCAGCGACGGCCTCGCCGACGCCAACCCGGCCGCGCTGGCCGCCCAGCGGCAGTTGGTCGAGCAACTCGGTGGGACCTTCCACTCAGTGGTCGGCGACAACATCCCCGTCGCGCTGCTCGACTTCGCCCGCGCCTCCAACGCCACCCAGTTGGTGCTCGGCACCAGCCGCCGCAGTGCGCTGCGCCGCGCGCTCACCGCGGGCCGCGGCATCGGCGAGACGACGATCGAGCTCTCCGGCGACATCGACGTCCACATGGTCACGCACGAACAGTCCGGGCGCGCCCGGCTCCCGTTCGTCACGAAGACCAACCAAGCCACCCCCGAGGGACGGTCGAAGGCCCGGCGTTGGGCGGGCCTGGTCAGTGGGCTGCTCCTGCCACCGCTGCTCACCCTCGTGCTCACCCAGACCCGCGGCGCCGTCAACCTCACCAGCGACACCCTGCTCTTTCTGGCCCTCGTCGTCGGCATCTCACTGCTCGGCGGCATCGCCTCGGCGCTCGTCGCCTCCCTGGTCGCCTCCGTTCTGCTGAACTACTACTTCATCCCGCCGATCCACGAGTTCACCATCGCCCAGCCCAACAACGTGCTGGCGCTCGGGGTGTTCGCGATCGTCGCGATCGTGGTGGCCGGCATTGTCGACACCGCGAGGAAGCTCTCCCGCCGAGCGGCACGGGCCACGGCCGAGGCGGAGACGCTGTCCGCGCTCGCGGGCAGCGTCCTGCGCGGCGACCAGGCCATCCCCGCCCTGCTGGACCGGCTCCGGGAGACGTTCGGCATGGACAGCGTCGAGCTCGTCGACGGCGTCCCGCAGCCCGAGGCGGGCGTCGAGGTCATGCCATTGGGCAGCGACGCCGCGCTGGTCCTGCACGGGCGTCCGCTGCCCGCCTCGGACCGACGCGTGCTGGCCGCCTTCGCCGCGCACGTCCAGGTGGCCCTGGAGCGCACCCGGTTGGCCGAGGTCGCTGCGGAGGTCGAGCCGGTCAAGGCCGCGGACCGCCTGCGCACGGCGCTCCTCGCCGCCGTCAGCCACGACCTGCGCACCCCGCTCGCCGTCGCGCTCGCGTCCGTCTCCAGTCTGCGCAGCGACGACGTCGAGTTCACCGCCGAGGAGCAGGCCGACCTGCTGCTCACCGCCGAGGAATCGCTCGGCCGGCTCTCCTCGCTGGTGGAGAACCTGCTCGACATGAGCCGCCTCCAGGCCGGCGCCCTCACTCTCGACCTCGGCCCCACCGCTCTCGAGGACGTCTGGTCTGGTGCGCTGGGCTCGCTGGCCGCTCCGCCGGAGCCGGTGGAGGTGCACGGCCTCGACCAGGTCCCGCCCGTGCTGGCCGACGGGCCGCTGCTGGAGCGCGTCGTCGCGAACCTGGTCTCCAACGCGATGCGCCACGCCCCCGGCTCGCCCCTGCTGGTCTCCGCCAGCGCGCTGGGGGACCTGGTGCAGATCCGCGTCGTCGACCGCGGCCCCGGCCTGCCCGAGGATGCCAGGGAACGGGTCTTCCAGCCCTTCCAACGGCTCGGCGACACCGACAACATCAACGGCGTCGGTCTCGGCCTCGCCTTGGCCCGCGGCCTTACCGAAGCGATGGGCGGCACCCTCACCCCCGAGGACACGCCGGGCGGCGGCCTGACGATGGTCCTCACCCTCCCGGCCCACCTCCTCGACGATGAGGAGGAACTGCCCGTCCCGAACGGCCTGGACCAGGCCTCCCTCTCCGAGGAGATGCACTGACGTGACCCAGATCCTGGTCGTCGACGACGAGCCCCAGATGCTCCGGGCCCTGAAGATCAACCTCCAGGCCCGCAAGTACACCGTCACCACGGCGGCCGACGGCGCCGAGGCGATCCGCGAAGCCGCCCGCTCCACGCCTGACGCGATCCTCCTGGACCTCGGGCTCCCGGACATGGACGGGGTCAAGGTGATCCAGACGGTGCGGACCTGGTCCAGCGTCCCGGTCATCGTGCTGTCCGGCCGCGCGGACGCGACGGAGAAGGTCGCCGCGCTCGACGCGGGCGCGGACGACTACGTGACCAAGCCGTTCGCCATGAACGAGCTGCTCGCACGCCTTCGCGCCGCCCTGCGGCGCCCGACCGCAGAGGGCTCCGTCGGCGGCGTCAGCGGCGTGATCGGCCCCTGGACCGTCGACCTCGTCAGCCACACCATTCACCGCACCGACGATGAAGGGGCCGAGCCGCCGACGGTGCGGCTCACGCCGACGGAGTGGAAGATCCTCGCCGTCCTGCTGCAGCACCCCGGACGCCTGGTGACCGCCGGTCACCTGCTGAACAGCGTCTGGGGACCGGGGCACGAGAGCAACACCAACTACCTTCGGGTCTACTTCACCGGGCTGCGCCGCAAGCTCGAAACCGACCCCTCACGCCCGCGGCACCTGATCACCGAGCCGGGCATGGGCTACCGGTACCAGCCCTGAGCCGCTAAGCCGAGATCAAGAAACGCATCCCGGACATATCTCCGGCGTCAGGGCTCCGTGCGAGCCCTTGTCGTCAGGGCATCCGCCCCGCTGGAATGGTGCGCATGGACCTCCTCTGCAGCCTCGTCCGCGCGGTCACCGCGCCGGGCTGCTCCGCCGTGGCCTTGGCTCGGCTCGAGGACCGTCCGCCTCATCGCGCGCGCTGACGCTGCACGGCAGCGCCCTCGCGCCCCCAGATCCACGCCCGCTGACGCCTGCGTGGATTCAACCCCATCCTTTCCGAATGGATCGACGTGTCCACTGACACCTTCGCCTTCGCCGGCCGCACCGCGCTCGTCACCGGCGCCACCAACGGACTCGGCCTGCAGACCGCCCTGCGCCTCGCCCGAGGCGGCGCCCGCGTCATCGTGCACGGGCAGACCGCGCAGAACACCGACACTGCCGTCGCCGCCCTCACCGAGCTCGGCGCGCCGGGCGGGCGCCTCGAACAGGCCGTCGCCGACTTCCGCCACCTGGACCAGGTGCGGACACTCGCCGAGCAGCTGACGGAGCACCACGAGCGGCTCGACCTGCTGGTGCTGAACGCCGGCATCGCCGCCCCGGAGCGGCGCACCCTGACCGAGGAGGGCAACGAGCTGAGCTTCCAGGTCAACTACCTGGCTCCCTACCTGCTCACCCGCCTCCTGGAGCGCCCCCTCGCGCGCGGCACCGACACCCGCGTCGTCGCGCTGGGTTCGTCCCTGCACCGCACCGCCAACATCGACTGGACCGACCTGACCCGCGCCAAGCGGTACTCCCGGATCGCCGCCTACGGGCAGTCCAAGCTGGCGCTCACCACCTTCATCAGCTCTCTCGCCCCGTACCTTCCGGCCGGACACACCGCCGTGACCGTGCACCCGGGCGTGGCCGAGACCGCGACCCGCCCGCTCTACGGCACGGTCGGCCACCCGTCCGGCGAGGTCGCCGAGACCGTCGTGCGGCTGTGCGAGCCGGGGTTCGAGGTCGTCAACGGCGGCTACTACGAGGGCCTGGAGATCGCCCCGACCGGGCAGCAGGTGAGCGAGAAGCGCTCGGTCGACCGCCTGCTCAAGCTCAGCGAGAAGCTGACGGCCGCGCCCGAGCCCGCCGTCTCCGCCGTCTGAAGGTGCACCACACCGCCTTCCAGCAACCACCGACGATCACAAGGAACCCCGAAGAGATGTCCAAGCGCGCCCGCAAGAAGCACGACCGCCGCAAGAAGGCAGGCAACCACGGCAAGCGTGCCGGTTCCTGACGGAGCCTGTGCAGCTGTGACGGTCCGGGATGGGCCCCAAAGGGCGAATCCCGGACCGTCACCGTTTGCGGTCCGGCACGGCCGGTGACGGATGCGGTTCTGATCCGGGCACCGGTACCCCGGACCGAGTCGAAGTGCGGGGCTGTGGACATGGCCGACGTGATCTTCGTTGCCGTCACCGTGGGCGTGTTCGGCGCGCTCGCACTCATCGCCCGAGGGGTGCTGAAGCTGTGAACGCCGACAACATCGTGGGTCTGATCGCGGCCGTGGCGCTGGTCGGCTACCTGATCGCCGCCCTGATCATGCCGGAACGCTTCTGATGAACCCGACCCTGGCCGGGTTCCTCCAGGCGCTGTTGCTGGTCGCGGCCCTGGCCGCGTCCTACCGCCCGCTCGGCGACTACATCGCCCGCATCCTCACCGGCCCCCGGCACCTGCGTGTCGAGCGGCCCCTCTACAAGCTCATCGGCGTGGACCCGGCTGCCGACCAGACCTGGTACGCCTACCTGCGCAGCGTGCTCGCCTTCTCGGCGATCTCGGTGCTCTTTCTCTACCTCTTCCAGCGGATCCAGAACCACCTGTGGCTCTCCCTCGGCTTCCCGGCCGTTCCGGCGCCGACCGCCTGGAACACCGCGGCCTCCTTCGTCACGAACACCAACTGGCAGTCGTACTCCGGTGAGCAGACGATGGGCCACCTGGTGCAGATGGCGGGCCTGGCGGTGCAGAACTTCCTGTCTGCTGCTGTGGGCATCGCGGTCGTCGCGACGCTGATCCGCGGGTTCACCCGCACCGAGACCGACCGGGTCGGCAACTTCTGGGTCGACCTCACCCGGCTCCTCGTCCGGCTGCTGCTGCCCGTCTCGCTGGTCTTCGCCGTCGTCCTGGTCGCCTCAGGCGTCGTGGAGAACCTGCACGCCGCGCAGACGATCCACACCATTGCAGGCGGCACGCAGTCGCTGCCGGGCGGTCCGGTGGCCTCGCAGGAGGTCATCAAAGAGCTCGGCACCAACGGCGGCGGCTTCTACAACGCCAACTCGGCCCATCCCTTCGAGAACCCCACTGCCTGGACCAACTGGCTGGAGATCTACCTTCTCCTCGTCATCTCGTTCGCGCTGCCGCGCACCTTCGGCCGCATGGTCGGCGACAACCGCCAGGGCTACGCCATCGTCTCGGTGATGACCCTCTACTGGGTGGTCTCCGCGAGCCTGATGACGTTCTTCGAGTGGCAGCACCACGGCACCGCGCTCCAGGCGGCGGGCGGGGCGATGGAAGGCAAGGAGGTCCGCCTCGGCATCGCCGCGAGCTCCCTCTTCGCCAGCTCCACCACGCTGACCTCGACCGGCGCCGTCAACGCGGCCCACGACTCGCTCACGCCGCTCGGCGGCGGCATCGCCGTCTTCGACATGATGCTCGGTGAGATCGCCCCGGGCGGCACCGGGTCCGGCCTCTACGGCATCCTGGTCCTGGCGATCGTCACGGTCTTCGTGGCGGGCCTGATGGTCGGCCGCACGCCCGAGTACCTGGGCAAGAAGCTCAGCGCGCGGGAGATGAAGTTCGCCTCCCTCTACATCCTCACTACCCCGGCCATCGTGCTGATCGGCACGGGCGTGGCGATGTCCTTCAAGGCCGAACGCGCGGCGATGCTGAACAGCGGCGCACACGGCTTCACCGAAGTCCTCTACGCCTTCACCTCCGCCGCCAACAACAACGGCTCCGCTTTCGCCGGACTGACCGTCACCAGCGACTGGTGGAACACCACGCTCGGCCTGGTGATGCTCTTCGGCCGGTTCCTGCCGATGGTGTTCGTGCTGGCCCTGGCCGGTTCGCTGGCCCGGCAGAAGCCCATCCCGAGCACGGCCGGCACGCTCCACACCCACGACCCGCTCTTCGTCGGGATGCTGTCCGGCGTTGTTCTGATCGTCGTCGGGCTCACCTACTTCCCGGCCCTGGCCCTCGGACCGCTTGCGGAAGGCCTGCACAAATGAGCGCCACCACCCCCGACCAGGCGCCCGACCACGAGGCCCACCGCGTCTCCGGCGGGCTGATGGACCCCAAGCAGCTCCTGGAATCCCTCCCGGACGCCCTGCGCAAGGTCGACCCGCGGGTGATGGTGCGCAACCCGGTCATGTTCGTCGTGGAGATCGGCTCGCTGCTCACCACCTACGCGGCGATCCGGCACAGCAGCGTCTTCGCCTGGGTGATCACCGCGTGGCTCTGGCTGACCGTCGTCTTCGCCAACCTGGCCGAGGCCGTGGCCGAGGGCCGAGGCAAGGCGCAGGCCGACACGCTGCGCAAGACCCGCACCGACACCATGGCCCGCCGTGTTGTCGGCTCCTGGGCACCCGGCGCGGCCGACGTGCCGGAAGAAGAGGTCGCTGCGACGGAGCTTCACCTCGGCGACTTCGTGGTCGTCGAGGCCGGTCAGATCATCCCCGGTGACGGCGACGTCGTCGAGGGCGTCGCCTCGGTGGACGAGTCGGCGATCACCGGTGAGTCCGCGCCCGTCATCCGCGAGTCCGGTGGTGACCGCTCTGCTGTCACGGGCGGCACCAAGGTCCTGTCGGACCGCATCGTCGTGAAGATCACCTCCGAGCCGGGCAAGACCTTCATCGACCGCATGATCGCCCTCGTCGAGGGCGCCGCGCGACAGAAGACGCCGAACGAGATCGCACTCAACATCCTCCTGGCGTCCCTGACGATCGTCTTCCTGCTCGCCGTTGTGACCCTGCAGCCCATGGCCGCCTACGCGGGCGCCGAGCAGACCATCGTGGTCCTCGTCGCGCTGCTCGTCGCACTGATCCCGACCACCATCGGCGCGCTGCTCTCCGCGATCGGCATCGCGGGCATGGACCGCCTGGTCCAGCGCAACGTACTGGCGATGTCCGGCCGCGCCGTCGAGGCCGCGGGCGACGTCTCCACCCTGCTGCTCGACAAGACCGGCACCATCACCTTCGGCAACCGCCAGGCCGCCGAGTTCCTGCCGGTCGGGAACGTCGACGTGAACAGGCTCGCGGACGCCGCCCAGCTCTCCTCGCTCGCGGACGAGACGCCCGAGGGGCGCTCCATCGTGGTCCTGGCCAAGGAGAAGTACGGCCTGCGCGCCCGCCACCAGGGCGAGCTGGAGCACGCCACCTGGATCGAGTTCACCGCCCAGACCCGCATGTCCGGCGTCGACCTCGCCGAACCCGCCGGGGTGCACGCCACCCGCAAGGGCGCCGCAGGCTCCGTCGCCACCTGGGTCCGCGACCACGGCGGCCAGGCCGACACGGCGCTGGACGAGGTCGTGGACCGGATCTCCAACCTCGGCGGCACGCCGCTCGTCGTCGCCGAGAAGCCCGGCGCGGAACCCGCCCGCGTCCTCGGGGTCATCTACCTCAAGGACGTCGTCAAGCACGGCATCAAGGAGCGCTTCGACGACCTGCGGGCGATGGGCATCAAGACGGTCATGATCACGGGTGACAACCCGCTGACGGCCGCCGCGATCGCCGACGAGGCCGGCGTCGACGACTACCTCGCCGAGGCCACTCCCGAGGACAAGATGGCGATGATCCGCCAGGAGCAGGCGGGCGGCAAGCTCGTCGCGATGACCGGCGACGGCACCAACGACGCCCCTGCACTCGCGCAGGCGGACGTGGGCGTGGCCATGAACACCGGGACCTCGGCCGCCAAGGAGGCCGGGAACATGGTGGACCTGGACTCCAACCCGACCAAGCTCATCGAGATCGTCGAGATCGGCAAGCAGCTCCTCATCACCCGAGGCGCACTGACCACCTTCTCCATCGCCAACGACGTCGCGAAGTACTTCGCGATCATCCCGGCCATGTTCGCCAGCGTCTATCCGGGCCTGAGCCACCTGAACATCATGGGCCTGCACTCCCCCAAGTCCGCGATCACCTCGGCGATCATCTTCAACGCCCTGATCATCATCGGCCTGATCCCGCTCGCCCTGCGCGGCGTGCGCTACAAGCCGTCCTCGGCTTCCTCGCTGCTGCGCCGCAACCTCGGCGTCTACGGCGTGGGCGGGCTCATCCTGCCCTTCGTCGGCATCAAGATCATCGACCTCATCGTCCAGTTCATCCCCGGACTCCACTGAAAGGAGCAGGTCATGGCGAAACCTCTCCCCCCACTGGTCCGGCTGCACCTGACGGGGCTGCGCCTGCTGCTGGTCTTCACGGTGATCTGCGGCATCGCCTACCCCCTGCTGATCACCGGCATCGGCGAACTGATCTTCCCCGGCCAGGCCAACGGCTCACAGGTCAGACTGAACGGCCGGGTCGTCGGCTCAAGCCTGCTCGGGCAGAACTTCACGCTGCGCCGGATCGATCCCAAGGCCCCGTCCGTCCCCGACCCGCGCTGGTTCCAGCCGCGCCCCTCCGCCGCCGGCGCGGACGGCTACGACCCCACCGCCTCGGGCGCCTCCAACCTCGGCCCGAACGACACCGGGCTGACGAAGACCGTCCAGGCACGCCGCCTCGCCATCGCGCTGTTCGACGGCGTCAGGCCTTCCTCCGTGCCTCCGGACGCCGTCACCGGCAGCGGGTCGGGCCTCGACCCGGACATCTCGCCTGCTTACGCTTATGAGCAGGTCAACCGCGTCGCGCACAGCCGTCGGCTGCCGGTTGCAACGGTCCGCGCCCTCGTCGCCGACCACGTCGACGGACGTGTCCTCGGCTTCCTCGGACAGCAGCGTGTGAACGTGGTCGCCCTCAACCTGGCCCTCGCCCGCCTCGGCTGACGGACCGTTCCCGAACCGGGCAGCAGACGGGAGACCGCCGTGACCGAGCCCCGCGCCCACGTCCGGTCCGTGCCGGGCCGTCTCAAGGTCTACCTCGGCGCGGCGCCCGGAGTCGGCAAGACCTTCCGGATGCTCGACGAGGCCCACCGCCGCGCCGCACGCGGCACGGCCGTGGTCGTCGGTCTGGTCGAGTCCCACGGCCGCGCCCGCACGGAGGAGCGGCTGACCGGCCTGGAGGCCGTGCCGCGCCTCGAACGCGAGTACCGGGGCTCGCACTTCACCGAAATGGACACCGACGCAATCCTCGCCCGCCGACCCGAGGTCGCCGTCATCGACGAGCTCGCGCACACCAACATCCCCGGCGGCAGACACGCCAAGCGCTGGCAGGACGTCGAGGAGCTGCTCGCGGCCGGCATCGACGTGCTCACCACGGTCAACGTGCAGCACCTGGAGTCACTCAACGACGTCGTCCAGAAGATCACCGGCGTGCCTCAGCGCGAGACCGTCCCCGACGAGGTCGTGCGCCGAGCCGACCAGATCGAGCTCGTCGACATGCCCCCGGAGGGCCTGCGCCGCCGCATGGTCCACGGCAACGTCTACGGGCCGGAGAAGGTCGACGCCGCGCTGTCGAACTACTTCCGCGTCGGCAACCTGACCGCGCTGCGGGAACTCGCACTGCTCTGGGTCGCCGGCCGCGTCGACGAGGGCCTGCAGCGCTACCGCGCCGAGCACGGCATCGGCGGCGTGTGGGAGACCAAGGAACGCGTCGTCGTCGCGCTCACGGGCGGACCCGAGGGTGAGACGCTGATCCGCCGTGCCGCCCGCATCGCCGCGCGCTCGGCGGGCGGGGAACTGCTCGCCGTCCACGTCGCGCGTACGGACGGGCTGACGGAGGCTTCCCCGGCTGCGCTCGCCGCGCAACGGCAACTGGTGGAGAGCATCGGCGGCAGCTACCACTTCGTCGTCGGCGACCACATCCCCACCGCCCTGTTGGACTTCGCCCGCGCGGAGAACGCCACGCAGCTGGTGCTCGGCACCAGCCGCCGGGGACGGCTCAGTCGCACCCTCACCGGGACGGGGATCGGTGAGACGACAGTCGCCCTGTCCGGCGACATCGACGTCCACATGGTCACCCACGAGGCGGCCGGACGCGGCCGTGACGCGGCCCGCCTGCTGTCCTCCCGTCGAAGAGCACGCCGACTCGCCGCTCCCGTCGCGGCGGTGGCCGGTCCGGTGCTGATGACGCTGCTGCTCACCCAGGCCCGGCACAGCCTCAACCTGACCAGCGACACCCTGCTCTTCCTCGCGGTCGTGGTCGGCGTCTCGCTGCTCGGCGGCATCCTCTCCGCGCTGCTGGCCTCGGTCGCCGCCTCGCTACTGCTCAACTACTACTTCATCCCGCCGATCCACCGCTTCACCGTCGCCGAGCCGAACAACGTGCTGGCGCTGATCGCCTTCGTCGCGGTCGCGCTGGTGGTGGCCATGGTCGTCGACCGCGCGACGCTCCTGGCCCAACGGGCGGCCCGGGCGACCGCCGAGGCCGAGACACTCTCGGTGCTCACCCACGACGTCCTCGGCGGCGAGGAGACCATCCCGGCGCTGCTGACCCGGCTGCGTGAGACTTTCGGCATGGACCGCGTCGCCCTGATCACCCGCGACCAGTCCGGCGCCGAGACCGTCCTGGCCACGGACACGCTGACCGGCACATCCGCCGGCTCCGCCCGTCACGGCGCGACCGACGAGGAGGTGGCCGTCACCGACGACACCGCGCTCGTCCTTCGTGGCCGCCCGCTGCCCGCCGCCGACCGGCGGGTCCTCACCGCCTTCGCCGCCCACGTCCGCGCCGCGCTCGACCGCGACCGCCTTGCCCACGCCGCCGCCGAGGCCGTCCCCGCCCAGGAGAGCCACCGCACCCGCGCAGCGCTTCTCGCAGCCGTCAGCCACGACCTGCGCGACCCCCTCGCCGCGGCGCTCACCGCCGTCGGCGCCCTGCGCAGTGAGGACGAGGACCCGCTCTCCGCCCGGCAGGCTCAGCTGCTCGACATCGCCGAGGATTCGCTCGAACGACTCGCCCAACTCGCCGAGGACCTCCACGACCTGAGCCGCCTGCACGCCGGCACCCTGGTCCCGCGTCCGGATCGTGTCGAGCCGTCCGCGACCTTTGCCGCGGTGCGCGAGGAGCTGCCCGGACCGGTACTGCTGCGCCAGCGCAGCCTCGACGACATCCCTCCCGTCGAGGCCGACCCCGCCCTGCTCGAACGCGTCCTAGCCAACCTCGTCGCCGACGCCATCGACCACTGCCCCGACGGCTCGGACGTCGTCGTCTCCGGCAGCACCCTCGGCGAGCGCGTCGAACTCCGCGTGGTCGACCACGGCCCCAGCCTCCGCGAGGGCGAGGCGGGCCGCCTGTTCGAACCCACCGTGCCCTCCTTCGAGGGCCGCTCCCGCGCGGGCACCACCCTGCACCTCGCCCTCGCACACGGCTTCGCCGAATGCATGGGGGCCACCCTCACGCCGGAGGACACCCCGGGCGGTGGCTTGACGATGGTCCTCGACCTGCCCGCATGGGAGGGCTGATTTCCGTGCTCGATACGGCACTTGGCTCAGGCGACAAGGACCGTACGGACCGTGGCCAGTCAGCGGCGAGGATGCCGCTGAGGCTCACAGCGGGGCGGCCAAGCATCGCTGTCAGCGCCTTCGAGGCTGATGCACGCACCGCAGGCTAGATGTCCCGCCACCTGCAGCGATACTGCGTTTCTCCCGGGCCGAACCTAGCCCAGCGCGGGGACGCTGCAGCAACCACCGGTTGTGTCGGTGGTGTCGTCCGGCTCGGCGGCCAGTCCGCCCCCGCTGCAGACGCCGGTCTCGGGGAGGGTGAGTTCGACGCGGGCGGCGGCCTCGTGGTCGCCGGCGAGGGCGGCGGCGATGGAGCGGACCTGTTCGAAGCCGGTCAGTGCGAGGAACGTCGGGGCGCGACCGTAGGACTTCATCCCGGCCAGGTACACGCCCTCCTCCGGGTGCGCGAGTTCGAGCGCACCGTGGGGGTAGACGGTGCCGCAGGAGTGCTGGTTGGGGTCGATCAGCGGGGCGAGCTTGATCGGGGCCTGCAACCGCTCGTCCAGGCCGAGGCGCAGCTCGGACAGGAAGGAGAGGTCGGGGCGCATGCCGGTGAGCGCGATGATCTGGTCGACGGGCGGGGTGCGGGTGCCGTCCTCGCCAACGAGCACCAGTCGGTCGCTCTCCGCGGGTTCGATGGCGGCGGTGCGGAATCCGGTGAGCGCGCTGGCATGGCCGGCGTCGACGGCGGCCTTGGCCTTCTGGCCGAGCGCGCCGCGCTCCGGGAGTTGGTCGGCGTCTCCCCCGCCGTAGGTGTTGCCGGTGATGCCGCGGCGCAGGATCCACACCGCGCGGGTGCCGGGCTCCTGCCCGGCCAGGTCGGCGAGTGCCGCAAGGGCGGTGAAGGCGGAGGCTCCGGTGCCGACAACGGCCGTGGTCTTGCCTGCGAAGCGGGCGCGGACCTGGGGCTCCGTCAGGTCCGGGACCCGGTAGCTGATCCGGTCGGCGTGGGTGTCCTCGCCGAGCGCGGGCAGGCCGTCGGCGCCGAGCGGATTGGGAGTGCTGTAGGTACCGGAGGCGTCGATGACCGCGCGCGCCTGGAGTCGCTCCTGGCGGCCGTCGGCGGAGCGGAGGTGGACGGTGAAGGGCTGGGTCTCGCGATCGGTGTCGACGACGCGGTCTCGTCCGGCTCGGGCGGTGCCGGTCACGGTGGTGTTGTAGCGGACGCGGTCGGCGAGGGCGGCGGCGAGGGGCTGCAGGTAGAGCTCGGCCCATTCGGCGCCAGTGGGGTAGCGGCCGGGGTCGGGGTGGGTCCAGCCAGTGGGCTCCAGCAGACGGGCGGCGGCCGGGTCGACCAGTTCGGACCAGGCGGAGAACAGGCGCACATGGCCCCAGGAGCGCACGGCGGTTCCCGCGCTCGGGCCGGCCTCCAGGACCAGGGGGTTCAAGCCGCGTTCGAGCAGGTGCGCGGCGGCGGCCAAGCCGACCGGACCCGCTCCGATCACGGCGACGGGAAGCTGCGCGGTGGTGCTCATGCTCATGGCTGTTGTCTCCGGGTGGTTCGGATGCGTGAACGGGTGAGCGGTGGGACGGGATGGCTGATCGGGTCAGCAGCAGCCGGTTCCGGCGGCGACGGCGTCCGCCTTTGCCGCCGGGTCGCAGCAACTGCCCGCTGCCTCGGCGGCCTGCCCGGTGCCGCAGCACGGCGTCGCGGCTGTCGGTGTGGCGGCCGGCGGGGCGGGCGAGACGGCGCTGGTGGGTTTGGTGGCCTTGATGATCGCGGCATGCAGGCCGTCGGCGATGGCGTGCGTGGGGGTGATGTCGATGGCCGTGAAGCCCGCGGCCTCCAGTCCCCCGCGGTACTCGGCGAAGGAGAGGGCGCCGGCGATGCAGGCGGCGTAGCCGCCGCGTTCGGCGCGCTCGGCGGGAGTGAGGGTGTCGTCGGCGACGACGTCGCTGATGCCCAGGCGCCCGCCGGGGACCAGCGTGCGGAAGGCCTCGGCGAAGACGGCGGGCTTGTCGGTGGACAGGTTGATGACGCAGTTGGAGATGGTCACGTCGACGCTGTCGGCGGGCAGCGGGACCGCCTCGATCGTGCCCTTGAGGAACTCCACGTTCGACGCCCCCGCCTTGGCGGCGTTCGTGCGGGCGAGCGCGAGCATCTCCTCGGTCATGTCCAGGCCGTACGCCTTGCCGGTCGGTCCGACCCGCCGGGCGGAGAGCAGCACGTCGATGCCGCCGCCCGACCCGAGGTCCAGCACCCGCTCCCCCGCGCGCAGTTCGGCGACCGCGGTCGGGTTGCCGCAGCCGAGTGAGGCGGCCAGGGCTTGAGCCGGCAGCTCCTCATGGTCTTCGGGCTGGTAGAGGCCGGCCCCGAAGGAGGCGTCGACCTCGATCCCGGTGCCGGAACAGCAGCCGGTCCCGCCGTCGATCACCTTGCGGGCGGCTGCCGCGTAGTCGGCGCGCACCCGGTCCCGCAGATCCTGCTGGGTGTCTGCCATGGCTGCCTCCCTGCTCCGGGCTGCGCGGCGAGACCACCCAGCCTGATTTGACGCCTGTCGATACAGCCGAGCTTGCCGCCTGCCTCGACGGATGTCAATATTGACGCATGTCGAATCTGAGCGTGCGAGAGCTGCCGGTCCTCCAGCCCGAGGAGACGGTGGCGCCGTGCTGCCCCCCGCTGACCGAGCGCCCGTTGTCGGCCGAGGAGGCCGAACGCACAGCGGTGATGTTCAAGGCGCTGGGCGACCCGGTGCGGCTTCGACTGTTCTCGCTGATCGCCTCGCACGAGGGCGGCGAGGCGTGCGTGTGCGACATCTCCGACGTCGGCGTGTCACAGCCGACTGTGTCGCACCACTTGAAGAAGCTGAGGGAGGCCGGGCTGCTGACCTCCGAGCGGCGTGCCACGTGGGTCTACTACAAGGTCGCGCCCGAGGTCGTGGCGGCGATGTCCGCCCTGCTTGACCTGCGCCACTGACCGCATCCCGGCTCCGGACGATCAGTCGCCGAGGGTGAGCTGGTTGTGGTGGAAGTCGTAGTGCTGTGTTGCGTACCGATACACCTCTCCGACGGTCATCGTGGCGCGGAAGAAGGGATCCCAGCGGGCGGGGAAGTGCATCGCCGCGTTCAGGGACTGCTCGGTCTCGCGATCGAGCGACCGGTGCAGCGCAGCCACGGTGCGGTCCATCTTCGCGGCCATCCGCCGGTGGTCGAACACGCGTGAGCCGGCGACGGAGCCGAAGTAGTTGGCCTGGTCGAACGGCCATGTCGCGACGTCGAGCAGGCGGGAGTAGGACCGCCCCACCCTGGCGGGCAGACGTGAGAACAGGCGGACCAGGGGCAGCAGGCTGCGGACGATCAGGTAGCCGAAGAGCATGTGGAACAGCAGTTCCTCGTTGGTCCACCGTGTCCCGTCAGTGCGGCGTGCGAGCGCCTCCGCGTCAGCGGCGCCAAGGAGGTCGTGGAAGTCGGCTCGAACGCGCTCCAGCTCGGCGTGGACCACCTCGGGGTCGAAATCCGGCGTGCTGACCACTGCCCGCTCCCTCGCCTCGGCGTCATGGCCGCCCTTGGCCACACGCCTTTCATCTACTATCGTCGATTGTCGATGGAAGAGACAAGCATCCCGGCGCCTCTGGTCGACGCGGACTCCGCGGAGACCTACGCGTCCTGGTTCAAGGCACTCGCGGACCCGACCCGGATCCAGCTGGTCCACCTGCTGGCCCGTGTCGGCCGTCCGATGAGCGTGGGCGAGATCGTCGAACAGGCCCCGGTCGGGCAGTCGACCGTGTCGCACCACCTGAAGGTCCTGGCCGAGGTGCGATTCGTGCTGGCCGAGCGACGCGGCACCTCCACCTGGTATGTCATCAACAGCCGCTGCCTGACGGTTTTCCCGGCCGCGCTGCGTGCGATCCTCGCCGAACCCGTGGAAGGACAGTGCGATGGACCGTGACACCGTCGTCGCGATGACCGCCGAGCACGCCGCCGAGGTGCTGGCGATCTACCAGGCTGGCATCGACGAGGGAAATGCCACCTTCGAGACCCAGGCCCCCGCCTGGGAGCACTTCGACGCCGCCAAGCTGGCCGAGCACCGGTTCGTCGCCGTCGACCAGGACGGCCGCGTGCTCGGCTGGGTCGCGGCGAGCAAGGTCTCCGACCGGTGCGCGTATGCCGGCGTGGTCGAGCACTCCGTCTACGTCCACCCCGACGCGCGCGGGCGGGGCATCGCGCGCATGCTCCTCGACGCGCTCATCGCCTCGACCGAGAGGGCAGGCGTGTGGACGATCCAGTCCGGGATCTTCCCCGAGAACACCGCCAGCCTCGCCCTCCACCAGCGTGCCAGGTTCCGGGTCATTGGTACGCGTGAGCGCATCGGCCGCCACCACGGCCGCTGGCGCGACGTCGTCCTCATCGAGCGCCGCAGTCCGCTGGTGGACTGAGGTCCGGTCAGCGCAGCAGTTCGGTGATCTCGGCGACGGCCTGGCGGGCGGTGCGGCCGACGCCGATGAGGGTGGCGGAGGCGGGGCCGGTCCAGTCGCCGTAGCCGAGCAGATGGATCCGCGGGTCGCTCTGGGCGCGGGTACCGGCGGTGGCGATCCGGTCGCGTTCACCGGTGCGCAGGCCGAGCGGCGCGAGATGCGCGAGTGCTGGCCGGAAGCCGGTGCACCAGATGACTGCGTCCGCCGGCCAGATGCTCCCGTCCCGGAAGCGGGGGCCGACCGGGGTGAGGGCGTCGAACATCGGCTGGTCGTCGAGTAGACCCGCTGCTCGGGCGGCGCGGACTGGTGGGACGGCGACGATGTCGCCGAGGTCGGAGATCCGGGGGCCGTCGTCCTGGACGCGACGGGTGGCGATCTCGAACAGCGCGCGGCCGTCGATCTCGTCCGGGAGCAGGCGCGCAGGACGGCGGGTCACCCAGCGGACCGAGTCCGCGAGGCCAAGGAGGTCGGCGGCGATCTGGGCGCCGGAGTTGCCGCCACCGACGACCACCACGCGCTGCCCGGTGAAGTCCTCGGGGCGCCGGTAGCCGCGGGTGTGGATCTGCCGCCCGCCGAACAACTGCTGGCCGGGGACAGCGGGTACGAAGGGGCGGGTCCAGTTGCCGGTGGCGCTGATCAACGCCCGGGTGTGCCAGGTGCCGTCGTCGGTGTGCACGAGCAGGCCGCCGTCGTCGGTGTCGTGGACGGCGTGGACCTGGACCGGGCGGTGGACGGGGAGCTCGTAGCGCTTCTCGTACTCGGTCAGGTAGTCGACGACATGGGCGGCGTCGGGGGCGTCATGGCCCGGCTGATTCGGCATCGGGCGGCCGGGCAGGGAGGAGTAGGCGGCCGGGGAGAACAGGCGCAGGCTCTCCCAGTAGTCCTGCCACGCGCCGCCCGGCGCCTCGGCGTTGTCGAGGACGGCGAAGTCGAGCCCCGCGCGGCGCAGGTAATAGCCCGCCGCGAGTCCGGCCTGCCCGCCGCCGATGACGAGCACCTGCACCCGTCGCCGCGCTGGGGTCTGGTGCGGCGCGGTGGGCGTGGTGGGGGTGCCGGTGATCGTCACGTCTCTCCTCGGCGGTTCAGCCGGTACGGGCGGCGGTCGGGTCGGGGCAGCAGCGGCCGTAAGCATGTCGGGCCTGGTCGCAGGTCGGGCACAGGATCCGGCGCGCGGACGGAGCCACCTCGCGCGTCTCGCCCTCGCGGGTGCGGCAGGCCAGGGCCTGTTCGGTGACGCGGAGGTGGGCGCCGCAGACGCCGGCCCCGCAGTTGGTGCAGATGCCCAGTGCGGGGGCCGTCATGTCCTTGCGGTCGCAGTCCAGGCAGTTCACTCCCGCCCGGCCTCGCCGTTGTTGCTGCGGTACCCGAAGACGAGCGCCACCAGGGCCAGGCCGACGACGCCGCCGACGAGCTCCATGCCAATGAAGCCCGGCAGGCTCGAAGGCTTGATCCCGGCGAAGGTGTTCGTGAAGGCGCGGCCGATCGCCACGGCCGGGTTGGCAAAGGAGGTGGAGGAGGTGAACCAGTACGCCGCGCCGATGTAGGAGGCAACCGCGACGGGCGCGAAGCGCAGTTGGTCCTTCTTCGCGAGGCCGAAGATCAGGAACACGAGTCCGGCGGTGGCGACGACCTCGCCGAGCAGCAGGTGCCCGGCGGAGCGGTCGTGGGTGGACCACTGCACCAGCTGTTTGCCGAACATCGCGTCCGCGAGCACCGCGCCCGCGATGGCGCCGCCGACCTGCGCGGGCACGTAGGCGGCGATGTCCCGGGCGGCGAGTCCGCCCTCGGTGCGGCGGCCGGTCCACCAATCGGCGAGGGTGACGACCGGGTTGAAGTGCGCGCCGGACACGGGGCCGAGCAGCAGGATCAGGATGCCCAGGCCGAAGACCGTGGCCAGGGAGTTGGCCAGCAGCTCCAGGCCGACATCGGGGGTGAGCTCGGTGGCCTGGATGCCGGAGCCGACCACGACGGCGACCAGCAGGGCGGTGCCGACGAACTCGGCGGCGACCCGCTGGAACAGCGGCGGCCGGTGGGCGACCGCGGGACCGGGCGGCAACGCAGGGTCCACGTGCGCGGCGGGCTGATCCACTATGACCTCGGGGGCGTCGGTGCTGGTCACGGGCAGGCTCTTTTGGAGTTGGCCGCGTCGTTCACGCGGGCGAGGGAGGCGAGACGGGTGAACTGCTCGGCGAGCTGGTCCAGCACCTCCGGCCGCAGCCGGTAATAGGTGAACCGGCCGCACGGCTCGGTCTCCACCACCCCGGCGTCACGCAGCACCTTCAGGTGGTTGGACAGGTTGGTCTGCTTCGCGCCGGTCTCCTCCACCAGGTGCGTCGTGCACAGCGTCTCCCGCGCGAGCAGGCTCACGATCTGCATGCGCAGCGGGTCGGCCAGCACCCGGACCAGATCAGTATCGACTGACGTCAGCATGGACTGATAATCTCACATCAGTTGGGGCTGATACCAGCCCGGACGGAGCTTTGGCCCGTCCCTACCCTGCACCCGTGGAGCCCGCGATGCCCACGTCCGATCCCCACCTGGAACTCGTCGAGGTCCCCATGGGCTGCGGCGACCCCGTCTCGCTCGGCCACCGCTACCTGGACTGGCCCGTCGCCAACCCGGCCACCGCCCCCGTGGAGGTGGCCCGCGTGATCCGCGACGAGATCGCCGGACGCGTCACCGGACTCCTCGCGGAACTCCAGCCCGCCACCTGAGCCACCACCCTGCCTGCCTCTCACACCAGAAAGACCCGATGATGACCACCAGCCCCGTCGCGTCCGTCCTGTTCGTCTGCGTCCACAACGCCGGCCGCTCTCAGATGGCCGCCGGGTTCCTGCGCCACCTCGCCGGGGACCGCATCGAGGTCCGCTCCGCCGGCTCCATCCCCGGCGACCAGGTCAACCCCGCCGCCGTCGCCGCCATGGCCGAGGTCGGTATCGACATCTCCGACCAGAAGCCCAAGGTCCTCACCACCGAGGCCGTCCAGGCGTCCGACTACTGCATCACCATGGGCTGCGGCGACGCCTGCCCGATCTTCCCCGGCAAGCACTACCTCGACTGGCAGCTGGAGGACCCGGCCGGCCAGGGCATCGACGCCGTCCGCCCCATCCGCGACGAGATCAAGAAGCTCATCGAGGGCTTGATCGCCGAGATCGACGCCAAGCAGCCGGAGCAGTGACATCTTCATGACCGCCGCCATCCCCGCACCCCGCGAGGCCGACGACGTGCGCGACGTCATCATCATCGGCTCTGGGCCCGCCGGATACACCGCCGCCCTCTACACCGCCCGCGCCCAACTGAGACCCCTGCTCTTCGGCTCCGCCATCTTCGTCGGCGGCTCGCTGACTACCACCGTGTCAGAGCCTCTTCACCCCCCGGCGCGGCTCAGGATCCAGACACCGTAGGTGTCGTTCGCGGGGTGCAGTTCGTAACTGCCCGCCCGCAGGTCGACGCGCAGACCGACGGCATCTAGGTCCGCTTCGAATTCCGCCGCCGTGTAGACGTGGGCGTGCGGCGGCGGGTCCTGGAGGTGGAAGCCGACCAGGATGCGGCCGTTCTCGCCGAGCACATCGCGCATCGCCGCCAGCGCCGTCCGCTCCGTACCCTCGGCCAGGTAGACGATCACGTTGCCCACACAGACGACCAGATCGAAAGGACCGTCATCCGGACTGAGATCGAGGATGTCCCGCTCCTCGATCGGCAGTCCGGGGTAAGTCTCGCGGGCCTGCTGGACCAGCGCCCCATCGGGCTCGATCGCGACCACGTCGTGCTCGCGCCGCACGAGCGCGGCGGCCACCCGGCCCATGCCGGCGCCGGCGTCGAGTACCCGGGCGCCACGGGGCAGGAGCGTGTCCGCGAGCCGGGCCTCGCCGTCGACGTCCTTGCCGGCGGCGATGAGCTCAGCGAACCGCTTGCCGAAGTTCCCGCTCGCCCCCGCCTCCTGCCAGCGGGTCGGCCGCGCCGCCATCGGCATGCCGCCCGCGCGCGGCAGTGTGACCTTGTCCATGTCCGCATCTTAAGTGCGGACAGCAAGCCTGAGACGACGGCGATCGACCCAGTCGCAGCCTGGAGCAGGCAGATTGCCAGCGTGCACGAGGGGTTCTGGGCCTAGGCACTCCAGAAGATCGCGCCGCGCCTCGGCGGTCACGAGCCGCAACAGTCCCCAGAAGGCTCCGCCGCGCAGCATCCGCCCTCGCTCGCCTGGGACCCCCGCGCGTGTCGTGCGAGGTCGATGAGGGCGCAAAGGGACCGCAAGAAGGGCACGTGATCACCGCCTGAGGCCCGGCGCTCAATGGGCGCCGGGCGGGGCTCACGGTCACACCCGTCTCGACCACGCCGGCCCGGAGTTTGCTCCCCTTTGGCGGAGTGGCGATCTCGTCGCCGTCGCTCACCTTCTATGGTCGAAGAACTGCCTACGATCCGGGGAGCGCACCGATGACCCACGCCAGGACCACCGTCGGCGACGTCCTCGACGAACTGCGGCGGCGCCGAGCCGAGTTCCACGAGCAGCGGTTCGTGTCGGCCGACTTCGTCGCCCGGCTGAAGGAGATCGGCGTCTACCGGGCAGCGACGCCGCGGCGCTTCGGTGGCGACCCGATGCGGCCTGCCGACTTCCTGCGCCTGATCGAGCGGATCTCCACGGTCGACGGGTCGGCCGGCTGGGTTGCCGCCTTCGGCTGCCAGACCACCTACCTCGGGTCGCTGCCGCTGGAGTCGCTCGAGGAGATCTACGCTGACGGCCCGGACGTCGTCTTCGCCGGCGCGCTGTATCCCGTGCAGGAGGCCCGCAGGACGCCCGACGGCTTCTCCGTCAGCGGACGGTGGAAGTTCGGCAGCGGCTGCAAGGCCGCCGGGGTGCTCTGTGTCGGCATCCCCGGCGACGACTCGACGGACGGCAAGCCGCGGGGGGCAGTGGTGCGGCCCGCGGACGTCACCATCGTGGAGGACTGGGACGTCATCGGCATGAGGGCGACGGGCTCCTTCGACCTGGTCCTCGACGAGGTGCCGGTGCTGGAGCGGCGCACCTTCATCAGGGGCGGCGCGCCGACCATCGACGAGCCGGTCTACCGCTACCCCGCGATCGCCTACGCGGCCCAAGCGCTGTCCGTCGTCTCCGCCGGTGTCGCACGGGCCGCGCTCGACTTCGCCGAGGAGACCGGTGCCGGGCGTGTTGGTATCACCGCTGCGCCCCGGCTCGCCGACCGGGCGTACTACCGCGCGGGCGTCGCCGAGGCTGAGGCGATGCTGCGATCCGCGCGCGCCTACTTCTTCGAGGCCGCGGAGGAGGCGTGGGACAGCGTGTCCGACGGGGCGGCCGTGCGGGACGACCTCAACGCCCACCTGAGGCTCTCGGCGGCCCATCTCGCCCGCACTTCCGCGGAGGTGGTCGCGAAGGTGGTCGGCCTGTCCGGCACCGCGCCGATCTTCACCGGCCACCCCCTGCAGGAACTGCTCGGCGATGCCCTCGTGCCACAGTCGCACGCGTTCCTCAGTCCGATGATGTACGACGCGGCGGGCGCGGTGCTGATGGGCCTGCCCGCCACGGTGCCGGCTTTCCGGTGACGGCGCGGTCAGCACTCTGGGGTCCGATTGGGCCTAGACGTTGTTCGTCGATCCCGGACCCCGGCGTCGAGTGCGAATGCTCCTCGACCTCTGACAGCGCCGACTGGGCGTCAACCCTGGTCGCTGGCGGCGCCACGCGCCGCGTCGGACTTCGTGAAGACCTCGCGCGCCACCGCGTAGCTGTCGAACGAACGGGCGACGCCCACTTGGACAGCCATCTGAATGAAGGCCTCGACGATCTCCTCCTTGGCACGCCAGTCCGCAGGGCGAACCGCTGCTGGCCGCGGAGCGGCTCCAGAATGCCCAGGCTCGCCGTGATGGTGGCGGAGCCCAGCGCGTGCGTGCGCAAGGTCGAGGTAATCGGTCCCGGACCAGGCGTCGTTGAAGGCGTGCTCGGTCGTAATCCGAACGGATTCGTAGGCGTTGTCCGGCTCGGACGGCCGCGGGGCGACAAGCGGCGCAAGACTGAATGTGCTCGGTCATGGTGAAACCTGCCGGAGAGAAGGGCTCGGGTCACATCCGGCCTCCCGCTTGCGCCGGCGCAAGGTCCACCAGTCCTGTTCGAGTTGTGGCTTCCTTGCATGTTGATAGCTTCAGGACATGGATAAGGGCGAGGAGTTCCCCAAAGTCGCCATCGTGACGGGCGCCTCGCAAGGCATCGGCGCAGGTCTGGTCGAGGCCTATCGCCGACTCGGGTACGCCGTCGTCGCCACCTCACGCACCATCGCCTCCTCCGACGAGGCCGATCTGCTGACGGTCCAGGGCGATGTCGCCCATCGGAAGGCCGCCGAACGCGTCGTCGCGGCCGCACTCGACCGCTACGGCCGGATCGACACCCTGGTCAACAACGCCGGCCGCTTCATCGGGAAGCCCTTCAGCGACTACACCGAGGACGACTACGAGGTGGTCACCGCCGTCAACATCGGCGGCTTCTTCCACATCACCCAGCTCTCGGTCCCGCACATGATCGCCCAGGGCGGCGGCCACATCGTCCAGGTCACAACGAGCCTCGTGGACCACGCGCAGTCCGCAGCCCCGGCATTGCTGGCCTCGCTCACCAAGGGCGGTCTGCAAGCCGCCACCAAGGGCCTGGCCATTGAGTACGCGGCGCAAGGCATCCGCGCCAACGCCGTCTCGCTCGGGGTGATCGACACGTTCCCGAACGTCGATGCCGACCGCGAGGCTCTGGCGCGGCTCCATCCGCTCGGCCGCATGGGCGAGATCCGTGATGTGGTCGACGCGGTGGTGTTCCTGGAGAACGCGCCGTTCGTCACCGGCGAGATCCTGCACGTGGACGGTGGCCAGAGCGCGGGCCACTGACAGCTCACCACCGCGCGGCGCCCGGCATCCCGGTTGTCTCGGTCTGCTACCCGTTCGGGCGGCCTCGCCGTCCGCTCCTGTCGGCGCGGTGCCGACGTCCGATCCCCGTCCTCAAGCCCGGCCGCTTCCCCTCGGTCGAAGATCACAACAGGCTCCGCACCAGACGTTGCGTACAAGCCACACGTCCGAGTCGCACTCCTCCCGAGCCGGACGCGGGACGGTGACGGGCGCGAGAAGGCGCAGCGCGCGACGCCTGCGCCGGCCTCCTCGTCCATCGCCTGGCTCGCGGAAGTACGAAACAAACAGGTGTCCCATAGTACGAAGATCTCGTCGCTTCGAGTTCTGGGTTCTCGGAATGAACCGGCTCCGTGCCCTCGGGATCGGCGCCCATGGATCGCCGACGGGACAACACGATGACGTTGGATGAAAAGGCTCCCCCGATGTGCCTCCCGCCCAGCCTGAACGTCGGCCGGGATCTTGCTCGATCACCGAGGAGCGCCCGTGAAGACGACCACGACATACCGAGCTTCAGATCAGGCAACTCGTCCATGGAAGGCGCTGCGACCACAACGGGACACCGTCCCGATGCACATGATTGCGCGCACGCCTACGATGAAATCTGGGCGGTTGCCGTGGAACCTCGGAAGTTCAGGAGAGAGGCGCCTTGATGGATCCGGACGCCCGTACCAGAGCCGCTGTCGAAGAACACTGGCGAGCATCGGAACGTGGGGACACCGAAGCCGAACACGCTGTATACGCCGCTGACGCGATCCTCGACTACCCGCAGTCGGGCGAGCGATTCCGAGGCCGTCCGGCGATTTCGGCCCAGCGCGGCGGACACCCCGCGAATCGCCATTTCACGGTTCGGCGAATCACCGGCGGCGGGAGTCTGTGGGTGAGCGAGTGCCTGATCACGTACGACGGTGTGCCCAGTTATTCGGTAAGCATCATGGAATTCGACCACGAGCATGTTGTCCACGAGACCCAGTACTTCGCCGACGCCTTCGGCGCGCCCGAATGGCGAACCAAACTCGCGGAGCCGATGCCAGGCAGGACCATTACGAGGGCCTGATCGAGCGACAAGGTTCTGGTTCTGTGGAAGGGAACAGGCTTGTGCCCTACCCATGCGATCGGCCGAGGAATCCGGCCCGCATCCGCGGATCCACGAGGTTCCCTCGAACCAAGCGAGAGCCCAGTTCGGCCGGCTGCTGTCAGGTGACACTTCGCGATGAAGCCGACCCGCTGCGCGATGAGGGCGAGGCATACGCGGCCAAGCTGCGGGAAGCCGAGGTCGATGTCACCACGATGCGGGTCCTCGGCTGCTGCACGACGTCCTGATGCTCAACAGGCCGAGACACCGGAACATCTATGCAGGCAGGCGCCCTTCCGGATACGGAAGGGCGCCCGTTCGGCACCGACGACCAGGCACTTGACCTGCGCTTTTATCCCTACGGCAGGTTGCGCGCCATGACGATGCGCTGGACCTGGTTGGTGCCCTCGTAGATCTGGGTGATCTTCGCGTCGCGCATCATGCGCTCCAGCGGGTAGTCACGGGTGTAGCCGTAGCCGCCGAGGAGCTGGACGGCGTCGGTGGTGACCTCCATGGCGACGTCGGAGGCGAAGCACTTGGCCGCGGCGCCGAAGAAGGTCAGGTCGGAGTCGACGCGCTGGGACTTGGCCGCGGCGGCGTAGGTGAGCTGGCGGGCGGCCTCCAGCTTCATGGCCATGTCGGCGAGCATGAACTGGATGCCCTGGAACTCGGCGATGGCCTTGCCGAACTGCTTGCGCTCGTGGACGTAGCCCTTGGCGTAGTCCAGCGCGCCCTGGGCGACACCCAGCGCCTGGGCGGCGATGGTGATGCGGGTGTGGTCGAGGGTCTTCATCGCGGTGGCGAAGCCGGTGCCCTCGGCGCCGATCATCCGCGAGGCGGGGATGCGGACGTTGTCGAAGTAGACCTCACGGGTCGGGGAGCCCTTGATGCCGAGCTTCTTCTCCGGCGCGCCGAAGGAGACACCCTCGTCGCCCTTCTCCACGACGAACGCGGAGATGCCCTTGGAGCGCTTCTCCGGGTCGGTCACCGCCATGACCGTGTAGTACTCGGAGACGCCCGCGTTGGTGATCCAGCGCTTGACGCCGTTCAGGACGTAGTCGTCGCCGTCGCGCACCGCGCGGGTCTTCATGCCGGCCGCGTCGGAGCCCGCGTCGGGCTCGGAGAGGCAGTAGGAGAACATCGCGTCGCCGGCCGCGAGCGGGGCCAGGTACTTGGCCTTCAGCTCCTCGGAACCGGAGAGGATCACCGGGAGCGAGCCGAGCTTGTTGACCGCGGGGATCAGCGAGGAGGACACGCAGACGCGGGCCACCTCCTCGATGACGATCACGGTGGCGAGCGCGTCGGCGCCGGCGCCGCCGTACTCCTCGGGGACGTGGACGGCGTGCAGCTCGGAGGCGACGAGCGCGTCGAGCGCCTCCTGCGGGAAGCGGGCCTGCTCGTCCACCTCGGTGGCGAACGGGGCGATCTTCGCCTCGGCCAGGCCCCGGACCGTCTCCCGGAGCATCTGGTGCTCCTCCGAGATCTGGTACAGGTCGAAATCTGCGCTCACGGTCGCTCCCGAGATCTGTCGGCGCCCCCGTGGGCACCCATATGGCACTCAGTACCCTCGATTATGCACACTCAGTGCCATCATGGGGAGCTCCGGACCCCGATCTGGTGTTACGTTCTGCACATGGCAGCAGCTGTGAGCACCGGGAACGAGAGCAAGCCGACCATGCGGGAGTCCCTGGTCCGCGCCGCGTTCCAGCTCTTCCTGGAGCGCGGCTTCGAGCAGACCACGATCGACGACATCGTCTCGCTGGCCGGCGTCGGACGGCGCTCCTTCTTCCGCTACTTCCCCTCCAAGGAGGACGTGGTCTTCCCGGACCACGAGGGCGCCCTGCAGGGGATGACCGCGTTCCTGCGCGAGGCCCCCGCCGACGGCGACCCGGTCGCCCAGGCCTGCGACGCATCCCGGCTCGTGCTGGCGATGTACGCCGCCGATCCCCTCTTCTCCGTGCAGCGCTACCGGCTGACCCGTGAGGTCCCGGGCCTGCGCGCGCACGAGCTGTCCGTGGTGTGGCGCTACGAGCGCGCGCTCGCCGAGCACCTGCGTGAGCGTGGCGCGGACCGCAGCGACGGCGCGCTGCGCGCGGACGTGGTGGCGGCGGCCGTGGTCGCCGCCCACAACCACGCCCTGCGCTCCTGGCTGCGCGCGGGCGGCGAGGGCGACGTGGACGCCGCGATGGACGAGGCGCTCGGCTATGTCGCCCGCGCCTTCTCCCCCGCCGGGCCGTCCGCCGCCCCCGCCTCCGCCGTCCCGGCGGACGGCGCGCACCCGCGGCAGGACCCGGACGAGCAGGTCGTGGTGCTGGTCGCCCGCAAGGGGGCCCCGCTGTGGCAGGTCGTGCGGGACGTCGAGGGCGCGCTCGGGCAGTAGCCCGCCGGGGAGGCTCGCAGGACGGGCTCCGGGGCGCACCTCGGAGAGTGAGGGCACTGAGTGCCTTTACGTGGGGCACTGAGTGCCATACAGTCGATTCGGCACTTGCGCCGCTGAACGACCCCACCACCCCGTTCACTGGAGCCCCCATGCCCACCTTGACCCTCACCGCTGTCGCTCCCCTCGCCGCCGCCCCCACGGGCGACGAGGAGAGCGCTCCCGTCCTGCGCTACCACCGCTGCGGCTGGTGCGGCTCCGCCACCGGACGCGCCGCGCTGCTCTGCCCAATCTGCGGCTCCTCCGAACTGGAGGAGCAGGCCAGCGCCGGCTCCGGCATCGTGCACCGGTTGCTGACGCCGCGCCACCGCCAGTACACCGACGGCGAGACGATCTGCCTGGTCGTGCTTGAGGAGGGCTTCACCGTGCAGGCCTCCCTCGACGACGCCCTGCCCGGCACCGTGCCCGAGGGCACCCGGGTCCGCCTGGCCCCGCCGGCCCCGCACACGCACCTCCCGGTCTTCCGCGCCTGCGCCTGACCCGGCGGGGCCTCACCACCGCAGCCCCCACCTCGCATTACGCTTCCTCCACGCCGAGCCGGACCTGCGCCGGCGTACGAGGGACGCGGCAGCGGCGAAGGGTGACGGCGCGTGGACTTCTCGACCCTGGCGGTCATCGTGGTGGCCGGGATGCTCGGCCCGCTGCTGGCCCTGCCCAGGCGCTGGCGGATCCCGGTCGTCATCGGCGAGTTGCTGGCCGGCGTACTGCTCGGGCCGACCTTCGTCGACTACCTGCACGCCGGGGACAAGACCTTCGCGTTCCTCGCCGACATGGGCTTCGCCCTGATCATGTTCGTCGCGGGCGCCCATGTCCCGGTCCGGGACAAGGCGCTGCGGGGCGGGCTGGTCAAGGGCCTGCTGCGGGCCGTCGGAGTCGCGGCCGTCGGCGTGATCCCGGCGTTCGCGCTGTCGCGCGGCTTCCACACCGGGCACACCGCGATGTACGCGGTGCTGTTCGCGTCGTCCTCGGCCGCGCTGGTGCTGCCGATCATCGACTCGCTGCAGCTGGGCGGGCCAGGGATCCTCGCGCTGCTGCCGCAGGTCGCGGTCGCGGACACGGCCTGCATCGTCGCGCTGCCGCTCGCCGTCGACCCCGCGCACGCGGTGCGCGCCGCGCTGGGCGCGCTGGCGGTCCTGGGCTCCGCCGTGGTGCTCTTCCTGATCCTGCGTGAGGCCGAACGGCGCGGCCTGCACCGGCGACTGCACCGGCTCTCCCGGCGGCGCTCGTTCGCGCTGGAGCTGCGGATCAGCCTGGCGATCGTCTTCGCGCTCGCCGCGCTCGCGACGCACACGCACGTCTCGATCATGCTGGCGGGCTTCTCGTTCGGGCTCGTCGTCGCCGCGATCGGCGAACCGCGGCGACTGGCCCGGCAGCTGTTCGGGATCACGGAGGGCTTCCTCGGACCGCTCTTCTTCGTCTGGCTCGGCTCCTCGCTGGACCTGCGGCAGCTCGGCAGCCACCCGTCCGCGATCCTGCTGGGTCTGCTGCTCGGCGCGGCGACCGTCCTGGCTCACGTCTCGATGCGGCTGACGGGCCAGCCGGTCGCCCACGGCGTCCTGGCCTCCGCCCAGTTGGGCGTGCCGGTGGCCGCGGCGACACTCGGCACGCAACTGCATCTGCTGCGCCCCGGCGAGTCCGCGGCGCTGCTGCTCGGCGCCCTCGTCTCCATCGCCGCGGCGACGGCCGCCGGCGCGGCCGCCGCGCGCCACGCGACCCCGCCGAAGGCCCCGACTTCGGGGACCCCGGCCACTTCGCCGACCCCGCCCCATCCACCGGCGTCGGGGGCCTCGGCAACCTAACCGCTCAGTCCTTGCGCAGCGGCGCCACCCCGGCGCAGGCCCGCCGCGCCTCCTCCCCGTCCAGGACGGCCAGGACTTCGAGCCGTTCCGGCAGGCGCTCCAGCAACGGTCCCCACTGCAGCGGGACGAACTCCTGCCGGTCGTGCAGGACCAGCCTCCGCACGCCGTCCACCACGGGGAGCTCGTCCGGGGCCACGGACGGCCACAGGCGCGCCCCGTCGGGGCGGGCGAACGCGAAGTCCTCGTAGAGGGCGAGCCGTGAGGGCACGGACGGCCGCTCGGCCGCCGCTCCGGCGAACGCCGCGGCGACGTCGGAGCTGCCCGGGAGATGGCCCCCGCCATAGAGGGCGACGCTCAGCGGCATCTGCAGCTGCGCCAGGTGGGTCATTCCGTCTATCCGCACCACGAACGCCTTGCGGGCGGCCGGGTGGACGACGAGCAGCGGCGCGTCCTCCAGCAGGCGCAGCAGGCGGACCACGAGGCCAAGGAAGCGGCTCTCGTAGCGGGGCAGCAGCCACTCCGCGAGCCGGGCCAGCCGGTTCGCGTCGGCGCCGAGGCCGGGGATGCCGTCGTCGCCGTCGCGCAGCAGCAGCCGTACCCGGCCGTCGGCGAGCACCGGGACGGCCGCGGTCGACCAGCGGTGCAGCGCCAGCCAGCCGAGGTAGGGGGCGTGCCAGACGTCGGCATAGGAGTCGCCGAGGCGGGCCTGAAGGTCCGGGTCGGGCACCGAGCCCGGCTCCGGGGGCTCCTCCGCCGGACCGAAGCGGTCCCACCAGAGTCCGAAGAACTCCTGGGCCCGTAACAGGCTTTCGCGCAGGCCGCGCAGCAACGGCGGGGCGCAGACCAGGGCGTCGGCGCCGACGTCCACCAACTGCCCCACGAGATCGGCGAAGGCGGCTGCGTGCCAGGCCGGCATCAGGGCCAGCTGGCGGGCGATGTGCGGGCCGAGCCGTGTGGTGTGCGCGTCCAGCGTCGCAGCGGGCAGGTCGGTCAACTCGCGGTAGACGGATTCCAGTTGGTCGGGGCTGTCCTGCGCGACGGCCGCGTCCAGGTGCTGCAGGGCGGCGTCGACGGCACGGGCGCTGTCGGAGGTCGTCACCACGGCAGTCTAGGCAGGAATGTCACGGAACGTCACGCCACTTGCTCCTCCGGAGTGCTGCGCGCCAGGCGGGCGAGGGTGTCCAGGGTGTCCGCCAGGACGGGGAGCGGCGGGGACGCGAGGCCGAGCCGGACGGCGGTGGGCGGGACGCGCGTGCCCACGGCGTAGGCCGCCGCCGGGGTGAGACCGATGCCCGCGCGGGCCGCGGCGGCGACGAAGGTCTCGGCGTGCCATCCGGCGGGCAGTTCCCACCAGCAGTAGTACGAGCCCGGGTCGCTCCGCAGCGAGGCGCCCTGCAGTGCTTTCCGCGCCAGCTCCTGACGGGCCGTCGCATCCGCGCGCTTGGCCGCGCCGACGGTCGCCACCGTGCCGTCGCCGATCCAGCGCACGGCCGCCTCCAGGGCGAAGCCGCCCGGAAGCCAACTCCCGGCCCGCAACGAGGCGGTGACGGGCTCGCGCAGCGCCTCCGGCACGACGGCGAAGCCGGTGCTGAGACCGGGGGCGAGCCGCTTGGAGAGGCTGTCGACCAGCACGATCCGCTCCGGCGCGAGCGCGGCCAGCGGGGCGACGTCCGGACGCAGGAAGGCCCAGATCGCGTCCTCGACGGCGGTGAGGTCGAGCCGCCACAGCACCTCGACGAGCTCCTCGCGACGGGCGGCCGGCATGGTGGTCCCGAGCGGGTTGTGGACGCGCGGCTGGAGGTAGACGGCGCGCAGCGGCGCGCTGCGGTGCGCGGCGGCGAGGGCTTCCGGGTCGAGGCCGTCGTCATCCATGGCGATCGGGACCAGGACGATGCCGAGGCGCTGGGCGATGGCCTTGACCACGGGATAGGTCAACTCCTCGACGCCGAGCCGCTGTCCGGGCGGAACGAGGGCGGCCAGGACGGCGGAGATCGCCTGCCGGCCGCTGCCGGCGAACACCAACGCCTCCGGCTCCGGCGCCCAACCGCCCGGCGCCGCGCTTCCTTGGGCCGCATCGCCGGGCACCGCTCGGCCCTGCACCGGAGTGGCCCGCCCCGCACCGACCTGCCCCGCACTGCCGCGCTCCGCGCCGGCGGCCTCCGCCGCGATCAGCGCGGTGAAGGCCGCGCGCGCCGCGGGTGTGCCCTCGGCGCGGCTCGGTCGCAGCGCGAGGTCGAGCGCGTCCGGACGCAGCATCGGGGCGAGCCCGGCGGCCAGCAGTGCCGACTGCTCGGGCACGACGGGGTAGTTGAGCTCCAGGTCGACCCGCGCCCGCGAGGGTTCGGTCAGCGGCAACCCCGCTCCGGGCAGCCCGGCCGTGGCGCGCACGAACGTGCCGCGGCCGACCTCGCCGACGACCACGCCGCGCCGGACCAGCTCCGCGTAGACGCGACCGGCCGTGGAGGCCGCGATCCCGCGCCGACGCGCGAACGCGCGCTGCGTGGGCAGGCGTTCGCCCGGTCGCAGCCGGCCCGCCGCGACGGCGTCCGCGATCTCGTCGGCCAGCAGGCGGTAGTCGTCCACGGATCTCCCCTTCCCTCCACGCTCCGCTCGACGCAATGGTCCAGGATTGCACCGAGGGTAATATCAGTATTGCACCGAGCCTGCGGCCACCCTAGCCTCTGAACCATGGAACTGATCAGCCTGCACGCAGAACTCGGTCTGGCCGCCGTCGGTTTGGGCATGGTGCTCACCCCCGGGCCGAACATGATCTACCTGGTCTCCCGGACGATCGTCCAAGGCCGCCGCGCCGGACTGGTCTCCCTCGCGGGCGTGGCGACCGGGTTCCTCTGCTACCTCGTCGCGGTGACGGCCGGCATCGTGACGGTCTTCTCGCTCGTGCCCGTGCTCTACACGGCGATCAAGCTGGCCGGCGCCGCCTACCTGCTCTGGCTGGCCTGGAAGGCCGTCAAGCCGGGCGGCACCGCGGTCTTCGCGCCGCAGCCGCTGCCGCCGGACTCGCCGCGTCGGCTCTACACCATGGGCCTGCTGACCTGCCTGCTCAATCCAAAGCTGGCGATCCTCTACATCTCCCTGCTCCCCCAGTTCGTGGACCCCGCGCGCGGCCACGTCGCCGAGCAGACGCTGTTGCTGGGCCTCACCCAGGTCACCATCTCGGTGACGGTCAACGCCCTGATCGCACTCGGCGCGGGCACGATCGCGGCCTTCTTCTCCCGGCGCCCGTCCTGGCTCAAGGTCCAGCGCTACGTGATGGGCACGGTCCTCGCCGGCCTCGCGCTGCACATCGCCGCGGACCGCGCCAAGGCCGTGGCGGCCTGAGCCTCCCGCCCCTCACAGCAATCTCCCAGGCCAGGGCCTCTGGACTATTACCTCTCACTGAGAGGTAATGGAGGAGTGAACACCGACAACCCCGATCCCTCTGCCGAACTCGCGGAGTTGCTGCCCGCGATCCAGCGGCTGGTGCGCCGGCGGCTGCGGTCCGGGCTCACCCTGCCGCGGCTGCGCGGGGCGCAGATCGAGCTGCTGCGCCTGGTCGCGGCCCAGCCGGGACTGCGCGTCTCCGAGGCGGCGCAGGAACTGTTCCTCGCCGACAACTCCGTCTCCACGCTGGTCAACCAGCTCACCAAGGCGGGCCTGCTGCGCCGCGAGACGGACCCGGACGACGGACGCGCCGCCCGTCTGCACGCCGAGCCGGAGGCCGTGGCCCGCCTCGCCGACTGGGACGCGCGCCGCAGCGCGCTCCTCGCCGACCAGCTCGAACGACTCGACGACGCCGACCACCAGGCCCTCGCCGCCGCGCTCCCCGCGCTGCGCCGCCTGGCCGAAGGACTGCGCGCCGAGGCACCGCGCGGGGCCGAAGGACTGCGCGAGGAGGCCACCCCATGACCACCGCACCCGCCGCGGGCGACGCCCGCACCGAGGCCGCCACCGCAGGCGAACCCGCGGACGAACCCGCCCTGCGCTGCACCGATCTGAGCTACTCCTTCGGCGCCACCAAGGCCGTCGACGGGCTCGACCTGGAGGTCGCCCAAGGGGAGGTCTTCGGCCTGCTGGGTCCGAACGGCGCGGGCAAGACCACGGCGATCCGCGCGATCACCACGCTGCTCCCCGTCCCGGCCGGAAAGATCACCGTCTTCGGCCTGGACTGCGCGCGCAAGCGCATGCAGGTACGCCGCCTGCTCGGCTACGTCCCCCAACAGCTCTCCGCTGACAGCGGTCTGACGGGCCGTGAGAACGTCGAGCTGTTCGCCCGCGTCTTCGACGTGCCGCGCTCCGAACGGCGGGCCCGCGTGGACGAGGCACTGACGGCCGTCGACCTGACCGACGCCGCCGGGCGGTTGGCCGGTACCTACTCCGGCGGCATGGTGCGCCGGTTGGAGCTGGCGCAGGCCCTGGTGAGCGCGCCGCGCCTGCTGATCCTCGACGAGCCGACGATCGGCCTGGACCCGCTGGCCCGCGCCGGGGTCTGGGACTGCATCGCCCAGGTCCGCGCCGGCACCGGCATGACGGTGCTGGTCACCACCCACTACATGGACGAGGCCGACGAGCACTGCCGCCGCGTCGCCCTCATGCACCGCGGCCGGATCCGGGCCGTCGGCGCGCCGAGCGAGCTGCGCGCCGAACTGGCCGCACAGCTCGGGGCCGACCCGGAGCGGGTCAGCCTCGAGGACGTCTTCCGCCACCATGCCGGCGCGGGTCTCGCCGGCGCCGACCGACCCGATGAGGGAGGGGATTTCCGCGATGTCCGCCGCACCCGTTCCACCGCTGCCCGTCTCCGCTGAGGCCGCGGCCGCCACCGGCGCCGGTCCCGGCAACGCCACCGGGACCGCGACACTGGCGGCCGCCCCCCGCCCGGTGGAGCTGCGCCTACTGCTCAAGCCCCCGCCCCCGCGAAGCTCCTGGCGGCTCGTGCTGGCCCGCGCCGGCGCGATGTGCACGGTGGAGCTGCAGAAGCTGCGCCACGACCGCACCGAGCTCTACACCCGCGCCGTCCAGCCCGCCCTCTGGCTGCTGATCTTCGGTGAGACCTTCACCCGGATACGCGCCATCCCCACCGGCGGGATCCCGTACCTCGACTACCTCGCGCCCGGCATCATCGCCCAGTCCGCGATGTTCATCGCCATCTTCTACGGCATCATGATCATCTGGGAACGTGACTCGGGCGTGCTGACCAAACTGCTGGTCACCCCGACGCCACGGGCCGCCCTCGTCACCGGGAAGGCCTTCGCGGCCGGGGTGAAGTCGGTGATCCAGGCCCTCGTCGTGGTCGTCATCGCGGCGCTGCTGGGCGTCTCGCTGACCTGGAACCCGCTGCGCCTGTTCGGCGTGGCCGTCGTCGTGGTGCTGGGCTCGGCGTTCTTCTCCTGCCTGTCGATGTCGATCGCGGGCATCGTGCTGACCCGCGACCGGCTGATGGGCATCGGCCAGGCCATCACCATGCCGCTCTTCTTCGGCTCCAACGCGCTCTACCCCGTCGACGTGATGCCGGGTTGGCTGCAGGCGGTCAGCAAGGCCAATCCGCTCAGCTACGAGGTCGACGCGCTGCGCGGCCTGCTGCTCGGCATCCACGCCCACCTGGGCCTGGACTTCGGCGTCCTCGCCGTCGCCGCGACTCTCGGCGTGACGGCCGCCTCGCTGCTGCTGGGCCGCCTGGCCAAGTAGCTCTCCCCTCCCCCGCTCTCGCTGCTCGCCCGCACGGCGCGTGTCAGGTTTCCTTGACACGCGCCGTGCTTGTCAGGCTACCCTGACAGCCATGGGAGTTCCTGAGGAATCCGCGTCCTCGGACGCGTCCACCGACAAGGGAGCGGCCGCCGACCTGCTGAGCCAGGTCACGGCCAGGGACCCGGCTGTCGGGCTCAGCGCTGTCGTCGCGCTGCGCCGGCTGCTGGAGGAGTTGGAACGCCTGCACGTCGACAACGCACGCGACCAGGGCTGGACCTGGCAGAGCGTCGCGACGGCGCTACAGGTCAGCCGACAGTCGGTCCACGAGAAGCATGCGAGCAGGCGCAAGGCCACGGGCAAGGAGAGCTGAGGATGTTCGAATACTTCACCGATCGCGCCAAGCGGTCCATCGTCGCCGGTCAGGACGAGGCCATCGCCCTCGGCCACGACTTCATGGGCACGGAACACCTGCTGCTCGGCCTGGCGGCCGACCCCGAGAGCACGGCGGGCTCCGTCCTCGCCGCGCACGGCGTCGAGCTGGGCCGCGCCCGCGAGGTGACGGTCCGTCTGCTGACCGAGGCGGGCGTCCCCGCGACCGGCGGCAAGCCGGCGACCGACGCGCTGGCGTCGATCGGCATCGATGTCGCCGAGATCAAGCGCCGCGCCGACGCGAACTTCGGCGAGGGCGCGTTCCAGTTCCCCCGCCCCGCCTACACCCCGCTCGCCAAGCTCGCGCTGGAACAGACGCTGCGCGAGGCAAAGGCGCTCGGACACGAGCGGTTCGGCACGGAGCACATGCTGCTGGGCCTCCTCGCCGCGGGCGGCGACGACGCCGAACACACCACGGCCCAGGCGGTCCTGATGGCCCTCGACGTCGACGTGGCAGCGCTGCGCCCGGCGGTCCTGGCCCGGCTCGCCGAGGACTGACGGCGGGGCACGTAGGCTCTACCCACCCAACCTAGGGAGCCGCCTCGTGTCCTCGCTCGTCTGGCGACACCGTCCTGCCTCGCCCGCCGCAGGCGTCGTGCTCGTGATGCACGGCGGGGAGGAGCACGGAGTGAATCCCCCGTCGCGGGTCAACCCGCCCCTGCAGCGGTTGCGGCCGTTCGAGCGGGCGTTGCGGCGGTCGCCGCTCGGGGACGGCCTGGGCGTGGCCGAGGTCGCCTACCGCTGCCAGGGGTGGAACGGGGAGCGCGCGGACGCGGCCGTCGACGCCGAGGAGGCGCTCACGGAGCTGGTCGCACAGGTCGGGCCCGGCACGCCGATCGTGCTGCTCGGGCACTCCATGGGCGGGCGCGCGGCCCTGCGGATCGGCGGGCACGCGTCCGTGGCCGGGGTCGTCGCGCTCGCGCCCTGGTGCCCACCGGGCGAGGCGGTGGCGCAGCTCGCCGACCACCGCCTGCTGATCGTCCACTCCGACCACGACCGGGTGACCCCGGCCGCCGAGTCCCTCGACTTCGCCGCGCGGGCGCGGGTGGCCGGCGCCCAGGTGGCCCGCTGCGTGATCCCGCGGAGCGACCACGCGATGGTGCGGCGGGCGGTGACCTGGCACCGCCTCACCACACTGCTGACCGGCGCACTCCTCGGCGGCTGGCCGTTCCCGGACCCGGTCGCCAAGTCCCTCGCCCGCAGCGGCGCGGGCATCGAGGGCCTCGACCTGCGCCTCCCCCTGTGGGCGGACTGACGCCCGGACCCACAGCCCTGGCGACCGCTCCCCCGTCTCGCCCACACTGGCAGCATGCAATTGCGCATCGAGGCCAACACGCTGCCGGGCCGCACCTGCCACGCCGGACCGGACTTCCCCGGGGCGAGCGCGATCGAGGTGGCCGTGCAGCGCAAGGACCGGCCCGCCGAGCTGCTCGACCCCCAGCCCGGGGACGCCGCCGACGCCCGTTGGGCGTTCGACTGCACCGTCACCGACGCCGGCGAACTGCGCGGCCCCTACGTGCAGAACCGCTTGGGCGGGCGGTTCGTCTACCTCTCCTGGCTCGGGCGGCGGCCGGACGAGGAGACGGCCCGGATGTTCCGCAGGGCGAAGCTGATGCTGGCCGAGGTTCCGCCGGGGGTGCTCGACGAGGCGCGGCGGCGCGGCGCGTTGGTGGCGCGGCTCGCGCTCACCGACGCCAAGGGCAACCCGGTGTGCGGTCGGGTGGTGCCCCCGGCGGTCGAATGGAGCGCGGCCGAACCGTCCTGAACCCGCCGAGGCTGCTCAGATGTCGCGGAAGGTCTCGATCCGGGCGCCGATCGAGTTGAGGCGCTCGGCGAGGTCCTCGTAGCCGCGGTTGATGACGTAGACGTTGCGCAGCACCGAGGTGCCCTCCGCGGCGAGCATCGCCAGCAGCACGACCACGGCCGGGCGCAGCGCCGGGGGGCACATCATCTCGGCGGCGCGCCAGCGCGTGGTCGGGCCCTGGACCAGGACGCGGTGGGGGTCGAGGAGTTTGACGTTGGCGCCGAGGCGGTTGAGCTCGGTGAGGTAGATGGCGCGGTTGTCGTAGACCCAGTCGTGGATCAGCGTGTCACCGTGCGCGGCCGCGGCGATCACGGCGAAGAACGGCACGTTGTCGATGTTGATGCCGGGGAACGGCATCGGGTGGATCTTGTCGGCGGGGGCGGTCAGCTTGGACGGGCGGACCGTCAGGTCGGTGAGGCGGGTGCGGCCGTTGCGGGCCAGGTACTCCTCGCTGCGGTCGTAGTCGAGGCCCATCTCCTCGAGCACCGAGAGCTCGATCTCCAGGAACTCGATCGGCACCCGCCGGATCGTCAGCTCGGAGGAGGTGACGACGGCGGCGGCCAGCAGGCTCATCGCCTCGACCGGGTCCTCCGCGGGGGCGTAGTCGACGTCGCAGTCGATCTTCTCGACGCCGTGGACCGTCAGCGTCGTGGTGCCGATGCCCTCGACCTTGACGCCGAGCCGCTCCAGGTAGAAGCAGAGGTCCTGGACCATGTAGTTCGGGCTGGCGTTGCGGATGACGGTGACGCCGGGGTGGCGCGCGGCGGCGAGCAGCACGTTCTCGGTGACGGTGTCGCCGCGCTCGGTCAGCACGATGGCGCGGGCGGGGGCGACGCCCGGCTCGACGTCGGCGTGGTAGTGGCCGTCGGTCGCGTTGACCCGCAGGCCGAACTGGCGCAGCGCGGCCAGGTGCGGGCCGACGGTGCGGGTGCCGAGGTCGCAGCCGCCCGCGTAGGGGAGCTTGAAGTGCGGCTCGAGGTGCATCAGCGGGCCGAGCAGCATCAGCGCGCTGCGCGTGCGCCGCGCGGCGTCGGCGTCCATGGCGCCGAGGTCGAGCCGCGCCGGCGGGGTGAGCTCGAGGTCCTGGCCGTTGTTGATCCAGCGGGCCTTGACGCCGATGCTGGTCAGCACCTCGAGGATGCGGTAGATCTCCTCGATGCGGGCCACCTGGCGCAGCGTCGTGCGGCCGGTGGTGAGCAGCGACGCGCACAACAGGGCCACGCCCGCGTTCTTGCTGCTGCGGACCTCGATGGCGCCGGTGAGCCGTCGTCCGCCGCTGACGCGCAGGTGCATCGGACCGGCGTAGCCGAGGGAGACGAGCTCGCTGTCGAGGGCCTCGCCGATTCGGGCAATCATCTCAAGGCTGAGATTCTGCTGACCTCGCTCCATCCGGTTCACGGCGCTCTGACTGGTGGTCAGCGCCTCCGCCAGTTCGGCCTGGGTCAGGCCCTTGTGCTGCCGAGCGGTGCGGATGAGCTTGCCGATGCGCACGAGGTAATCTTCAGTCACGCGCGTCACACTATCTCAGATCTGAGATGTCGAGCACGGCGGCTTCCTCCATCAGAGCGACAACCCCCGAGCGGACGGAAGCTGACCTGGTCTAAGATCACCCGGCTTGCATGATGTGCAGAAAATGTGAACGGGGGATGGGGCATGGGCGGCGGCGAAACGGGCGGGCCGGAAACCAGCGAGCCGGAGACGCGTGTACCCGAACTGGGGAGGATAAACGTCGGACTCCAGATCGCGGCCGCGATCGGTCTGGTCGCGATCGCGATCGGGGCGATGTGGGGGCTGGGGACCTTCCGCAAGACGCCGGACGGATCGGCGGAGGCGGGCAAGCCGGCCGTGTGCGAACCGCCGAAGGCGGAGGACGGGGCGGAGTACCCCGCGTTGTGCGCGGCGCTGAACCGCGCGGATCTGCCGACGCTGCTCGGGGTGCCCGGCGAGCACGTCTCACTCGCCCACTCGGCCGGCAGCACCTTCACCGGAGCCGACGGCACGAAGCAGACCGAGGCGGCGGCCGAGGTCCAGCTCGGGTCCTACAACGTGCAGCTGATCGACCATCAGGGCATCTCTGTCACTGACCTCGTCGGCCTCACGCTCTCCGCCGAGCCGACCACCGTGCTGGGACATCCGGCGGCGAGCTACTCCGACCACACCATCGAGATCAGTTTCACCGGCGGCCAGTCCGGCGGCGGTTCCGGGCCCGGCGGGATCGCCCGCCACCTGGTCGTCGCGAAGACGGGCAAGCGGGACGGCAGTTCGTTCGAGCTCGCCGTCTGGCGTCAGGACGGCGGGACGCCGGACACGGCGGCGCTGCTGCGGATCGCCGAGAAGGTGCTGCCCGCGGCGCCGGGCTGGGCCGCCGGTTCGTAGCCGACGGGCGGTGGCCTCCAGGAGGCCACCGCCCATGGCGTGGTGACGCTACGTCAGCGCCGTTAGGAGACGGTCACGTCGTCGTAGAGGGTGTACGTCGGGTCGCCGGGGTAGTTGTCGTCGTGGCTGACGAGCGTCAGCGTGTAGCTGTGCCCGGCCGTGACGGCGTTGGTCAGCTGCGTCCACCCGGAGTTGGACACACAGGTGTTCGCCAGGACGGTCTGCGTGGTACCGGCGGTGTTGTCCTTCAGCGTTGCGGTCGCCCAGTCGTACTGCACCGTGTCGGGGCAGACGTTGTCGTACCAGAAGGACAGCTGCGAGGTGCCGCTCGGTGCGGTGAAGGTCTGCGCGGCCGTCGAGTCGCCGGTGGTCGCGGTCTGCGCGCCCAGCTGCGCGGCGTAGCTGCCGGAGTGCGCACCGGAGTTGACCACGCTGGTGGTGCCGGTGGTGGTCCAGCCGGTGAAGTCACCGGACTCGAAGCCGCCGTTGGTGACACCGCCGCCACCGCCCGCCTGCGGGTTGACCGTCCAGCTGAAGCTGGCGCTGCCGGACGCTCCGGTGCCGTCCGTGGCGGTCACCGTGACCTGCGAGGTACCGGCCGTGGTCGGCGTCCCGGAGACCGCCCCGGTCGAGGAGTTGAGCGACAGCCCGGCCGGCAGGCCGGTCGCGCTCCAGCTCAACGTCTGACCCGAGGCCGAGTCACTGCCCTGCAACTGCAACGAGGCGGCGGTACCGGCGGTCGAGGTCTGCGTTCCCGGGTTGGTCACCGTCACCGTGTTGCCGGTGCTCTGACCGGCTGTGAAGACCTCGTTGTACGGCGAGGCCCACTTGTCGTTGTTGGTCATGGCCGGCAGGCCGAGGGCGCTGTCGATGACGCGGGCGGTGCTGTAGTGGTCGTACCGGTTGGCGTCCTGGTAGCCGGCCTTCACCGTGCCCTGGGAGCCGACGACGATGGTCGCGACCTGGTTGGTCTGGCCGGGGCCGAAGCCGCCGGGCGAGTTGGCGCCGTCCTCGTCCCAGGAGACGATCAGCAGCGACTTCTGCTGCTTCCACGCCGGGGAGTTGAAGAGGGTGGGCAGCGTCTGCGACAGCCAGGTGTCCCCGGCCGCGATGCCGCAGCCCTCCATGTCGTTGCAGGAGTCGGCGTCGGCCCAGACGAACGCGGGCGTGGTAGCCGCGGAGGCCAGGTCGGTGTTCAGCAGCTGCGGCAGCGGCTGCCAGTGGGCCTGGCAGTAGGCGTTGTCGTTCTTCATCTTCGCGGCGTAGTAGAACGGCGCGTCGTCGTTCTCGTAGTTGCCGCTGCTGGTGGTCTCGCAGTTGCCTGTCTGCGACTGGATGTACTCCTTCCAGCTCTTGCCGGCCGCGTCCAGGTTGTCGCCCAGGCCGTTGTTGGTCGCCGTGCAGGCGGTGCTGGTGATGCAGTTGGAGTTGTTGCCGCCGACCGCGTTGGCGCTGCGGCCGTAGGAGTTGCCGAAGGCGATCGCCTCGTAGTTCGGGTCCGAGTTGTGCGTGTTGGCGTGGTAGTTCGTCAGCAGCGAACCCATCGGCACCAGGGTGTTGTTGATGTAGGGCGCGCTGGAGTTGCCGATGACGCCGGCGCCGCCGTCCTTGGTGTTGGAGGAGGCGGAGTAGTTGTTGTTCTCCATCATCACGAAGAACACGTGGTCGTACCCGGGCACGCTGGACGCCGGGACGGTCAGTGTCGGTGCGGTGATCGGGGTGTCCAGGGTCAGCGACAGGTCGTCGGCCATGCCGTCGTTCTGGGTGCCGGTCATGGTGAAGTCGACCGTGGTGAGGATGGAGCGGGTGCCCGTCGGCACCGCGCCGGTGGTGCTGCGCTGGACGAACTCGGTGGTGTTGTTGCGGTCGGTGGCCAGCACCGGGCCGATCGTGGACGTGCCGAGCGAGGCGCCGGAGGCGTTGCGGTAGGTGATGGTGACGGCGGCCGCGTCGTTGTAGGAGCCGACGCCGCCGAGCCAGCCGGAGACGGTGGCGTGCACGCCGCCCGCGTCGATCGCGCTGGCGGCCGAGGAGACGTCGGTGACCTGCGTCATCTCGGAGGAGCCGCGGGAGCCGCCCTGGAAGTAGGCGGTGCCCTTGGTCGGCGAGCCGGGCGTGCTGGTGGAGGCGCCGGTCGGCACGCCGTAGCAGTTGATCACCGGGTCGCCGGAGGTGATGTCCCACCCCGGGACGGTGGTCTCCTCCCAGCCGCCGGGACTGCACTGCGAGGTCTCGGCGCCACCGTTGAGCAGCAGGTTCCCGCTCTGGGTGGCGGCCTGCGCGGTCTGGGCCGAACCGGTGAGCGCCGGCCCGAGCACGGCGGCCAGCGCGGTCAGCGCGGCAGCGGCGACGGTCACGGGGCGCGGCCTGGCTGCGCGTCGTGCGGGGGCGGGCGACGGCGGGGCGAGTCGTCTCATCGCGGACGTCCTTCTGACGTAGGGGGGTGCGCATGACAGCGCCGCCATTGGGCTAGCCCAATGGCGAGCACTCGATTGTGTCCCCTGCGGATGAGCCGGAACAGGTCCGCCGGTTGCACAGTCGGTATCCGCCAGGCGAACGCGCGGGACGTCTGTCGCCGAACTGCGACATCCACTCCCTCGACGACGCCCGGCCCCGGTGCCATCCTGACGAGCAGTCAGCACGAAGGCCGACGGGGGGCTCTCATGCGGCAGCGGCGGGCACGGCCCGTATGGGTGTGGAGTGCGACGGTGGCGCTGTTCGCGGCGGGGCTCGTGGCCTACTGGGTCGTCGTGCTGCTGCAGGAGACGCGCGGCCCGCTGGACGCACCACCCTGTCCGCCGCGCCCCGCGCCCGCCGCGGTCTGCCTGCAGCGCGTGCCGGCCCGGATCGAGAAGGTGGTCGGCCCCGTCCCCCGCTTGCGCCAGACGTCCGTCACCACACCGGGCTACACGGTCACGATGTCCGGACTGCCCGGTGGGGTCCGGTACCTCCACTTCACCCCGACCGAGTACCTGCACCTCGCCCCGCATCCGCCCCAGCCCGTCACGGCGACGCTGCGGCAGGGCTTGGTGATAGCGCTCAGCAGCGGGAACCGCTTCGGCTGGACCGACGGCTACAGCCCGCGCGCCCGCTACGGGCGTCTGCTGCTGTCCGGGCCCGTCGTGGTCTTCGTCCTGGTGCTGACGCTCCTCGGCCGCGGCCCCCGCCGCCGCTCCGCTCCCGCGTTCCCACCCCTCACCCGGCTCGCCCTGGCGCGACGCGTCAGCGTGGGCGCGGTCGTGATCCTCTACCTGCTGGTGGCCTGGCTGCCCAGCTGGGGGATGTCGCTCGCCTTCGTCCTCACCGGCGCCTGCGCGCTGGCCGGCATGGTGGCGGCCCAGCAGTGGCGGCCCACGGAGCGGCACAAGGCGTCGAGCGCCCGCCGAGCTCGGTGACCGGTGGTCACGTGGCGGTGGTCACCTGGCGGCCGGTCAGGACCCGAGCCGTGGGACGGGGAAGCCCTCGCGTTCCAACAGCTTGATCGTCTCGGTGAGGCCGAGCTCCCGCGATTCGCGCGCGGGCCCGTGGACCAGGCTCCGCACGAAGGCCCTGCTCGCCGAGAAGTGCACCTGGGCGACCCACTCGCCGCGCCGTAACAGCAGCCGCCCGCTCTCCTGCCAGTCGACCAGCCAGCCGAAGAGCCGGGCGGTGGTGTCCACGTAGTGCGCGTCGTCTCCCAGCTGGGTCGTCATGCGGTGAATGGTCTGCCTCCGGTGCGCCCGCTCGCCACGGGCGCGCGACCGGCTCTCGGAGGTGTGCACACCAGCGCACGGACCGGCGCCCTGCGCGGGTGCCTGCGCCCCCAGATCGACGGCGCGGGCCGACCACGCGGGTCGAGCATCCAGACGACCAGGCGGACCGACCACGACCAGGGTCTTGACCCGCCGACCGGTTGGCCTCCAGGATGCGGGCAGTGTTTGATAGGCATATGGCCCGGTTCTGGGGCCGATCCCAGGCCCCCACGGGCTCCGGCCGCACGGATGGGAACCCGACGGACCGGGCTCGCCCGCGCCCGGGGCGGGAAGAGGAGAGCGCCGGGCGCACGCATCGGCGGTCTCGACCCGAGTCGCGCCGTCGGACCGTCGCGGGTATGCGCCGTCTGGGCATGCGCAGCGTCGCCGGACAGGTCTTCGTCCTGCAGCTCGTGATCATTCTGGTGCTGGTGGTCGCCGCGGGCATCGACGTCTTCGTCCAGGCCCAGCGCGACACCACGACGGAGGCCCGCAACCGTTCCCTCGCGGTGGCCCAGACCTTCGCCGACTCACCCGGAATCGTCGCCGCGATGGAGTCGCGGCACCCGACCGCGCTGCTCCAGCCTCGCGCCGAGGCCGTGCGCCTGGCGACCGGGGTCGACTTCGTCGTGGTCACCGACGACCACGGGATCCGCTACACCCACCCCATCGTCAACCGGATCGGCAAGAAGTTCGTCGGCGACATCGGCCCGGCGCTGGCCGGGCAGACGGTCACCGAGACCGTCAACGGCACCATCGGCCCGCTGGTGCAGGCGATCGTGCCGGTCTTCGACAGCACCCACAAGGTGATCGGCGCGGTCTCCGCGGGCATCACGCTCAAGAAGATCAGCAGCACCTCGCAACGGCAGCTGCCGGTCGTCCTGCTGGGCGCCGCCCTGGCGCTGGGCCTCGCCAGCGCCGGCACCTGGCTGGTGGTGCGCCGGCTCCGGCGCCAGACCCACGGCCTCGGTCCGGCCGAGATGACGCGCGTCTACGAGCACCACGACGCGGTGCTGCACTCCGTGCGCGAGGGCGTGCTCATCGTCGGGGACGACCGCCGCGTGCTGCTCGCCAACGACGAGGCCTGCCGCCTGCTCGACCTTCCGCTCGGCCAGGTTGACGGCCGGTCCGTCACCGAGCTGGGCCTGGACCACCGGCTGACCGACCTGCTCACCTCCGGACACACCGTCACCGACGAGGTGGTCAGCGCCGGGGACCGGCTGCTCGCGGTCAACATCCGCACCACCGACCGCCATGGCGGGCCGCCCGGCATCGTCGCCACGCTGCGCGACTCCACCGAGCTGCGCGCGCTGTCCGGCAAGGCCGACCAGGCCCGCAAGCGCCTCACGCTGCTCTACGAGGCCAGCGCCGCCATCGGCACCACGCTGGACATCACCCGCACCGCCGAGGAGTTGACGGAGGCCGTCGTCCCGAGGTTCGCCGACTTCGCCAGCGTCGACCTGGCGGAACCGCTGCTGCACGGCGACGAGCCGGTCCCGGGCCGGATGGTGGACCTGCGCCGGGCGGCGCTGCACAGCACCCACGCGGACACTCCGCTCTACCCGGTCGGCAGGTCGATCTCCGTGACGCCGGGAACGCCGCCCGCCCAGGCCCTCGAGGGACGCCCGGTCCTGGAGGCGGACCTGTCCGACCCGAAGTCCACCTGGCAGCAGACCGATCCGGGGCTGGCGAACCGGCTCGTCGCGCAGGGCATCCACTCCCTGATCACCGTCCCGCTGCTGGCCCGCGGCGTGCTCCTCGGTGTGGCGCACTTCTACCGCTCCGAGCAGCACGAGCCGTTCGACCACGACGACCTCTCGGTCGCCGAGGAGCTGGCCGCCCGCGCCGCGGTGTCCATCGACAACGCCCGGCGCTTCACCCGCGAGCACCGCATGGCGGTGACCCTGCAGCACAGCCTGCTCCCCGGCGGGCTGCCCGAGCAGAGCGCGCTGGACGTGGCCTACCGCTACCTGCCCGCGCACGCGGGCGTCGGCGGCGACTGGTTCGACGTCATCCCGCTGCCCGGCGCCCGGGTCGCCCTGGTCGTCGGCGACGTGGTCGGCCACGGTCTGCACGCCGCGGCCACGATGGGCCGCCTGCGCACGGCGGTGCACAACTTCTCCAGCCTGGACCTGCCGCCGGACGAACTGCTCGGCCATCTCGACGTGCTGGTCAACCAGATCGACCAGGACCGGGCCACCACCGACGGCGAGACCTCCATCACCGGCGCGACCTGCCTGTACGCGATCTACGACCCGGTCTCGCGGCGCTGCAGCATGGCCCGGGCAGGACACCTGCCGCCGGCGCTGGTACGCCCCGACGGCTCGGTCGAGTTCCTCGACCTGCCCGCCGGGCCTCCGCTCGGGCTGGTCGGCCTGCCCTTCGAGACGGTGGAGCTGGAACTGCCCGAGGACAGCCGGCTGGTGCTCTACACCGACGGACTGGTCGAGGACCGCACCAGGGACATCGACATCGGCCTGGACGGGCTGCGCACCGCCCTGGCCGGGCCCGGACGCAGCCCGGAGGAGACCTGCCAGGCGGTGCTCGACGCGCTGCTGCCCGCCAACCCCACCGACGACGTGGCCCTGCTGGTGGCCCGGACCCGGGCGCTGCCGGCCGACCGGGTGGCTCTCTGGGAGCTCCCGGCCGACCCGGCGGCGGTGGCCCGGGCCCGGGCGGACGTGGCCGGGCAGTTGGCGGCCTGGGGGCTGGACGAGCTGGCCTTCACCACCGAACTGATCATCAGCGAGCTCACGACCAACGCGATCCGCTACGGGAGCGGGCCGATCCGGGTGCGCCTGCTGCACGACCGCGTCCTCACCGTCGAGGTCTCCGACGGAAGCAGCACCTCCCCGCATCTGCGCTACGCGGCCACCACCGATGAGGGCGGGCGCGGCCTGTTCCTGGTCGCCCAGCTCTCGGAGCGCTGGGGCACCCGCTACACCGGCGGCGGCGGAAAGGTGATCTGGGCCGAGCAGCCCTTGCCGTGACCGGGCGGCGGCCGGTGGTCATCACGTCGGGAGATGACTGTTGTCCGGGATCATCGCGGGAGGACGGGAAGCGGATCAGCTCCCCCGGCGCTTTCACGAGGGCATGCGGCCGAACCGGCCGCAGACCGACCGTCCTCGGAAGGCAGCCATGACCCACCCGTCCGGCTCCACGCCCACCGTCCGACCGACCCCGGACGGCGACCCCTCCCCCGGCTCCGGCCACGGCATACCCGGCTGGCTCGTGGCGGTGCTCGCCGTCGCCACCGGCCTGTCCGTCGCGAACCTCTACTACGCGCAGCCGCTGCTCTCCACGCTCGCGCCGGTGTTCGGCGTCGGCACGGCCACCGCGGGCGCCCTGGTGACGGTCACCCAGATCGGCTACGTGCTGGGGATGCTGTTTCTGGTGCCGCTCGGGGACCGCTTCGAGAAGCGCCGCCTGGTCGCGGTCCTGCTCGCGGTGACCAGCGTCGCCATGGCCGTCGCGGGCGCCGCGACCGGCTTCCCGATGCTCGTGCTCGCCTCCCTGGTCAGCGGCGCGACCTCCGTCGTCGCCCAGATCCTGGTGCCCTTCGCCGCGAGCCTGGCCCCGGACCACGCCCGCGGCCGGATCGTCGGGCGGGTGATGGCCGGACTGCTCACAGGCATCCTGCTGTCGCGCACCCTCAGCAGCCTGGTCGCGGACGCGGCGGGCTGGCGGGTGGTGTACCTGGGCTCGGCCGTGCTGATGGCGGTCCTGGCCCTCGTGCTGCGCCTGGTCCTGCCCGCACACGCGCCGACCACCGACCTGCCCTACCACCACGTGCTGCGGTCCACCCTCCGGCTGGTGCGCACCCACCCCGCGCTGGTCCGGCGCGGGCTCTACCAGGCGGCGCTCTTCGGGACGTTCAGCGCCTTCTGGACCACGGTCTCGTTCCTGCTGACCGGCCCGGCCTTCCGCTACCCGGCCTCCGCGGTCGGCGTCTTCGCCCTGGTGGGCGCCGCCGGCGTGGTCGTGGCCCCGGCCGTCGGGCGCTGGGCCGACCGGGGTCTGGGCCGTCCCCTGACCGGGGCCGCGCTCCTGCTCGGAGCGGTCGGCGCCCTCGTCGCCGGCCTCGGCGGGCACCACATCGTGCTGCTGGCGCTCGCCGCGATCCTGCTCGACGTGGCCGTCCAGTCCACGCTGATCCTCGGTCAGCACGTCGTCTACCAGCTCGACCCGGGCGCGCGAGCCCGGCTGAACAGCGTCTTCATCGCCACCTTCTTCGCCGGAGGGGCGCTGGGCTCGCAGCTCGGCACGGTCGTCTACCACGCCCAGGGCTGGTGGGCGGTCTCCGCCCTCGGCACGGCCCTGCCGGTCCTCGCCCTGCTCTACTGGACCACCGAGCGCCGCGCGGGCCACACCCCCGCGCAGGCGGCGGACCCCGGCGTGCTCAGCTGAGCCTCCTCAGCCGAGGAGACGCAGCAGCGCGGCGACCGCCGGGCTCGGCTCTCCGGCGGGCCGCGCGACCGTCACGTCCCAGCGGGGCGGGCGGCCCTGGAACCGGCGCGGCGTCAGTTCGGGGTACTGGGCGGCGATCGACTCGGGCAGGACGCAGACGCCCAGGTCGTGCCGGACCAGCTCGACGGCCGCCCCGATGTCGTTGACCTCGAACACGGCGCCCCGCTCCAGGGCCGCCGCGCGGAACGCCCGGTCCACCGCGCCCCTGATCGCCCAGCCGGGGGCGAAGTCGACGAACGGCAACCGGGCGACCTCGGCGAAGGTGACGGTGTCGGGCTCCGCGAAGGACCGCGCGGGCGAGGCGGCCAGCACCATCTCCTCACGTGCCAGCAGGCGGACCTCCAGGCCGCGCCGCTGCTGGCGGTCGAAGGCGACCACCGCCACGTCCACCGTACGGTCCCGCAGCGCCGTGCGGATGTCGGCCACCGCCTCCTGACGCAGCTTCACCACCAGCCCCGGGTGCTCGGCGCGCAGCCCGGCCAGCGCCCGGTCCAGTCCCAGCCACACCCCCTGCATCGTCCCGATCGTCAGCACCCCGCGCAGCTCGCCGCGCGCCTCGTCCGCGACCGAGCGGGCCAGCTCCGCGGCCCGCAGGGTGGCGCGGGCGGCCTGCACGAACGTCTCCCCCACCGCGGTGAGCACGACCCGGTGCGTGGTGCGGTCGAACAGCTGGACGCCCAGCTCCTTCTCCAGCCCCCGGACCGTTCCGGACACCGCGGACTGCACCACGTGCAGCCGCCGGGCGGCGGCGGTGAAGCCGCCCTCCTCGGCCACGGCGACGACGACCTCCAGCTGGCGCAGATCCATCCGTGGATCATCGCACCCGGACGTGAGCGAAGCGTCGCAATCGTTATATTCCCAACCATCTTCCCGAAGGCCCCGGGATGGCTAGGATCCGGGCTCATGGCACTTCTCGGGCGCAGCAAATCGTCCCCACGCCTGATACCCGAGCTGGACGACGGCGACTTGGGCAGGCTCCGCAAGCAGCTCAAGCCCTCCACCATGCCCGGCATGACGGACTTCAACGTGGAGGCGGCGGAGCGTCTGGTCAAGGACACGGGCACGGACTGGGACCGGCGCTGGCACCGGATCTCCGTCCTCGCCGAGACGACCGCGGACTTCGGCTTCGACCGCTCCTGGATGCTCCGCCGGCCACGCAGCGCGGACGCGCTGCTGTTCGGCGCGTGGGTCGCGGCGGTGCGGGTGCGCCGCGGCGAACCCGCGACGGAACTGCCCGAGGCCGTGCAGTGGTGCCTCAAGGCCGGTGACGCCCGGCCCCAGGACCCCCTGCCGTATGTGGCCCTGCTCGGTCTGCTGCGGCTGCTGCGCAGCCCCTCGGACCAGCTGAACGAGGTCTGGCAGGCCGTGGTGCTGCGCGACCCGTGGAACCGCGAGGCACACCTGCAGATCCTCGGCTACCTCTCCGCCGAGGAGTGCGGGGTGCCCGGTCAGGCGCGCGACTTCGTCGACGCCCAGCAGGTGCGGATGCCGGCGGACGCGCCCGCGGCCGCGCTCGAACTCACCGCCGCGGTCCGGGACTACCACCGCTCGACGGCCGGGGACGATCTCAACGCCATCCTGGCCGACCTGTGGTGGGGCCGACCGCGCTCCTCGGCGGTGCTCGACCGCGCCCTCGCCTCGTGGACCCGGCCCGGCTTCCTGCGTCACGCCGCCGCGACGGCCGATCTGAACCTGCTCGCCTACGCCCTGGTCCAAGCCGGACGCGTCGCGGAGGCGGCGCCGGTGTTCCGGCAGCTCGGACCCACCGTGGTGGCCTGGCCCTGGTCGCTGCAGGGAGATCCGGTCGAGCAGTTCGCCCACTGGCGCGGCCGGTCCCTTCGGTGAGTCCCGCCCGGCCGCCGCATTCGGCCCAGTGCGGATCCTGTCCGCGCTGGTCAGGCGTCATCCTTGGAGGGTGACCACCATCGCGCACCGAACCCGTCCCGACGATCCGCACCTCCGAGACGCGCAGCGCGCCGTCGACGCCGCCAGACGCGACGGTGTCCACCGGTTCCAGGTCGTGGCCCTGGTCCGGCCCAGCACCGCCCGCGAGTTCGTGCTGCTGATCGATCACCGCGACGAGACCTGGGCCGTTCCCACGGCCGAGGTGCACCCCACCGACACCGTTCCGCGCGCGCTCGACTGGCTCTGCGACCGGCACCTGGGCCTGGCCGAGTGGCAGGCCTCGTACGCAGGTGCCGCCCGCTACCGGACGTCCGGCGACACCGAGGTCCTGCAGGTCGCCTTCGACGTGGTCGTCCCCTCGGACGGTGCGCTGTCCTGGCCCGGCTCGTGCCAGTGGTGGCACCCGCACGCGGACCCGCCCGAGGTGCACCGGCTCTCGCGCCCCACGGTGGAACGCCTCCAGGCCGCGGCGGGTCCCCGGCCGTAGCCCGGCCGGTGCGTGGATGCGGGGAGCGGCGGGATGCGGGGAGCTGCGGGTCCGATGCCTACCCTGGGCTCGTGTCCGTGTCCGAAACGCCCCTCCGCCGTGTCGCCGTCCTCGTGCTCGACGGCGCGAAACCGCTCGACGTCGGCATCCCGGCGCAGGTGTTCACGACCCGGGCCAGCATGCCCTACGAGGTGCGCGTCTGCGGCGCCGCCCCGGGGCTGGTGACCGGCGGCGACGGGCTGTCGTACCACGTCGCGCACGGGCTCGACGCGCTGGCGTGGGCGGACCTGGTCTTCGTGCCCGGCTACCGCCGCCCCGACCAGGACGATCCGCCGCCGGCCGTGGTCGCCGCGCTCGTCGCCGCCCACGAGCGCGGCGCCCGGCTGGCCGCGATCTCCACGGGCGCGTTCGCACTCGCCGCGACCGGCTTGCTGGACGGCCGCCGCGCCACCACGCACTGGCACTACACCAGGGCCCTCGCGGCCAGGCATCCGCTCGTCCGGGTGGACGAGAACGTCCTGTTCGTCGACGAGGGCAGCGTGCTGACGTCCGCCGGTGCGGCCTCCGGGATCGACCTGTGCCTGCACATCCTGCGAGGCGACCTCGGCGTGGCCGCCTCCAACCACGCCGCCCGGCGGCTGGTCGCCGCGCCGTACCGCAGCGGCGGTCAGGCGCAGTACGTGCCGCGGAGCGTGCCCGAGCCGCTGGGCGAGCGGTTCGCCGCGACCCGGGACTGGGCCCTGCACCGCCTCGGCGAGCCGCTGACCGTGCGCACGCTGGCGCGGCACGCGGCCGTCTCGCCCCGGACCTTCTCGCGGCGCTTCGCGGAGGACACCGGCTACACGCCCATGCAGTGGATCATGCGCGCCCGCATCGACCTGGCCAGGGAACTGCTGGAGCGCTCCGAGCGGAGTATCGAGCAGATCGCCGCCGACGTCGGGCTCGGCACCGGCGCCAACCTGCGCCTGCACTTCCAGCACGTGCTCGGCACCACGCCGAGCGAGTACCGGCGCACCTTCACGCAGGGCGTCTGAGCGGCGGTTCTTTCGGGGTGGCACGCGGTGGCACGATCCTTGCGAACCGTGGCACTCATGCCACTGCCGACGGCCGGCGCCGGGCGGGAGGGTGAGAGGTGTTCCACCGCACGGACACCCCTGGAAGGGACCACCCCTCATGACCCGCATCGCCGTCAACGGATTCGGCCGCATCGGACGCAACGTGCTGCGCGCCCTGCTGGAGCGCGACAGCAAGCTCGAGGTCGTCGCCGTGAACGACCTCACCGAGCCGGCCACCCTGGCCCGTCTGCTCGCCTACGACACCACCGCCGGCCGCCTCGGCCGTCCGGTGACCGTCGACGGCGACGCCCTGGTCGTCGACGGCCGCCGGATCACCGTCACGGCCGAGCGCGACCCGGCCCAGCTGCCGTGGGCCGAGCTCGGGGTCGACGTGGTGCTGGAGGCGACCGGCCGCTTCACCGCCGCCACGGCCGCCCGCGCGCACCTGACCGCGGGCGCGCGCAAGGTGCTGGTCAGCGCGCCGTCGGACGGCGCGGACGTCACCCTCGCCTACGGCGTCAACTCCGACGCCTACGACCCGGAGCGACACACCGTCATCTCGAACGCCTCCTGCACGACCAACGCGCTGGCCCCGCTGGCGGGCGTGCTGGACGACCTCGCGGGCATCGAGCACGGCTTCATGACGACCGTCCACGCGTACACCCAGGAGCAGAACCTCCAGGACGGCCCGCACCGGGACGCCCGCCGGGCGCGCGCCGCGGCCGTCAACATCGTGCCGACCACGACCGGCGCGGCGAAGGCGATCGGCCTGGTCCTGCCGCAGCTGGACGGCAAGCTCTCCGGCGACTCCATCCGCGTGCCCGTGCCGGTCGGCTCGATCGTCGAGCTGAACACCACCGTCGCCCGCGACGTCACCCGCGACGAGGTCCTGGAGGCCTACCGCGCGGCCGCCGCCGGCCCGCTCGCAGGCGTCCTGGAGTACAGCGACGACCCGCTGGTCTCCGCCGACATCACCGGAAACCCGGCCTCCTCGATCTTCGACTCGGCGCTGACCCGGGTCGACGGCCGCCACGTCAAGGTCGTCGCCTGGTACGACAACGAGTGGGGCTTCTCCAACCGCGTCGTCGACACCCTCGACCTCATCGCCGCCGGCCTCTGACGCCCACCCCACCCACGGCCGCCGCCCTCAGCGGCGGCCGCCCGGCCCGGGAGGCGTAGGCAACACCGCGCCAGAAGGCGGACTGCCTGCTCATTGTCCCGATTGGTCCGGACCATTGACAGGGCATCAGCAGATCACCACCCTTGGGGCGACCTATTCAGCACTCTTCGCCGGGAGGCGATGGATGCGCATGCACATAGGCAGAACCCCCACCCTGCTCGCCGCCGCGACGCTCGCCCTGACCGCCGTCGCACTCGGCGGGGCCGCGCCCGGGCAAGCCGCCGCGAAGACGGCCACCGTGCACGCGGCTGCTGCCACCACGAGCCCGATCCAGGTGTACGGCGCCTGGCACTGTTCCGACGACGCCTGCACCTGGGCCACGGTCCGCGACATGACGGACTTCGACCAGAAGAACCACTGGCTCGTCGACCGGGGCGACGGCCACCCCTCGGTGAACCTGGTGGTGCTCAGCTTCGTCAACCCGTTGCGGCTGCTGGACGGCACCACCGACGCCGGTGACACGAACGGCGTCCCCAACGGGATGACCAGCGCGATCGTCAACTACTTCACCAGCCACGGCATCCGCGTGATGCTGTCGATCGGCGGCATCACCTACGCCGGCGACTGGGACACCGCGCTCGGGCAGAACCCCACACTGCTCGGCCAGAAGGCCGCCGCGCTGGCGACGCAGTTGGGCGTCGGTGTCGAGATCGACTACGAGAACGCCTCCAGTCCGAACCTGACGGGCCTGCAGTCGTTCGTCACCGCCTACCGGGCCGCTCACCCGTACGACGCGACCGGCGCGGACCCGACGGCCCGGCTGACCATCGACGTCGCGGCCGGCGACCGCTGGCTGACCGGGATCGACCAGTACGCCACCGCGAACTGGCTGAACACCAGCAACCCCGTGCTGGACTACGCCAACGCGATGGTGCCGAGCAAGCAGCCGAGCAGCGCGACCGGGGCCGAGTCCAACTGGCAGGAGCACCTGACCGGCAAGCCCACCTACAGCCCGCCGATCCCGCCGCTCGCGCCCGCGAAGTTCACCGGCAGCCTCTACATCGCGGAGGGCTCCTCGGTGCGGCCCGAGTGCACGAACTTCTCGACCTCGCTGGAGAGCAGCACCGGCAGCTGGGTCCAGAGCGCCGCGCCCGCCGGGGCGGGCACCACTCCCGGACTGCTCGGCTACATGTTCTGGGCCGCCGAGATGCCCTCGACCAGAGGCGTCACCACCGACCCGCCCAACACCTGCCAGGGCGGCGTCGGCGTCGGGTCCTCTACGTACGGCGTGCCGGTTCCGATGCCGGCCCTGCGGCAGAACTGACGCCGCGGATGGCGGGTGGGGTGGCCCGCATGCGGACCACCCCACCCGGGACAGCCGGGCTGAGGCGCGGTCAGGACAGCACGGGCGCTGCCAGGGCGCGGACCCGGTCCGGGTCGCCGTAGATGTCCAGCGCGGTGATGACCCCGTCGGTGACGGTGAAGGCCATGAGCGTGGTCGGCCGGCCCCCGCGCACGACCAGCGCCGCGGCGAGGCCGTTGACGAGCACCGGCCGCAGGTCCGCCTCCGGCACGAAGCCGATCCGGGCGTTCTCGGCCACCGTCCGGGCGCCGCGCACGAGCGCGGGCCGAGGCAGCTTCAGCGCGCCGAAGTCGGCGCGCGCCACCACGTCCGGGTGCAGCACCGAGACCAGCGCGTCGAGGTCGCCCTCGCGGGCCGCGGCGAAGAAGGCGTTGACGACCTCGCGCTGCCTCGCCACGTCCCGGTCCCGCTGCGGGACCTGCGCGGACGACACGCGACGCCGTGCGCGGCTGGCGAGCTGACGGGTCGCCGCGTCCTCGCGCTCCAGCACGGTGGCGATCTCGGGGAACGGCACCTCGAACATGTCGTGCAGCACGAAGGCAAGCCGCTCGTCCGGGGTGAGCGTGTCCAGCACGATCTGCAGCGCGAGCCCGACCTCGTCGGAGAGCAGCGCGGCGTCCTCCGGCGCGAGCGGGCCCTCCCCGGCGACGACCGGGTCGGGCAGGTGCCCGTCCCAGGTCTCCCACGGCTCCCACGGCTCCTCGGCGCGGGTGCGGCGGGTGCGCAGCGCGTTGAGGCAGACGCGCCCGACGATCGTGGTCAGCCAGCCGGCCGGGTTCCGGACCTCCTCGGCGCGCACGTCCGAACGGCCGATGCGCAGCCAGGCGTCCTGCAACGCGTCCTCCGCGTCGGCGAAGGAGCCGAGCATCCGGTAGGCCACGGCGCGCAGCCGCGCCCGGTTCTCCTCGAACCGCTCCGCGAGCCACGTCTCGTCGTCCACCGGCCCAGTCTTGCACGCGGTTCCGCGCCGCTGTCACACCGGCGGCGCCAGCCGTGTCATAGCGGTGAGACCACGGTCCGAGAGAGGCGGCCGACCATGACCACACCGTTCCTGCCCCCGATCGAGAAGCCGCGCGGCCGCGTGCTGCGCCTGATGTTCGCCGTCTGCCGCCGTCAGTTCGGCAAGGTTCCGACGCCGTTCACGGTCTTCAGCGCGCGGATGCCGTTCGCGTTCCTGAGCTTCTACACGAAGATCAACCGCCTCGACCGGAAGCTCACGCTCCCGGCCGAGACCGTCGTGCTGGTCCGCGAGCGGGTCGCCGGCACCAACGGCTGTCTGTTCTGCCAGGACGTGACCCGTTGGTACGCGCTGCGGAAGCAGGTGGTCAGCGAGGAGCGCCTGGACGCCCTGTCCTCGTACGGGACGAGCCCGCTGTTCGACGGGGCCGAGCGCGCGGCGCTCGACTACGTGGGCGAGGTGGCGCGGGACAAGCACGTCCGTCCGGAGACCTTCGAGCGGCTGGCACGGCACTACGACGAGCGCCAGATCTGCGAGCTGGTCTGGCTGGTCGCCAGCGAGCACGTCTACAACATCACCAACCACGCGCTGAACATCGGCTCCGACGGCTTCTGCGAGCTGCGCCCGCCACGCCCGGCCGCGCGGGCCGGCTCGGCCTCGTGACGTCTCACTCCTCCGGGCCGGAGGCCACGCGGACGGCATAGGGGCGGAGGCTGTCGTCGCCGTGCTCGGCGAGGTAGCCGAGGGCGGTGAGGGTGCGGACCAGGGCCTCGGCCATGACCACGCGGACGGAGGTGGAGTGCGGGCTCTCCGGGCCCACGGAGGGGTGGGTGCGCCAGTGCAGCCAGACGCCGCCCACGGCGTCGTCGAAGGCGTCCACCTCCACCTCGACGCCGGCCAGCGAGGAAGGGGTCACCTCGTACGGCTTGGCGTTCAGGCCGGCGGCGAGCAGGTCGCGCTCGACCCGGGCGGCGAGCCGCAGCAACGACGCGGCGGCCGGCGGGTCGAGCCGCCGCGGGCCGAGCGTCGGCACGGAACCATCCGTCAGATCGGCGTGCGGGTCCAGGCGCGGGTCGGCGTGCGGGTCGGCCGGGGGATCCGCTGAGGGGTCGGTGGTCAGCTCGGGCCGAGGGTCCATGACAGCCAGCGTAGAGAAGCCTCACGCGTCTCCGGGGCCACTCGGGGCATGATCGAGGAAGATCGCATATGCCCCCTGCCAGGGCCGACCCCGAGGAGAGCCGTGGAGATCCGCTACAGCTGCGAGCCGAGCCCGGACGCGGCCGCGAACGAGGACTTCGTCCTCGCCGGCCCGAACTTCGCGCTCGTCCTCGACGGCGCGACGCCGAGCGGTCTGCCCACCGGCTGCGTCCACGACGTGCCGTGGTTCGTGGCGCGCCTCGCCGGCCAGCTCGGCGCGTTCCTGCTCACGCACCCCGACGAGCCGCTGCCGGAGGTGCTGCGGCAGGCGGTCCTGCGCACCCGCGACCTGCACCCGGAGTGCGACCACGGCAACCCCGAAAGCCCCTCCAGTACGGTCGCGCTGCTGCGCGCGGACCGGGTCGCGGACCGCCTCGACTGTCTGGTCCTGGCGGACTCCCCCGTCGTGGTGCGCACCACCGAGGGCCGGATCGAGGTGGTCGCGGACGACCGGATCGACCACCTCCCGGCCTACGACCGCGAGTCCGTCAGCGCGCTGCGCAACGCCCCAGGCGGCTTCTGGGTCGCCTCCACCCGCCCCGAGGCGGCGGAGCACGCCGTCACCGCAACCTTCCCGCTCGCCCACGTCCGCGACGCCGCCGCGGTCTCCGACGGCGTCACCCGCCTCGTGGAACGCTTCGGCTGGACCTGGACGGAGCTGCTGGACACCCTCGCCGCCGACGGCCCGGCCCACCTCGTCGATTCCGTCCGCAAGGCGGAACTCGCGCTCGCGGCGGACTCCTTCCGCGGCAAGCGCCACGACGACGCGTCGGCCCTGCACTGGCGGCCACAGCCCTGACGGGTCACCGGATCGCTCCTGCGGAGTGGTGGTGGCCTCACCCTGGCGCCGTGTGCGTACGGGTGCCGCCGGAATGCGCCGCACCCGGCCAGAACCTAGCTTCGAAGGGCAACCGCCGACCACGGACCACTCCGTCCACGTCGGCCACGCACCCAACGGAGGCAAGGCATGACCACTGCTTCGTCCGACACGCCCGTTCTCGACACCCTGGCCGCCATGACGATCGACTCGCTCGAGCGCTGCCACCTGGACCAGAAGACGCTCATCCTCACCCGGATGGCCGCACTCGCCGCGATGGACGCACCGCCCATCTCGTACCTCGCCCACTCCGGACCGGCCATGGACGCGGGTGTGTCCGGCGCAGATCTGCAAGACGTCCTGGTGGCGGTCGCCCCGATCATCGGTACCGCTCGCGTGATGGCCGCCGCAGGGCACATCGCGCAGGCGCTCGGCATCGCCATCGCCGTAGCCGAAACAGAGATGCCGACCACATAGGTCAACAAACGAACCTGAACACAGAGAAGACCCCGGTCGCCCGTTACGGGCGACCGGGGTCTTCTGCGTGCTGGTGTCAGCCGCGGACGACGTTCTCGGCCTGCGGACCCTTCGGACCCTGGGTGACGTCGAACGTCACCTTCTCGCCCTCCTGCAGCTCCTTGAAGCCGCTGCCGGAGATGGCGGAGAAGTGGACGAACACGTCCGGCCCGCCGCCGTCCTGCTCGATGAAGCCGAAGCCCTTCTCGGCGTTGAACCACTTCACAGTGCCACTTGCCATCATGTCTCCCGTTCGGGACGAGGGGCGCCCGGATCATGGGTACCCCTGGGGCTGGTCGCGTCCTCGAACAGCAGGTGAAGCGGTACGGCGGACAGCGAATCTCAGTGATCACGCTACGCCGCGCCGCCGCCTTGTGCCTCCCGGGACGGGACTCCACCCGGGTGGAGTCGCCCAGGATGCCCGGCCGGCGGATCGAGCCTGAGTGACCCTGACCAGCGGTGAATCCGCTGGTCAGGGGCCTCATCTGCGCAGCCGTGACTCAGATGTGGCGCATCGCGTAGATCGAGCCGATCGTCGAGATGGACTCGTAGCGGACGACCGCGCCGGTGTGCGGGGCGTGCAGCACGATGCCGTTGCCGGCGTACATGCCGACGTGCTCGCCGCCGTTGAAGAAGATCAGGTCGCCGACGCGCAGGTCGGAGACGGACGCGACAACGGTGCCGTCGCCCATCTGCGCGTAGGTGTCGCGGCCGAGCTGGTAGCCCGCCTGCTCGTAGGACCACATCATCAGGCCCGAGCAGTCGAACTCACTGGGCCCGGTCGAGCCCCAGTTGTACACGTCGCCGATGCGCGACTGCGCCGCCCGGAACGCCGCGGCCTCGATGGAGTCGCCTGCGGTGCCGCCGTAGTTCAGGCCGGAGCCCGTGCCGCCGACCAGCAGGGCCCGCTGACTGGCCGTCGCGGAGTCGAGCAGCTTCTGCGTCGCCTTGACCTTCGCCGCCGCCGCGGCCTTCAGCGCCGCCGCCTGCTGCGTGACCGCCTGCAGGGACTGCAGCTCCTGCTCGGCCTGGGCCTTCTCGCGGGCGAGGGTCTGCTCCTGAGCCTGCAGCAGGTTCAGGTCGGCGGCCTCGTTGCTGGTCACCTGGTTCATCGAGGAGGCCTTCTGCAGGAACTCCCCCGGGTCGCTGGTCAGCATCAGCTGCACCGTCGGGTCGACCATGCCGGAGGCGTACTGGCTCTGGGCGATCGCACCGACGCTGTCCAGCAGCTCGTTGGCCTTGGCCTGGCTGCGCGCGATCTCGTCCTCCAGGATCGAGACCTTCTGCTGGATCTTCTGCTGCTGCGCCTGGGCCTGGTCGAACTGCGCGACCGCCTTGTCCGCCTCGTTGTTCAGCTGGTCGAGCTGCGACCTCAGCTGCGAGGTGCTCGGCTGCGGAGCCGCCTGCGCGGCCTGCGCGGCGAAGCCGACGCTGGTCGCGGCGACCACGGTGAGCGCGGATATTCGCTTGGTGGTGCGACTGGGCGCGACGGGACGGCGGTGGGACGCCACCTGGGCGGGCTCCTTCTTCCTGGCCGTCTACCGGGTGAGCTGACGGGTTCGGGCCGGAAGTCTCGCCCTACGACACCTCACGGCCGCCTCGCGTGCACGCACGCGTCGCGGCCGACCTGATGCCGATTCACCCCGAGGACGTGGGTCCCCGGCTCCGTCTCGGAAATCCTCGACGAACTCGACGGGAACCGTCGTGGATGTCCGGTCGGACGATCGCCTACACAACGGCTCGAAGCTGAACCATAGTTGCACGATCGTGACAGGATCAACTGCCGGGCGTGAAACCTTGTGCCCGGGACCTGGGCGAATCGGGCCAAACAGCTCCAGCTCGACCGTGACGTGTCTCTCCACCCGCCTCCACCCGTGCCTCCACCCGGGGGTGGTGGCCGCGCCCCGGGGGGCGCGCGAGGCTGGAGGCATGAGCGGAGTCGAGACGGTGGTCCACGGTGTGCTGAGCGGCTGCATCGTGGTGTTCGTGGTCACCTGGCTGCTGGGCGCCCTGTACTTCGGGGTGGTGGCGCACGGATCCCGGGAGCGCGCCCGCAGCTGGCTGCGCGGGCTACGGGCCTCGCTGCCCGCGCGGATCGCGCTGGTGGCCTGCATCGTCGTGCTGCAGCTCCTGACCGGCGGCGGGCACAACGCGTTCTGGCAGCACCTGCACTACTGGAACCCGGTCCTCGGCGTCCTCGGCGCGGCCCTCGCCGTGGCCTCGACCGCCCTGCTGGTCTGGGCCCGCCTGGTCCTCGGCGCGATGTGGGCCAGCGTCCCCCTCGTCCAGGAGGGCCACGAGCTGCGCACCAGCGGTCCCTACAGCTACGTCAGGCACCCCATCTACACGGGGTTCCTGGGGGTGGTCGTGGGCGCGATGCTCGGCTTCGGCTTCGGCATGTGGGTCCTCATCACCGCCGTCGTCCTCCCCTGGCTGCTGCACCGCGTCCGCGTCGAGGACGACATGATGGCCGCCGAGTTCGGCGACCAGTACCTCGCCTACCGCCTCCGCGTCCCCGCCCTCCTCCCCCTGCGCCGGATCCACCTGTAAGACCGGAGCCGGTCCGGCCGCGTGGCCACGACCGACACCCGGTGAGCTCGCACGCCCGCCGCCCCCGGCCGGGAGGTCGGGGGCGGGGGATAGAGGGGCTAAACGGTCAACGGGACCGCGTGGATCTCGTCGGCGCGGTGGCCGGCTTTTTCGTGGACGCGTTGGACCGCGTCCATGGAGGGCGCCTCGGAGAGGCAGTAGACAGTGCCCGAGTCGGGGTCGGCCCAGGCCTGCATGAAGTGGACGTGTTCGGCGGCCTCGATGGCGAGGTCGGCCTGGTGCGCCGCCGCCAGCTGTTCGGCGGTGATCCCGGCCATCCCGCGGTGGACGTCCATGAAGAGAGTCATGACGTGTGGCACCTCCCTCGGTCCTGCCTCCAGGATGCGCCCGCTGGGGCGGGGCGGCCTCTCAGACGTCGGTGGCGTCGACGACGTCCAGCACGTCGACCATGCGCAGCAGCTTGCCGCGGATCCGCGCGCGGTGGGCCTCGGCGACGGTGATCTCGATGATCGCGCGGCCGGCCGGGTCGGTCCGGACCGCGAGGGTCTGGACGGGGTGAGCGCTCAGGACCGCCGCGAGGCGGCCGAGCAGGCGGCCGCCGGGGACGGCGGTCGCAATCAGCGTGGGCCCGGTCGCGACGCGGGCCGGGCGCGGGACGGGGGTTTCCAGGACCGTGCTCACGCCGCTCAGGATGCCAGGACATCCATGGCGCGGGACGAAGCGTCTCAAAACGTGAGCAGCGTGAGCACGGTCGCTTTGGCGTGCGATTCCGGAGAACGTCAGTGCTGCACGGTCTTCGACAGCGAGAAGTCGGCGAAGTACGCGTGCGTGGTCGTCTTCGGTCCCCAGCTGGTGTCGTGTCCGCCGTAGAAGGTGGAGAAGAACACCCCGCTGAACGGGATGGAGCCGATGCCGGAGGCGGCGCCCTTGAAGGACGCGACCTGGGCGCCGTCGTACCAGACGGTGACGTCGCCGGTGCTGCGGTTCACCAGCTGCTCGACGGTGTGCCAGTTGCCGTCCGCGAGCCACTTCCAGTCGCCGACGCCGAGGTCCACGCCGTAGCCGGTGGGGCCGGAGTTGGTCGGGGTGTAGAGGTAGACCTCGCCGTTGTTGGCGACCCCGTTGGCGCCGCGCCACATGTAGCGGGTGGACCAGCCGTTGCCGTGGTTGCCGCCGGACTCCTGGCCGATCACGCCGCCGTAGAGGCCGGGGAGCTTGCCCGCCTTGCCGAAGTCGTAGCCGGCCGGGAGCTTGAGCGCGTACTTGAGGTCCAGCGTCGTGGAGGACGCGAGGGCGGAGCCGCCGCTGAGCGAGCCGAGCTGGGTGTAGAACTGCGCGCCGCCCGGGTTCGGGCAGTCGGTGCAGGAGTGGGCGGAGGAGCCGGCCCCGTAGGTGATCTCCAGGGCGCTGTGGTCGCCGGGCGCGTTGGCGTCGGTGACCTCCTGGATCTGGCCCGAACCCCAGGAACCGGTGGACGTCCAACCCCAGGCAGACTTCCAGCTGCTGGAGCCGTAACCGGTGAACTGACCGGTCCAGGCGGCAGATCCGCCCGGCGTTGGCGTGCCCGTGGGGGTGGGCGTCCCGGTCGCGGACGGCGAGGCGGAGGGGGAGGAAGAGGAGGAGGGCGAGGGCGACGGCTCGCCGGTGGCGTTCGTCGCGAAGACCTCGAACTCGTCGACGGCGAAGCCGGATCCGCCCGCGTAGTGCTCGCCGTAGATCTCGATCCAGCGGGTCTCCACGCCGGAGGGCAGGGCGACCGTCTGCGTGCCGCCGGTGCCGCCGGTCACGGCGGTCTGGGTGTGCCAGGTGGCGCCGTCCGGCGAGGTGCGGATCTTGAAGCTGGTGCCGTATCCGGCGCCCCAGGCCACGGTGACGTGGTCGACGGCCTGGGTGCTGCCCAGGTCGACCTTGAGCTCCTGAAGCGTGGCCGCGGCGCTGTTCCAGGCGGTGCCGGTGTCGCAGTCGGTGGCGTCCGCGGGCGAGCTGCCGGAGGCGGTGCTGGTGGCCGTAGTGGCGGCGCCGCAGGCGAGGTCGCCGGGTATCGCCCCGGCGGCGGCCGTGGCGCTCGGGCCGGACAGGGCTAACGCGACGGCGCCGGCGGCCGTCAGCGCACCGGCAGCCACGAGGGCGAGGGGCGTTTTGGTGGGGGACATCTGACTCCTTGGATGACGGGGTGGGGCCCGACGGTTCCTGACGAAGCGTTGGTTCATCGTGGGGAGTCGGCGGCCGTCGGAGCAATCGCCCCCACGGTCAAGGAATGGCAAAGTTGTTCGTCATGCCGTTTCTGATTCATGTTCATGAACAGGCATTCACTGATGAATCAGATCAGAAGCTCCCATACCGAACGCCCAGGGATCGCGGATATGGACGGGGGCCCTTGACGCCCGAACGACTCGGCGCTTCAATCCCGAAGCACCTCACCCTCGTTCGAGGGGTCCCGGCGGTACCGGCGAAGCGCGCCCCGATCACCCACCGGACCCGCTCCACGAGACGAGGCGATCCTTCATGGCCCAGGCCACCGCGTCCCCGCCCTCCCCCTCCACACTGCGCCGGCTCCATCCCGGCACGCTCTACGCCTTCGGTGCGCTGGGCGGGATCCTCTTCGGCTACGACCTCGGCGTCATCGCCGGGATCCTGGTCGTCATCGCCAAGCCCTGGAACCTGTCGGGCTTCGACAAGGGGCTGGTGACGGCCTCGCTGTCCGTCGGCGCGATGATCGGAGCGGGCCTGGCCGCGCGCCTGACCGGCCGGATCGGCCGGCGGCGGACCATCATGGCCTCCGGCGGCGTGGTCATCCTCGGCACCGTCGCGTGCGCGCTGTCGCCCGGGTTCGGCGTGCTGGTGGTCTTCCGGACGCTGCTGGGCCTCGGCATCGGCCTCTCCTCCGCGACCGTGCCGACCTACCTGTCCGAGCTGGCGCCCGCGCGCATCCGCGGCGCGATGGGCTCGCTCAACCAGATCTTCATCGTCAGCGGCATCCTCATCGCCTTCCTGGTCGACTACTGGCTGCAGCCCGCGCACCAGTGGCGCTGGATGTTCGCGGGCGCCCTGGTGCCAGCGCTGGTCCTCGTCGTCGGCCTCACCTTCCTGCCCGAGACGCCGCGCTGGCTGGTCAACCTGGGCCGGGAGGACGAGGCGCGGGCGGTGCTCGCGTCCACCCACCGGGCCGACGAGATCGACGCCGAGCTGCAGGCGATCCGCGAGGTGATCCGCCTCGACCGCGAGCAGTCCTACCGGGTGCGCGACCTGTTCACCTCCCGGTGGGTGCGCCCGATGCTGCTGGTGGCGCTGCTGCTGGCGATCGGTCAGCAGTTCAGCGGGGTCAACGCGATCAACGCCTACTTCCCCACCATGCTGGTCTCGCTGGGCTTCACCGCCAACACCGCGTTGCTGTCGGCGATCGTCCTCGGCGTCACCAAGCTGGCCTTCACCGCCTGGGTCGTCTTCGTCGTCGACCGCTGGGGGCGCAAGCCGCTGCTGCTGATCGGCAACGTGGTGATGGTGGTCACGCTGGCGCTGACCGGCGTGGTGATCTCCGGCGTCCACGACAAGGGCACCCTCGGCACGCTGACGGTGGTGCTGCTGGTGCTCTACCTGGCCGGCTACGAGCTCGGTTGGGGCGCGGTGGTGTGGGTGATGATGGCCGAGGTCTTCCCGCTCAAGGCCCGCGGCGCCGGCATGGGCGTGGGCGCGGTGGTGCTGTGGGCGGCGACCGGTCTGATCACCGCGATCTTCCCGATCATGTCCGACAGGAACCATCTGGGCGTGGCGAACTCCATGTACGTCTTCGCCGCCGTCAACCTGGTCCTGCTCGGGCTGACCAAGCGCCTGGTGCCGGAGACCAAGGGCCGTTCCCTGGAGCAGATCGAGCTGGACCTGCGGAACTGACGCGAGGGCCCCGGTCGGTTCGCCGACCGGGGCTCTTCGCGTCGGGGGTTCAGCGCAGCTCGGGCGGCAGCAGCGCCGGCGGGCAGTCCTGGTAGGCGACCGGGACGAGCCAGCGGTCGATCGCCGCCGCGCCGACGGAGGTGTGTGCCGGGCCGGTGGTGGCCGGGAACGGACCGCCGTGCTGCTGGGCGCGGTTCACGGCGACGCCCGTCGGCCAGCCGTTGACCACCACGCGTCCGGCCCGTCGCGCGGCCGTGTCGAGCAGGCGGGACGCGGCGGCGAGGTCGTCCGGGTCCGTCTCGTCGAGGTGGACGCCGCAGGTCAGTTGGCCAGGTCCGCGGGCGATCCAGCCGGCGGCCCGCTCCGGCGTCGCACCGGTGACGACGATGCCGACGGGGCCGAACCGCTCCTCGAAGAAGTAGTCCGAGGCGGCCTCGAAGTCGTCGGCGTCGACCCGGAAGGCGGCGGGTCGGCCCGCCCACGGGCCCTCCCCCGCCGTGCTCTCGGCCAGCAGGGTCACCTCCGGGCGGGCGGCCAGCGCGACCACGGCGTCGCGGTGGGCGGCGTGGATCCGGGCCGTCAGCATCGGGGCGCCGCTGGTCGCGGACACCGCCTCGCCGAGCGCGGCGAGCAGGTCCGCATCGTCGGGGACGAACAGCAGGCCGGGGTTGGTGCAGAACTGGCCGACGCCGAGGGTGAGCGAGCCGGCCCAGCCGGTCGCGACCGCCTCGGCGCGCGCCCGGGCCGCACCCGGCAGCACCACCACGGGGTTCACCGAGCCGAGCTCGCCGAAGAACGGGACCGGTTCGGGCCGCCGCGCGCACTCCGCGGCCAGGGCCAGGCCGCCGCGCGTGGAGCCGGTGAACCCGACGCCGGTGACGGCCGCGTGCCGCACCAGCGCCACGCCCGCGTCGAAGCCGTGCACGAGAGCGAAGACCGCAGGCGCGCCGCAGTCCGCCAGGGCCTCGGCGACCAGCTCGGCGGTCCGCGCGGAGGTGCGCGGGTGCGCCTCGTGCGCCTTGACCACGACCGGGCAGCCGGCCGCCAGGGCGGACGCGGTGTCACCACCGGCCACGGAGAAGGCGAAGGGGAAGTTGGACGCGGCGAAGACGGCGACGAGCCCGGTGGGCCGCTTGCTGCGGCGCAGGTCCGGACGCGGTGGGGCCGCGCCCGGATCGGCGGGCTCGACGACCGAGCCGAGGTACCCGCCGTCCCGCAGGACCTCGGCGAAGAGCCGCAGTTGGCCGGTGGTGCGGGCGACCTCGCCGGCCAGGCGGGGCAGTCCGAGCGCCGTCTCGCCGTCGGCGAGGGCGGCCAGCTCGTCGGTGTGGTCGTCGAGCCGGTCGGCCACCGCCTCCAGCGTGCGGGCCCGGCTTTCGCGGGAGGTCGTCGCCCAGGCGTGGGCGAGCCCGTCCAGCGCGCGGCAGACCCGGTCGACCTCCTCGGGCGTGGTCGCGGGCAGGGGCTCGCCCAGCGGCAGGCCCGTGCGCGGGTCGAAGCCCTGCACCACCTCACTCATCGCCGGCACCGCCCGTCTCCGTCCGGTCCATCCGGTCGACGTCGAACTCGGGGAAGGTGAAGGGTCCGCCGAGATGGGCGAAGACGGGATCGTCCGGGCCCGGGTCGCCGTGCTCGGCGAGAACGGCGGCGGCGTGCACCTCGGCGTCGTCCTGCGGGTCGTAGCCGAGCGCGGCGGCCTCGTCCAGCGTGACCCAGCCGCCGCGGGTGTTGCGGGAGACGCCGTGGACGATCCGGTAGCCGGGGCTGGGCGCGGCCAGGCAGGCCTCCAGCAGCCGGGCGCAGTCGTCCGGCGAGAGCCAGGTCGACAGGGCGCGCGGGTTGGGCGGCGTGGGGAAGCAGGTCAGGATGCGGATGCAGATGACGTCGAGCCCGTAGCGGTGGTGGTAGAGCGCGCCGAGCGCCTCCCCGGCGACCTTGGAGACGCCGTAGTAGGTGTCCGGCAGCGGCGGGGTGTCGGCGCCGAGCGGGTACTCGTCCGGCGTGTGGAAACCGACGGCGTGGTTGGAGGAGGCGAAGACGACGCGCGGCACGCCGGCCCGCCGGGCGGCCTCGAAGACCGTCCGGGTGCCGTGGATGTTGACGTCCAGGATGTCCGCCCAGGCCGCCTCGACGGAGATCCCGCCGAGGTGCACGACCGCGTCCACGTCGGCGCAGGCCTTCGTCATGGCGTCCAGGTCGGTGACGGAGGCCCGCAGCACCTCCTCGCCCTCGCGCGGCTCGAGTTCGGCGATGTCGAGCAGCCGCAGGGTCCGGTCGGGGCGGGCCAACCGGGGCCGCAGCAGGGTGCCGACGCCGCCCGCCGCGCCGGTGATCAGAATCCGGGACACAGAGTCTCCCTCGTGGTGTCTGCTCGTGTGCGGCTCATGCTCACAGAACCCGGACTCGTTCACAAGGGGGGTTCTTGTTCACATATACAAACGCTGCACCTTGACCACCACGCCGCGGCCGACCTAGGCTCGACGCGTTCACGTCCATGCACACGATCCACGTACATGGGTTGATGAGAGAGGGATCGCGCCCGTGACCCAACACCCGGTGGCCCACCCCGCCCCGCCGCTCGCCCGTCGCCTCGACGGCCTGCTGTTCTTCCCCGTGACGGCGTTCGACGCGGCGGGCCGCTTCGACGCCGGCGGCTACCGGGCCCATCTGGAGGCCCGCCTCGCGGACGCCCCCGGCGCCGTCTTCGCCGCCTGCGGCACCGGCGAGTTCCCCGCACTGGGCCTCGCCGAGTACGCCCAGGTCCTCGCGACCGCCGTCACCACCACGGCCGGCCGCGTGCCCGTCGTCGGCGGCACCGGTTACGGCACGGCGCTCGCCCGCGAGTACGCCCGCGCCGCGGAGGCCGCCGGCGCCGACGCGCTCCTCGTGCTGCCGCCGGCCGGCGTCGACGCCGACCAGGACGGGCTGCTGCGCCACTACACGGCGCTGGCCGGGTCCACCGGCCTCGACCTGATCCTCTACCAGCGCGACCAACTGGTCTTCACCCCCGAGACGGTGGCCTGCCTCGCCGAGGTGCCCAACATCGTCGGCTTCAAGGACGGCCGCGGCGACCTCGACCTGATGCTGCGCATCGTCAGCGCGGTGCGCACCTCAGGCGCACGGGACTTCCTCTTCTTCAACGGCATGCCGACCGCCGAGTCGACGCAGGCGGCCTACCGGGCGATCGGCGTCCCGCTCTACTCCTCGGCCGTCTTCTGCTTCGCGCCCGACCTCGCACTCGCCTTCCACCGCGCCCTGGAGAAGGGCGACGCGGCCACGCTCACCGTGCTCACCGACACCTTCCTGCGCCCCTACGTCGAACTGCGCCGCCAACGGCCCGGCTACGCCGTCTCCCTGGTCAAGGCCGCGACGCGGGCCGTCGGCCACCCCGTCGGCGAGGTCCGCGCCCCCCTGACCGAGCCCGACCCGGCCCACGTCACCACGCTGCTCGCGCTGCTGGAGCGGACCCGCGAGGCGCTCGCATGACCCGACGGACGGAGATCGGCGCCTACGTCTACCCCTGGGACCTCGACGGCGACCCGACTGCGGCCGGACGCCTGGCCTCGCTCGGCGTCCGCCGCGCCTCCGTCGCCGCGGCGTACCACGCGGTCCGTGCGCTGACGCCACGTCACCCGGCACACCGGGTCGTCACCGCGGACCACTCCGCCGTCTACTACCCGCTGGACACGGCGCGTTGGACAGGACCGCTCCGTCCGGCCGAGGCCGCCTGGTCCCCCCGCTCCTTCGGCCGTGCGGTGACGGCGCTCAACGAGGCCGGGTTGGAGGTCTACGCCTGGACGATCCTCGCCCACAGCGACGGGCGCTTCGCGGACGCCACCGTCGTCAACGCCTACGGCGACCGCTTCCCCTGGGCGCTGTGCATCGCCCAGGAGGCGGTCCAGCGCTACTGCGCGACGCTGGCCGCGGAGTCCGCGAGCCAACCAGGCTTGGCGGGCCTGGAGTTGGAGTCCTGCGGCTGGTACGGCTTCGACCACCTGCACGCCCACGACAAGACCGCGGGCGTCCCGCTCCCGCCGAGCGCGAAGCTGCTCTTCTCACTCTGCTTCTGCGCCACGTGCGCGGACGCGTACGCGGCGGCGGGCACCGATCCCGCGCGTCTGCGCGCGGACGTCCGGGCGGCGCTGGACCCCGTCTTCGCCGGCACGGCGGCCGACGCCCGCCTGAGCGAAGAGCAGACGGCCGCCGTCACCCGGATGCGGATCGACACCGCCGCCCGCCTCCGCGCCCGCGCGCTCACCGCGATCCACGCCGAACGCCCGGACCTCCCCGTGCTGCTGCACGCCAACCCGGACCCGCTCGCCTGCGGCGCGTCCCCGGGCCTGCCCACCGATGCCGCGTCCGCGCCGGTCCTCCTCTGCAACGTTCGCAGCGAGGCGGCGCTCGACGCTGTGCGCGCGTACGCGGGACCGGACCGCCGGGTGGTCGCGACGGTGACGGCGGTCGAGGGTCTCGGCGGGAACGGGGCGGACCTGGCCGCGTGGTGCACGGACCTGGTGGACGCTGGGGCCACCGAACTCCGTTTCTACCACCCGGGGTTGGCATCGACATCCGACTGGGATGCCATGCGCGAAGCGGTTGTTGCAACTTCCTAGCGCAACCAAGCTCAGAGGTGACGCGTAGCAAGCGCGAGCCGCTCGCGCGCAGCGAACAGCGCATCGCGGATCATCTGCTCGCGGCCCGGGGTCAGCCGGGCCACCGGGACGCTGCAGCTGACCGCGTCGCGGGACGGGGTGCGGTAGGGGATGTCCACCGCGAAGCAGCACAGGCCGAGGGTGTTCTCCTCCCGATCTGTGGCGTAGCCACGCTCGCGGATGGCGTGGAGTTCCTCCAGCAGCGCCGCGCGCGTCGTCAGGGTGTGCTCGGTGAGCGGCTCCAGCCGCTCCGGCAGGAGCTTCTCGATCTCCTCGTCCGTGTGTGTCGCGAGCAGCGCCTTGCCGAGTGAGGTCGAGTACGCGGGCAAGCGGCGGCCGACGCGGGTGAACGGGCGCAGATAGTGCTGCGACGCCCGCGTCGCCAGGTAGACGACGTCGACGCCGTCGAGGCGGGCGAGGTGGATGGTCTCCGTGGTCTCGTCGGAGAGCCGGTCCAGGACGGGGCGGGTCGCGGCGACGACCTCGTCGCCGTCGATGTAGGCGGTGCCGACCAGCAGCGCGCGCATGCCGATGCCGTAGCGGGTGCCGGTGACGTCCGTCTCGACCCAGCCGAGCTCGACCAGGGTGCGCAGCAGCATGTAGAGGCTGCTCTTGGGATACCCGAGCGCCTCCTGGACCTCCGCCAGGCTGTGGAGCCCCGGGCGGCCGGCGAAGAACTCGAGGAGTTCGACGGTGCGGACGGCCGACTTGACGTTGGCGCCGACGGGTGCGGCGGGGCTCGGCGTCTGCGCCATCGGGCGACCCCTTCCTGCTGGGCTCACGGGCGTCGTTCACGGATTTGGACTGCGTTCAATATAGCCCGCCGTCACCCGTTCGGGATCCCCTCCGCCGTTCATGTGTATGAACTATGTTCTGACTCTTGACTCGATCATGTGCTCGGTCGTGTCATGTGTTCACTCCCGCGCACGCCCCCACCGCACGCCGTCCCGATCCCTGCCGAACGAAGGACGCCGCCATGGATGCGACCACGCCCCGACCCACCCGCTCGCCCCGCCGTCGCGAGGTGCTGGCCGCCGGCGCCGCCGCCGGTGGCGCCCTGCTGCTGGGCGGCCTGACGGCCCCTCAGGCCCGTGCCGCCGCCAACTCCGCTTCCACAGACTCCGCGGACGCCTCGACGCCGAGCGACCCGTACGACCAGCTGCGCGGCGTCTGGTCGGACATCCTGACCGGCGGGGCCGCCGTGGACCCGGGCGATCCGGACTATGCGCACGCCATCGCCACCGTGGACGCCGGCGCCGACGCGGACATCGCGCTCTACGACGACTCCGCCACGCCGCGGGGCGTCTACACCGACCTGCCGCTCACCCACGTCGAGAACGCCAGCCTCAGCTACTACCGGCTGCGCGACACCGCCATCGCCTGGGGTACGCCCGGATCCCGGCACCAGCAGGACCCGGCGGTCGCCGCCCGCGTCGTCGCGGGCCTCGCCCTGCTGCACGCGACGTACTACAACCCCGGCGCACAGCAGGTCGGCAACTGGTACCACTGGGAGATCGCCGCGCCGCAGGCCCTGCTCAACGCCTGTGCGGTGCTGGGCAGTCAGGTGCCCGCCACCGACCTCGCCGACTACCTCGCCACCGTCGCGCACTTCGTGCCGGACCCGACGCTGCAGCAGCAGGGCAGCGTCGTCACGACCGGGGCCAACCGCTCCGACAAGTGCCAGATCACCATCCTGCGCGGCATCCTGGCCAAGGACCCGGGTCTGATCGCGCTCGGCCGCGACAAACTGTCGGACATCTTCCCTTACGTCACCACCTCCGACGGCTTCTACCGCGACGGCGGCTACATCCAGCACGGCAACATCCCCTACAACGGGCACTACGCCTATGTGCTGCTGAACGACCTCAGCCAGCTCTCGCTGCTGCTGGCCGGCTCCTCCTGGCCGATCAGCGACCCCGGGTTCGCCACCGTGCTGGACTCCGTCGACCTGACCTTCGCGCCGTTCATGCGCGACGGCCTGGTGATGGACGCGGTGCGCGGCCGCTTCCTCTCCCGGCAGGGCGAGACCGACCACGACGCCGGCCACGACATCACCGAGGCGGTGCTGCGGCTGATCCCGGTCGGCACGCGCGACCAGCAGAAGCGCTGGAAGGCGCTGTGCAAGGGCTGGATCACCCGGGACACCTTCGCGCCGATCGCCGCCGACGCGACACCCGCCCGGATGGTGCTGGTCAAGTCCGTGCTGGAGGACGCGTTGGTGCAACCCGACCCGCAGAACCGGGGGCACCTGCAACAGCCGTCCGTCGTCCGGGCCGTGCACCGGCGACCGGGGTGGGCGTTCGCTGTCGGGCTCTCCAACGACCGGATCGCCCGGCTGGAGGCCCTCAACGGGGAGAACCTGCACGGCTGGCACGTCGGCGACGGCGCGACCTGGCTCTACACCGACAGCGACAACGGCCAGTTCACAGACGCCTACTGGCCCACCATCGACCCGACCCGGCTCCCCGGCGTCACCGCCGACGCCCTCCCCCTGGCCGACAGCGCCGGCGACGCCACCACGCCGCCGACCCCCTGGGCGGGCGGCGCGGTCCTGGGCGGCCGGTACGGGGTCGTCGGCCTGGACCTGATCCCCTTCGGCTCGCCACTGCGGGCACGGAAGTCGTGGTTCTGCCTGGACGACTGCGTCGTCGCCCTCGGCGCGGGCATCACCGGCAGCTCCGGCCACACCGTCGAGACGACACTGGAGAACCGCAACCTGCACGCCACCGGCACGAACACACTGACCGTCAACGGCAATATACAGCCGAGCAGTTCGGGGTGGAGCACCGCGCTGGCCCCAGACGGCTGGCTCCATCTCCAGGACGTGGCCGGCTACGTGCTGCTCGACGGCGCGACCTCGTCGGGCACGGTGCTGCGCGGGCTGCGTGAGCAGCGCACCGGCACCTGGGCTTCCATCGACACCGGCCCGAGCACCGGCGGCACCACCACGCCGTACACCAACACCTACGTCACCCTCTGGCTCGACCACGGCGTCGACCCGACCGCCGCGAGCTACGGCTACCTGCTCCTGCCCGGCGCCACCCCCACGGCCACCGCCAGGCGCGCGCAGCGCCCCGGCGTCACCGTGCTCGCCAACTCCGTGGCGCTGCAGGCGGTCCACGTGGGGGACGCGCAACTGGTGGCCGCGAACTTCTTCGTCGCGGGCAGCCTCGCGCCCGGCCGCGCCGCGCTGCCGGGGGTCACCGCCGACGGCCCGGCCTCGCTCCTGTTCCGCCGCGACGGCGACCGTCTCGAACTCGCCGCCTCCGACCCGACCTGCACCTCGACCACCCTGACGGTCACCCTCACCGGCGCGCCGGGCTTCCGGCGCGGCTTCAGCGACGACCCGGGCGTGCGGGTGGACTTCTCCACCGGCACACCCCGGATCACCCTCGACCTCACCCAGGCCCTCCCCGGCACGTCCCGCACCGCGCACCTGCGCCGCGGCTGATCAGCGGGTGAGCGCGGCCAGCCGGCGGTACGCGAGGACGAGGAGGACCGCGGTCAGGGCGGCGAGGATCCCGGTCTCGATCCACAACATCGGACTGAACTCGGACGGCGGGTGGAACCGAACCCAGGTGGGTACGTGTCCGCCACACCCGCCGTTCCAGCACTGGCTGAACGAAACGGGCTTGCCATTCAGCACGACCCCGATGCTCTCCACCCAGGCCCCCTGCGGAGGTCCGCTCCCGTCCGACAAGACCATGAAATGGAGAGGCATCAAGTAGGGCCGCACCTGCTCGATCACGAAGACCAGTACGCCGTAGAGGAACAGAGTGACACCGAGCGCCGGGATCACCCGGCGCAAGGTCAGGCCGACGGAGGCTCCGAGCGCGAGCGCGGCCAGGGTCAGCACCGGGTAGACAGGCACCAAGTCGTGCGAACCGTAGGTCTCGTTCCACTCCGGCTGTGGGTGTGACCAGTAGGCAGCCCAGCGCACGGCTACCGACAGGACCGTGCTCAGCACGAGCAGCACGACGGCCGGCAAGGCCAGGCGGTGGGAGAGCCAGCGGCGCGGCGAGACCGACTGGCTCCACAACAGCAGATGCCGACCACGCTCGAGGTCTGCGGCCAGGGGCTGCGCTGCGAGCACCGCACCCACCAGGCCCGGCAGGGCCAGAATCGCGAGCGCGAGATTGCTCCACTGCCCGCGAATGTCGAATGCAGCGTTGTCAGCATTGGTACACGCCGGGCCTGTGTCACCCCCCGAGTCGCATCGCAGTGCGATCCACCGCGCATGTGCGAGCTCAAGTTGATGCCGTTCGTACAGCAGAAGGGAAACACCCGCAATGACCAGCGCCGCGACGACCAACAGCCCCACTCGACTCTGACGCCAGCTCAACCACGTGACACCCCGGAGCCGGAGGGACGGACGGGTGGCAACAACCGTGGCGCTCACGCGGCGACCTCCGAACGGGATGTGTTGAGCGAGGCGGCCTCCGGCGAGCGCAGGTAGGCGAGGAGGAGTTCGTCCAGGCTCGGGGTCTCGACCTGCCAGCCGTCCGCGACCGGGCCGTTGGTCCGGACCAGCGCGGTGGTGGCCCGGCCGGTGCGGCGGACCTCGACGATCGTCCCCGGGTCGAGCGGGAGGCCCTCGGCACCGCGTAGCAGCCGGTGGGCGTCGAGGATCTCCTCCGTCGGGCCGGCCAGGCGCACTCGGCCGCCGTCGACCAGGAGTAGATGGTCGGCGACGCCGTCGAGCTCGCTCAGGATGTGCGTCGAGATGACGACCGTGGTGCCGTGCTCCGCCGCCTCGCCCATCAGGGTTCCCATGAGCTGGTGCCGTGCCAGCGGATCGAGGTCCGACATCGGCTCGTCGAGCAGCAGCAGCTCCGCCCGCTTGCCGAGCGCCAACGCCAGGGCGACGCGTGTGCGTTGGCCGCCCGACAGTTCGCCGATCCGGCTGTCCATCGGGAGCCGTCCCTGCTCCACGATCCCGACGGCGGTCCGCTGGTCCCAGCGCGGGTTCAACTCGCGGCCCAGGCGCAGGGTCTCGGCGACGGTGAGGCGTGGGTAGAGGGGCTTGTCCTGGGCGACGAAGGCGGTCCGCTCGCGCAGTTCCGCGTCCGCGCCCGGGCGCAGGCCGAGGACGCGCAACTCCCCCTCGCTCGGCTGCCGCAGGCCCGCGGCCAGCGTCAGCAACGTGCTCTTGCCAGAGCCGTTCGGGCCGACCAGGCCGCAGACGGCTCCGGTGGGTATCACGAAGTCGCAGTCCCGCAACGCCCATCGGCGCCGGTACCGCCGGCCCAGCGACCTGCCGACGAGGGCCGCCTCCGGCGTCCCGTCGTCCCCCACCCGTGGTTCCCCCATCACCTGGTTCCCTCCCTGCCGCCGCCGACCGGAGCGGTCGGGGCGGATGTCCGTTGTTCGCGTGTGTCGAGGACGGCGGTCATCAGCGCCGTCACGTCCTCGCGGTCCAGTCCGGCGGCCAGCGCCCGGTCCACCCACCCGGCGAGCTCGGCCCGCAGCTCGGCGTCCCCGGTGGCGTCCGCGTTGCCGAGCGAGCGCCGCACGAAGGTGCCGAGGCCGGGCCGCGGCTCGACCAGCCCCTCGCGCTCCAGCTCCCGATAGGCCTTGAGAACGGTGTTCGGATTGATCGCCGTGGCCTCCACGACCTCCCGCGCCGTCGGCAGCTTGTCCCCCGGCTGCAGCACGCCGAGGCGCAGCGCCTGCTTGGTCTGCTGGACGATCTGCTGGTAGGTGGGCACCCCGGAGCGCCGGTCGATCCGGTACTCGATCACCTCGGTTCCACCCCATTCCACCCTTTCACTAATGTGTTAGTGGAATAGTGGTGGGAGGTTCGACGACTCGTCAAGTCATCAGACGGAGACCTCGTCCGGCGCGTAGACAGGCCAGGCCCAGCGGGGCGGTGGTGGCGGCGTGGCGGGCGGGTCGTCGATGCCGGAGC
>NZ_QKYN01000112.1 GCF_003258295.1 Streptacidiphilus pinicola | reverse complement strand
CGTGTCCGCGAGCCCCGCCGCGGACCTGTACGACCGGCACAGGCTACGCGGCCTGCGGTTGCCCCCGTCCGCCGTCCGGGTTACAAGGGATCATGGAACTCGTCGCGGCGGGGGGCCGGATCGGTCGGGGCCGACGGGCCGTGTGGGCCTACGTCCGCAGGGCTCCCGGCACCTTCATCTGGCTGCTGATCCTCTTCGTGACGACCGTGGTGATCCGGCACGTGGATCCGCACACGGCGGACCGGATCCTGCAGCGGCACTCCACCAACCTGCACTACCTCTCGACCCAGCCGGTCCGGGTGCTGATCACCAGCGCCTTCTACATCGCCGGCGGCGGGTGGTGGTTCTACCTGGTGCTCTACAACATCTTCCACGTGCCGGCCGAGCGCTGGCTGGGCACCGCGCGCTGGCTCGCGGTGGTGCTCATCACGCACGTCGGCGCGACGTACATCAGCGAAGGCGTGCTCTCCTGGGCGATCAACCACGGCATGGCGCCGGAGAAGGCGCGCTTCACCCTCGACTACGGCGTCAGCTACGCGCTGGCGGGGGTCGAGGCGGTGCTGGTCTACCTGATCGCCAAGCCGTGGCGGTACCTCTACCTGGTCGGGCTGCTCGTCTTCTACGGTCTCGGCGTCGTCCGGAGCCGCGACTTCACCAGCGTCGGCCACTTCAGCGCGCTGCTGCTGGGCCTGGCCTGTTACCCGCTGACGCGCAGTCGGCCGGGCTCGTGGGATCCGGTCGCCACCGTCCACGCTGTCCAAAACTGGTTCCGGCATGCGAGATCCTAGACACCGTCATGTTGACTGGCCTTATTCAGCCCCCCTACAGTCCATGACCATGCACGCGCACCACCACCTCGCCCCCGTCCAGCCGACCTACCAGGTCACGCTGCTGGCGATGTGTGCGCACAGCGTGTCCGACAACTTCTGTTGTCGCTGACGCAGGCGGGCCGCTGCCCGCTCGTTCCTCCTGCTGCCGCATTCTGAGCAGCCAGGTCTCAGCACCTGAGAATTCCCCCCTTTCCGGCGCGGCCCCTGCCGCCGTGCCGCGCCGCGCGTGCGCCCCGCCGCGCGGACTCCCCCTGCCCGGGCCGTCGCCCGACCAAGGACACCACGATGCTTCGCCCTGCCCGAATAGCGCTATTCACCGCCACCGCTGTCGCCCTGACCGGCTCCCTCGCCGCCTGCGGCGCCGGCAGCAGCTCCTCCGCGAGCTCCTCGGACGCGTTCTCGGCCGCGAACTGCCAGGGCGGCACGCTGCGTGTCCTCGACAGCGCCAAGAACACCAAGGGCTTCGACCCGGCCGTGCTCTACACCTCCGGCGGCGGCGCCATCCCGCGTCTGCTCTTCCGCACCCTGACCACACGTCAGAGCGTGGCCGGCACCAACGGCACCAAGGTCGTGCCGGACCTGGCCACGGACACCGGCACGCCGAGCCAGAACGCCACCGTCTGGACCTACCACCTCAAGTCCGGGCTGAAGTACGCGGACGGCACACCGATCACCGCCGCCGACATCAAGTACGGCGTCGAGCGCTCCTTCTCCCCGCAGCTGGCGGGCGGCCCGCCCTACCTGCGCGACTGGCTGGTCGGCGGCGCCGACTACCAGGGCCCGTACGGCGGCGGCACCACCGACCTGGCCTCCATCGCGACGCCCGACCCGAGCACCATCGTCTTCCACCTGCGCAAGAGCGAGGGCGACTTCCCCTATCTGGCGGCCGAGACGCAGTTCGCCCCGGTGCCCAAGGCGAAGGACACCGGCAAGGAGTACAACGCCGACCCCGTCTCCTCCGGCCCCTACAGCATCGCGGGCTTCACCAAGGGCAAGGAGCTCGACCTCGTCCGCAACAGCTACTGGTCGCGCAGCACCGACCAGCAGCGCCTGGCCTGCCCGGACCGGATCGACATCTCGCTCGGGCTCTCCTCCGCCGTCATCAACCAGCGCCTGAGCGCCTCCGTCGGCCAGGACGCGAACGCCATCACCACCGACACCTCGCTGGACGCGCCGACCCTGGCCAGGGTCTCCGCCGACCCGGCGCTGAAGAAGCGCGTGGTGACCGGCAAGTTCCCGCAGATCTTCTACCTGGCCTTCGACCTGAAGAAGGCCCCGTTCGACAACCAGCTGGTGCGCGAGGCGCTCTCCTACGCCGTGGACCGCACCGCCCTGGTCAACGCCGAGGGCGGCACCCAGCTGGCCGTGCCCAGCACCACCTTCACCCCGGAGAGCCTGACGGCGGCTCACCAGGACTACGACTACTTCCCCGCGGGCGCGACCGGGAACCCGACGAAGGCCAAGCAGCTGCTGGCCCAGGCCGGCCACCCGAACGGCATCACCGTACCGCTCGCCTACGACACCGACGACGTGAACACCGGCGCGCCCGCCGCGACCGCGCTGCAGCAGGCCTTCGCCAAGGCCGGCATCACCCTGCAGCTGCAGCCGCTCAGCGACGCGGACTTCAACAGCACCGTCAACACCCCGGCGACCCAACCCGCGCTCACCCTGACCAGCTGGGGCGCCGACTGGCCGAGCGGCGGCCCGTTCCTGACGCCGATCTTCGACGGCCGTCAGATCGTCACCGGCGGCGGCAACTTCAACCTGGCCCAGTACAACGACCCGGCCGTGAACGCACAGATCGACAAGATCAACCAAATCACCGACTACACCGCCGCGCAGCAGCAGTGGGCCGCGCTCGACGCCCAGCTGGGCAAGCTGGCGCTGACCGTGCCGCTGTACGAGGAGGCCACCAGCGTCCTGTACGGCTCGCACGTCAAGAACGCCTACCTGGACCAGTGGCGCGGCTGGTACGACATCGCCTCGGTCTCGGTCAAGTGATGAGTGGTCACGTGACGCTCACCAGCACCGAACCCGGTGCCGCCGTCGAGTCGGCCGCCGCGCTCCCCACCGGGGCGCAGCGGCCGGCCGGCGGCGCGGCCGGAGTGTGGGCCCGCCGCGGCGGGCGCGCCGCCGCGGTCACCGTGGGTCTGCTCGTCCTCGTGGCGCTGACCGCTCCCTGGCTCGCCGCGCTGGAGGGCCAGGACCCCAACTCCTTCCACGACACCCTGCTCAACTCCGCAACCGGCGGCAGCCCGAACGGCACGTTCGGCGGAATCAGCGCCCAGCACTGGCTGGGCGTCGAGCCCACCACCGGCCGCGACCTGTTCGCCCGGCTGGTCTACGGCGCCCGGGTCTCCCTGGGCGTCGCGCTCGGCGCGACGCTCGGCCAGCTGCTGCTGGGCCTGCTGGTCGGTCTGGCCGCCGGTCTGGCGGACGGACGGCGGGGCGGCCGCTGGGTGGACGCCCTGCTCAGCCGGGTCACCGACCTGGCGCTGGCGCTGCCGACCTTCTTCTTCTCCATCGCGCTGCTGGCGGTCGTCCCGCAGTCGTTCCCGCGGCCGCTGCTGCTCGGCCTGATCCTCACGGGTCTGGGCTGGGCGCCGATCGCCCGCATCGTCCGCGCCGAGACGCGGGTGCTGCGCGAACGCGAGTACGTGGCCGCCGCGGTGCTGACCGGCGCCGGCAGCTGGCGCATCGCGCGCCGCGAGATCCTGCCGGGCCTGGTCGCGCCGGTCGCCACCTACACGGCGATCGTGATCCCGCAGAACATGGTCGCCGAGGCGGGCCTCTCCTTCCTCGGCCTGGGCGTACGGCCGCCGACGTCCTCGTGGGGGCAGATGCTCTCCACGTCCACGACCTGGTTCCAGGTCGACCCGACCTACGTGCTCGTCCCGGCGCTGACCCTGCTGGTCTGCGTCCTCGCCTTCGCGGGGCTGGGCGAGGCACTGCGGGTCGCCTTCGACCCGAAGTCACCGGTCCCGGCCCACACGCGGCGCGGGCGCCGGAAGCAGGCCGCGGGCAAGAAGGGGGAAGCCCGGTGATCCGATTCCTGCTCCGCCGGCTGCTCGGCGCCGTCGCCGTGCTGCTGGCCCTCGCCGCCCTGTCCTACCTGCTCTTCTACGCGATGCCCGGCGACCCGGCACAGCTCGCCTGCGGCAAGGGCTGCACTGCGCCGCAGCTGGCGCAGGTACGGCACGCGCTCGGCACCGACCAGCCGGTGCTGCGGCAGTTCTGGACCTTCCTCACCACGCTCGCGCTCGGCCACGGCTTCAGCACCGGCCCGTCCACGGTCTGGTGCTCCGCGCCCTGCCTCGGCTACTCGTACCAGAGCAACGAGTCGGTGACCCAGATGCTGCTCGACCGCCTGCCGGTCGACGTCTCGCTCGCGCTCGGCGCGGCCGCGATCTGGCTACTGCTCGGCATCGGCACCGGCCTCTACGCCGCGCTGCGGCCCGGACGCCTGCGGGACCGGGTCGTCAACGCCGTGATCCTGACCCTGGGTTCGACGCCGGTCTTCGTGATGGCGCTGCTGCTGCTCATGGGCGCCTGCGTCTGGCTGCAGCTCCTGCCCTTCCCCAACTACGTGCCGCTGACCGAGGATCCGGCGCAGTGGGCGCAGAACCTGCTGCTGCCGTGGCTCGCCATCGCGCTCGTCTCCGCGGCCGGCTACACCCGGCTCACCCGGGCCGGAGTGCTGGAGACGCTGAACCAGGACCACATCCGCACCCTGCGCGCCTACGGCTACCCGGAGCGCCGGATCGTGCTGCGGCACGCCGTGCGCGGCGCGCTGCCGACCGTCGTCACGGTCGCGGCCATGGACATCGGGATGGTGCTGGCCGGGGCCGTCTTCACCGAGACCATGTTCGGCCTGCCGGGCCTCGGCAAGCTGGCCGTCGAGTCGGCGAGCACCGTCGACCTGCCCGTGGTCTGCGGGATCACCCTGCTGGCGGGCGCGCTGATCGTCGTCGCCAACACAGTCGCCGACCTGCTGCACGCGGCGCTCGACCCCCGAGTCAGGATCTGACCATGACCGACCCCGTTCTGCAGGTCGAAACCGTCCTGCAGGTTCAAGACCTGCGCGTGATCCACCCCGGACCGGTCACCGCGCTCGACGGGCTCTCCTTCGAGCTGGCGCCGGGTCAGGTGCTGGGCCTGGTCGGCGAGTCGGGCTCCGGCAAGTCCGCTGCCGCGCTCGCCCTGCTCGGCCTGCACCGCGGCACCCCGACCCGGGTCGAGGGCGCCGTGCTGCTGCACCGCCCCGACCGTCCGGCGCTCGACCTGAACCGGGCGAGCGACACCGAGCTGCGCACCGTGCGCGGCCCGGAGCTGGCCATGGTCTTCCAGGAGCCGCTGACCAGCCTGGACCCGTACCGCCGCGTCGGCACCCAGATCGCCACCGCCTACCGCCTGCACACCGGCGCCTCCCGCGCCGACGCCCGGCAGCGCACGGTGGAGGTGCTGGAGCGCGTCGGCATCGACCCGAAGCGGGCCCGCGACTACCCGCACCAGTTCTCCGGCGGCATGCGCCAGCGCGTGCTGATCGCGATGGCCCTGGCCCTGCGCCCCCGCGTCCTGGTCGCGGACGAGCCGACCACCGCGCTGGACGTCACCGTCCAGGCCCAGATCCTGCGCCTGCTCGACGAGTTGCGCGCGGAGACCGGCATGGCGCTGGTGCTGGTGAGCCACGACGTCGGCGTGGTCGGCGGCCTGGCCGCCGAGGTCGTGGTGCTGCGGCAGGGCCGGGCCGTCGAACGCGGCGCCACGGGCGCGCTGCTCGGCCGCCCCGAGCACCCGTACACCCGCGCCCTGTTGGAGGCGGTACCACGACTGGACGCCCCACTGCCCGAGCGGGACGCACCGGCGGCGGACGACGTCCTCGTCGAGGTGGAGGGGTTGCGCGTCGACTTCGGCTCCGTCCGGGCGCTGCGCGGCGTCGACCTGACGGTGCGTCGGGGCGAGACCCTGGGCATCGTGGGCGAGTCGGGCTCGGGCAAGTCGACACTCGGTCGCACCCTGGTGCGCCTGCAGGACCCGAGCAGCGGCGTCGTCCGCTTCGAGGGCGCGGACCTCGCCTCCTGGCGCGGCGGGGAGCTGCGCCGTCGGCGGCGCGAGCTGCAGATGGTCTTCCAGGATCCGACCTCCTCGCTCAACCCGCGCCGCCTGATCGGCGACTCGGTCGCCGAGCCGCTGCGGGTGCGCGGCGAGCGCGACGAGGCGAAGCTGCGTGCCGAGGTCGTGGGCCTGCTGGAGCGCGTCGGCCTGACCTCCGACCACGCGGACCGCCACCCGCACCAGCTCTCCGGCGGCCAGCGCCAACGCGCGGCGATCGCCCGCGCGCTGATCCTGCGCCCCAAGCTGATCGTCTGCGACGAGCCGGTCTCCGCCCTCGACGTCACCACCCAGGCCCAGGTCGTCGGGCTGCTGCGCGAACTGCGCGAGGAGTTCGACCTGACCTTGGTCTTCATCGCCCACGACCTCGCCGTGGTCCGCTCGGTGAGCGACCGCGTCGCGGTGATGCGCCAGGGCGAGATCGTCGAGACCCTGGCGGCCGCGAAGCTGACCGAGCCTCAGCACGCGTACACCCGCGCCCTCCTGGACGCGGTGCCGCGGTTGTAGGGCCCTGCTACTGCCCCACGAAGGCGTAGCTGCGGAAAACCCGAGCGAGGCCGCCGGGTCCGCCGCCGACGGATGTGTTCGTGGAGAGGTAGTCGTTCGTGCCGGTGCAGTTCGCGGACGCGTACAGGCGCATGTCGGCGAGCGTGCCGTCCATCACCGCGGTCACGCCGATGGGCGCGAACCGGTGGCAGGAGGTGGCGGCCGGGTTGGAGACGATCTGGACGACGGACCCGTCGCTGTTCGTCGCGGTCACCGTCCCCTGCGGCGGGTCCGAGCACCCGGCCAGCGCCACGACGAGCGCGACCCCGCCCAGCAGGACTGCGACGGTTCGGCTGCGGGACATGCGTCCTCCCGAGGCTCGGCGGCGGGCCTGTCGGCCCTGCTCCGACGCTACGCAGGCCGCGCCGACGCCGCAGCCGGGCCGCGCCGTCCGGGTGAGCGGGCCCGCGTGGCGGGTGGTGGCACCCTGCGCGAAGGTGGAGTGAGCTGACCATCGATGGAGGCTGAGATGAGCGACCACACCTACCGCGTCACCGAGATCGTCGGCACGTCGTCGGAGGGCGTCGACGCAGCGATCCGCAGTGCGCTCGGGCGCGCGGCGAGGACCCTGCACGGGTTGGACTGGTTCGAGGTGACCCAGGTCCGCGGCTCGATCGAGAACGGCGAGGTCAAGCAGTTCCAGGTCGGCCTCAAGGTCGGCTTCCGCCTCGACGAGTCCGCCTGACGGCCGACGGGGGACGTTGCACTCTCCAGGGGCGCGGGGCTCTGTTGGATCAACCGCCCGCGGCGGAGCCGCAGGTTGGCAGAGCCTCGCGCCCCTGGAGAGTGCAACGTGCGGGCGGCGTGGCCGGTGAGGTGGCGCAGGTCCAGGCCGAGCCTCGCGCCGACGAACGCCCGTTGGGACGTCAGCACGCCGCGCGCTCCCTCCGTCCCCGCACCCCGTTCTCCCGATGCTCACACGCCCTGCCCGCACCGGCGACCCGGCCCACCCGTCGGCGCAGCGGCGGCGCCGTAACGCACCGGACATCTGAATCGACTTGTCTGTATGTCACTGAGGAACGTCACGGGAGAGGAACGCCACGCGTGAAGATCGCTGTCGACGACCTGTCGGGTCCGCAGATCGTGGGCTTCCTGGAGGAGCACGTGCGGCAGATGCGGGAGATCTCGCCGCCGGAGAGCAAACACGCGCTGGACCTGGACGGACTGCGCCGCCCCGAGGTCACCTTCTGGTCCGTCCACGACGGCGCCGAACTGGTGGGCTGCGGCGCGCTCAAGCGACTCGACGCCCGGCACGCCGAGCTCAAGTCCATGCGGACAGCCGTCGCCCGCAAGCGCGGGGGCGTCGCGACGCTGCTGCTGGAGCACATCCTCGGCGAGGCGCGGGCGGCGGGCTTCACGCGGGTCAGCCTGGAGACCGGCTCCGCCGCGTTCTTCCTGCCCGCGCGCCGCCTCTACGCCAAGTTCGGCTTCGCCGAGTGCGCACCGTTCGCCGACTACCGGCCCGACCCGCTGAGCACCTTCATGACCCGGACGCTGTGAGGCCGGGGCGGCGGCCTCAGGACTCGCCGAGGTCCGCGGAGATGCGCTCCAGCGCGTCGAGGCGGGACTGGAGCGGGGGGTGGGTGGAGAAGAGCTGGGCGAGCTTCGACTCCCCCTCGCCCTCGCCGCCGGAGGGCACCGGAGCGAAGAGGAAGGCGCTGAACGCCTGCGCGGTGCGCAGGTCCTTGACCGGGATCCGGCCGGCCTCGCCGCTCACCTTGACCAGCGCGGAGGCCAGCACCGACGGGCGTCCGGTCAGCTGCGCCGCGGAGCGGTCGGCGGCGAACTCGCGGTAGCGGGAGAGCGCGCGGATCATCATGAAGCTCAGCGCGTAGACGGCCGCCGAGACCACCACGACGGCGGCGACGATCATCGCGGTGTTCTGGTCGCGGCGTCCCCGGCCGCCGACCAGGCCGGAGTAGAAGCCGATCCGCACGCCGAGGCCGGCGAGCACGCCGAGGAACGAGGCGACGGTGATCACCGCGACGTCCCGGTGGGCGATGTGCGACAGCTCGTGGGCGAGCACCCCGTCCAGCTCGTCACTCTCAAGACGGCGCAGCAGGCCCGTGGTCACGCAGAGCACGGCGTGGTCGGCGTTGCGTCCGGTGGCGAAGGCGTTGGGCAGCTCGGTGTCGGCGACGGCCACCTTCGGTTTCGGCATGTTCGCGAGCGCGCAGAGCCGGTCGACGGCGCCGTGCAGCCTCGGCTCCTCCTCGGGGGTGACCTCGCGCGCCTTCATCGCGAAGAGCGCGACCCGGTCCGAGAACCAGAACTGCGAGGCGAGCAGACCGCCCGCGATCAACACGACGAGCACCGCCGACTTCAGCAGCGCGATCAGCACCGCCGCGAAGACGACGTAGAGCAGGCCCAGGAGGAACACCACGGTGACCATACGCACCGTGAGCTGGCGGTCCGGGGCGAACCGGGACCGGGAGCGGGGAGAAGAAGAGCGAGATCGCACGGTGATCGCCTCCGCGAGAGCACAGAACCGCGCCCCGGCACTTGTCCGTGCCGGACGCCTCCAGGGTAGGCGCGTCGACGCCGGAACGGACAGATCGCGGCACTTTTCGTGTCGGCGGGATCCGGACGGCGGCTGTCAGACCCGGCGGCTACATTGCGAGAAAGATCAGGGGAACAGCCCGAGGCGCCCAGAGGTGCGGGGCCGGGAGAGAAGACGATGCGCGATTCACAGCTGCGGGCCGGGGTCCGGCGCCTGCTCGGCCGCCTGGGCCGGTCCGGCCGGGCGGGCGGGCGCCGGCGGGCGTCGCTGAGCTGCTTCGACGCGGGCTCGCTGACGCGCTCCCGGCGGCGGGTCGTCGACCCGCGCGCGCTGGTGTTCGCGGCCGTGGATCTGGAGACGACGGGCCTGCGGCCCGGCGTCGACCGGGTCTGCGAGGTCGGCGTGGTGCGCTTCCGGGCGGACGGCCGAGTGCTGGACGAGTACGCGACCCTGCTGGATCCGCAGGGCCCGATGGGGGCGACCTCGATCCACGGCATAGCCGCGGCGGAGGTCCATGGCGCGCCCACCTTCGCCGAGATCGCCCCCGAGCTGGAGCGCCTGCTGGCCGGCACGGTGGTCGTCGCGCACAACCTGCCCTTCGACGACGCGTTCCTGGCGGCGGAGTTCCGCCGGGCGGGGCGTCCGGTCCCGCGGTGGCCGGGCCTGTGCACGCTGGTGACCGCCCGCGCGCAGCTCGCCGGCTCCGGCTTCGGCCTGGCCGCCCTCCACCGCAGCCTGACCGCCGCCGCGGTGGACGCTCCCCACACCGCCCTGGGCGACTGCCGCGCCACGGCCGAGGTCCTGGCCGCGCTCCTGGCCCAGGCCCCGACCGCCCTCCGCTACCGGGGCCGCCTTCCCGCCCCGGCCGCCCTGGCTCCGGTCCCGGCCCTGGTCCCCTCCGCCCCTCGCCGCCCACCCGCTGGGGGCACCCCCGGCCGAGGGCCGGCAGCGGAGTCGCCCCACGACGACACCACGACACCCCATCACACCTGGCGCCCCCGGGAACGCGCGCCCGAGTGGCCCCGAGGCACCGCCTGAGGGCGCGACGCTCTGCCGGTGCGGCTGTCCCGCAGCCCTCGGCGGGGAGGCACCCGCACAGGAAGGTGCCCTCAGAGTGGGCACGAGCAACCCCCTGGGGCGCCCTCGCCCGTCAGGTGGCGGCGTCGACCGGGCGAAGGAGCCGCTCGCCCTTGGAGGGGAGTGCCACGAAGCGCCGGGCCGCCAGCAGCGCCGCCGCGTAACCGGCCAGGATCAGGCCCAGGAAGGCGTAGAACTCGCCCGGCAGCAGGCGCAGCCCCAGCGCCGCGCCGAGCGGGGTCGCGGGCAGCAGGACGCCGATGACGACGAGGGCGAGGTTCGCGACGCGGACCGGCCAGGACGCCGGGGACCAGCCGTCCGAGCGGCGCGCGCCGGTGCGCAGGAGGTGGACCGTGACGGCCTGGGTGATCAGGTTCTCGGTGAACCAGCCGGAGTGGAACAGCACCTCCGAGTGCGCGACGTGCAGGCCCGCCGTGACGGAGCGCAGCAGCGCGAAGGTGGCGAGGTCGGCGCAGGCGTTCACGACGCCGAAGAGGAGCGCGTAGCGCGCCAGATCGGAGCGGGTGAGGCGGCGCGGGGCCGCCGTCGCGCCGCCGTCGCGCAGGGGGCGGTCGAAGGCGAGCGAGAGCTGGGCGAGGTCGAAGCAGAGGTTCTGGGTGAGCACCTGGGCCGGGAGCATCGGCAGGAAGGGCACGACCGCGCCCGCGGCCAGCATCGCCAGCACGTTCCCGAGGTTGGAGGCGAGCGTGATCCGCAGGTAGTTGCCCACGTTGGCGACGGCGGTGCGCGCGGCGCGGAGCGCGCCGGCGAGGTGGGGCAGGGCGTCCGCGCCGAGGACGAGGTCGGCGCTGCGGCGCGGGCCGGGGTCGAGCGCTGCGGGCGAGCTGACGCCGACGTCGGCGGCCCGGAGCGCGGGCATGTCGTTGAGGCCGTCGCCGAGGAAGCCGACGGTGTGACCGGCCGCCTGGAGCGCGCGGACCAGCCGGGCCTTCTGCGCGGGGGCGAAGAGTGCGAAGACGGTCGTCCGTTCGGCGACGCGGCGCAGTTTGGCGTCGTCGAGGGCGTCGGCCTCGGGGCCGAGCAGCGGGGTGCCGGGGACGAGGCCGGCCGCCCGGCAGACGTGCGCGGCGGCTCCGGCCCGGTCGCCGGTGACGATCTTCACGGTGAGGCCGGCGGCGGCGAGGTCGGCCAGGGCGGCGGCCGCGTCCGGCTCCGTCGCGTCGGCGAGGCAGACCAGGCCGAGCAGGGTGAGCCCGTACGGGTCCTCGGCGCGACGTCGGGCGGTGCGAACGCCCGGGCCTGCGGCGGGGGCCTCCGTCTCGGCCGTGGCCACGGCCAGCACGCGCAGGCCGTCGGCGGCGCGGGCGTCGGCGAGGGCGACGACCGCGGCGCGGCGGGCCTCGGTCAGCGGCCGCTCCCCGCCGTCGACCCGTTCGCTCGCGCAGCGGGCCAGTACGTCCTCGACCGCGCCCGTGACGGAGAGGGTCGCGGAACCCAGCCCGACCGGTCCACGCACCAGGGCGACGGCGATCCGGCGGCTCGGCTCGAACGGGACGGCCAGGAGGCCGGTCAGGCGGTCCGCGAAGCCAGGGTCCGCCTCCCAGGCGGCGTCGAGCAGGGCCTCGTCCACGGAGTCGACCAGCGGCGGGTCGCCGAGGTCGGCGCAGACCAGGCTGGTGACGGCGGCCCAGTGGGCGGGCCCGGGATCGGGGTTGCCCTCGGGGTCGAGACCGGCGTCGAGGGTGAGCCGGTCACGGGTGAGCGTGCCGGTCTTGTCGGTGCAGAGCACGTCGAGCGTGCCGAGGTCGTGCACGGCGGTGAGCCGGCGGGCGTAGACGCCGCCGCGCCGGAACCGGTCGGACTGGCGGGCCAGCGCGGCGGTCACCACGAGCAGCAGCATCTCGGGGGTCAGTCCGACCGCGACGGCCGCCGCGTAGGGGACGACCTCCCAACTGTGGCCCTCGGCGAGCGCCCCGACCAGCAGACCGGCCGCTCCGGACAGCAGCGTCAGCCGCAGCAGCAGCCCGGACACGGCCCGCGCGGTGCGGTCGAACGCGGTCCGACGCGGGGTGTGCCGGGTCGCCTCCGGCCTCTCGGGCACGGGCGTTCCGAGGGTTCCGGGGTCGGGGGCAGGCCGTCCGCCGAGGTAGCTGTCCGCGCCGGTGGCGACGACCACCCCGCTGCCGGTGCCCCGTACGACGGTGCTGCCGCGCAGGCAGAGACGCTCGTTGTCGGGTGAGCGCAGACCGGACGCGGCGGCGGTCGAGGCCCCGGCCGCGCGCTTGGCCGCGGGGAGGCTGACGCCGGTCAGCGCCGACTGGTCGAGCGTCAACCCGCTGGAGCGCACGAGCAGCAGGTCCGCGGGCACCCGGTCGCCCGGCCCGAGCCGGACCAGGTCGCCCGGCACGAACTGGTCGAAGGGAAGCTCCCTGGCACGCGGCCGGTCCGCGGCGCCGTCGGCGCCCGAGCGGCGGCGCAGCACGGTCGCGGTCCCCTCGGCGAGCGTGCGCAGCGCGGCGGCGTCCTGCTCCGCCCGCACCTCGCCGACCAGGCGCAGCGCGCAGCCCGCGACGACCAGCACGGACAGCACCGCGGCGCTGCCGTAGGCGCCGGACAGGCAGGTGACGGCCACGAGCAGGCAGAGCGTCGCGGCGTACGGGTCGCGTGCCTGCGCGGCGACACGGCGCGACCACGAGGGCGCGGCGGGGGCGGGCAGGGTGTTCTCGCCGCACTCGACCAGCCGCAGCTCGGCCTGCCACTCGTCCAGTCCGCCCAGGCCGGTCTCGAGCGCGCGCAGCACCTGCAGATCGCTCGTCCCGGCCGGCTGGGTCAGTGGTGCCTCCTCGTCACGCTCCTGTCGCGCCCAGGTTATCCGGCGTTGACGCAAAGATGACCACGGACGGCTGTGAAGGAGTGTGAAGGTGGCGACACCGGAGAACGCCTCAGGGCAGGAACACCAGCCGGTCGGACAGCTCCTCGGCGACGCCGCGCGGCAGGTCCGCCCAGACCTCCAGCTCGGCCACGCTGCCGAAGCCGCCGCGCTCGCCGCGTGCCGCGACGATCCGGTCGGCGTACTCGGGCGTCATGCCCGGCAGGCCGGCCAGCACCGGCGCCGGCACGTGGTTGACGTCGGCGAGACCACCGTCGTCGTACTGGTGCGCCAGGTCGGGCCGGCCGATGCCCAGCTCGCGGGCCAGGGCCGGATCGCGCTCGGCGAGTTCGCGGGCGCGCACCCGGCGGGCCCGCCGGTCGAGCGCGGCGGTGAGGGCCGGGTCCTGGACGGACGGTCCGATCAGCCGGGGGCGCACCGCGAAGGTGGTCGCCAGTCCCCCGCCCACCAGCAGCACGGCGATCAACGCCCCTGCGGTGTTGTTCCGTGCGGTGTCGGGCGGCGCCTGGGCCAGCCACAGCGCCACCACGGTGACCGCGGCATCCACGGCGGCCAGCGCGGCCACCGCCCGGGAGCGCAGCCGCCACCCGGCCCAGCCGACCACGGCCGCCGTCCCCATCCCGACGGTGAACAACGGCAGCAACGCCCAGAACACGCTGCCGGCGGAACTCATCCGCCCGCCCAGGCGCATGTGATGACCTGTTTCACCCGATTCAGACACGTTCATACCGTAGATCGGGCCGCCCGCACCGGCACCCGCACCGCCTCCCTCCAGCGCTAACGTGACAGGTATGAGCGAGAACGAGGACCAACTCCTCGGACGGGAGGAGCCGGAGGAGGGCGGCGAGCCGGCCTGCTGGCTGCACCGGCTGTGCCCGGAGTGCGACGCGGTGCAGGACGAGGCCCGTCCGACCCGCTGCTGGCGCTGCGGCGCGACCCTGGGCGGCACGGCTTCCGGCGGTACGGCTTCGGGCGGTACGGCTTCGGGCGGCGACGCCGGGGCCGCCGACCTACGCTGAGCCCATGGCCCGGCTCAACGACCAGGTCCAGGCGCTGCTCGAGGAGTACGCGGACCTACTGACGATCATCGGCGGGGACGCGTTCCGGGCCCGCGCCTACGAGAAGTCCGCGCGGGCGATCGGCGGCTGGCCGACCGACCTGGCTGCGATGGACCCGAAGGACATCCTGGAGATCCCCGGCGTCGGCAAGTCGACCGTGGGCAAGATCGACGAGGTCCGGCGCACCGGCACGCTGGAGGCTGTCGAGAAGCTGCGCGCGAAGATCCCGCCCGGCGTCCGCGCGATGATGAAGGTGCCCGGCCTGGGCCCGAAGCGGGCACTGACGCTCCACCAGGACCTGGGCGTCTCCAGCGTGGACGAGCTGCGCGCCGCCGCGGAGGCGGGCCGGCTGCACGACCTGCCGGGCTTCGGCGGCCGCACGGAGGAGAACATCCTGCACGGCCTGGCGGTGCTGCACGCCGCCGCCGGGCGCGCCGACCTGGGCACCGCCACCTCCCTGGCGGAGGAGGTGACGGCCACGCTGCGCGACGTCCCCGGCTGCCTGCGCTGCGAGTGGGCCGGCTCGCTGCGCCGCCTGAGGGAGTCGGTGGGCGACCTGGACGTCCTGGCCGCGGCGCACGACTCGGCGCCGCTGACGGAGGCCTTCGTCGCGCTGCCCGCGGTGGCCGAGGTGATCGTCAGCGGCCCGACCAAGACGTCGGTGCGGACCGCCGCCGGCCTGCAGATCGACCTGCGGGTCGTCGCCCCCGAGGCGTGGGGGGCGGCGATGGTCTACTTCACCGGGTCCAAGGCGCACAACATCAAGCTGCGCACCCGGGCCGTCCGAGCGGGGCTGAAGCTCTCCGAGTACGGCCTGTTCGACAACGAGACCGGCGCGACGGTCGCCTCCGCGACGGAGGAGGACGTCTACGCCGCGCTCGGCCTGGCCTGGATCCCGCCGACGCTGCGCGAGGACCTCGGCGAGGTCGAGGCCGCGGCGGCGGGCGAGCTGCCCGTGCTCGTCACCGAGCGCGGCCTGCGCGGCGACCTGCACACCCACACCGACCTCACCGACGGCGTGGCCTCCCTGGAGGACATGCTCGCCGCGGCGAAGGCCCGCGGCTACGCGTACTACGCGGTGACCGACCACGCGCCCGACCTCGTCATGCAGCGCATGACGGACGAGAAGATGCTGGCCCAGCGCGCCCGGCTGCGGGAACTCGCGGGCGGCTACGGGCGGATGCGACTGCTCCACGGCACAGAGCTGAACATCGGCCCCAACGGCTCGGTGGACTGGCCCGCGGAGTTCCTGGCCGGTTTCGACGTCTGCGTCGCCTCGGTCCACTCCCACTTCGGCGCGGACCGCGCCACGCAGACCCGCCGCCTGATCCGCGCCTGCGAGAACCCGCACGTCCACGTCATCGGCCACCCGAGCGCCCGCCGGGTCGGCCGGCGCGCCCCGATCGACGTCGACTGGCCCGCGGTCTTCGCGGCCGCCGCGCGGACCGGCACCGCCCTGGAGATCAACGGCGCGCCGGGCCGGATGGACCTCAACGACGAGCACGTCCGGGCGGCCCGCTCGGCGGGCGTGCGGTTCTCGATCGACTCCGACGCGCACTCCACGGTCCAACTGGCCAACCCGCGCTTCGGCGTCGGCACGGCCCAACGCGCCTGGCTGGGCCCGGACGACGTGATCAACACCTGGCCCTGGCAGAAGCTCAAGCGCTTCCTCACCAAGCCGGACCTGCCCGCGGGCCAGGCGTGACCAGCAGGGCCGTCAGCCGACCGGGCGCAGCCCGCGCTCACGCAACTGTTCGTCGTAGAGGCTGGCCGGCGGCACGGGACTGCCGTTGCTGACCACTTCGCCGTTCGAACCGGAGAGCAGCGGGCCGGTGCAGCCGAAGGCCCAGTTGTGCGCCGTGGCCGGCTGCTGCACCTCGTAGCCACCGGTGGTGACGCAGTTCCACGCGGTGCTGTTGGCGTCCGACCAGCCGTGGCCGGTGCCGCGGGTGCCGTTGTTGACCAGCAGCAGCGTGCCGGCGACGGTGACCTGGTCGTAGAGCGTGCCGCTGCCCCAGCGCTGGTGGCCGCCGGAGTCGTACGCGGTCTGCGTCAGCTTGGCGGTGCAGCGCGAGTAGACGTTCGGGCCGGACTGGCGCGCCTCGGTGGTGAAGGCGTGGATCTTCGACGCCGTCACCAGGCAGTCCTGGACGAGGTTCTGCTGCCCCTCCAGCGTGTAGCCGTCGGAGCGGGCCGAGGTGGCGTTGTTGACCAGCATGTCCAGCGTCGCGGTGTGCAGCACGCTGATCCGGCGGCTCTGCGAGCCGAGGCCCGTCACGCCGTTCTGCCCGAAGTGATAGCCCGTCACGTCGCGTACCCAGGAGTCCTGGACGGCGCCGAACGAGGAGAGGCTGGAGCCGTAGAAGTCCTTGGCGTAGTTCGGGTCGGCGGCCATCGCCCGACCGTCCGCGCTCAGGGACTCCAGGCCCACGTGGTCGATCCGCGGGAAGGTGTAGCGGTAGACCGTGGCCTGCGTGTACCGGTGCTCCAGCGCGGTGGTCAGCGGCACGTCCAGGGTCAGCCGGTGACCGCTGATCGCGGTGACCTTGCGCTCGGAGTACAGGCTCCAGTTCGGCTTCCACAGGCTCTGCATGCCGATGGCGTCGAGCCACGCTTGCGTGGTGGGCCGCTGCACGACGACCTCGGAGCCGACCTTCAGCCCTGCGGTGCTCGCGACGTCGAGCGAGGTCGCGCCGACGGGCACGTAGGAGTCGGTCACGTCGGTCGGGGTGCCGACGGCGGTGTAGCGGGAGCTGCCGCCGACGGTGATCAGGGTGCGGGCGGTCGCGCCGTGGGCGACCAGGCCGGTCCCGCCGGTCCCGCTGCCGGAGCCGCGCAGCACCACGCCGGAGGCGTCGATGGTCAGCGTCCCGTCGATCCGGTACTGGCCCGGAGCGAGCAGCACCGCGCCGCGCAGCCCGTCGGCGCCCACCGGCAGCTTGGCGACCGCGTTGATCGCGGCCTGGATCCGAGCGGTGTCGTCCTTGCCGCTGGGCGAGCCGACCTGCTGCCTGACCGCGGCGACGGGCAGGGCGACGCCGCCGCCCTCGTAGCCCGCGGCGGAGTAGTCGGGGACGCGGTTGCCCTGCGCGTCGTGCCCGTAGACCAGCTTGCCGCCGGTGTAGGAGATCCAGTTCGTCCCGGCCCTGGCCGCGGCGACGGGCCCGGTCACGGAGGCGCCGGCGCCGGCGGCCGCGTAGATCCCGGCGCCGGCCACGACGGCCGCCACCGAGGCGATGAGGATGCTGCGCCGCTGACGGCGCTTATGGCTGATGCTCACGGCAGGACATCATGACAACATCCCGACAAGAACGTAAAGCTTCCTTACCGGATTCTGTCCCACTGCGATTCCGCTCACAGGTACCCCGTCCCGGGGCGCGTGTCGCCCGGGCACTCGGGCAAGATGGACGTCGGACCGGGGGGAGCGGATGCGTCGCCCGCGGCTCGGGGCGATCATGGAATCAGTTCTGCCGACCGGGGGACGAGGGGAGAACGTGGGCGCGGAGGCCCCGAAGCGGGACGCCGCCGCGGCAGCCGACGACGCGGCGGACGCAGTCATGGCCGATGCGCGGGGTCCGGCCGAGCCCGCCGCCGTGGCGACGGGGCTGCCGTCGCAGGTGCTCGCCGCCCTCCCGGTGGGCGTCGCCCTGCTCGACGCGGAGCTGCGCTGGCGCTACGCCAACGACGCCTTCCTGCGCCTCACCGGCCTGCCCCCGGAGGCCTCCGCCGGGGCGCCGCTCACCGCGACGGCGCTCAGCCGCGCGGGTGCGTCCGGCTTCGGCGAGACGGCCGCCACCGCCCACGCCGCCGCGCTGGTCCTGGCCGACGGCGAAACCCGCGAACTCGTCGCCGGCCCCACCCACGAACCCATCCGCATGCGCCTCCAGCGCGTCGCCCCCGACCCGGGAACGGGCGCCCAGACCCCCCTCGTCCTCGTCGTCGCCCTCCTCGACGCCACGCAGGAGGCTCCGGCCACGCCGAGTGTGGGACCCGCGGGTGCCACCGCCGCGCAGGCCGTTCCGGCGACGGCGCCTGACGGCCCGGAAGCTGTCACCCCCGCCGGCGCTTCGGTCGCTGTCTCGGGGCGCGGCGGGGAGGCCATGGCGCCCGCCTCCGCGCCGCCGGAGGGGGAGCTGCGGGCGCGGCGGAGGCTGGCGACGTTGACGGCGGCGGGTGAGCGGATCGGGACCACGCTCGACACCGACACGACCTGCGCCGAGCTGGCCGGGTTCACCGTGCCGGGGCTGGCCGACCTGGCGACCGTCGACATCCTGCCGCCCGGGGTGCCGGACCACCGGCTGGGCATGCCGCTGGGCACGGTGCGGCTGCTGCGCGCGGCCGTCGCGGGGCGGCCGGAACTGCATCAGCAGCTCGCCACGCTGGCGCACCCGGGCGAGTCGGTGCGCCATCGCGAGGGGTCGCTGGTCACCAGGAGCCTGGTCGCCGCCAAGCCGGTGGTGCTGGACCTGGCCGCGATCGACGAGGGCGCGGAGGGGGCCGCGGCCATCTCCGACCCGGCCACCCTGGAGGTCTATCGCGCCGCGGGGATCGCCTCCGTGGTGGCCGTGCCGCTGGCGGCGCGCGGCCACCTGGTCGGCGCGCTGATCCTCGCGCGCGGCGCGGAATTCTCGGACGACGACCTGGCGCTGATCGAGGACCTGGCCGCGCGCGCGGCGCTCAGCATCGACAACGCCCGCCGCTACACCCGTTCCCAGGGCATCGCCCTGGAGCTGCAACGCGCGCTGCTCGCCGAGCCCGCCAACCCGCACCCGAACATGGAGATCGCCTGCCGCTACCTCCCCTCGGGCAGCAGCTCCGTGGTGGGCGGCGACTGGTACGAGAGCGTGCGGCTCCCTTTCGGGAGGACCCTGCTGGTGATCGGCGACGTCATGGGACACGGCGTCGAGGCCGCCGTCGACATGAGCACCTACCGGTCGATGCTGCGCTACGTCGCGGTGATGGACCTGCCGCCGCACCGGATCCTGCGTCAGCTGGACGCGATGATCTCCGAGAACGACGCCGCCCGCCCCGCCACCTGCCTGCTCGCACTCGTGGATCCGCCGCGCAACCGCGTCACCTTCGCCAGCGCCGGGCATCTGCCGCCCGCCCTGGTGACCCCGAACGGCGTGACCGAGCTGGTGCCGGTACCGAGCGGTCCCCCGCTGGGCACCGGCGTCGGCGGCTACCAGCAGCTGGTGCGCGAGCTGGGGTCGGGCGACGTGCTGCTCCTCTACACCGACGGGCTGGTCGAGCGGCGCCACGAGGACATCGACGTCTCCCTGGAGCGCCTGGCCGCGCTCCCCCTGCCCGCCGCGGGCGACCTGGACGACCTGCTCGACGCCGCGCTGCACAGCTCCACGCCGAGCGAGGCCGAGGACGACATCGCCGTCCTGGCGGCGCGGGTGCGTCTGCGGCCCTGAAAGACACTCCCGGAAAAATCTTCGAAGTTCTCCCCGCCGGAGTGTCGATCCGGCGGGGGGCCGTTCGTAGTGGTGGTATCAGCCCGGCAGAACGCCGGATCCGCAACGCACCGCACCGCAACGAGGAGTTCGCCATGAGCGCCACGAAGATGTACCTGCTCTCCGTCCACATGGTCGAGGGTCAGGAGCCGCCGTCCGCGGAGACCATGCAGACCATGTACCAGGACGTGGACGTGTTCAACAAGAAGCTCCAGGCCGACGGCGCCTGGGTCTTCGCCGGCGGTCTGCTCCCGGCGGACGTCGCCACCGTCGTGCGCACCCAGCCGGACGGCAAGGTGCTCACCACCGACGGCCCGTTCGCCGAGACCAAGGAGCACCTGGGCGGCTTCTGGGTGGTCAAGGCCGCCGACCTCGACGCCGCGCTCGCGCTGGCCGCGGCGGGCAGCAAGGCCTGCCAGGGTCCCGTCGAGGTGCGTCCGTTCCAGGACGACACGGCGGAGCTGTAGGCCGACCGGGTGTCCGACGACCGCGCCCACGACGAGCAGCCGGCCGGCCGCCGCGAGACCGAACGGGTCTTCCGCGAGGAGTACGGCCGCTGCGTGGCAGCCCTGATCCGCTTCCTCGGCGACATCGACCTCGCCGAGGAGGCGGTGCAGGACGCCTTCACCGTCGCGCTCGAGCAGTGGCCGCAGCGCGGCCTGCCGCCCAACCCCGGTGCGTGGATCACCACGACGGCGCGCAACCGTGCCGTCGACCGGCTGCGCCGTGAGGCGTCCCGGCAGGACCGCCACCGCCAGGCGCAGCAGCTGATCGACGCGACGACGGCCACCCCGGAGGAACGCGCCGCAGAGGAGGGGCCCGTGTCCGACGACCGACTGCGGCTGCTCTTCACCTGCTGCCACCCCGCGCTCGCGCCCGCCGCCCAGGTCGCGTTGACGCTGCGACTGCTGGGCGGGCTGCAGACCGCGGAGATCGCCCGCGCGTTCCTGGTGCCCGAGGCGACCATGGCCCAGCGCCTGGTCCGCGCCAAGCGCAAGATCAAGGAGGCGGGCATCCCCTACCGCGTCCCGCGTGAGGCGGAGCTGCCCGACCGGCTGAAGGGCGTGCTCGACACCATCTACCTGGTATTCAACGAGGGTTGGAACGCCTCGGCCGGTGAGGCGCTGGTCCGCGAGGAGCTGTGCGCGGAGGCGCTGCGCCTGGCCCGGGTGCTGGTCGAGCTGATGCCCGACGAGCCGGAGGCCGTCGGCCTGCTGGCCCTGCTGCTGCTCACGCACGCGCGCCGGGCGGCGCGCACCCGCGCGGACGGCACGCTGGTCCTGCTCCCCGAGCAGGACCGTGGGCGGTGGGACCACGCCGAGATCGCCGAAGGCCAGACGCTCGTCCGCGCCTGCCTGCGCCGCGGCGCCCCGGGCCCGTACCAGGTGCAGGCGGCGGTCAACGCCGTGCACAGCGACGAGACGCTGGACCAACGGCGGCGCTGGGAGCAGATCCTGGCCCTCTACGACCTTCAACTGCGGCTGGCCCCCACTCCGGTGGTCGCGCTGAACCGCGCGGTCGCCCTGGCCGAGGTCTCCGGCCCGGACGCGGGCCTGGCGGCGATCGACGCGCTGCGCGAACCCCTGGCGGCCTACCAGCCAATGCACGCCGCCCGTGCCGATCTGCTGCGCCGTCTCGCCCGCATCCCGGAGGCGGCGGACGCCTACCGCGAGGCACTGGAGTTGACCACGAACGAGACCGAACGGGCCTTCCTGGAAAGCCGGTTGGCCGAGCTCGGCTGACCGGCGAACCTGGCGCTGAGCCGCGGCCGGTCGGCGGCGCGGCGCCTCAGGGTGCCAGCAGGGTGCGCAGCATCAGCTCCACCTGCTCCGTCAACTCCCGTGCGCCCGGCGGCTGCGCCTGCCCCGAGCCTGCCGTCGCGTTGAAGAGGATCCCGTCGCACCAGGCGACGAGGTACCTCGCGCGCCCCTCGGCGTCCGGGCAGCCGGACGCCGCGAGCAGCGAGGCCGCGAGGTCGCGGAAGCCCCCGCCCAGCACGTCGTAGCGGGCCCGGACCTCTCCGTCCCGGCCTGCCTCCAGGGCGAGTTCGAACCGCGCCAGGGTCAGCGGCCGGCCCGGGCCCAGCGCCGTGCCGAGGCCCTCCACCAGCAGCCCCGCGAGCAGGCCGCGGGCCGCGTCGGGGGTGAGCGAGCCGACCGGCAGGGACGGCGTCAGCGGCGCGGCCTCCAGTTGCGCGAGATGCTCCAGGGCCAGCGTGAGCAGGGCCGCGCGGGTGCGGGCCAGGTTGGAGGTGGAGCCGGGCGGGAGACCGGCCGCCTCGTCCACCGCCCGGTGGGTCAGGCCGCGGAGCCCCCGCTCGGCGAGCAGGGTGACGGCGGTGTCGGCGATCAGGCGGGCGCGCGGCGAGGTCATGGTCCGCATCATGCCTCCTCTCCACTCCTCACTACGATCGTAGTACGTTGGACTACATCCATAGTGAAGCAAGGAGGCCGCGCATGAACGGGACGCACCGGCCGCAGGCCCACGTCATCGGCGCCGGGATCGGCGGCCTCGCGGCAGCCCTCGCCCTGCTGGCCGTCGGATGGGACGTCCAGGTGCACGAGCGGGCCGAGTCGCTGGAGCCCGTCGGCTCCGGGCTCGGGATCGCGCCGAACGCGCTGCGCGCGCTGGACGTCCTCGGGCTCGGCGACGAGGTACGGCGGGTCGCCGCCGTCCAGGGCGAGGGCGGACTGCGCCGCCCCCGAGCGGCCGCTGGCTCGCCCGGACCAGCGGCGAGGGAATCGCCCACGCCTTCGGCGATCCGCTGGCGGTCATGCACCGCGCCGACCTCGTCCGCCTGCTGGCCGGCCAACTGCCCACCGGCGCCCTGCACACGGGCAGCGAGGCGCGCGTGCTCGACCCGGGGGTCCCCGACGACCCCACCCGTCCGGCGGTCCTCGCCCTGGCCGACGGCACGCGTCACACCGCCGAGCTGGTCGTCGCCGCCGACGGGATCCACTCCCCCGCCCGCGGTCTGCTCTTCCCCGGACACCCGGCCCCGCGCTACAGCGGCTTCACGACCTGGCGCACCGTCATCCCGACGCGCGACGCCCGCCCCGGGCCGCTCGGCGAGGTCTGGGGTCCCGGTGCGCTGACCGGTGTCCTGCCACTCCCCGGCGGTCGCACCTACCTCTACGCCGCGGCGCTCGCCCCGGCCGGGACGCGAGCCGCGGACGGCGACGAACGGGCCGAGCTGTTGCGCCGCTTCGGCGGCTGGTGCGCGCCGCTGCCCGGACTGCTCGCCGCCGCACAACCGGAACTGGTGCTGCGCAACGACGTGTTCGAGATGGTCACGCCGCTGCCCGCCTTCCACCACGGACGGGTGGCCCTGCTCGGTGACGCCGCGCACGCCATGACGCCGTTCCAGGGCCAGGGGGCCTGCCAGGCCCTGGAGGATGCGGTGACGCTCGCTCACACCGCCTGGACCGCAACCGGATTGGGTTCCGCGCTGGATGCCTACTCCACCGCGCGGCTGCCGCGCACGACCGGCGTCGTGCGCCGGTCGGCACGCGTGGCGCGCGCGGTCGCGGTGCGCTCACGCGTCGCCGTGACCCTGCGGGACACGGCGCTGGCGTTGGCCGGGCGCCTGCCGGAGTCCGCGGTGGTCCGCGGCGCGGCGCCCATGTTCGACTGGCAGCCGCCCCACCTCCTCTCGGCCACCCGGAACGGCGGCGTCAGCGACGCGGCGAGGGGGTGACCCGCAGGGTCGCCAGCGCGGTCGTCCAGTTGGTCGCGATCGCAGACTGCGCGGCGGACAGGCTCACCTGCCCCGAGCAGACGGCGTCGTGGAGCGCCGACTCCACGTCGTCCTTGGGGTTCGCCGGGCCGGAGCCCGGCACATGGCCGGGCGAGGGCGGCTGGACCCAGAGATTGCGTGGACGTCGCCCGGGTGACACTGCTCCCGCCGCACGCAGCCAGGGCCGCGACGACCACTGCCACCAGCGCACCGGCCACCGCGCCGCGCGATCGTCCCGCCACCACGACCTCGTCTCCCCTTCCACGTCCGCTCCGACGAGCCTCCCACCCCAGCAGCGCAGGTCAGCGCGGCTCGACCGGGTTCACTCGGACGTGTGTCCCCAAATGTCTGGTACATGCCGAGTTGATCTGGAATGGTGGAATGCGTCCACAGCCAGTCGGGCCACCACCCCCGGAGGTACAGCGCACCATGGCGCGCGACGCAGGAAAGTACGGCAAGCTCGGGCCTCAGTTCCCGGTCGGTCTCAAGCAGTTCACCGCCTATGCGACAGAGCAACTGCCGGCGCCGCCGACATCCGTCGACTGGGCCACCAAGGTCAGCAACTGGCCGATGGACGGCAACGACCAGTACGGCGACTGCACCATGGCCGCGGCCGCACACCTGATCCAGTCCTGGAACGCGCAGACCGGCCAGGGCGACCAGGTGCCGACCGAACAGCAGGTGGTGGCCCAGTACTTCCAGCTCTCCGGCGGCAAGGACTCCGGCCTGGTCGAGTCGCAGGTGCTGGCCGCCTGGCAGGCCTCGGGGCTGTGGGGCAACAGGATCCTCGCCTACGCCCCCGTCAACGTCCACGCGCAGAAGGCGATCAAGCAGACCATCGCGCTCTTCGGCGGCGTCTACGCGGGCATCCAGGTGCCGGCCAACGCGCCGACCCAGTTCCAGGACGGCCTGCCCTGGACGCTCGAGGGCGACTGGCAGACCCAGCCGATCGAGGGCGGCCACGCCATCCCGCTGCTCGGCTACGACGCCGACTGGCTCTACGTGGTCACCTGGGGCGCGGTGCAGCAGGTGGCCTGGGACTGGTGGCAGACCTACGGGGACGAGGCCTGGGCCGTGCTCGCCCAGGAGTACCGCGAGGCCGGGCGGGTCAACGGCATCGACATCGCCACGCTGACGGCGGACCTGAAGCAGATCTGACCCGCCCCGGGCCTCGCGCCCGCGAGGCCTTCGAGTCGTCCCGGCCGGGGGTGGGGGCCGCCGGGCCCCATCCCCGGCCGGGGACGTTCCACCGCTGACGCCGGCTCTATGATCGCCACGGATCACCCGAGCCCGGCACCCAGTGGAGCACCCGTGGAAACCCCGCCGCCGAACATCGCCCGCGTCTACGACTACCTGCTGGGCGGCAAGGACAACTTCGAGTCCGACCGGGCCCTCGGCGACCGGATAGCCCAGGCGCTGCCGCAGGTGCACCTCGGCGTGCAGCAGCAACGCGCGGTGCTGCGACGGGTGGTGGACTTCCTGGTCCGCGAGGCCGGGCTGCGGCAGCTGATCGACATCGGCTCCGGCCTGCCGACGGCCGAGAACGTGCACCAGGTCGCGCAGCGGAGCGCCCCGGAGACCCACGTCGTCTACGTCGACAACGACCCGGCCGTGCTCGCCCACGCCCGCGCGCTGCTGGCGGACAACAAGCAAACCGTCGTCACCGACGGCGACCTGCGCCACCCCGCCGAGCTCCTCGCCGATCCCGTGCTGCGCGCCCACATCGACTTCGAGCGCCCCGTCGGCCTGCTGCTCTGCGGCATCCTCCACTACGTCCTCGACGACGAGGACCCGTACCGCGTCGTCCGCGCCCTCGTCGACGAACTCCCGTCCGGCAGTTACGTGTTCGTCCACCACCTGATCACCGCGGGCCCCGAGGTCGACGCCGACACGGCGCAGGCGGAGGCGATGCTGCGCCAAGGCGTCGGGCGCGGACAGTTCCGCACCAGCGCCGAGGTCGCCGCCTTCCTGGACGGCCTCGAGCTCGTCCCGCCGGGCGTCGTCACCGTCGCCGAGTGGCGTCCCGACGACGAGACCCCCTCCCACGACGCCCACCCGGTCCTCCGCCTCGCCGCGGTCGGCGTCGCCCGCAAGCCCTGAGCCTCGGGACGCTTGTCCGCGTCCTGGTCGATCCGGGCCCGGTGGGGGCCGTTGGAGGGGTCGCCCCCGTCTGACCGGGCACGACGCCACGGCTCACCCACCGCACCGCTCACAGCGCGGCGGGAAAGCCGAAGCGCCGGACCAGCTCCGGGCCGACGAAGGCGTGGACGCCCGCGATGCCCGTCGGCGTGACGGTCAGCGCCAGGATTCCGTAGGCCTGGCCCCGGAAGTACCCCACGGCCGCCGGCCGGCCGTTGGCGGCGGTCGGCAGCAGCCGCCAGTCCCCCGGCGCCCCGAGGACCTGCTCCACCAGGTAGCGCACGCAGGTGGCACGGCCGGAGAACCAGGTGCGCCAGGGGGTGGCCTCCACCCGGGCGTCGGCGCGCAGCAGCCGCTCCAGGGCGGCGCCGTCCGCGTCCTCGACCGCCGCGATGTAGCTCGCCAGCACACCCTCCAGCTCACCCGGCTCGACCGACTCCTCGACGTCCGGCGGCTCCTCGGCCAGCTGGGCCCGCGCGCGCTGCAGCGTGCTCTTGACCGCCGCCGTGCTGACGCCCATGACCTGGGCGACGTCCGCCGCCGGCCAGGCCAGCACGTCCCGCAGCAGGAACACCGCGCGCTGACGGCCGGGCAGCCGCTGGAGCGCGGCGATCATGGCGATCCGCAGGCTCTCCCGTTCGGTGACGATGACGGCCGGGTCGAGCATGGCGTCGGGCACAGGCTGGATCCACCGCGCCTCCGCGGCCACGGGCGGCGCCGACGGATCGTCGGCGGGAGCGCCGAGCCCGGACGGCAGCACGCGTCGGCTCCGGTGCGCGAGTGCGGTCAGGCAGGCGTTGGTGGCGATCCGGTAGAGCCAGGCGCGCACCGAGGAGCGGCCCTCGAAGGCCCCGTACCCGCGCCAGGCCCGCAGGTAGACCTCCTGGACCACGTCCTCGGCGTCGTCCACCGACCCGAGCATGCGGTAGCAGTGCGCGAGCAGCTCGCGCCGGTACGGCTCGGTGTCGGTGGCGAAGTCACCCATCCCGGCCGACGCTACCGCGCGTAGGTGAGCGAGACGACCCCGGTCGCGCTCGGCGTGGCGGAGACGAGCCGGAGTCCGAAGGGCTGCGCGCCGTCGAAGAGCCGCTTGCCCTCGCCGAGGACCACCGGGTGGACGCCCAGGGTCAGCTGGTCGACCAGGTCCTCCCGGAGCAGGGTCCGCAGCAGCCTGAAGCTGGCGTACATGATGATGTCCCCGCCCTCGCCCCGCTTGAGCTCGGCGACGGTACGGGCCGCCTCCCCGGTGAGAGCGGTCGCGTTCCAGGACAGCGGGCCCCGCAGCGTCCGCGAGACGACGAGCTTGGGAATGGCGTTCATCGCCTCCGCGTACGGGCCGGTATTGGCCGACCAGGCCTTCTCCACGATCTCGAAGGTCTCCCGCCCGAGCAGGAAGGTCTCGCTCTCCAGCAGCTGCCGGGTGGAGTGCTCCCGCGCGGCCTCGTCGAAGTACGGCAGCGCCCAGCCGCCCGCGTCGAGCTCGCCGAAGCCTCCCGGGTCCTGGACCACGCCGTCCAGCGTCACGAACGCGCCCGCCTTGATCCTGCGCATGATGGCCTCCTCGGTGCGGCCGGAGTTTCCGGCCCGCAGAGTTGAGACTCGGGCGGGGCCGGAAAGGAATCGGTCACGCCGAGCGAGGCGCTCAGCGGGCGTAGGAGCCGAGGCCGACGAGGCAGTAGACGTAGGAGTTGATGGTCGCGCCGTTCCAGGTCACCTGAGAGGAGAAGGAGTACTGCGTGTCCGACACGTCGTCGCAGCGGCTCAGGTCGGTCGTCTCGTAGAAGACCTGGATCACCTTGTAGTGCGCGTCGTCGGCCGAGCAGTCGACCTGGTTGACGTCGTTGACGGTCTGCGCCGTCGTCGAGTCCGGCAGCGTGCCGTTGAGGCAGGTGCCCGAGTCGTAGGGGCTGGGCGAGGGCGGCGTGGTGTCCGCCGGGGGCGAGTACGGGTCCACCGGCGCGGTGTCGGGGTCGGTGGGGGTGGGGTTCGGGTCCACCGGTGCGGTGTCGGGGTCGGTGGGCGTCGGGTTCGGGTCCACCGGCGCCGTGTACGTGTCCGACGGCATCGCGTACGGGTCCGAGCCCGACGAGCTCTGACAGCCCGTCACCGCGGCGAGGACGAGGGCCGCCGCCCCCAGCGCGCCGAGCGGGACCAGCCTCGCGCGGGCGGGCCGCCGAGCCCGCGCGGATCCGCCCGACGACGGCGGAGATGTCCGGTCCGACGTCTGCTCCGGCCGCCGCGGCGCCGCTCGGCGCGCCGCCCGGGGCCTGGTCCGGGGCGGCATCGGCTCGCGTTCGGTCGTCATCTGAGGTTTCTCCTGCCATCCGTGGTGGGGGTGTCGTGCGGTGCCGCCGGGTCAACCGACGAGCAGGGTTTCGATGCGCGCCGCGAGGTCGAGGAGGGCCGGCGCGCGGACCTCCCACTGCGGCGTCGTGGCGCGGTGGAGCGTGCGGGCGAGCAGGACCGCCCCGCCCGGGTAGGGCTCGACCACGAGGAGCCGATCGACCTCCCAGGTGTGGCGCGTGTCGGGCCCGGCCCGGGTGACGGACACCGCTGCCGCCTGACGGGCGAGTTCGGGGTCGGCGTTCAGACGCGCGGCGGCCTTCGGATCGCCGCCGAAGCGCTGCGGACCCATCGGCCCGCCGCCGGTCAACGCGACCTGGGTGGCGACCTTGGCCCGCAGCGGCACCGCGTAGAGCAGGGCGCCCAGCCCGATGCTGCGGCCGCGCAGGGTGCGACCGCTCAGCAGGGCGGCCCGCAGCTCGAACGGGCGCGGACGGGTGGCGTCGACGTAGAGGTAGGCATGGGTGGGCGCGGGCATCCCGCTGTATCGCTCGCGCGGCGGCAGCAGGCTGCCCGCCGGGGAGGCGGTGGTGTCCGCCGGCAGCACGCCGACGTCGGGGGCGCGGTCCAGCCCGAGTTCACGGGCCAGCGCGCGCCCCAGGTCGGGTGCGGCGCCGTGCGCGGTGGCGGAGCGTCCGGACCACAGGGCACTGGGCATGCTCGTTCTTCCTTCGAACGGTCGGGAGTCGGGGACGGTCGAGGGCACTCCGACGCGGAGGCCCTGCTCAGACGAGCGAGTCGGCTTCCATCCGGGCGCGGGTCGCCTCACTCTCGTGGCCGGCCACCGTGAGCAGCCCGGCCAGGGACGCGAGCGCGGCGCGGCGCTCGGCGAGGAAGCGTCCGGGGCGCTGGTCGGTGAGCAGGCGCCAGCGTTCGGCGGCGGCGCGCGCGTGTCCGAGTGCCTCGGCGGTGTGGCCCTGGGCCGCGAGCTCGTCGCGGCGCAGGTCGTGGTTCCGGGCCTCGCGCAGCAGCGCCTGGGTCGGGTCCTCGGCCGGCGCCGGCGCCGCCCCCTCGGCGCGGGCGACCTTGCGCTTGCGGGTGGCGACGCTGATCGCGCTGACGACGGTCAACAGCAGCGCCACAAGGACGGCGGAGACGAGCTTGTGCATGAGTTCGTCCATGGCGGACTCCCCGTTTCGGCTTGGGTTCTGACGACGGTTCGGGTTCGGTGGTGCGGTCTCGGTCAGTGGTGGCAGGAGGCCGCGACGAGGAGCAGCAGCACGACGATGGCCACGGCTGTCAGGCAGCCTCCACTGCCGCCCGGGTTCTTCCGGTTGACCTCCACCTGGCCGCCCGGCTCGATCCCCGGGTGGCGCGAGGCGTAGTGCTCGATCTGTCTCTGCTCGCCCTCGGACTGGGTGAGCCACGGGGTCTTGAAGCCGCACTCCCCGCACCAGTAGCGGTAGGCCACGCCTCCTCCTCATCTCGTCGCTGACGGGTGTTCACACCCCGATGTTTGCGGCGGGAAGGACAAAGGCACAGGTCAGCAGCAGGTCATTGATGACCGGTCACGAGATCCCCCGATCGGATAGCGTCACTACCCCTGTACGCGATGGTTGGATAGTGTCACTCCCCGAGAGGGTGGTGCAAGGGCCTCCACCAGAAAGGCGCGTGCGATGCGGTTGGCGGAGTTGAGCAAGCGCAGCGGGGTCTCCACCGCGACGATCAAGTTCTACCTGCGCGAAGGACTGCTGCCGCCGGGCCGGCAGATCAACGCGAGCACCGCGGAGTACGACGAGGAGCACCTGCGCCGCCTGCGTCTGGTGCGGGCGATGATCCAGGTCGGCCGGATCCCGGTGGCCACGGTCCGCGAGGTGCTGGGGCACATCGACGACCACTCCCTGGGCCGCTCGCTCCGGCTCGGCGCGGCGCTGTGGGCGCTGCCCCAGGTGCGCGAGCCGGACGAGGAGGACGAGCACATCCGCGGCGTCCGCCAGGAGGTCGACGCCCTCCTGGAACGGCTCGGCTGGACCAACGCCCTCGCGCTGCGCACCATCTCGCCGTCGTACCGCTCGCTGGTCCTGGCCCTGGCCGCGTTCCGCCGGCTCGGCTACGCCGACAGCGCCGACATCGTCATCCCCTACGCCGAACTCATGCAGCGGATGGCCGACCTCGACCTCGACCTCATGGAGGCCCACCCGACCGAGGAGGAACGCGTCGAGTTCGCGGTCCTGGGCGCCGTTCTCATGGAACCCGCCCTCACCGCCCTGCACCGCATCGCGCAGGAGGAACAGACGGCACGGCGCTACGGCCTGGCCCACGAGCCGGACGGCCGGTTGTTGACGGACAGTCAACGGCTAGAATCGTGAACCAGGACCGTAACCGAGGAAGAGAGAGGGCGCCGCGGTGACGGAACGGCTCGGCCCGCTGTTGCGCGGCCTGCGGAACCAGGCCGGACTGACACAGGAGGAGTTGGCACACGAGTCGGGGGTGAGCGTCAGCACCATCCGCCGCCTGGAGACAGGCCGCCTGAAGGACCATCGCCTCGGTACCGTCAACCTCCTTGCGGACGCCCTGAACGCGAGTCCCGAGGAACGCAGGCGCCTGGCCGCGACGCTCACCGGCGTGCGTCAGCGCGACGACGAACCGGAGCTCGGAGCTCCCGTCGCGCCGGCCGAACCCGTCGCGCCCACCGAACCCGCCACTACGGCAGAGCAACCACCGGAACCCATCGGGCCCGCCGTGGCGCCCGCGCGCACCCCCGTCCCCGCGCCCGCGCCGCTGCGCGGCGAGCTGGCCGACGCCGCCGAGGAGTTGGCGCGCGAGGTGCGACGGCGGCTGCAACGCGAGGAGGAACAGCGGCGCGTGCACGACCCGTTCGCGCTGCCGGTGCGCTGGCAGGCCGCGCCTCCGGGCCTGGCCGACCACCGCGCGAACGTGGAGCGGCTCACCTCCGGCGGGGTGCCCGCCGAGGGGGACGGGCCTCCGGCCGCGCCGCTCGAGGGCGATCTGCGCGGCGTGGCGGAGTCCTACCGGGCCATCCGATCCGGCCGGTTGGTGATCCTGGGCCGCGCCGGCTCGGGCAAGTCGATCCTCACGATCCGGCTCGCGCTGGACCTGCTGGAGCCACCGGGCTTCCCCGACCGGGTGCCCGTGGTGTTCAGCCTCGGTTCCTGGGACCCGACCACGACGACGCTGCGGGACTGGATGGTCGACCTGCTGCTGCGCGACCATCCACATCTGGCCCGGCGCGTCCCCAGCGGGGCGAGCATGGCCGCGGCGCTGGTGCAGGGAGACGTGATCCTGCCCGTGCTCGACGGCTTCGACGAGATCGCCGAGGGACTGCGCGCCGCCGCCCTGGAGGAGCTCAACACCGCGCTGCTGCCCCTGGTACTCACCAGCAGACGCGCCGAGTTCGCCGAGGCCGCGCAGGCGGCGGGCTCCCCGCTGGTCCTGGCGGCCGCGATCGAGCTCACCGACCTGACGGTCGATCATGTCGTGGACTACCTGCCCCGCACCGCCCGTCCCGCCGCCCTGGACGCGCTCGCGGGCGCCGCCGACCGGGACGGAGCGTCCCCACCGCTCTGGCACGAGGTGCTGGAGGCGCTGCGCGCCCGTCGGACGCGGGCCGCCACCACCTTGGCCGCCGTGCTCAGCACACCGCTGATGGTCACCCTGGCCCGGACGATGTACAGCGACGGACGCCACCGCGATCCCACCGAACTCCTCGACGAGCAGCGGTTCCCCACCGCGCACGCGCTGGAGGAGCACCTGCTCGCGGGCTTCGTCCCGGCGCTCTACCGGCGCCGTACGGCGGAGCGGCCGACGGGTGGGCGGGCGCGCCGCCGCGAGTGGGACGCGGAGCGGGCCCAGCGCTGGCTCGGCTACCTGGCCCACCACATGGTCGGCGGCGAGCGGGAGCAGCAGGACCTCGCCTGGTGGCGGATCGGCGACTCGCTCCCGCGCGCCCTGCGGGTGCTGGCCGTGGTCCTGGTCTCGACCGTCTCCATGATCTTGGCCGACTGGCTGGTCGGCCTGCTCACCTCCTCGGCCGCGCTCTGGTTCGTCATGCTCGACGGACTGCTGATGGGGCCGGTGGTCGGGGTGTCCTTCGGACTCCTCTACGCGGTCCTGGTCGTCCGCTCCGACCAGCCCTTCGAGCCGGCCCGGATGCAACTGCGGCTCTCCCGGCGCAACCTGGCGGCCCACCGGGGGCCGGTGCGGCTGACCCCGCGCCGCCTGAGCGCGGTGCTGCTCGGCGGCTTCGCGATGGGCGCGGGCACCGCCGCCGCGATCACCGTGGAACGCGGCCTGTACCTGAACGTGCCGCTGGACAACTGGGCGGTCGTCCGGGCCACCCTGGTCAACATGCTGGCCTTCGGCCTGATCTTCGGCATCGCCGCGGGGCTGACCCTGGCGCTGATGGCCACCCTGGAGGCGCCGCTGGACACCTCGGCCGCCGCGACCCCGATCGGCCTGCTCGCCGCCAATCGTGCGACGGTGAGCCGGCAGCTCCTCGTCCTCGGTCCGGTGTTGGCCCTGGCGATCACCTTCGGCGGGTTCGCGGTCTGCGACGTGCTCCAGTACGCCTTCGGCCCGATGACCTGGGGGCTGACCGTGGGCCTGATCGTCGGCACGATCGGCGGGTTGGGCGGCGCGTGCTCCTGCGCGATCGCGTTCACCGCGTGGGGGCAGTGGCTGGTCCTCACCCGGCTCTGGCTCCCGCTGACCGGCCGACTGCCCTGGAACACCATCGCGTTCCTGGACGACGCCTACCGGCGCGGGGTGCTGCGCCAGACGGGGGCGGTCTACCAGTTCCGCCACCTGCGGCTGCAGCACCACCTCGGCCACTCCTTCCGCGAACAGCACCGCCGCCGCTACGCCCCCGCCCGCTTCGCCGCCCCCGGCACCGAGGGCTGAGGGCGGACGGGCGCCCGTCCGACGCCTCAGGTCAACCCGGGCCCTGGCTCAGCGGGCGCCGAGCAGGTGCTCCAACGCCAGTTGGTCCAGCGCCTCGAAGGCCATGCCGCGTGCGGCCGCCGCGTCCGCGTCGAACTCCTCGAAGGCGCGGCGGTCGGCCAGGAGCGCGGCGAGGCCGTCCTCGGCCGTGGGGCGGGCGAGTTCGGGCAGGCGGGCCGCCGCGAGCGCCGCGACGACCTCCGGGTCGGCCCGGAAGGCACGCGAACGCTCGGCCAGCAGCAGGTAGTTGCGCATGCACGCGGCCGCCGAGGCCCACACCCCGCCGAAGTCCTCGGTGCGCGGCGGCTTGAAGTCGAAGTGGCGCGGGCCGTCGTAGCCCGCCGACTCCAACAGGTCGACCAGCCAGAAGGCCTGACGCAGATCGCCCGCGCCGAAGCGCAGGTCCTGGTCGTACTTGATGCCGGACTGGCCGTTGAGGTCGATGTGGAACAGCTTGCCGTGCCACAGCGCCTGGGCGATGCCGTGCGGGAAGTTGAGCCCGGCCATCTGCTCGTGGCCCACCTCCGGGTTGACCCCGAAGCGCTCGGGGCGCTGCAACTCGTTGATGAAGGCCAGCGCGTGGCCGACCGTCGGCAGCAGGATGTCGCCGCGCGGCTCGTTCGGCTTGGGCTCGATGGCGAAGCGCAGGTCGTACCCCTGCTGCTCGACGTACTCGGCCAGCAGGTCGAAGGCCTCCTTGAGCCGGTCCAGCGCGGTCCGCACGTCCTTGGCGGCGCCCGACTCCGCGCCCTCGCGGCCGCCCCAGGCGACATAGACGGAGGCGCCGAGCTCGGCCGCCAGGTCGATGTTGCGGATCGTCTTGCGCAGCGCGTAGCGGCGCACGTCGCGGTCGTTGGCGGTGAACGCGCCGTCCTTGAAAACCGGGTGGGTGAACAGGTTGGTGGTCGCCATCGGCACCCGCAGGCCGCTCGCGTCGAGCGCCGCGCGGAAGCGCTTGACGGCCGCCTCGCGCTCGGCGTCGGAGGCGCCGAACGGGATCAGGTCGTCGTCGTGGAAGGTGACGCCGTAGGCGCCGAGCTCGGCCAGGCGCCGCACGCTCTCGACCGGGTCGAGGGCCGGGCGGGTCGCGTCGCCGAACGGGTCGCGGCCCTGCCAGCCGACGGTCCACAGGCCGAAGGTGAACTTGTGCGCGGGAGTGGGGACCAGGGAGTCGTTGCTCATGGATGGCTCCAGCCTCTATTCGTCATGGCAATAAACAAATTAGTATGCAAGGGCCGCCAGGGGAAGCGAGAGGACACAGCAGACATGACCACAGCCCGGATCGTGATCGGGGTGGACAGCTCCACGCAGTCCACCAAGGCGTTGGCCGTGGACGCGGGGACGGGCGCGGTGCTCGGGTTGGGCCGGGCCGAGCACACCGTCAGCACCGGGTTCGGCCGGGAGAGCGATCCGGAGCAGTGGTGGCGGGCGCTGCTGCGGGCCGTCGCCGCCACCGGCTACGCCGAACGCGCCGAGGCCGTCTCCGTGGCCGGTCAGCAGCACGGCCTGGTCACGCTGGACCGGGCAGGTCGCCCGGTGCGCCCGGCGCTGCTCTGGAACGACGTCCGCTCCGCGCCGCAGGCCGAGGCGCTGGTGGCCGAGCTGGGCGCGCGGCGCTGGGCGGAGCGCGCCGGCAGCGTGCCGACCGCCGCGTTCACCGCCGCCAAGTGGGCCTGGCTGGCGGCGCACGAGCCGGCGGCCGCGGCGCGGACGGCCGCCGTCCGGCTCCCCCACGACTACCTGACCGAGCGGCTCACCGGCGTGGCCGTCACCGACCGCGGCGACGCCTCGGGCACCGGCTGGTGGACACCGGAGGGATACGACACCGCGCTGCTGGACCGGATCGGCCTGGACGTCGCGATGCTGCCCGAGGTCCTCTCCCCCGGCGCGCGGGCCGGGGTCGTGCGCGGGAGCGACGGGCCGCTGCGCGCCGGCATCCCGGTCGCGACCGGGACCGGCGACAACATGGCCGCCGCGATCGGCCTCGGGCTCTCCGCCTCGGCCGGCTCGGGGGCAGCCGGCACGGCATCGGCCGGCTCGGGGTCGGCGGGCTCGGCCGTGCCCGTGCTGAGTCTGGGCACCTCCGGCACCGTCTACGCCGCGACCGCCGGGCGTCCGCAGGACGTCACAGGCACGGTCTGCGGCTTCGCCGACGCGCTCGGCGGCTGGCTTCCGTTGGCCTGCACGCTCAACTGCACGCTCGCCGTGGACCGCTTCGCCACGCTGCTCGGCCGGGACCGCGAGGCGGTCGAGCCGGGCGGCGACGCAGTCGTGCTCCCCTACCTCGACGGCGAGCGCACGCCCAACCTGCCGGGCGCCAGCGGCCTGGTCCACGGCCTGCGCCACGACACCACCGCGGGCCAGCTGCTCCAGGCCGCCTACGACGGCGCGGCGCACGCGCTGCTCACCGCGCTGGGCGAAGTGCTGCGCGCGGGCGGCGCAGCCGACGACCCCCAGCAGCCGCTGCTCCTGATCGGCGGCGGGGCGCGCGGGCGGGCCTGGCAGGAGACCGTGCGGCGGCTCTCCGGCCGCCCGCTGCGGATCCCCGCCGCGCAGGAGCTGGTCGCGCTCGGCGCCGCCGCGCAGGCCGCGGCGCTGCTGACCGGCGAGCCGGCCGACGCGGTGGCTCGCCGCTGGGGCACCGCCGACGGCCCCTTGCTGGAGCCGGTCCCCCGGGACGACGTGGCCCTGGCGAAGATCACCGATACGCTGCACCGAGCCGCGACCCTGCAGGCTCCGGCCGGAACCCCGGCCGGCCCCGCGTGATCCGAACGAGCACGGGAACGGAGAAGCGTCCTTGCCCACCGCCTCGCCCGCCGCAACGCCCGAGGGGCCGCGCCGGCCCGCGTCCCAGCAGGGGATGCGCCGTCAGAACCTCGCCCTGGTCCTGTCCACGGTGGCCGCCTCGGGCCCTCTCTCGCGGGCGGCCGTCGCCGGACGCGTCGGGCTCACCCGGGCGGCCGTCTCCAGCCTGGTCGACGAGCTGCTCGGCGCCGGGCTGCTGGTCGAGGGCGAGACACAGGCCAGCGGCAAGGCCGGGCGGCCCGGACGCGCCCTGGCCCTGCACGACCGCGGCCCGGCCGGGCTCGGTCTGGAGGTCGGGCCCGCGCATCTGGGCGCGTGCGTGGTGGACCTGCGCGGTGAGCCGCGGGTGTGGCACCGGGTCCCGGCGCTGAACCGCTCCCGTCCGGCCGAGCAGGTGCTCGGCGAGCTCGCGGAGCTGGCGGCGGCGAGCACGCGGGAGGCGCTGGCGCTGGGCCTGCGGATCGAGGGCGCGGTGCTGGCCGTGCCCGGCGTCCTCGGCCCCGCGCACGACACCGTCGAACACGCCCCCAACCTGGGCTGGCACGGCGTCGTCCCCGCCGAGCACTGGCCCGCGGCGCTGCGCGCGCCCGAGCTGGAGAACGAGGCCAACCTCGGCGCGCTGGCGGAGCTGTGGCGCGGCGGCGAGCCTGCCGACACGCTCGTGCACATCTCGGCCGAGACCGGCATCGGCGCGGCGCTCGTCATCGACGGCCGGCTCTTCCGCGGCGCGGCGGGCTACGCGGGCGAGCTCGGCCACGTGCCCGTGCACACCGACGGCCCCCGCTGCTCCTGCGGCGCGCGCGGCTGCCTGGAGCAGTACGCCGGCGCCCGCGCGGTGCTGCGCGCCGCGGGCGTGCGCGGGACGCACCGCGACCCCGTCGCCGCGCTCGTCGACCGCGCCCGGGAGGGCCACGCGCCGACCCTGGCCGCGCTCACCCGCGCGGGCGAGGCCTTCGGCACGGCGCTGACCTCCGCGGTCAACCTGGTCGACCCGGCGGCGATCGTGCTCGGCGGCGCGTACACCGAGCTCGCCCCCTGGCTGCTGCCCGCGATGACCACGGAGCTCACGGCCCGGGTCCGGGTCCGCCCCTGGGATCCGGACACCCTGCGCCCCTCCCGCCTCGGCCGCCGCGGCCCCCTCCTCGGCGCGGCGCTGCTGACCACCCAACGCGTCATCACCGACCCCGCCCGCCTCTGGGACTGACCCCGGTCCCCGGGGGCGCGGGGCGCGCCCAGGTGGGTGGCCTTCGGACGGGGCGTCACCCGGGCGGCTCCGCCGACGGGCGCACGATCCGTGACCGGGCAACGCTGGATCCACCATCGGGGGATCGGCGCGCCCACGGGGGCGCCTCAGCACGGAGGTCGGGGCAGTGACCAACCAACTCTTGACAGCGGCGCACGGCCAGGCACAGCAACTGGCGCTGTCCGTCGACTTCGGAAGCGGCTTCACCAACGCCTTCAACAAGGTGATCTCGTTCGTCCCGAAGTTCATCGGCTTCCTGGCGATCCTGGTCATCGGGTGAATCATCGCCCGCTTCATCGGCAAGGTGCTCGACCGCTTCATGCGCAGGCTCGGCTCGGAGAAGGTCGCCGAGCGGGCGGGCATCGCCCGGACCCTGCAGGGGTCCAAGTACGACATGACCGGGATCATCGCCAAGGTCGTCTACTACGCGATCCTGCTGATGACCCTGCAGCTCGCCTTCGGCGTCTTCGGCCCCAACCCGATCAGCAACATGATCGCCGGGATCGTCAACTGGCTGCCCAAGGGCCTGGTCGCCATCGTCATCGTCGTGGTCGCGATGGCCATCGCCAACGCGGTCCGTGACATCGTCGGCAACGCGCTGTCCAACGCCTCCTACGGCCCCGCGGTCGCCCGGATCGCCTGGGCCGTCATCGTCTTCCTGGGCGCCATCGCGGCGCTGGGTCAGGCGGGCATCGCGACCGCGATCACCGGCCCGCTGCTGATCGCCGCGCTCGCGGCGGTCGTCGGCACGGTGATCGTCGGCTTCGGCGGCAGCATGATCAACCCGATGCGGTCCCGTTGGGAGCGCTGGCTCGGCTCGGCCGAGCAGGAGACCGCTCGCCTGCGCGGCGGCGGCAGCGCCTACCAGGCCGGCCGCGAGGACGCGATGCGCAACCAGCCGGCGCGGGACATCGAGTCCAGCCGCGGCGACCGGGGCGAGCAGGGCGGTGGCGAGACGCCGCCGATGGCCTGACCGCGCGCGGTCGGTGGAGGGTCAGGCGGCGTCCGGCTCCAGCAGCCGGTGCTCGCGGACCAGCCAGCAGACGGCGGTGAGCCGGCACACGGCGTAGTCGTGGCCGACCGGCTCCCGCCAGCCGATCTCCTCCAGCGCGTCCAGGAAGCCCAGGGCGTAGTCGGAGAGGTCCTCCGGGTCCGGCGCCTCGGCCGTCAGGTCGGGCGACGGGCCCCGCAGCCGTTCCCGCAGATCGGCGACGTGCTGGTCGACGGCCGCGACGAAGCCCGGCTCGAAGGCGAACTCGGCGAAGCGCGTGCCGTACGCGTCGGCGAGTCGAGCCAGGGGCGCGAACCGTATCTCGGACATGCGTTCCAACATACGGTCCCGGATGCGCGCCGTGACCGGCCCAAGGCCCCCGAACGATGAGACCTTCGGCACAGCCCTCCGCGCGGCTCAGGCCTTGGCCGGCGCCATCTCCCAGGGCTGCTGCGGCAACACCTCGCCCGTCTCCAGCAGCGACTTGAGGTTGGCGAGGACGGCCGGCCAACCGTGCGAGACCGCGCCGAGCGCCTCCGCGTCGGCCAGGTTCTCGTGGGTGACGGTGAGCCGGACGATGTCCTGGTGCGGCTCGACGAGGAAGGTGACGACGGAGGGGTCGTCGCCGTCGTCGAAGGTGATCACCAGCCGGGTGGGCGGCTCCGCCGCAAGCACGCGGCCGACCACGTCGGCGACGCCGGAGCCGTCGGTGCGCACGTGCTCCCAGCGGGAGCCCTGCCGCCAGTCCGAGACGTTGGCGTGGCCCCAGAAACGGGCGGTCAGGTCGGCCGAGGTCAGGGCCTCCCAGACCTGCGCGGCGGAGGCGCGGACATAGGTGACGTAGACATAGGTGGGGACGCTGGGGACGCTCATGGCGCGCTCCTCTGCCAGGTGCTTGACGGCGCTGATCACCTGCAGGCGGGGACGGTCGAACTCCGAGATCCACCGCTGCTCGATCTCGTGGATCGGCGCTGGATTGAGGTAGTGGAGCCGCTCCCGGCCGCGCCGGACCACGGTGACCAGGTTCGCCCGGACCAGCAGGTCCAGATGCTGGGTCGCGGACTGGCGGGTCATCGCCAGGCGCTCGCACAGCTCGCGCAGGGTCTGGCCGCTCTGCTCGCGCAGCCGGTCCAGCAGCAGCCGCCGCGTCGGATCGGCCAGCGCCTTGAAGGCGGCGTCCAGGCCGGCTTCGTCGGGACTGGGGGGCAGGCTCACTCTGCAATTATGCAGGCATTCACCTGCATAATGTCAACGCCCCAGCCAGACGCCCCGCACCGCCGCTACGACCACGTCCGCGCGTCGCCACCCACCCAGGTCACCTGCGTCGGGTCGTCGAGGTTCACGTCCTGGTGGCCGCGGTCCCGGCAGAGCCGCAGGACGTCCTCGGGGCGGAAGGCCGGGCCGGCGTCGTAGCCCTGGATCTCGACACGACGGAAGGGGCGGGGCCCGCGCACGACCGCGTGCACGGTGACCAGTGTGTTCGCGCTCATGCCTCCAGCCTGCACCCGGCCGCCGCCCCAGGCATCCCGGACCGCGACGGCCTCCGCCACCGGGTGGCGGCCCCAGGCCGGGAGCAGGAGGGAGGTCACGACGACCAGTGGCCACAGTGCCTGCCCGCCGGTCAGCACCCGTTCGGCCAGGCCCGCCGCGCCATGGCCCCACTCCTCCTCGGCGAACCAGAGCGCGCCGAGCAGGAACACCACCGAAACCGCGACGGAGAGCCCCGGCTGGAGCGCCCAGGACTCACGGTCGCGCCGTCGGTACGCGGCGAACGCCGGCCAGACCGCGAGGCAGCAGTAGCCGACCACCACGGAGGCGCTGTGCCGCATCGAGCCGCCGCTGAGCGGCACCGGCGAGAAGGCGACCAGGAGCGCCGCCACTCCCCCGGCGGCCAGCGCGAGCCGCCCGGCGATGCCCGCGGCGCGCAGCCCCAGCGCGGTGACGAGGTGGCACAGGCCGAGTACGCCGATGGCCCCGGCCATCAGCCACGGATCGACGGCCCCGGTGCCGGCCAGGGCGCTGATGGTGTCCGTCAGCGGGTCGTAACCGGGCCCCTGCAGGGTCGCCGCCACCAGCCAGCCGCTGACCAGCACCAACGGCGCGACCGCCGAGGACATCACGGCCCACCATGCAACAGGTCGCACCAACCCACGGTAAGCACGCCGCCCGCGCTTCGCAGTGGTCCCACGCGGAGAAATGTGCAGATTTCTCCTACTTTGGCGGCCGGCCTCACCATCCGTCCCGCCGACTCCGAGCTGAAACGGAGTCAGTCAGTTCTCTCGACAAGGCTCACAGGCATCACCTAGGTTCGCCTGCGGCTTGAGATCCGGCCGGTACCAGGGCACCGCTCCCGGCAGCGTCGCCGCGAGCGGAGAGGGAGGAGCTCGTGGGTCCACGGAACGTCAAGAAGAAACTGCAGGTGGGCATTTCGGCGCTGACGGCGCTGGCTGCCCTCACCGTCGCCCCCGTCGCGGCCAACGCCGCCGCCTCCGGGACGACGACCGCGGGAAGCAGCGCGGGGACGGCCGGCACGCACGCCGCCCACCACGACTGCGGCAGCAACATGAGCTGGTGCACCGAGGTCGAGGACAGCGAAACGCTCTACGGGGAGGGCCACTACGTCGGGCACGACGAGCCCTCCGTGCTCTTCTACAGCAACAAGGCCGGCTCGGGGAACAACGACACCTACACGGTGCGCCTGCCCACCGACCCGAAGACCCAGCCGAAGCAGGACGGCTCGGGCAGCACCTGGAACTTCCAGCTGCACCCCGCCTTCTGGTTCGGCATGGCGATGTGCGACGACCAGTCCGCCCCCGGACCGGGCCAGGGCAACGCGGCCTGCAAGCCGGACTCGGACAGCAACATCTACAACGACAGCGACCCGGCCTCGCCGCACTACATCGGCAAGCACCCGGGCGGCGCGTACATGGAGATGCAGTTCTACCCGCCCGGCTGGGCCCCGTGGCCGGCCGGCAGCAGCTGTGACGCCACCAAGTGGTGCGCCGCGCTGAACATCGACAGCCTCTCCCGGAACTACAACACCGGCGTCGACAACAACGCGTCCTGCCTCAACGCGGCGGGCGTCGAGTACGTCAACTTCGCCTTCCTGACCAAGAACGGGCAGGCGACCTCGCCCGCCGACCCGACCAACAACAACCGCTTCAACCTCGACGCGGCGCACGACTACTTCATGAACTCCGGCGACGTGCTGAAGCTGCACATGTTCGACACCGGCGCCGGGTTCAAGGTCGAGATCGACGACCAGACCGCGCACAGCCGGGGCTCGATGACCGCGTCCGTGGCCAACGGCTTCGCGCAGCTCAAGTACGACCCGACGGCGACCAGTTGCACCACGCTCCCGTCCGCCTACCACCCGATGTACTCGACCTCCAGCGAGCAGACCCGGGTGCCGTGGACGGCCCACTCGTACAGCACCGCCTACGCGGACGAGACCGGCCACTTCGAGTACTGCGCCGCGGCCGACCCGAACACCGGCAACTGCACACAGGCGGCCGGTGGTTCGACGCTCGACGCGGACGACAACGGCTGCTTCAACCCGAGCGACTCGCTGCTGGCCCGGATCGGCGGCTGCGTCGGCAACGCGCCGACGGACGACGACTACAACGGCGTGCCCTACCAGCTGACCTGGCCCGGCACCGGGAACCCGGCCGCGGACCGGGCGACCAAGCCGTCGCCGATCATCTTCTCCAGCCCGACCTTCCGCGACGGACAGCAGTTCCAGCGGGTGGCCTTCGAGACCGACCTCCCACGGATCGAGGACAACGGCACCCTGCCCGTCCCGTGCAACCGCACGACCGGCGCCAACTGCGTCAACCCGCCGCCCGGCGCCCAGTTCTACCCGTACTTCACCACGACCCGGATGGACGGCTCGTGCGTGTGGCAGGAGGGCGGCGCCCACATCCCCGGCACGACGAACCACTTCGGCGGCTCCTCGCAGGCGGAGTTCGGCGGGCTGCTCGGCCTGGTCTACCCCGGGGTCGGCGGACCGCACTACCTCTACAACGACTTCCGGAACGTGCTCGACGGCAACCCCTGCCGCAACGCGCAGTAGGGGTCTGACGGAACAGGGCGCGGGACGCCGTACGGCGTCCCGCGCCCTGCCCACGTCGTGGGCCCTGCCGTACGTCAGGTGAGCTCGGCGCAGAGGTCCTCCGTGGTTCCGTCGTGGGCGGAGACGTAGGAGTGGTGGGCGGTGTCGATCTGCAGGGTGATCCTTCCGTTCAGGATCCAGTAGCCGGGCGCGGAGTACGGGTTGCCCGGGTGGATGCCCATCCCGAAGTGACCGGAGATCACCCAGGTCTGGCTGCCGTCGGCGTGGTAGTACAACCACCCCACCCCGGTCAGGTTCTCGTCCGCCGACCTGCCGTTGGACTCGTTGGTGTAGCGGACCACGAGCTGACCCTTGATCTCCTGCTCCGTGGGCTCCCCCGAGCTGTCCACGGCCAGAGTGCGGATCTCCTCGCGGTCCGACACCGGAACACCCGTCAGGGTGAAGGCACAGGCGGTGCCGGCAGGATCGGTGAACGTGCCGCTGCGGTACGGCTGCCAGGGACCGGGCTGGTCCTGCGGCGCTGCCGCGGAGGCCGCCGCCGCCGGGAGGGCGAGGCCGAGGGCGAGTCCGCCGGCGAGCAGCGCGCCGACGGTGCGGCGGGTTCTCTGGGACGTCTTCATGCGTCGAGACTGCGCCTGCCGCAACCGCGACGCGATCCTTTCGGGCACGGTCGAATCGTGCCAGGCTGAGGAGGGCTTCGAGGGGGATGGCCATGCTGCGGATGCGTTTCACACCCGAGGACCTGCTCCGGGTGCGCTTCGCGCCCGCGCCCTCACCGTTGGTGGAGGGCATGCTGGCGCTGACGCTGGTGCGCGCCGGCAGCCCGGACCAGGCCCTGGCCCGCTGGCGACACCGATTCGCCGGTGAACTCCCCTCCGCGGTCGGCGGATTGCTCGAGCTGTTACGTCCCGACGACGGCCTCGGACCGCTGTTCCTCGATCCCCCGCTGCCCGACGGCGAGGACGCGCTCGCGCATGTCCTCGGCACGCCACGGGCGCTGGTGGACGAGGATCTGCGGTACACCTGGCGCGGTCTGGCCCAGCTGCCGCCGCGCGCCGTCGCCCTCGCGGCCGGAGAGGCGCGTGCCTGGCGGGAGTTGCAGCTCTCCCTCGACGCGCTGCTGCGCCGTGTGCTTCCCCCCTGGTGGCCCCGGATCCAGGCCGGGTTCGCGGCCGACGTCGCCTGGCGCGCGCAAGTGCTCATCTCCCAGGGGCTGCAGGCGATGCTGGCCGGTCTGGTCCCGGGAGCCGACTGGGAGGACGGCACCGTCCTGCGGCTGCCGCGCCCCGGCGGCGACGCCCACCTCACGCTGTCCGGACGCGGCCTCACCCTGATGCCGTCCCTGCTGTGGCGCGGCACGCCGCTGCGGGCCCCCCACCCGGACGGCTCGCTGCTGCTGGTCTACCCGGCGCTGACACCGCTGCCGCTGGTCCCCCCGCCGGAGGCGGGTGCGGATCCGCTGGCGGCGCTGCTCGGTCCGACCCGCGCCCAGGTGCTGCAGTTGCTGGCCCGGCCGCAGACCACCGGGGGCCTGGCCCGCCACCTCGGCATCAGCGCGGCGACCGCCTCCGACCACGCCAAGACCCTGCGCGCGGCCGGGCTGGTGGCCACCGCCCGGGACGGCAAGTACGCCCGCCACACCTGCACCACGCTCGGCGCCCGGCTGCTCGCCGGGAGTTGAGCCCCCGCTCAGGCTCCGCGCTACGAGCCCGGCCTGACCAGGCCCGTCTCGTAGGCGAGGACCACCGCCTGGGCGCGGTCGCGGAGGGCGAGTTTGTTGAAGATGCGGGCCACGTGGGTCTTCACCGTCGCCTCGCTGAGGGTGAGGGCGGTGGCGAGCTCGCCGTTGGAGAGGCCGCGGCCGACGAGGGTGAGCACCTCGCGTTCGCGTGGGGTGAGCGCGTCCAGCGCGGGGGTCGCTGGAGCGGCCGGCTGGGGGCCGGGTGCGCGGTCGGCCGAGGCGAAGCGTTCGACCAGGCGGCGGGTGATGGAGGGGGCCAGCAGCGCGTCGCCGGTGTCGACCAGGCGGACGGCCGCCGCGAGGTGCGTGGCGGTGACGTCCTTGAGCAGGAAGCCGCTCGCGCCGGCCGCCAGTGCCGCGTAGACGTAGCGGTCCAGGTCGAAGGTGGTGAGGATGAGCACCCGGCAGGCGGGGTCGGCGGCCAGCACCCGCCGAGTCGCCTCCAGGCCGTCGAGGTTGGGCATGCGGATGTCCATCAGCACGACGTCCGGACGCAGTCGGCGCGCCGCCGCCACCGCCTCGACGCCGTCGGCGGCCTCGCCGACCACCTCGATGCCGCGGCTGGTGAGGATCAGCCGGAAGCCGGTGCGGATCAGCTCCTGGTCGTCGGCGATCAGTACGCGCGGCACCCGCTCGGTCTCAGCCGCCTCCGGCGTACTCACGCGCGCTCCAACGGGATCCGGGCGCGGACCCGGTAGCCGCCGCCGAGCCGGCGCCGGGCGTCGAGCTCGCCACCGTAGACGCCGACCCGCTCGCGCAGGCCCATCAGGCCGCGTCCCGCACCGGGGTTGGCGGTCCTGGCGGGCGCGCCCTCGCCCCCCAGGAGAACGCTGGCGCCGGTGGTGAGCACCTCGACGCGCAGCGAGGCGTCGGCGTAACGGACCGTCACCTCGGCCCTGCCACCATCCCCGTGACGCAGGGCGTTGGTCAACGCCTCCTGGACGATGCGGAACGCGGTCACGTCCACGCCCGCCGGCAGGCGCCGCGGCTCGCCCAGGATCCGCACCTCGACGGGGACTCCTGCGAAGGAGACGCGGTCCACGAGCGAGCCCAGCCGGTCCAGGCCGGGCTGGGGTGCGAGGCCCTCGGGGAGCTCCCCGTCCGCGGCCCCTGCTGCCTCTCCCTCCGGCTCGGAGCCGTCCTGCGCGGGGGCCAGCAGGCCCAGCAGGTGCCGCAGTTCCGTCATCGTGTCGCGGCCAGCGTCCTCGACGGCGCGCAGCGCCGCCGCCGCCTCGTCGGGCAGCACGGCCAGCACCTCGCGGGCCGCGCTCGCCTGGACGACCATCAGGCTGACGTTGTGGCTGACGATGTCGTGCAACTCCCGCGCGATCCGCGCCCGCTCCGCCGCGACGGCGGCCTGCGCGGCGTTCTCGCGCTCGCGTTCCAGCAGCCAACCCCGGTCCCCGAGCGCCCGCCGCCCGGCGCGGCGCTCCCGCACCAGGGCCACGCCCAGCCATCCCGCCGCCACGCACGCCACGACGAGCACCGCGACCAGCCCGTCCATCCATGATCCCCGCACCCGGCCACCCTCCCAGATCCAGCGGCGGCACGCGTCGTACGGCGGGTGCAGGCGCCTACATCCACGGGATGACGTGCGGCCCGGCTTGCACCCGGGGTGGGATGCCCGGGCGGCCCCGCCGACCGTACGTTGCGGGGCATGACGAGTCGATCGGTGAACGAAGCCGCCGCGAACGGCGCCACGCCCAAGGTGGTGGTGCGACTGGAAGAGGTCCGCAAGGAGTTCGGTGAGGCCGAGGCGTTGGCCGGGGTCTCCCTGGAGATCCGCGCCGGAGAGGCGGTCGCGGTGATGGGCCCCTCGGGCTGCGGCAAGTCCACGCTGCTGAACATGGTCGCGGGGCTGGACCGCCCGTCGAGCGGCCGGGTCGTGGTGCACGGGGAGGACCTGACCGGGCTGAACGAGACCGGGCTCGCCCTGTTCCGGCGGCGCCGGATCGGCATGGTGTTCCAGTTCTTCAACCTGCTCGACGACCTCTCGGCCCTGGACAACGTGGCGCTGGCGGCCCAGTTGACCGGCACGCCGGCCCGCCAGGCGCGCCGCCGCGCGCAGGAACTGCTCGACGAGCTCGGCATCGCCGACCGCCGCAACGCCTACCCGGCGGTGCTGAGCGGCGGCGAGCGCCAACGGGTCGCGGTCGCCCGCGCGCTGATGAACCGTCCGGCCCTGCTGCTGGCCGACGAGCCGACCGGGGCGCTGGACAGTCACGCGGGCGAGCAGGTGATGGACCTGCTGCTGGACCTGAACCAGATCGGGCAGACGCTGCTGCTGGTCACCCACGACCCGCGGCTGGCGACCCGGTGCGCCAACCGCGTCGTCGACCTCGCCGACGGCCGGGTGGCCGGCGAGCGCAGCCTGGAGCGGGCCGGATGAGGGCCGTCTGGCAGGCCGCCCGCGCGGCGGTGCGGCGACGCAGGCTGCAGACCCTCGTCATCGCCCTGGTGGTGTTGGTCTCGACGATGACGATCGTGGTCGCCCTGGGGCTGCTGGACGCTGCCACGGCGCCGTTCGAGCGGGCCTTCGCGCGGCAGCAGGGCGCGCAGGTGACCGCGACCTTCGACGCGGCCAAGACCCGGCCCGGGCAACTCGCGGACACCACACGCATGCCGGGCGTCGCGGCGGCCGCCGGGCCGTTCGACCAGGCCGTGGCGACCCTGGACCAGCCGGTGACCGTGCACGACCCCGGCCCCGTCACCGTCGTGGGCCGCGCCGATCCGGCCGGCCCGGTGGACCGGGTCAATCTGTGGTCGGGCCACTGGGCCACCGGGCCCGGGGAGGTGGTGTTCAGCTCGCCCCCGGGCCTCGACCACGACGGACCGCACGCGGCGCTGGGCAGCCGGGTCACCGTCGGCGGCGTCCCGCTCACCGTCGTCGGGCTCGCCTCCAGCGTCAGTCAGAGCGCCGACGCATGGGTGTCGCCGAGCCAGATCACGGCTCTGCACCCGACCTCCGTGCAGCTGCTGTACCGGTTCGCGCACGCGGACGGCGACGCCGAGATCCGGGCCGACACTGCCGCGCTGCGGGCCGCCGTGCCCGGCGGGGCGCTCACCGCCACGCAGTCATACCTCGACCTCGAACGGGCCGTGGAGCACGTCCCGAGCGCCTTCGTTCCGTTCCTCATGGTCTTCGGGATCCTCGGGCTGCTGGTCTCCGCGCTCATCGTCGGCAACGTGGTGAGCGGCGCGGTGGTCTCCGGCTTCCGCCACATCGGGGTGCTGAAGGCGCTCGGCTTCACCCCGAACCAGGTGGTGGCGATCTACCTGCTCATGGTGTCCGTGCCGGCGGTCGTCGGCTGTCTGCTCGGCACCGCGCTGGGCGACCTGGCCGAGCAACCGCTGCTGCAGCAGATCTTCCACGGCGTCGACGGGGCGTTCCTTGCCGACAGCCTGGGCCTGAGCGCGTGGGTGAACATCGTCGCGCTGCTCGGCATGCCGCTGCTGGTGGTCCTGGCCGCGCTGCTGCCGTCGCTGCGGGCCCGCGGCCTGTCCGCGGCACGGGCGATCAGCGCGGGCAGCGCGCCGCGCGGCGGCCGGGCGCTCGGCATCCAGCGGCGGCTGTCCGCGACGCGGCTGCCGCGTTCGGTCAGCCTGGGCCTCGGCCTGCCGTTCGCCCGCCCCGGGCGCAGCGCGCTGACCCTGGCCGCGGTGGTCCTCGGCGTCGCGACGGTGACCTTCGCGAACGGGCTGGCCGCCACGATGACCGCCTACGGCAACGCGGAGGAGGGCAACGGCAGCTACCAGGTGGAGGTGGACACCGGCCGCGCGGAGTTCGGCATGACGCCACCGACGCACACCGATCCGCAGATCCAGTCCCTGCTCGGCTCGCTGCCCGGCGCCGTGCAGGTGACTGCCACCACCTACGCCCCGGCCCGCCTGGCCGGTCACGCCAAGGGGCTGAACCTCAGGGCGTACCGGGGCAGTTCCGCCGACGTCGGAGCGCTGGTGGTGCAGGGGCGCTCGTTCCACGGGCCCGGCGAGATCGTCGCGCCGCCCGGTTTCCTGGAGGAGTGGGGGGTGTCGCTGGGTGACCGGCTGACCCTGCAGACCGCCGGTCGCCAGGAGCCGGTGACCGTCGTCGGCGAGACCCTCTCCGGCGACCCCGACTACGTCTTCACCGATTGGTCCACCGCGCTGGCCGTGAGCCCGACCCTCACCGGCCGCCAGTACCTGGTGAGGCTCGCGTCCGGCACCGACGTGGGCGCGTACGGCCGAGCGGTGCGCGCCGCGGACCCCGGTCTGCGCCCGTCGGCCAAGGTGACGGTCAACGCCGGAGCGACGACCGCCATCGCCTCCTCGACCATCCTGACGCTGCTGTTGGGCGCGGTCGCGGCGCTGGGTGTCTTCAACACCGTGGTGCTGAACGCCCGGGAGCGCCGTCGCGACCTCGGCATGCTGAAGTCGATCGGCATGACGCCACGTCAGGTGACGGTGATGATGGTCGCCTCCATGGGCGCGCTGGGCCTGGCCGGTGGCCTGTTGGGCGTCCCGCTGGGCGTGCTGGCGCACGCGTTGGTCGTGCCGATCACCGGCCGGGCCGGCGGGATCGCCTTCCCGGCCCCCATGGTGGAGGTCTGGCACCCGGGCGCGATCGCCCTGCTCCTGCTCTCCGGCGTGGTCCTGGCGACCCTCGGCGCGCTCATCCCCTCCCGGGCGGCGGCACGGCTGACCATCGCCCAGGTGCTGCACAACGAGTAGCACTGAGGGGCGCGGGGACCTCTCGGTCCCCGCGCCCCTCGACCAGCTCAGCGACGCAGTCGGTCGAAGACGCGGGCGACGCCGCTCTTCCCCGTCGCGGTGAGCTTCGGGCCGACGAAGCCGCCCGGACCGTGCAGGCTCGACGGGCTGTAGAGGCCCGAGAAGGCGTCCGCGGTGTTCACGCCCGCCGCGGGCGTGTTCGTCTCCACGAGGACCGGGCGCACGAACGGGCCGTCCGTCGTCAGGCCCGCGTAGTCGCCGAGCATGTGGCCGCCCGCCATCGGGGCGAGCAACCAGTCGAAGACCGGCGTGATCTGACGCTCCACCGGGTTCGCCTCCCCGCCGCGCGGGAAGGTGAGCAGCCACCCCGCCGTCGGCAGTGTGGTGACGTTGCCGGGCTGCAGGTAGCGCAGGTCGTAGTAGGTCACCGCGACGGTGCCGTGCGCGTCGACCGTGATGGTCGGCGTGAACGCCGGCGTGTTGGGCGACTGGTTCAGGCGCACCGGCGCCGACCAGGTGCGGCCGTGGTCGGTCGAGTGGACCAGCTGGACCTGGTCGAACTTGCCGCCGCTGAAGTCCGAGCCCTCGTAGGCCAGGTAGAGCTCACCGGTGACCGGGTCGATCGCGACACTGCCGAGGCCGCCGCCCGCGCGCAGCGAACCGTTCGGGTCGGTGGGCAGGTTCGGGTCGACCTCGTTGACGGAGCTGTCCTTGGTGACCCGGGCGGGCTTGCTCCAGGTGCGGCCCTGGTCGTGCGAGGTCACCATCGCGTAGTGGCTGTCCAGCACGGTGTTCGCGGTGGCGTCGGTGTAGGTGATGCTGGTGAAGAAGTCGTAGAGCGTGCCGGAGTGGCGGTCCACGACGATGACGTTGCCGATGGTCTGCGAGTTCGGCACCGCCGTGGTGTCGACGAACGGCCGGGCCTTGGACCAGGTACGGCCACCGTCACGGGTGACGGAGAGGTACGCGGGACCGGTGAAGCTCGCGTTCGCTCCGGTGGTCTGGTCGAGGCGGTCCCACACCTGGTAGGCGACGCCGGCGTGGTTCGGGTCGGCGGTGACGGAGTTCTTGTCGTTGCCGATCGCCGCGTCGTTGTCGTCGATCAGTTTGGTGAGGTGCTTCCAGGTCCGCCCACCGTCGTAGGAGGTGGCGGCGGCGACGCCGTTGCGGTTGGTGGCGGCGTCGAAGACCAGCGCGCTGGCGTAGGCGGTGCCGTCGGGCCCGAAGCTCACCCAGGCGTCGGAGGCGCGCTGGTAGTCGAGCCCGCCGGGCGTGCAGTGGGTGAACGGCAGGGCCACGTGGTGGAAGTGCTTCCCGTCGCTGCTCCAGCTCTCGGCCACGCCGCGCGCGCCACCGCTGGACCAGCGGTCCTGCTGGTACATCGAGATGACCTGGTGCGGGTCGCGCGGGTTGGCGGCCACCCACGGCTCGTCCGCGGTACCGGGGTAGTTGGTGCCTGTTCCGTCGCCGCTGATGTTGCAGGAGGCGTAGGGGTCACCCGGCGAGACCCTGCCGAGGTAGCCGCTGTGGCCGTTACCGGCCGCGCCGGCCGGTGCCGCTGCGGAGGCGACGACCGCGAGTGCGGCGCACGCGACGGCGGCGAGTGAAGCCCTGGTACGGATGCGCATGAAACCCCCGAATGTGTCGGTTCTCGTCAGTTCTCGACTGTGCGGGCCCGTGCTGCACCGCGGGCCTGACGGCCCGTCGGGACGCGGAGAGCCTACCTGTGACGGACCGGTAGGGATACGGTGAACACCACGATCCGGGGTAGCACCCCACGCGTTCAGTCGATCAGCGGCACCCGCCGCGCGGCGTACGCGCGATGCAGGGGCACGGCGGTGATCAGCACGAAGAGGCCGAACACCGTGACGGCGGGCAGGCCGGTCAGCTTCAGGTACGCCGCGGGGTGACGCAGCAGGTCGTCCCAGCAGAGCCACCAGAAGGCGACCGTGTCGCAGAGCAGCACCGCCGGCCCCAACCACGCCGCGGCCCGGCTCCGGCGGAGCATCAGCAGGAGCACCAGCGGATCGAGCAGCAGCTCCGCGTGGAAGAACAGCTGGATGACGATCGGCTCACCCCGGAACGCGTGCAGCCCGCCCTGCACCAGGTACCAGACGTGCATGCACGCGCCCTCGGCGAAACCGATCGCCCAGATCCAGCGGATCCAGCGCGTCCCGTACGCCCTCACGCGAGCGCCGCGCGGAGGGCACGGCGCAGCGCCTCCCACCCCGCGCGTCCCCGGCCCGGCCTGCGGACCTCCAGCTCGTACGGCTCGCGCATGCGCGCCCCTCCCCCGTGGCGTGTGTGTCGTACTCGCACCATGATGCCGGTTCGAACGTGGTTACGGCTGCGCCGCCCGGCGACGCAGGCGAGGGGCGAGGGTGACGCAGGTCAGCAGGGCGAGGGCGGCGAGGGAGGACCAGGTGCCGGTGGCGCTGGGGGCGGAGGCCGTGGCGCCCGCGAGGACGAGGGCGGCGGTGCCCGGGACGACGCCGAGGGCGGTCGCCGCAGTGAAGGGGGCGAGGCGGGTGCCTCCCACCGCGCAGCCGTAGTTGATCGCGGCGAAGGGCAGCACCGGCAGCAGCCGCAGCGCCAGCACCGAGCGGAAGCCGCGGTCGCTCAACTCCCGGTCCAGCGTGGACCAGCCGCGACGCTCCAGGAATCCGAGGCGTCGTCCGCGCAGAGCCGCGCGGCCCAGCAGGAACGACGCGGCCGCGCCGAGGGTCGTCGCGGCGACGGCCAGCGGCAGGCCCTCGGCCAGGCCGAACCACGCGCCCGCCGCGAGGTTCAGCACCGGCTTGGGCACCAGCGCGACCGTCGCGGCGGCGTAGAGCAGCACGAACGCGGCGCCCGCCGACACGGCCGGCAGGGAGGAGAAGGGGTCGGACCGGGCGAGCAGATGGGTGGCGAACCGCTGCGCCTCGGAGGCGCCGAGCACCGCCGTCACGGCCACGACCGCCGCGGCGAGGACGAGCAGGGCCACACGCCGTCGACCGGCCAGACGCCGTCGACCGGTCAGACGGGCCAACGCTCGCCCTGCCAGGCCGCGTCCCAGAACATCCACTCGTAGCGGGAGGAGGTGACGAACCGCTCGCGCATCCGCGCCCGCTCCGCCGGGGAGACCTCGGCGCCCAGGGCGTCGGTCAGCTCCAGGACCCGGCGGACGACGGACTGGAAGGCCTCGTCTCCGTAGGCCGCGATCCAGCGGGCGTAGAGCCGGTCCGGGGAGGACTTCTCCAGCAGGTGCGCGCCGACCCGGGCGTAGATCCAGTAGCAGGGCAGCACCGCGCCGACCGCCTCGGCGTAGCTGCCGCCGTGGGCGACGGCCAGCAGGTGGCTGGTGTAGGCGCGGGTGGTCGGCAGGACCAGCTGCCCCAGCTCCTCGCCGAGCTCCGCGCCGAAGCCCGCCAGCATCTCCTGCTCGGCCGCGAGCGCACCGACCGCGTCCTCGACGAAGGCCTGCAGCGCCGCCGCCTGCGGGGCGCGCGCCCCGCACAGGGCGAGGGCGCGGGCGTAGTCGCGCAGGTAGAGCGAGTCCTGCTCGACGAAGTGCCGGAACGCCGGGCGCGGCAGCGTGCCGTCGGTCAGCCCGCGCACGAAGGGGTGCTGCAGGATCTCGGCGTAGATCGACTCGATGTCGGACCACAGGTCGTCGGTGAGGCTCATGCCGCAGACCCTGCCATATCCGGCCGGGCGCGGCCGATCCGGGTCAGTGGGCGGGACCGGCGCCGGTCGTGGCCGTGGTGCTGTTGCTGTTGTTCCCCGAGTTCACCGCCGAGCTCCAGGCGGAGTTGGCCAGGCCCAGCACCAGGAAGACGACGACCAGCACCTTGGCCCCGGTGGACAGCAGCAGCGGCCGGCTCGCCGAGCGGCGTTCCGCCAGCGCGAGCGACTCGTCACCGAAGAGGCGCTTGGGGTAGGCCGCGGTCAGCATCGACGCGTAGGCGCCGAACCGCATGGCGAAGCGGACGGTGGCCGCGGTCGCGCCGAAGGCGGGCTCGGGCAGCCGGCCCAGCACCAGCGTGACGATCCAGATGACCAGGGCGACCACGTACCAGCCGGTGGTGACCAGGCTCTGCACGATCCCCGCCGGGATCATCAGGATCAGCCGGAAGAGCACCGCGAGCCGGTTCAGTTCGGCCGGACGGACGTCGACCTGCACGGTGTAGCCGGGCGCGTCGAAGGCGAAGGGCGGGTACTGGTCGACCAGCAGCATGCTGTAGGCGGAGACCCGGGTCTGGTAGATCAGCAGGCCGGTGAGGTAGCGGGCGATCGGCCCGGGCAGCCGGCCCAGCACGAGCGCGGCGAACCAGCCGGCGACGACCACGAAGAAGCCGACGAAGCCCAGCACCGCCAGCACGATGTAGTGCGGGATCGCCAGCAGCCAGCGCAGCAGCACGGTCCAGCGCCGCTGCGCGGCCGGCGCGGGCACGTCGAGCTCCGGGAGGACCTCGCCGTTCGGCATCGGGGGCGGGGGCGCCCACAGCTGCTGCTGAGCCATGGCCAGCGTCCTCTCTGGAGTGACGAGTCCCGGGGACGGGTCCGGGTGACGAGCCGTCGGATGGTCAGCATCGCCCGCGCGGACGGTGAGCGCGCGCCGGACTGGCCCGGATGGCGGAGGCACGGGGCCGGGGGCGCACAGTGGGTCGTCCGGCGCTTCGAACGTGCGCCCCTTCACCACGCCGTGCGCCGGTCCGACGACCGAGGTCGAACGGCCTCCGCCGACCGCTTCTGATCGATCTTGGTCGTCGAGCGCCCACCCGGGACGCCCACGGTCACCACTGGCGTCGTGTACATGTCGAACATGACCGGTTGACGGATCGTCCACGGCTTGTCATGGCCAAGCGCGCGTGAGGCGGGTGCGCCGGGCCGCGCTCCTTTGCGCTGCGCGACCCGCGCGTCGATGCGGACGGAACGGTTCATCTATCGGACGAGGACCCGCGAACGTGAGCCGGTCCCCACCCCTCAGGACCGGAGGACTGCACGACCATGGCGCCACGGCACCCCAACGCACGCCTGCGTGCGCTCGCCCAGGAGGCCGGCTGGAGCGGAGCCGCTCTCGCCCGAGCCGTGAACCGGGCGGGAGCCGAGATCGGCCTGACGCTGCGATACGACCGCACCTCCGTCGCCCACTGGATGGGCGGCACCCGCCCGCTGGCCGCCGTCGCGGCCGTCGTCGCCGAGACGCTCGCCCGGCAGCTCGGGCGTCCGCTGCACCTCGCGGACGTCGGCTTCGCCCCTGCGCCCACCGCATCGGATGAGGGTCCGACGCCCCGGACGGCCCTGCACGACCTCACCGAGCTCGACACCGTCCAGCCGCGTACGCGCCCCTACCGGCTCGCCGCGCCCACCCCGGTCTCCTTATCCGCCCCCGGCTCCGCGCACGGGACGACCGGTGCGGCAACGGAGCGGGTGACGGTCTCCCACACGCGCGCCGCGCAGGACATGCTGCGGACCTTCACCACCGTCGACTCCGCCTTCGGTGGCGGGCACTCGCGCGCGGCCCTCACCGGCTTCCTGCGCAGCAGCGTCGCCGGTTGGCTCGCGGCGCCGGCCGCGCCCAAGGCGCGGCGGGAGCTGCTGCTGGTCTCCTCCGCGCTCGCCTGCCTGGCCGGCTCCATGTGCTTCGACGAGCACCGGCAGGGCGTCGCTCAGGGCTACTACCAGGCCGCCACCCTGCTCGCGGCCGAGGCCGACGACCCGACCGGCCAGGCCGCTGCGCTGCGCGGGCTGAGCGTGCAGGCCCAGGCGCTCGGGCACCGCGAGCACGCCCTGGAGCTCGCGGAGGCCGCCTCCGCGCTGCGCACGCGGCTGCCGACCTGGCTCGCGGCGGCTGTCACCGGACAGCTGGCCGTCGCCGCGGCGGCGCGCGGGGAGCGGCGGCGCGCGCTGACCGTGCTGCAACGTTCCGCCGAACTGCTGGGCCGTTCCGAGGGCGCCGGTGACTACCACCGGGCCGCCCACGAGGACCACGAGTCGGAGGTCCTCAGCGCCCTCGGCGACCGGGCCGGCGCGGTCGCCGCCCTGCGGCGCTCCCTGCAGCTGCGCCCGCCGGAGGAGCGCCGGACGCGGGCGGTCGGCGCCGCCCGCCTGGGCGAACTGCTGCTGGACGGGGGCGCGTTGGAACAGGCCTGCACCGCCTGGCACGCCTTCCTTGACGACTATCCGCTGCTGCGCAGCGCGCGGGCGGACCGCGCCGTGCGCACGCTGCGCAGCAGACTGCGGCCCTTCCACTCCACCGCGGCGGGCCGCGGCCTGCTCGGCCGGGTCCAGCAGGTGTGCGTCCAGGCCTGAGGGCCCTACCGGCCCGGCCTGTTCAACGCCGCGCAACTTTCAACACCCCCACCCCCCGCGCCACCCCCACAGCCAACTCACGTGTCGCTTACTGGAATCACGCCCGATGACCGAGGAGGTCGCACTCATGTCCATGGAGGCCACGGAGAGCCCCGCAGGGGTCGACGGAGCTCCCGACCAGCAGAGCCTCAGTACCCGCGCCGCGCGCAACCTGGCGACCACGACCAAGTCCACACCGCAGATGCAGGGCATCAGCTCACGCTGGCTGCTCAAGAACCTGCCGTGGGTCAACGTCGCCGGCGGCACCTACCGCGTCAACCGGCGGCTGACGCTGGCGGTGGGGCGCGGACGCGTCGGGTTCGTGCAGGGTGGGGCCGACGACGTGCGGATCGTGCCGGAGACGCTGCGGGAGATCCCCGCGCTGCGCGACTTCGACGACATGGCCGTGCTCGAGGAGCTCGCCTCCCGGTTCCAGGTGCGGGACTTCCACGCGGGCGAGGTGCTCGTCGAGGAGGGCTCGCCGATCGAGGAGGTGTTCATCGTCGCCCACGGCCGGATCGACCGGCTGGGCACGGGCAAGTACGGCGACACCAACGTCCTCGGCGTGCTGACCGACGGCGACCACCTCGGCGACGAGGCCGTGCTGACCAGCGACCCGCTCTGGCTGCACACCGCACGGGCGTCGACGTCCGGCACCATCATGGTGCTGCCCTGGTCCGGCGTGCTGGACCTGTTCGACCGCGCGCCGCAACTGCGGGACCACATCCAGCGGTTCGTCGCCGAGTCGCAGCGCGCGACGAACAGCAAGGGCGAGGCGCCGATCGACCTCAGTGCGGGCCACGACGGCGAGCCGGTCATCCCGAACACCTTCGTGGACTACGAACTCGCCCCGCGCGAGTACGACCTGAGCCTGACTCAGACGGTGCTGCGGATCCACTCCCGGGTCGCGGACCTCTACAACAAGCCGATGAACCAGACCGAGCAGCAGCTCAAGCTGACCGTGGAGGCGATCCGCGAGCGGCAGGAGTGGGAGCTGGTCAACAACCGGGAGTTCGGGCTGCTCCACAACACCGCCTACGACCAGCGGGTCAGCACCTGGTCCGGGCCGCCCACCCCGGACGACATGGACCAGCTGCTCAGCATGCGGCGCAGCACCACCATGTTCCTGGCCCACCCCAAGGCGATCGCGGCGTTCTTCCGCGAGTGCAACCGGCGCGGCCTCTACCCGGACACCATCGACCGCAACGGCCACCGGATCCCGGCCTGGCGCGGGGTGCCGATCTACCCCTGCGGCAAGCTGCCGATCGAGGACGGGCACACCACCTCGATCATGGCCATGCGCATGGGCGAGGACAACCAGGGCGTGGTCGGCCTGCACCAGTTGGGCCTGCCGGACGAGGTCGAGCCGAGCCTGAACGTCCGCTTCATGGGCATCGACGAGAAGGCGATCATCTCCTACCTGGTCACCGCGTACTACTCGGCGGCGATCCTGGTCCCGGACGCGATCGGGATCCTCGAGAACGTCGACATCGCGGCTCCGCACGCGTAGGCAAGGACGGGAACCACGATGCTGCACCTCGACGAGGGGCTGCTGGGGCGCATCCTCTCCGGCCCGGCCGGTCCCGGCACCACCGCCGTCCGGCTCTTCCGGGAGGCCGAGGCGGCCCCGGAAGCCGCCGCGCCGGATCCCCTGGCACCCGAAGCCCCCGAGGCCCCGGAAGCTCCCAAGGCGACCGGCAGCGCGGTCACCGTGCCGCCGCTCTACTGCCCGGAGGCGGTCCGCGACGACCCGGCGCTCGGGCGGGTCGTCAACGACCGGCTGGTGGCCTGGGCGGACGAAATGGGGCTGTTCCAGGGCCGCTTGGAGCGGTTGCGCTCGCACGACTTCGGCCGGCTGTTCATGCTGGCCCACCCCGACACCGACGACCCGGACCGGCTGCTCGCCGCGGCCCGGTGCGGGCTGGCGGAGTGGGCGGTGGACGACCACTGGGTCGACGAGGGCGAGGACACCAGGCCGGAGTTGATCGGCAACCGGGTCGCCCTCGCGCACGCGGTCGTCGACCCGGTGCGTCTGCCACCGCGCTACTACGGGCAGTTCGAGCAGGTCGTCGCCGCCGAGCCGGTGCTGAAGGCGTTCCGCTCCGCGCTGACGCTGCTGTCGACGATCGCCAACCCGACCCAGGTCGCCCGGCTGCGGCACGAGTTGGCCATCATGTTCGTCGGCTACGGCCAGGAGGCGGAGTGGCGGATGTCCGGCCGCACGCCGGCCGTCTGGGAGTACCTGCTGCACCGGTACGAGAACGCCTTCTTCCCGTGCATGGTGCTGGTCGACCCGGTCGGCGGATACGAGCTGCCCGCCCACGAGTTCGCCGACCACCGGGTGCGCCGCACCTACCTCTACGCCGGCGTCGCCAACGTCCTCCTCAACGACCTGTACTCGATGGCCAAGGAGGACCCGACCGACACCAACCTGCCCAACCTGATCGCGGCCGAGGACGGTTGCACCCTCCAGGAGGCGGTCGACCAGGCGGCGCTGATCCACGACGAGTTGATGCACACCATCGAGGCCGAGTCCGCCGCGCTCAGCGCGCTCGGCTCGCCCGAGCTCAAGCGTTTCCTCGCGGGCGTCTGGGCCTGGATGGGCGGCAGCCACACGTGGCACCGCACCAGCGCCCGCTACCACGGCGGCGACGGCGCTGCCGCCGCATGAGCCACCACCCGCTCCACCAGCACGACCTGCTCCACCAGCACCACATCACGATCACCGAGAACCGGAGACAAGAAGCTGTGATCCTCAGCGAGAAGAGTGCTGTCCTCCCGTCCCAGTCCGTGCGTACCAGCCCCTACCAGGACTCCGTCGCGGCCTACTGGAACGCCGAGCGCAACCCCGTCAACCTGCGCCTGGGCGAGGTCGACGGCTTCTACCACCACCACTACGGCATCGGTGAGCCCGACTGGTCCGTCCTGGAGGGACCCGAGGACACCCGCGAGGAGCGCACCGTCCGGGAGCTGCACCGGTTGGAGAGCGTGCAGGCGCAGCTGCTCGCGGACCATCTGGGGCCGATCCCGGCCGACGGCCGCCTGCTCGACGCCGGCTGCGGCCGCGGCGGCGGCAGCCTGGTCGCCAACCAGCGCTTCGGCTGCCAGGTCGACGGCATCTCCATCTCCAGCCACCAGGTCGAGTTCGCCAACCTCCAGGCCAAGGAACACGGCGTCGCCGACAAGGTCCGCTTCCACCTGCGCAACATGCTCGACACCGGCTTCGAGACCGCGGCCTTCGACGGCATCTGGAACAACGAGTCCACCATGTACGTCGAACTCTCCCAGCTCTTCGCCGAACACGCCCGCCAGCTCAAGCGCGGCGGCCGCTACGTCACCATCACCGGCTGCTACAACGACACCTACGGCCTCCCCTCCCGCGCGGTGAGCGAGATCAACGCCCACTACATCTGCGACATCCACCCCCGCAGCACCTACTTCAAGGAAATGGCCGCCAACCGCCTCGTCCCCGTCAGCGTCATCGACCTGACGGCCGCGACCATTCCCTACTGGGAACTGCGCGCCCAGTCCCACCTCACCACCGGCATCGAAAAGGCCTTCCTCGACGCCTACAAGGACGGCAGCTTCCAATACCTCCTCATCGCCGCCGACCGCATCTGACGGCGCGCCGATAGCCCAGGCCGGGACGTAGTCGCCATAATCGGGTGATCTGATGTGATCAACCGATCACCAGTCGGCGACTACGCCCCGGCCCTCGGGCGCGTGCGGCAGCATGAGGCAGGCGTTCGTGGAACGGGGACAGGTGGAACCGGAGCCATCAGCTCTGGCACAGGAGGCGCGGCCGCTGCTGCCGGAATCCGTGCGGGCCGCCCGCGCCGGCGCCTTCCACTGGGATCTGGCCACCGGCGCCCTGCACTGGGACGACGCGGTCTGCGACCTCGTCGGGGTGGCCCCGGAGGACTTCAACGGCCGGGCCGAGGCGTTCTTCGCCGCCCTGCACGCCTCCGACGCGGCGCGGCTCGCGGCCGCCACCGCCGAGGTGCTGGAGCGCGGCGGCCGGTACCGCAACCGCTACCGCATCGTGCAACGCGAGGGCGGCGTGCGGCGGATCGAGGAGCGTGGCGAGGTCCTGCTCGGTCCGGACGGGCGGCCCGCGCGCGTGGTCGGCCTGGTCATCGACCGCACCGACGACGGCCCCGACCCCGGCTACCCGGCCCACGCCACACCGTCGTTGACGGGCCCGGCGCCCGACCCGCCGGATCCGTCCGCCCCGCCCGCAGCCCCGTCCACCGCCCCCGGGCCCGATGACGACCCGCAGAGCGCCGACAGGTTCCTGCTGACGATCACCCGCGCGCTCTCCCGGGCCACCACCGCGGCCGACGTGATGCGGGTGCTGACCGACATCGCCCGGCCGGCTCTCAACGCCGAGACCTTCCTGATCCACCTCACGCCTGACGGCGAGCTGGTCAACCTCGGCGCCCGCCCGCTGCACCAGCCGCAGCCCGAGGCACTGCACCCGCTGCGTCCCGCCGCCACGGCGGTGATGCGGCGGGCGATCGAGCAGGAGCAGCCGGTCTTCGTCGAGGGCGTCTCCGCGCCGCCCCCGCCCGGGCAGCGCCCGCTGGTCCGCTCCTGGGCGGTGCTGCCGCTGATCGCGGCGGGCGACCGCATAGGCGGCTGCATCGTCGGCTACTCCGGCGTGCGCCGCTTCGACGAGGCGCTGCGGGCCACGTTCACGGCGCTGAGCGGCATCATCGCGCACGCCCTGTGCCGCGCCCTGCACTTCGACGCGGCGCACCAGCGTGCCACCGAACTGCAGCGCGCGATGCTGCCGCGCCGCGTCCCGGACATCGCGGGCCACACCGTCGCCGCCCGCTACCGGCCGGGTACGGCCGGGATGGAGGTCGGCGGCGACTGGTACGAGGTGCTGGAGCTGGACCACGACGGCGCGGGCGAGCGCGTCGGCCTGGTGATCGGCGACGTCCAGGGCCACAGCGCGCACGCCTCCGGCGTGATGGGCCAACTGCGCGTCGCGCTGCGGGCCTTCGCCCGCGAGGGCCACGACCCCGGCGTGGTGCTCGAACGCACCGGCCGGCTGCTCGCGGAGCTCGACACCGGCCTCTTCGCCACCTGCTGCTACGTCACCCTCGACACGGCGACCGGCCGCCTCCTCGCCGCCCGCGCGGGCCACCCGCTGCCCGTGCTGACCGGCACGGACGGCGACCCGCGCGAACTCGACCTGCCGGGCGGCCCACCCCTGGGCATCGACCCTTCGGCGCACTACCCGCTGACCGAGCACCACCTCGCCCCGGGCGGGACGCTGCTGCTCTACACCGACGGCCTGATCGAGGAGCGCACCGAACCCTACGACGACTCCGTCGCCCGCCTGCTCACCCTCCTGCGCACCGCCCACACCACCGCCCCGGCCCTGGAACCCCTCGCCGACACCCTCCTCGACGCC
>NZ_QKYN01000111.1 GCF_003258295.1 Streptacidiphilus pinicola | reverse complement strand
ACCTCGCCCCCCTCGCCGCCGCCCTCCGCGACAGCGCCCACCGCGCCCGCGGCGCGGGCGCGGTGGGCGCTGTCGCGGAGCGCGGCGGCGAGGGGGGCGAGGTCGAGGGGCGGGGCGTCCTGCCTCAGTGCCGGGAGGCTGGTGCGGCTGATCAGGCCCGAGCCGGGGAAGGTCGGGAAGCCGCCCGCGCCGATCGGGGGGATGACGACGGCGACCACCGCGTCGCTGTCGGGCCGGTCGATCGCGGCGCGCAGCCCGCGCCGGAAGTCGTCCGGCGTCGCGCCCGTGGTGAGGTCGTGCGGCAGCAGCGGCTGGAGGCCGGCGCCGAGGGCGGCGTCGTGGGTGAGCAGGCCGAGCGAGTCGGAGTTGCCGACGATGGCGATCCGCGGCCCGGCCGTGAGCGGCTGGTGGGCGAGCAGGTCGGCCGCGTCGTAGAGCTCGGTGATGGTGTCGACCCGGATCACGCCGGCCTGGTCGAAGAGCGTGTCGACGGTGGAGTCGGCCAGCTTGGTGATCGCCGCCGCGTGCCCGGCCGGGATGCTGCGGGTGTCGCGGCCGCCCTTGACCACCACCAGCGGTTTGCGCGCGGCGACCCGGCGCGCGAGGCGGCTGAACTTGCGCGGGTTACCGAAGGACTCCAGGTAGAGCAGGGCGACGCCGGTGGCCTCGTCCTCCTCGAAGAACTGCAGCAGGTCGTTGCCGGAGACGTCCGCCCGGTTGCCGACCGAGGCGAACGAGGAGATGCCGAGCCCGCGCCGGTGCGCGGCCTCCAGCAGCGCCGCGCCGATCGCCCCGGACTGGGTGAAGATGCCGAGCGGTCCGCGCCGGGGCAGCTGCGGGGAGAGCGAGGCGTCGAGCCGGATCTCCGGATCCGTGTTGATCAGGCCGAAGGCGTTGGGTCCGAGCACGCGCATGCCCGCTGCGCGCGCCTGGTGGACCAGTTCGCGCTGCCGGGCGCGCCCGTCGAGGCCGGTCTCGGCGAAGCCGGCGGTGATCACGACCAGCCCCCGCACGCCCGCCGTGCCGCAGTCGGCCACCACGTCCGGCACCCGCTCGGCAGGGACCGCGATCACGGCGAGGTCGACCGGCGCGGCGACGTCCCCGATCGCGGCGTGGACGGGCACGCCGTCCAGCTCGGTCAGGCCTGCCGCCGGGTCGGCGGCGGCCTGGTTGATGGCGTAGAGGGGCCCGGTGAAGCCGCCCGTCAGCAGGTTGCGCAGCACGGTCCGGCCGACGCCGACGGGGTTGCGCCCCGCGCCGATCACCGCGACCGAGCGAGGTGCGAGCAGCCGCTGCATCGACCGCGCCTCGGCGCGGTGCTCGCGGGCGCGCATGACCGCGAGCGACTCCTCGGTGGGGGTGAGGTCGAACTCGAAGTGCAGCACGCCGTCGGTGAAGCTGCGCTGCTGGGTGTAGCCCGCCTCGGTGAAGACCTTGGCCATCTTCCGGTTGTCCGGCAGCACCTCGGCCACGAAGCGGCGGATGCCGCGCTCCCGGGCCGAGGCCGCGATGTGCTCCAGCAGGGCGGAGGCGAGCCCCCGCCCCTGGTGCTCGTCCTCCACCAGGAAGGCGACCTCGGCCTCGGTACCGGAGCCGGAGGGCCGGCCGGTCTCGTCGATGCGGTCGTAGCGGACCGTCGCGATGAACTCGTCGTTCACCATCGCGGCCAGCCCGACACGGTCGACGAAGTCGTGGTGGGTGAAGTGCCGGACGTCCTTGGCGGACAGCCGCGGGTAGGGAGCGAAGAACCGGTAGTACTTCGACTGGTCCGAGACCCGCTGGTAGAAGGCGACGAGTCGGTCCGCGTCGTCCGGGACGATCGGGCGGATCCGGGCCGTGCCGCCGTCGCGCAGCACGATGTCGGCCTCCCAGTGGGCCGGGTAGCTCTCGCTCACTCGCCCAGGTTAACCGCGGAAGCGGCGCGGGTGGCGTGCGACGCCGAGTGGGCCTGTCGGCCCGGCGCGAGGGGACGTTGGGCCTGACTTCCCGCTGACCGGTCCGTCCTGCCGTGACGCGTGCGAGAATGGTCTAGACAACAGAGGGACGCCCGGGTTCGCAGTGAAGCCGAATGTTCCGAATATCCTGAGTTGTCCGAGTTCCCTGCTCCACGCACCACGCGAAAGGCACGCACCATGGCTGAGCGCCGCGTCACCATCGGCTGGCCCGAGGGCCTGCACGCCCGTCCCGCCTCCATCTTCGTCCGCGCCGCGGGCGCGGTGGGCGTGCCCGTGACCATCGCCAAGAACGGCGGCACCCCGGTCAACGCCGCGTCCATGCTCGCCCTCCTGGGCCTCGGCGCCCAGGGCGGCGAGGAGGTCGTCCTCTCCTCCGACGCACCCGACGCCGACGCCGCCCTCGACCGCCTCGCGAAGCTGGTCTCCGAGGGCCTCGACGAACTCCCGGCCGCCTGACCCATTCGGGCAAACCTCCGGTTGCACCACCCAGGGGCGCGGGGCTGTGCTGATCTGCGCCTCCGGCGCGTGGGCGGGAGCAACCACCGACATGCGGATGGCCCTGCCCGTTCGGCGAGTCACCACACACAGATGGGGACACCCCCGCCCGAAGGGTGGGGGACTGTCGCGCCGTTCCTCGCGCCCCCGGCGTGCCCGCGCGCCGGAGGGCGCGGCCTGCTTGACCGGTACTCAGCCTGCTGAAACGGTGTGATCCGTTCGGCGCACGCCGCTGTGCGCCCCCCGCGGGAGGAGATCGCGATGGCCCCGGACAGCACGCCCCCGACGAATGAGGCGACAGCCGAATTCCGCGCCGCGCGCGACCATCTGCTGCAGCACCGCGGCGACATCGAGGGCGCGCGGCGACTCCCCCGCCCGGAGGGCGCGTACTTCAACTGGGCCCTGGACTGGTTCGATCCCGAGGCCCACGGCAACGACGACGTCGCGCTTCGCGTCGTCGACCTCGCCGCCGACGGCGAGGTGCGCGCCGAGACCGCGTTGAGCTTCGCCGCGCTGAGCGGCCGTTCGGGCCAGGTCGCGAACTGGCTGCGCGGCCTCGGCGTGGCACGCGGTGACCGCATGCTGCTCCTGCTCGGCAACCAGGTGCCGCTGTGGGAGGTGATGCTCGCGGCGATCAAGCTCGGCGCCGTGGTCATCCCCGCCAGCACGCTGCTCTCCCCCGAGGACCTGGCCGACCGGGTGAGCCGGGGCGAGGTGCGGCACGTCGTCGCCGAGTCCGGGCTGACCGGCGGCTTCGCCGGAATCGGCGGGGACTGGACGCGGATCGCCGTCGGCGAGCCCGTGGCCGGCTGGCTCTCCTACGCCGACTCCGCCGCCGTGCCCGCGCCGTTCACCCCCGACGGGCCGACCCGCGCCGACGACCCGCTGCTGCTCTACTTCACCTCCGGCACCACCAGCCGCCCCAAGCTCGTGCAGCACACCCACCGCTCCTACCCCGTGGGCCACCTGTCGACGATGTACTGGATCGGCCTGCGGCCCGGCGACGTGCACCTGAACGTCTCCTCGCCGGGCTGGGCCAAGCACGCGTGGAGCAACTTCTTCGCGCCGTGGAACGCCGGGGCGGAGATCTTGATCGTCAATCAGCCACGGTTCGCCGCCCGTCCGCTGCTGGACGCGATGGTGCGGCACCGGGTCACCTCCTTCTGCGCGCCGCCGACGGTCTGGCGGATGCTGGTCCTGGAGGACCTCACCCGGTGGCGGCCGCCGCTGCGCGAACTCGTCGGTGCGGGCGAGCCGTTGAATCCGGAGATCATCGAGCGGGTGCAGGCCGCCTGGGGCGTGACGCTGCGCGACGGCTTCGGGCAGACCGAGACCACGGCGCAGGTGGGCAACCCGCCCGGCCTGGTGGTCAAGCCCGGCTCGATGGGCGTGCCGCTGCCCGGGTACGAGGTGACGCTGGTCGACGCGGCGAGCGGGGCGGTGGTCACCGAGCCCGGCGCGGAGGGCGAGCTCTGTCTGCCGCTGGACAGCACCCCGCTGGGCCTGATGACGGGCTACCAGCAGGATCCGGAGCGTCAGGCGGAGGCGACGGCGGGGGGTTTCTACCACACCGGCGACGTGGCGTTCCGGGACGCCGACGGCTACCTCACCTACATCGGTCGCACCGACGACGTCTTCAAGTCCTCCGACTACCGGATCTCGCCGTTCGAGCTGGAGAGCGTGCTGATCGAGCATCCGCAAGTCGCGGAGGCGGCGGTGGTGCCGTCGCCGGATCCGCTGCGGTTGTCGGTGCCGAAGGCCTACGTCGTGCTGGTGCCGGGCGCCACCGCGGACGCAGAGGCGGCGCGGTCGATCCTGGAGTTCGCGCGGGGCCGACTGGCGCCGTACAAGCGGGTGCGCCGGCTGGAGTTCGCGGAACTGCCGAAAACGGTCTCCGGCAAGATCCGCCGCGTGGAGCTGCGGGGCCGGGAGAACGAGCTGCACGGCAGCGGGCTGACCGGCGGCGGCGAGTCACCGGCACGGGGCAAGCTGGAGTTCTGGGAGGAGGACTTCCCGCGCGACTGAGCGGGGCGTCCGGCCGGCCCGGGACGCGCCGGGTCAGTGGGTCAGCCGGGCGAGCGACTCGCGGTCGGCGGTGGCCAGCAGCGTGTTGACCAGGGCGACGGCCCAGAAGACGATGCCGAAGGTGTGGGCGCCGGTCGCGTAGACGGCGGCGCCCGCCAGGCCGAAGACCACCAGCTTGAAGACGATCAGCGCCGGGATCGGCAGCGGGTGCCGGGCCCGGGGCGCGGCGAACATGCCCCAGGCGACGGCCATGAGCACCGGGGCGCCGACGCCCAGCAGGACGTGGACGGCGGTGCTGTGGCCGACGTGGAAACCCCACCAGGCCAGGCAGCCGAGGGCGACGAGCTCCAGGACGAAGGCGAGCAGCTCGTTCGCGTGGTGCAGCGGCTTGGGGATCATGGCTCGCTCCTCGACTCAGACCGTTTCGAGAGCACCGCTCTCGCTTGAGATCAGTGTGCGCGAGAGCGGGGGCCTCAGTCAAGAGCACCGCTCTCGTTTTTGAGCACCGCTCCCTACTGCCAATCGTTCGGCCTCTGAACCATATCGACAAGGTATCGTTCTGCACATGAGCGATGCGAGCGATGCCCACGACGCGGCTGCGGGACGCCTCCCCGGCCTCACCTCGACCCTGGTCTTCAAGCTCGGCACCCTCGGGACCGTGGCCACCGACCGGTTCACCCGCGCGCTCGACGCCTTCGAGCTCGGGCTGAAGCCCAAGCACGTCGGCCTGATGGTCGCGCTCGACGCCGGGGCCGCCGCGTCGCAGCAGGAGCTGGCGGCGCGGATGGGCGTCGCACCGAGCCTGGTCGTCTCGCTCGCCGACCACCTGGAGCAGCTCGGGGCGGTGCAGCGGGTCCGGGACCCGCAGGACCGGCGGCGTCAGGTGCTGACACTGACGGACGAGGGCCGCCGGCTGCTCGACCGCTGCGAGGCCGCCGGCCACGAGCTGGACGCGGAGCTGGCCGGCGAGCTGACGGGTGCTCAGCGCAGAGCGCTCACCGAGGCGCTGCAACACCTGGCCGCCCACCTCGGTCTGCCGTAGCCGGCGGAGCCGCGTCCGTGGGTACGCGCACCGGCAGGAGCGCCGCAGGAGGTTCCGCAACCCCCGATCCCCTTTGCCCCCGCTCGGGCTACTGCTGGAGTACGGACCGGAGTTCGTGTTCCTCACCCCGCGCGCCGCTGCTGCATTTCGCGTGGGCGCCGCCGGCCACGGCGACCGCAGGCGGCTGACCCCGCAGCAGATGGCCGAGCAGCTGCGGGCGCTGACCGCGCGCACGCGGCGCCTGACGCCGACACGGGTCGACTTCCGGGCGCATCGCCGGTGACGCCTCCGAGGGGGAGCCGGCCCCCGGCTCCCGCGGTCCGCCGCCGAAGAGCAGCGGCACCAGGGCGAGTCCGACGGCGGCGCCGGCCGCCTGCGCCAGGACGAACGGCAGCACGGACCCGGGCGCGATGCCGGTGAAGCTGTCGGTGAACGCCCGGCCCACCGTCGCGGCCGGGTTGGCGAAGCTGCCCGAGGAGGTGAACCAGATCGCGGCGCCGATGTAGGCGGCGACCAGCAGCGGCGCGAGCGCCTCCCGTCCGATCCGCCCCAACCCGACCACCAGCAGCACGAGTCCGGCGGTCGCCACCACCTCGCCCAGCCAGAGGTGGAGGCCGTCGTGGGCCTGCCGCGAGAAGTGCAGCACCGGCCCGCCGAACATGCCGTCCGCGAGCACCGCGCCGCCGATCGCCCCGGCGAGCTGCGCGACCGCGTAGCCGGCCAGCTCGCCCGGCCCCGGCCCGGCCTCACCGGCGCGCCACCGGGTCCACCACGCGGTCAGCGTGACCACGGGATTGAGGTGCGCCCCGGACACCGGCCCGAGCAACGCGATCAAGACCCCCAGGCCCAGCGCGCTGACCAGCGCGTTCGCCAGCAGCTGCACCCCAGGGTCCGGTGTGAGCCGCTGCGCCTGGATCCCCGACCCCACCACGACCGCCACGAGCGCGAGCGTCCCGACGAACTCCGCGCCCAGGCGCCTCCCCAGCGGCTGAGTCACCTCTTGCTCCCCATGCGACCCTGCTTCAACAAATTGTCAACCTGCTCTGTCGGCCCATGGTGACACAGCCCCGCCACCCGCCGCACCACCTGTCCGGGACGAGGGCGGGGCCGGAGCGGGACACCGGGCTCAGGTGGGCGGGACAGCAGGCCGGTGAGCGTGGAGGCACAGAAACCCGAACGGGTCCCCCCGGCCGAAGGCTGGGGGAGGAAGGCACGGCGATCATGTGCAGAATCCACGGCCACTTCGACGCCGATCTCTCGCCGCACGACATGCGCGCGGCCGGGGCACTGCAGCGGCACGGCGGGCCCGACGAGGCCCGGCTCGCGCAGGGCGCCGGGTGGGCGCTGGGCAGCAACCGGCTCGCGATCACCGACCCGGGCGGCGGGCAGCAGCCCTACGAGAGCGCGGACGGACGCATCAAGGCCGTCTTCAACGGCGAGATCTACAACCACGACGAGCTGCGCGCCCAACTGCGGGCAGGCGGCCACCACTTCGCCGACCGCTGCGACGGCGCCGTGCTCCCCGCACTCCACCAGGAGCACGGACCCGCCTTCGCCGAACAGCTCGACGGCATGTTCGCGGTCGCGCTGATCGACCTGCGCGCCGAGCCGACGCTCGTCCTGGCCACGGACGACGCCGGTATGAAGCCGATCTACTACCGCTGGGACGGCCGCCGGCTGCACTTCGCCTCCGAGCTGCCCGCGCTGCTGGCCATGGGCCGGGAACGGCCGTCGCTGTGGGAGCCGGGACTGGACAGCTACCTGGCGACCAAGACGCCGTTCGGCGAGCACACCCTCGTCGAGGGGGTGCAGGTGCTGCCGCCCGGCACCACCGCCGTCTGCTCGCGCTCGCGCGGGCTGCGGCTGCACCGCCGACCCGCGCCGGAGCGCCCGGCCGTCACCGGAGGGGAGCCGGGCGAACAGGTGCGGGAGGCGCTGGCCGAGGAGGTCCGGCGGCTGTCGGTCGCGGACGCGCGAGTGTGCGCGATCACCAGCGGCGGGCTGGACTCCAGCCTGGTCACCGCGATGATGGCCGACGCCGCGCCCGGCGCGGTGCATTCGTTCAACATCGCCTACCACGGTGAATGGCCGCACGACGAACGGCACTTCGCCCGCGAGGTGGCCCGGCGCGCCGGCACCGAGCACCACCAGGTCGAGCTGGACGTGGCCCGCTTCCCCGAGCTGCTCCCGGCCGTGGCCTGGCACCTGGGCCAGCCCAACGCGGACCCGATCGCGCTCAGCACCTACGGCCTGTTCGAGGCCGTGCACCGGGCCGGGTTCAAGGTGGCGCTGACCGGCGACGCGGCGGACGAGGTGTTCGCCGGCTACGGCCGCATCCACAAGGCCATGACCACGCACGGCACCTGGCTGCCCGACTACGTGGACGCCCTCGCGGCCATTCCGGCCGAGGCCCGCCCGCGCCTCTACAGCGCCGACTACCGGGCGTTCGTCGCCGAGCGCGGCAGCGCCTCCGACGCGATCACCGAACGGCTGCGGCAGGAGGCCGCGCACCGCTCCCGGCTCGACGTCCTGACCGACTTCGAGACCCTGGTCCGGCTGCCCGCCTACCACCTGCGCCGGGTCGACCACCTGAGCATGGCGCACGCCGTCGAGGTCCGACTGCCGTTCTGCCAGCGGTCGGTGCGCGAGCTCGCCCGCGCGCTACCGCAGTCGCACCGGCTCTCGCCGGAGCCCGGACGCGGCAAGGTCGCCCTCTACGCGGCCGCCCGCGGACTGCTGCCGCGCAGCGTGCTGGAACGCCCCAAGCAGCCCTTCACGCTGCCGATCACGGCGATGCTCGCGCCCGGGACGCCGCTGTGGGCGTACACGCGCGAGGTGCTCTCCCCCGCCCGGCTGCGCGCCGGCGGACTGCTGGATCCGGCCGCCGTCGACCGGCTGCTGTGCGCCCAGCAGAACCGGCCGGCCGACTGCCTGGCCCTGGCGACCTGGTCGCTGCTGATGTTCGAGCTGTGGCGCGAGGAGTTCGCGGTGCGCCGCGCCGCCTCCCGCCCGGCCGAGGCCCGAGAACTACTGGAGGTGGCGTCATGACCGCCACGACCCTGACCCCCACGCTGCTCACCGCACCCACGTCCGCCGGATTCGCCGCCCTCGCCCGGGCCATGGGCGCTCCCGGACCAACCCTGGTCCTGGACGCCGACTCCCTCCCGCACGACCGCGAGGAGCTGGTCACGGCCCTGACCCGGATCCGCCGTCGGCTCCCCGACGCCGGCACCCCCGGCGAGGTGCTCAAGTGGGCGCTGATCGCGCCCTCCGCCCACCCGCTGTTCGACGTCGACTACCGCTTCGTGCAGGCGATGCCGGACGCCGACGACCACTTCGACCTGAACGGCAACTGCGGGCACTCGCTGCTCGCCGCCGTGACGGCCGCGGCCCAGGCCGGCCGGCTGCCCGCGCTCCGCGCGGGCGACCGGATCCGGGCCCGGGTGCTGAACAACGGCGACCAGGTGGTCTGCCAGGTGGACCACGCGTCGCCGCGGCACACCGTCTTCACCGCCCACTTCATCGCCCCGCCCGGCACCCGCCTCGGCACCCTGCTGCGCGACGGCGGGCGCGTGGTGCGGATGGCCAACCCGTACCTGTTCGTCGACGGCGCTCGCCTGGGCGTGCGCGACCGGGAGGCTCTGTTCCGCGGTGAACAGCCGGACCTGTACGCCACGTTGGAGCGGCTGCGGCGGCGGCAGGCGGCCCGCCTGGGCTGGCCGCTGAACGGGGCCTTCCCCAAGGTCGCCGCCGTGGTCCCGGTCGCCCCCGGGCACCTCGCGGTCCGCGCGCTGACGGTCGGCGGCTGGCATCCCGAGCTGGCCCTGACCGGCGCGGTCTGCCTGGCCGCCGCCTCCGCCCTGCGCGGCACCGTCCCGAACCGGCTGCTGGCCGCGGACACGGCTGCTCCCGGACGGCTCGTCATCGACACACCCGCACGTCAGGTCGTGGCCTCCTACGCCGCGACCGGGGACGGGCCGGACGACGAACTGCTCTGGGTGAGCGTCGGCGGCAAGGAGACCCAGGCGCTGGGCGCGGTCGCGGTGGGTGTCGGCGATGAGTGAGCTCCGTGAACTCCGGGAGCAGCCCTACGACCTGGTGGTCACCGGGGTCCGGCTGGTGAGCGGGGACGGGGTGGTGACGGGCGGGCTGGCCGTGTCGGGCGGCCGGATCGCCTGTCTGCTGGGGCCGAACGAGCGTCCGCCCGCGCGGCGGACGCTCGACGGCGGCGGCCGCCACCTGCTGCCCGGCCTCATCGACTCCCATGTCCACTTCCGCACCCCCGGGTTGACCCACAAGGAGGACTGGGCGCACGCGAGCCGGGCCGCCGTCGCGGGCGGGATCACCACCGTCGTCGACATGCCGAACACCGTCCCGCCGCTGCGCACCGGCGAGGAGGCCCACCGCAAGGCCGAACTGGTCGACGGCACCTCGCTGGTGGACTACCGGTTCCACCTCGGCGTCGCCGGTGAGGACCCCTCCCCGCTGCGCGAGGTCGGCGCCCGCGAGGCCACCAGCGTCAAGGTCTTCCTCGCCGGCCACCACACCGCCCCGCACGTGGTGCGGGACCCGGTGCAGCTGGAGAAGGTGTTCCGCACCGCGGCCGAGGCCGGCCTGCGGCTGCTGCTGCACGCCGAGGACGACGGCGTGTTCAGCCTCCTCGACGAGTGGCGCGGCGCGCCGTCCGGCTACGCCGAGTACGAGCGGCACCGCCCGCGCAGCGGCGCGATCGTCGCGGTGGCCCGGGTCCTGGAGCTGGTCCGCCGCCACGGCACGTCCGTGCACGTGCTGCACGCCTCCACCGCCGAGGAGGCGGACCTGCTGACGGCCGGCGCCCACGCCGGGCTGCCGGTCACATTCGAGGTGACACCGCATCATCTCTCCTTCACCGCCGAGGACACGTCGCGCGTCGGCGCGCGCACCCGGCTCAGCCCCGCGATCCGGTACCGACCGGACCAGGACCGGCTGTGGCAGGCCGTGCTGGCCCACGAGGTCGCCACGCTCGGCAGCGACCACGCCCCGCACACCCGCGCGGAGAAGCTCCGCGCCCCCGCCGACGCACCGCCCGGCCTGCCGGGCGTCCAGGAGATGTTCCCCGCCGTCCACACCGGCCTGCGCCGGCGCGCCCCGATGGACTCACCGGACGCGCAACTCTCCTGCCTGGTCCGGCTGCTGGCCGAGCATCCGGCGGAGCTGTTCGGTCTCGACGAGCGCAAGGGCCGGCTGCGGCCCGGCCTCGACGCGGACTTCGTGCTCTTCGACGCGGACGAACGCTGGATGCTGGAGCCGGACGCCATCCGCTCCAAGTGCGGCTGGTCCGCGTACGAGGGCTGGACGATGACGGGCCGCGTGCGGCAGACGTTCCGGCGCGGAGTCAGCGTCTACCGCCTCGACGAGCTCGGCCACGACGTGGAGTTCGGCACACCGGACGGCCGTTGGCTCGACGCCCGCCGCCCCGCGGACGTGGAGCCCCGATGAGCCTGCGGCGAGGCGAACTGGCCGTCACGGCGTTCGCCTCCGGGGTGGGCGTGGCCGGGATCTACTACGCCCAACCCCTGTTGCCCACGCTCTCCGCCGCGCTCGGCGTCTCCCGCGCGAGCGCGGCGACCGTGGTCTCGGCGGGCCAACTCGGCTACGCCGCGGGCCTGCTGCTGATCGTCCCCCTGGGCGACCGCGTCGCGAGGGGGCGGTTGGCCGCGGCCCTGCTGTGGGTGTCCGTCCCGGCGGCGGCGCTCGCCGCGACGGCCCCGGCCCTTCCCGTCCTGGCCCTCGCCACCTCCCTCCTGGGCCTCTTCGGCAGCGCGGCCCAGGTCCTCGTCGCCCTCACCGCGTCCGCGGCGGGCCCGGAACGCCGCGGACGTGCCGTGGGCACGGTCATGGGCGGACTCACCGCCGGGATCCTGCTGGCCCGGGTGGTCTCGGGCCAGCTGGCCGCGGCCTGGGGCTGGCGCGCGGTCTACGCGGCCGCGGCGGTCCTGTTGGCAGCGGCCGCACTTGCACTTTCCAGGGGCGCGGGGAACTGCGCGGCACGCCACCCACCCACGTGGCGCGCCGAGCGAGCAGGGCCATCGGCACCGGGTGGTTTCTCGCGCAGTTCCCCGCACCCCCAGATAGTGCAACTACTCCGCGCGCATCCCGTCCTCCTCGCACGATGCCTCAGCGGCTTCGCGGTCTTCGGCTCGTTCTCCGCGTTCTGGACGCCCACGGCGTTCCTGCTCGCCGGTCCGCCCTACCGGTTCGGGGAGGCCGGGATCGGCCTGTTCGGGCTGACCGGGGTCGCGGGCGTACTGCTGGCGCAGCCGGCCGGGCGGTGGTGCGACCACGGACATGTGCGCCCCGCGCGCTTCGGTTTCAACGTCCTGATGGTCGTGGCGTTCATGCCCCTCGCCCTCGGGCGGGGGAACCTGGTGCTGCTGGGCGTCGGAGCCGTCCTGCTGGATCTGGGGCTGCGCGGGGTGCAGACCGCCAACCAGCAGCAGATCTACGCCCTGCTGCCCACCGGCACCCACAGCCGGGTGACCACCGTCTACATGACCTGCTACTTCGCCGGCGGCGCGACGGGTTCCGCGCTCTCCGCCGCCGTCTGGACACACGCCGGATGGTCCGGCGTGTGCACGGTCGGCGCGGCCCTCGCCGCGCTGCCGCTGCTCCCCCAGGCCGCCGCCGCGCTGCGGCCGCGCGCCGAACCCGTCACGTCCGGCTCCGAGGAGGCGTCATGACAGCGATCGAAACGACAACCACCACCACCGTCCTCGCCAAGTTCGCCGATCCGCTGCGGCTCCCGCCACGCCTGCGGCCGGACCGTGCGGACCCGGAGCCGCGGTTCACCTTCCGCACCGAGGGCGTCAGCCTGCGCCTGCACTCACAGCTGCCGCCGACCCCGCTGTGGACCTACGACGGGCACTTCCCCGGGCCGGTCCTGGACGTGCACCGGCGCCAACGCGTCCGCGTGGCGTGGGAGAACGGCACCACGACGCCCTACCCGGCCGTGGACGCCTTCCTCGCCGACGCGCCCGGCAACCCCTCGCTGGCCATGAACGACCCTGGCATCGGGCGTGCCCAGCCCGTCAAGGGCGTGGCCGCACTGCCGGCGTGGCAGGTGACGCATCTGCACGGGGCCGTGACCGGCGGCGGGAACGACGGGTGGATGGAGAACGCGGTGCTGCACGGCGACGCGCAGCTCTCCGAGTACCCGAACGACCAGCCCGCGATGACGCTCTGGTACCACGACCACGCGATGAACGTCACCCGGCTGAACGTCTTCTCCGGCCTGGTCGGGATGTACCTGCTCCGGGACGACGAGGAGGAGGCGCTCGGACTGCCGGGCGGTGACCGCGAGATCCCGTTGATCGTCTGCGACCGCAACCTGGAGACCGACGCGTCCGGCCGCTTCACCGGACGGATGCTGCACAAGACCACCGGCACGCTGCCGTTCCTCGGGCCGTACACGCTGGTCAACGGGACCATCTGGCCGTACTGCGAGGTGCGGCCCGGCTGGTACCGGTTCCGGGTGCTGAACGCGTCCAACTCGCGCACCTACCGGCTGCATCTGCTGGACGGGAGCGACCAGGTGGTGACCGGCTCGGCCTGGCTGATCGGGACCGACAGCGGGCTGCTCGGCGCACCACTGCCGATCCCCGCCGAGGGACTGACCCTGGCGCCGGCCGAACGGGCCGACGTGCTGGTGGACTTCGGCGCGTTCCGCGGGCAGTCGCTGCGGCTGGTCAACTCCGCGCAGGCGCCGTTCCGCGGCGACCCGCTGCCGCCCGGGGTGAAGCCGGGCGACCCGCTGCCGGCCAGCCGGCTGCCGGAGCCGGACGTGATGCAGTTCCGCGTCGCGGACGCGCCGCTGACCGACACCTTCCGGCTGCCGAAGACCCTCTCGCCGTCCTACTACCGGCTGACGCACGAGCTGCTCCCGCCGGACCACATGCACCGGATGCTGGCGCTCGCGGCCGACCCGGACGGCACCTTGGGGCTGTGGGAGCTGGGCGAGGTCCCGGCCTCCCAGGCGCCGACGGGCGGCGCCGAGGACGGCATCGTCCAGGTGACCTACCAGGACGGGGTGACCACCACCTACCGGCGGCTGGCCCGGCACTTCGACGACCAGCTCAACTGGCGGGCGCGGCAGGATGGCTGGGAGGTGTGGAAGATCCTCAACCTGAGCGGCATCCTGCACCCGATCCACATCCACCTGACGCGCTTCCAGCCGCTGTCGATCGACGGCTACGACACGGCCAAGTTCCTGCCCACGAAGGGCGGCACCGCGCCCGGCGAGCCGGTCGCACACCTGGAGTCGCTGCCGATCGACGCGTCGCTGGTGGGCTGGAAGGACGTGATGCGGGTGCCGCCGGGTCAGATGGTCACGGTGGCAGGCCAGTTCCGTGGCGCGTCCGGGCGGTACATGTACCACTGCCACATCCTGGAGCACGAGGACGCCGGGATGATGCGGCAGTTCGCGGTGATGCCCGGCGCCGTCCTGGACGTCGGCGGCATGGGCGGTATGAGCGGCGGTATGAGCGGGATGTGACCCGAGCCGTCCACGCGCATACGCCTCGCCGGTGGGTCCCCGAGGGGATCCACCGGCGAGGCGGTTCCGTGCTGCCCGGCCGGCTCAGTCGTCCGGCTTGTGCGGCTTGCGCGGTCCGCTCGGCGGGGCCGGCATGGGCGGGCACTCGTTCGGGTGCAGGCAGGTGTCCGGGTCCTCCGCCACGGGCGGGTCCTGCGTGACGGGCTCCTCCGCGACATCGCTGCTCGCGGTGGGTGAGGGATTCGCGGTCATCGGTTGCTCCTGTCGTTCGTGCCCCTGCTCGACGAGGCAGGCGCGGTGTCCACTGACGAATGTGCGTCGCCGGATGTCCCGGGCACATGAGTCCAGAGTCCCGGACCGGTCCCGGTCGGGCACCCGGAGGTAAGGCCGTCGCGCCTTCAACGACCGGCGAAGCAGCGGCTACTCGCCCGGCCGCACCGGGATCTCGGCGCGGACCACCACGCCCTCGGCCCCCTCCGAACAGCCCCGCACCAGCAGCGTCCCGCCCAGCTCCTGCGCCCGCTCGGCCATCGACCGCAGCCCGACCCCGCCCGCACCGGCGCCGCCCGCGGCAGCGAGCCGCCGCGGAGCGTCCATGCCGTGGCCGTCGTCGCCGACCTCCAGCAGCACCACGCCGTCGGCGACACCCAGGCAGAGCCGCGCGTGACGGGCACCCGAGTGCCGGACCACGTTGTGCAGGGCCTCGGAGGCGATCCGGTACAGCGCCACCTCGACGGCGGCCGGGAGCTCCGGCAGCGGGTCCGGGCGCAGCTCGACGTCGATCAGCAGGTTGCGGCCGGCGAGGCCGGTCGCGAGACCGCGCAGGCTCGGACCCAGACCGTCCCGGTCCAGCACGGCCGGGGTCAGCCCGGCGGTGATCCGCCGCAGCTCGGTGATCGCGTCGGCGATGCCCTCGGAGACGCCGCCGAGCCGCCCGCCGGCCGGGTCGTCCCCGGCGAGGCCCGCGCGGGCCGTGTCGACCTGCAGCCGCAGGCCGGACAGTGCCGGTGCGAGGCCGTCGTGCAGGTCGCGGCGGAGCCTCCGCCGTGCCTCCTCGCGGGCCAGCACGATCCGTTCCCGGCTCGCCTGGAGCTCCTGGTAGAGGCCCAGCGAGGCGATCGCGGGCGCGGCCTGGTCCGCGAGCAGCCGCAGCACGTCGTGGTCCTGCTGGTCCAGCTCCGGCTCCCCCGCGCGCGCCGCGACCTCGAGCGCGCCGACCTCCTCGCCCTCGAAGACGAGCGCGAAGCGGTGCCACGCCCGTCCCGCCGCCTCGCCCAGCGCCGCCGTCTCCCGGCTTCCGCCGCTGGTGTGCACCAGGACCCGCGCGGCGGGGAAGCGCAGCGTGGTGACGACGCTCGCGCACAGCAGCCGCGGCGCCTCGCCCGGCGTCACCGTCCGGCTCAGCCGTCCCGCCAGCTCCCGCACCACGTGGTACGGCCGGGCCCGGTCGCCGTAGTACGAGCGGTCGACGACGCGCACCGCCCAGCCGCCGGTCGCGCGCAGCAGCAGGCCGATCGCCAGCGAGCCCACGGCCAGCACCAGCGCACCGGGGGTGCGGGTGCTCGGCAGCACGTCGGACAGGCCGATCGCCAGCGCGAAGTACCCGACCACCAGCACCGCGAGGGTGACGAGCACGGCCAGCACCCGGCGGGTGGCCCGGTCGAGGTGGGCGGAGCGGTCCCGGGTGAAGAAGAAGACGAGGCCGAGCGGCAGCAGCACCAGCGGGCTGTAGAAGAGCGTCAGGCTCGCGGCGCTCGGCAGGGGGAAGAAGAAGTCCACGTAACTCCCCACGGTCAGCAGCAGGAACGGCACCACCACCACGAGCAGCGCGCCGGGCAGCAGTGGCGGCCGGCCCGGTCGGCGCCCCGACTCGCTCCGTCGCCCCCTGCCCCGCCCCCGCCAGCGCCACGCCCGGACGGCGAGCACCAGGAAGCCCAACGCGGAGAGGCTGACCGGCATGTAGATCAGCACCGAACCGACGACGGACGACAGGGCGTTCTTGACGGTGACCCAGGGCTCGCCGGTGGCCAGCGGGTTGGGCATCCCGTACCAGTCGTCCTGGGTCCCGGTGTCGAGGTAGACCTCGCAGAGCGTCCAGGCGGCGATCCCGGCGACGAGCGCCCTGCCCCAGCGCCGTCCGGGCAGTCTCCCGTCGGGGAGCCAGAACGGCAGGCCGTAGAGGAGGAAGATGGACAGGCAGTCACCGGCGTAGCCCACCAGCACCACGCCGGTGCGCACCGCGACGCCGCACCCCAGCGCCCCCGCCGTGATGCCGACGGCCTGAGCGACCAGCTCTCCCGTGCTCGTCAGCAGCAGCAACCGCCCGACGGCTCCGCCCGAGGGGTGGGTGAGGCTGAACGTGCCCGCGAGCGCGCAGGCCAGCATGAAGAGGATGTGCGAGCCGAAGATGCCGAAGTCCAGCGAGGCCAGGCGCGAGCCGCCCAGACCCGTGTAGGCCAGCGCCAGCCAGACGAAGCAGGCGCCGAGCGCGACACCGCAGGCCGCGTAGGCGGCTCCCATCCGTCCGCTCCCGGCCCACGCGGTGCGTGGCGTCGTGCTCAGCTCCGCCGTCACCTCTCCTCGCCCCTCTCGCGCCCTCCCCCGTCCGCCGTGGCGAGCGTCCATCGTGACGCGCCGGACGTCCCGGGCGCATGAGGCAGGGGTCCCGCACGGGTCACCCGGTGCTGCCGGGCGTGCCCGCCGGCCCCGGCTGCCGGGGCGGCTCGCCGAGCCCGGCGTCGCGGGCCCGCGCGGCGGCCTCGGTGCGGGAGGCGACGTCCAACTTGTCGAAGATGTGCGAGATGTGATTGCGCACGGTCTTCTCCGCGAGGAACAGCTCGCGGGCGATGCGGCGGTTGTCCAGCCCCCGGGCGACCAGGTCCAGCACCTCGACCTCACGCGCGGTCAGGCTCGGGAAGAGCTGCTCCGCCTCGCGGCGGACACCGCCGGTGAGCAGCGCGGAGATGCGGATGGCCACGTCCGCGCTGAACACCGCGCCCCCGTGGGCCACGGTACGCACCGCGTGCAGCACCTCGTCGCGGCCCGCACCCTTCACCAGGTAGCCGCGCGCCCCGGCCTGCAGGGCGCCGAGCAGGCTGCCGTCGTCGTCGGAGGTGGTCAGCATCAGCACCGGGACGCCCGGGTGCAGTTGGGCCAGCTGTTTGGTGGCCTCGATCCCGGAGACGTCCGGCAGCGACAGGTCCATCACCACCACGTCCGGTCGCTGTGCGGCCACCGCCGCCACGCCACCGGCCGCGGTCTCGGCCTCGGCGACCACCCGCACGTCCTCGGTGCTCTCCAGGGCGGCCCGCAGCCCCTCCCGGAACAACGGGTGGTCGTCGACGACCACCACCCGCACACCCGCTCCCCGCACCCCGTCGTTCTCCACCTGCGACATGCTACTAAAAGTCAGTACACGATCACACTGGGCCACCTGGCTCATTCGGCGCGGCCGTCGTCCGCCGCCGCGCGGCCGGGGAGGCGCTGGCGGCCGAACTGCCGGACGGGCACTACCTCCAGGGCGACATCGCCGACCCGGCGGACGCGGAGCGGCTGGTCGAGCAGACGGTGAAGCACTACGGCCGGCTGGACGTACTGGTCAACAATGCCGGTACCACCCGGTTCATCCCGCTGGACGACCTCGGCGCGGCCGACCCGCAGGCCTGGCGCGAGATCTTCGACGTGAACGTCATCGGCGCCTGGCAGCTGACCGTCGCCGCCGTGCCCCACCTGCGCGCCGGCGGCGCGGGCAGCGTCGTCAACAGCTCTTCGGTGTCGGCCACCCGGGCGCTGGGCAACTCGATCCCCTACGCGGTCAGCAAGGCCACGGTCAACCACATGACGCGGCTGCTGGCCTCGCAGCTCGGCCCGGAGATCCGCGTCAACGCGGTGGCCCCGGGGCTGATCGACACCGCCTGGTACGCCGAGGCGGACCAGGTCTGGCAGAGCTCCCGCGACTGGATCGCCGCCCACACCCCGCTGCACCGCGCCGGCACCCCCGAGGACGTCGCCGACGCGGTGGCCTACCTGGTCGACGCCGCCCACACCACGGGCGACAGCCTCACCGTCGACGGCGGACGTCACATCGTGTGACACCCGCCGTCGGGGCTTGCGCTCCCCGCTAGCGGCCGTCGCGGACGTTCAGGCAGAGCGCCCAGACGTCGGAGAAGGTGTTCGGGGACGGGGAGCCGCCGGCGTGGATGTCGGCGGTCCAACTCGCCGCCGTGCCGCTGCCGCCCGCCGCCGGGGTGCCATCGGCGTCGCTCGGGAAGCTGCCGATCAGGTGGGTGCCGCCGGAGCCGGCCTTGCTGAAGTCGGTCGTGGTCACCGACCCGCCGCTGGCCGCCGCGCCGCCACTGACCAGCACCCCGTCGTCGGCGGTGCACCCGGCCGTCACCGCCTGGCTGGTGCTCGCGACGGTGGGACCGGCCGTCTCACGGAAGTGGACGGTGGTGCTGTCGTGCTTGACGTCGACGCCGAAGCCGGTGCAGATCGCATAGGCGTAGGTGGTGTTGTCGTCGTCACGCCCGCCGCCGATGCCGCCGACGGCGGCCCAGGAGTCGGGGTTCGTCTCACCGTCGGCCGCGGCCTTCTGGCCGAAGTCATGGGCGGCGTCGGCGAAGGTGGGGTAGCTCGCGATCGGCTTGAGGCTGCCGACGCTCGCCGGAGTCGCCCGCGCGCCGCCGCCGAGCAGCCGGGTCCCGGCCGGGCAGGTCGCGACGACGAGCTTCGAGGTCTGTCCGATGCTCGGCCCGGCGGCCTTGTCCATGACGACGAGGGTGTGCCGGATCCCGTTGCTGGTGAGGCACATCGCGTACGGGGTGGTGGAGAAGGCGGGGCTGGAGTTGCTGCCGCTGCCGCCGAAGGCGAGCCAGTGCGTGGCGTCGGCGCCGACGACGCCCGGCGTGCCGAGGTACTCGGTCGCGCCGTCCGCGCTCGGGGACAGGCCCATCACGTGGTTGCCGTTGCCGGCCCGGTTGTCGCCCGTGGCCTGGTCCGCGCCGCCGCCGGTGACGAGGCCCTGGGCGCAGTCGGCGTGGGAGGAGACGCCGGTGAACGGCGTGCCGGGTCCGATCGCCGGGCCCGGGCTCGCGACGGTCACGCTCGCCGTGTGCGCGTCCGCGACCCCGGCGAGGACCAGGACCAGCACCGCGCCGGGGACGAACGCCTTGCCCAGGAGGGCGGTACGCAGGGATCGGTTCTTCATCTGCCTCGGTCTCTCGAATCGGACTGCCTCGTTCACGTGGTGAGGCGGGTCGATTCAAGCAAGGCCCGGGCGCCCGGGCGATTGGTCGCACACACAGTCCGACAGCCCCGCGACTGGGTGATCAACCAGGGGGTTCCTCCCAGCCACACGAGAAAGCCCCCGCGGACCGGGAACGGTCCGCGGGGGCTCTTCTCTCGTCTGGGGCAGGTCAGCCCTTGAGCCAGTTGAGGAACTGGCTCCACCGGCCGCCGCCTTCGGCCTTGCCGGGCTGCGGAGCGACCGGCTCGGTCGGCGCCTGGGTCGACGGGGCGGAGGCGGGACGGTGCGCGACCTCCACGGGCGTGAAGCGCGTCGGCAGGGCCGCCAGGCCGCGGCTGAACGGGCCCGGACGCCACGTCAGGCTCCGCTCGGGGACGGCGAGTACGACGTCCGGGAGCTGGTTGAGCAGGTTCTCGATCGCGGTGACCGCGATCTGGCGGGCCGGGTCCTTGGACGGGCAGGCGTGGGGGCCGGCGCTCCAGGACAGGTGCGCGCGGCTGCCCGACTGCCGGGCGCTGGCCAGGGCCGGGCTGGTGTTGGCGGCGCCGATGCTGACCAGGAAGAGGTCGCCGGCCCGGAAGTGCTGCCCGGCGAACTCCAGGTCGCTCGCGGAGTAGTGGGCGGCGAAGTTGGCCATGGGCGGGTTCTCCCACAGCGTGTCGTCGATCGCCTCGTCGATCAGCCCGCCCTTGTTGGCGTACCCGTCGTCGGTGAGCACCCGGTGCAGGGTGTTCCCGATCAGATTGCGCAGCGGCTCGGTGCCGGAGGCCAGCAGCAGCGCGAGCTGGTAGACCATCTCCTCGTCCGTCAGCCGCGCGTGGTGCTGCAGCAGCCACGAGGTGACGTCGTCGCCGGGCCGGCTGCGCTTGAGCGCCACCAGCTCGCCGCAGGCGCCGAAGAGCACGCCGACCGCCTGCTCGGCGTTGACACCCTCGAACATGCCCGAGGTGCCGAACATGACCCGGTCGCCGATCTCGGCGGGGCAGCCGAACAGCTCGTTGAAGACCAGCAGCGAGACCTGCTTGGCGTAGTCGCCGAGCAGATCCGCCGAACCGCGGGGACCGAACTGGGAGATGAGGAAGTTCGAGACCTGCTCGGTGCTCCGGGCGAGCCGGCGCATGTCGATGCGGGCCATGGTGTCGGTGATCGCCTGACGCAGCCGCAGGTGCTCGGCGCCGTCACTGAACAGGGCGTTCGGCCGGTAGGTCAGCGTCGGGACCACCGGGCTGTCGGCGGGCAGCCGGCCCTCCGCGAGGTCGCGCCAACGGCGGGAGTCCTTGCGGAAGTTCGCCGGGTCCTGGAGCAGGCGCAGGGCGGTCTGGTAGTCGGTGACCAGAGTGGCCGGGACGCCGGGGGCGAGGTCGACCGGCGCGGTCGGCCCGAAGCTGCGCAGGTAGGCGTAGTAGGCCTCCGGGTCCGCAGCGAACTCCGGCCCGTAGACCGGGACTCGGCCGTGTGCGGGGCAGCCGGGCGGGGGCACCGGGGCGGAAGAGGAAACGTCCATGTCTGCCTGTGGCTCCTAAGCCGGCGGGCCAGCAAGAAATGCTGACGAGACTGGTCAGCGGGGCCAGCTGCTGCAGCCCCGCAAACGCGGGGTGGACCCACCTGCTCCGCAAAATCGGTGTGATCGTATCACCGGTTCGCGAATGGTCCCTTCCCGCGCCAGAGGCGGACGTTGGGGCACAGCCGCCGGCAAGGCTGGCCCACCATGATCATCGCATAGTAGGTTTGCCGGACGGCGCGCGGGGCAGTCATGGGGCCGTTGAGGAGGGAGTGGTTCCGGTGTCCCGCAGGACAGTTCACTTGTGTGCGCAATGGTGCGCCCCGGGCACCTGTCGTGATCCGTTGATGCAATCTTCCCGCGGAATTCGCCGCGAAGTTTGCTGAAGGTGACCGCGCCGACCTCCCGTTGAATCCTGCACACTCCCCCACGCCGAGGACCTCGTCCCGCGTGCGACGGACGATCAATTCGCCCGCAGGGGACGGGACGGCGCGCTTGGAGACTGGATAGGTGAGTGGACAGCATCTTCTCTGGTGAAGGGCGTTCCATCGGGGAGTTCCTCCGCGAACGCTGGACCGAGATGGGCGACGGGCTCGGCCTGTCACGATCCATGACCGGCCCGGTGACGGACCAGGTCCTGGATCTGCTCCGGCCATGGGCCGACATCCCCGTCGGGCGGACGTGCCCGTTCCCCTCGTACGTCGGAAGCGACGGCTTCCCCGCCGAGATGTCGGTGAAGTGGTCCCAAGGCAGACCCGAACTCCGCATCCTCTTCGAGGCCCTGGGCTCCTCTCGGCCCGTCACCGCGGCGTCCAACCGGGTCGCGGCGGCAAGATTGACGGACCGGCTGGCCGGGGAGCCGCTGGTCAGCCTGGACCGCTACGGCAAGGTGGCCGACGTCTTCGCGCCGGGCGCAGGCGAGGAGTTGACGCCCATACCGGTGTGGCACTCGCTGGCCTGGCGGCCCGGGCATCCCCCGGACTTCAAGCTCTATTTCGGGCTGTACACGGTGGCCCCGCAGGAACGTTTCGCCCTGGTGACCGAGGCGATGGAACGCCTCGGGATGGGCCCGGCGTGGGCCGACACCGCCGCGGGAGTGGCCCGGGGGACCGCGACGGACGGAGTCGAGCGGGAACTGGAGTTCTTCGCCCTCGACCTGGACTCCGCCACGAAGGCCCGGGCCAAGGTCTACTACCGCAACCACACCAGCAGCGTCGCGGTCCTGGAACAGATGGCCTCGCTCGCCCGCTCCCACGAGCCGGCCAGAGCCCGCTCGGCCTTCCGGACTCTGCTCGGCACGGCGCCCGAAGCCGCCGGGGACGCCCCGCTGACCTGCCTGGCCTTCCGCTCGGACGCCGCCGGCGCCGACGAGTCGTCCACGTACTTCCGGGTGTCCAGCATCACCGCCTCCGACGCCGAAGCCGCGGCCAGGATCGGCGCACTGATGGCGCACGAGGGCCTGGACCCGCAACGCCACCGCGCCCTGCTCCGGGCCGTGGCGCCGCAGCCGCTGAACCGCATCCGGGGTCTCCAGGAGCTGGTCAGCTACCGCTCGCGCGGCCACGAGGGCGACGTGTCCGTCTACTTCAGGTTCCCGATCTACCCCCCACTGACCGCCCAGCCCAGTCCGCTCCCACGGCAGGCCCGTGGAATCCTCCAGGAGGTCGAATCCCTATGACCACGACGATGCCCCTTCCCCTGCAGGAAGTCGCCGACCGCAACGAGCAGCACGTCCGCGCCTACCGCGGCAACAGCCTCATCGTCCTGCTGGAGGACCCGACGACGCCGGCGGCCACCAAGGACGCCGTCATGGCCCATGTGGCCCCGTGGTCGGGCGCGTTCCAGCGGATGATCACGGTCCGGGCCGACTACGAGACCGACCCCCAGCTCAAGGAACTCGCCATCGAGCACCGGGATGAGGAGGTCGGCCACGACGGGATCCTGGCCGAGAGCCACGACACCGGCCGGACCGCCGTCTGGGACCCCGTGATCGAAGCCGGGGCCGCCTGGTTCGTCGAACAGTTCCGCATACTGCCCGGGCTGCAGAAGGTCGTCCTGGCCCACCTCGTGCTGGAGGCCGGCAGCCTCACCTTCAGCAACGCCGGCTCCCTGGCCTTCCCCGGCAACGCCTACTTCGCGCTGCACGACGAGGCGGACCAGGAGCACATCGAGATGGGCTACCGCCTCCTCGCCGAGCGCCAGGAGTGGGAGCCCGGCGAGGTGACCGACCTCCTCGACCGCGCCTGGCAGGTCATCAACATGGTCTCCGACCGGATCGCCGAACTGGCGCTCCGCGACACCGCGGTGCCGGCATGAGCACACCGCACGAGGAGACCCTCGACGCCGGCTCCGCCACCGCCGTCGCCGAGCGCTGCGCTGTGCTGTTCCAGCAGACCCTCGGCGACCGCCTCGTCGCGGCCTACGCCCTCGGCAGCCTCGCGCACGGGGGGTTCGCCCCCGCCGTCAGCGACATCGACCTCGGGCTCGTCCTGGCGGACCGCCAGGACGACGACCCCGGGACCGTCGAGCAGGTCACCCGCGAACTCCACGCCAAGGACGCCGCCTACCGGCGCCTGTCGGTCTTCTGGAGCTCCCTGCCGGCCCTGCGCGCGAACCGCCACGACGGCAGGTTCCCGGCCGTCGACCGCCTCGACCTCGAACGGAGCGGCCTGCTGCTCCTCGGCGAGGACGTGCGCCCGGAGGTCGCCCGGCCGAGCGCCCACACCCTGCTGACCGACAGCGTCCGCTTCGCCCTGGACGTGCTCGCGCCGGCGCCCGTCCTGGCCGACTTCCACCACCCCGCGGTCCTGGCGGAGGACACCAGGCGGTTCACCAAGGCCGTCCTGCTCCCCCTCCGGTTCCTCTACACCGCCGCCACCGGGGACCCCGGGTCCACCGACGACGCCATCCACCGCCACCTCGCGCAACCCGCACCGGTGGCAGCGGAACTCGTCCGTGCCGCGACCCGTGCGCGCCACGGGCGGCCGGACCCGGCAGAGCGCCTCACCGAGCTCCTCCTCGCCGAGCTCGTTCCGCTCTACGTCCACTACATCGACAGCTGCCTTCCCGGGCTGACCCCCGCGGACGGCGAGCTGACGCAGGGCCTCACCGACTGGCGGGCCCGCCTGTCGGACCGTCAGGACGACGCCCGGCCGGCGTACTGACGCACGCGAAAGGGGTCGAGGACGGGCAGCTGCCCGGCTTCGACCCCTCGGCGTGGAACTGGGTGGAGAGCTCTGTGCGGAACGAGAGGTGACGGCCTATCCGACCCGCGCCAGCAGGTAGCTGACGAGCGTGGTCAGCGCGGCGGCCGACGACCGCTCGTCGCGCGCGTCACAGGTGACGACCGGGGTGTCGTCGAGGAGGTCGAGCGCCTCCCGCAGCGACTCCTCGGCGCGCTCGGGGTTGCCGTCGAAGGTGTTGACCGCGATCGCGTAGTCCAGGCCGTACTGCTCGATCAGGTCGATCACCGCGAAGGAGTCGGCGAGCCGCTCGGGGTCGACCAGGACCAGCGCGCCGAGCGCGCCGCGGGCCATGTCCTCCCACATCTGCACGAAGCGCACCTGGCCGGGTGTGCCGAACAGGTAGAGCACGACGCGGTCGCTGATGGTGAGGCGGCCGAAGTCCATGGCGACGGTGGTCGTGGTCTTCCCCCGGACCCCCTTGAGGTCGTCCACGTCCTGCCCGGCCCGGGTCATCGTCTCCTCGGTGGACAACGGCTCGATCTCGGAGATCGACCCGATGAACGTGGTCTTGCCCACCGCGAAGTGACCGACGACAAGGATCTTGACGGCGGTCTGTGAGGCGCCGCCGCTGACGTAGTCACGCGTCTGCAGCGCCGGTCGCTCACCCAAACTTGGCCCGGAGACCACTGAGCACCTCCTCCAGGAGCTCCTTGTCGGCGAGACGGGCACGGGCCACGGGCGGGCGGGTGAGCAGGTAGCCGGCCTCGGTGAGGCCCGCCAGCATGATCCGCACCACGCCCAGCGGAAGCCGGGTGTGCCCGGCGATCTCGGCCACCGAGAGGTAGCCGGCGGAGCAGACGTCCAGCAGCCGCTGTTCCTCCGGGGACAGCCGGAGCGGTCGCTGCACCTGCTCGGGTGCCGCCGTCACCAGGGTGATCAGCGAGAGCTGATCCTCGTCGGGCAGCCGACGCCCCTTGGTGATGACGTACGAACGCACTAACTCCGCGGCTTCGAGCTCGAAGTCCTCGGGCCCGTTCACGAATGCGCCCCCAGGTTCTCGCGCGGCGGTGCGACCAGGACCTTGCCCAGCTGGCCGACCAACTGCTGCATGCGGAAGGTGATGTCCTGCATGTCGACGTCCGCCTCGGCGGAGACGCCGAGGTAGGCGCCGTCACCGGCGGAGATCAGGAACACCCAGCCGCCGTCGAACTCGACCAGGGTCTGCCGCCACAGCTGGCTGCTGTCCTCGCAGAAGAAGGCGAGGGAGCGGCTCAGCGACTGGACGCCGCTCATCGCGGCGGCGACGCGGTCCGCGTCGTCCTTGTCGAAGTCCTTGGTACGGGCCATCAGGAGGCCGTCGGCCGAGATCAGGACCGCGTGCAGGGCCCCGGGAATCTCCAGGGCGCTGTCGAGCATCCATGACAGATCGTCGTTCACGAGTACTCATGCCCTTCACTGCTTGACCCACGTGTGCTGCTCGTCTGGTCCGCGTCGTCCGTGCGCACGGCCCGGCCGGACCGGGTGCCCCGCTGGAACGCACCCATGATCGCCGCGGTTTCGGCGCCGGAGCGGGCCGAGGCGAGCGGGGTGGGCGCGGAGCCCGGCACGATCGCCATCGGACGCTTGCGCCTTCTGAGCGGCAGTCCGTCGGAGGTCGTCGGGGAGCCCGGCACGGGCTCGGGCCCGTTCGCCGGGGGTGGCACGGAGGAGCGCGTCATCGGAGCAGCCGGTGCCTTCTTCTCGGGCATGGAGGTCAGCAGCTCGTGCGGCAGCAGGACCACCGCGCGCACACCGCCGTAGGGCGAGGTGGAGTCCACCGACACCTCGAAACCGAAGCGCTCACTGAGCACGCCGATGACGGCGAGGCCGAACTGCGGCGGATTACCCAGGCCTGCCACGCTCTTGACCCGGTCGGTGCTCAGCAGCCGCTCGGCGCGGGCGCGTTCCTCGTCGTTCATGCCGACGCCCGCGTCGTCGACGACGATCGCGACGCCCTTGGGCACGGTGCGGATGTTGATCTCGACGACCGTGTCCGGGCTGGAGTAGCTCGTTGCGTTGTCGAGCAGCTCGGCCAGGGCCAGCGCCACCGGCTCGACCGCGCGGCTGGAGATACCGAAGTCCACCTGGGAGAGGATCTCCACCCGGCGGAAGTGGCGCACCCGGCCCTGGGCACTGCGCACCACGTCGTAGACCGAGGCGTTGTCCCGGTGGCGGCCCAGCCAGCCGTCACAGAGCACCGCGATGGACTGGGCGCGGCGGCCGAACTGGGAGTTGGTGTGGTCGATCTCCAGCAGGTCCTGGAGGATGACCGACTCCCCGTGCTTGGCCTGCAGCCGCGAAAGGATCAACTGCTGCTCGGCGGCGAGACCCTGGAGGGTCCGCATGGCCGACTTCAGCACGGTCTTCGTCGCTTCCTCTGCCTGCTCCTGAGCAGCGGCGACGGACTGCGTGTAGTGGTGCTCCAGGTCGGAGTAGTACTCCCTGAGCCCCGTGATCTCCTGGCGCAACGCCATGGCCGCCTTGCGCTGGCGGACGACGACGGCGATCACGATGATCAGGAGCACGACAAGAGCCCACAGCGCTGGGTTCTCGATGTATTCCGTCATAAGACTCTCTTCAGGCGTCTGACAGCCGGCCGCCGAACTCCCTGCCACTGCAGGGTGGACCCGCCCGCTCCGCAAAGCGAGGTGATCGTATCATCGGCCGAACGGGCAACCGACAACAACATGTGTCCATATGAGGACCCGTCTCTTCCATTTTCTGCCAAGACAGTTGACGTCGCACCCGGACGGCGGTCGGCGCTGCTCCCGCCCCGGAGCCGGTCCACACGACGTCAACTGTCTGTCAGGGACTGTTCAGGCAACAATCACCTCGCAGCGACTCAGCCCTTGACGCAGACGACCTGCTTCAGCTGGGCGACGACCTCCACGAGGTCGGTCTGCTGGGCCATGACCTTCTCGATCGGCTTGTACGCGCCGGGGATCTCGTCCACGACGCCGGAGTCCTTGCGGCACTCCACGCCCCGCGTCTGCTCCACCAGGTCGCGGACGCCGAACGTGCGCTTCGCCGCCGAGCGGGACATCTTGCGGCCCGCGCCGTGCGAGGCGGAGTTGAAGGCGTCGGCGTTGCCGAGGCCACGGACGATGTACGAGCCGGTGCCCATCGAGCCCGGGATGATCCCGTAGTCCCCCGCGCCGGCGCGGATCGCGCCCTTACGGGTGACCAGCAGCTCCTCACCGTCGTACCGCTCCTCGGCCACGTAGTTGTGGTGGCAGGAGATGACCTGGTCGAAGGTGACCTTCGCCCGGCGGAACTCGGCCCGGACGGCGTCCTGGAAGAGCGCCATCATGACCGCGCGGTTGCGCTTGGCGTACTCCTGCGCCCAGAACAGGTCCGAGCGGTAGGCCTGCATCTGCGGGGTGGCCGCGATGAAGACCGCCAGGTCGCGGTCGACCAGGTTCTGGTTGTGCGGCAGCGAGCGGGCGACGCCGATGTGGTACTCGGCGAGCTCCTTGCCGATGTTGCGCGAGCCCGAGTGCAGCATCAGCCAGACCGCGCCGGACTTGTCGAGGCAGACCTCGATGAAGTGGTTGCCCGAGCCCAGCGAGCCCATCTGCTGCAGCGCGCGCTCGCGACGCGCCTTGACCGCCGGGGTGAGGCCGTCGAAGCGGGACCAGAAGTCGTCCCAGCCGCTCATGGCGAAGCCGTGGATGCGGCCCGGGTCGACCGGGTCGCCGTGCAGGCCACGGCCGACCGGGATGGCCTGCTCGATCTTCGAGCGCAGCCGGCTCAGGTCGTCGGGCAGGTCACGGGCGGTGAGCGAGGTCTTGACCGCGCTCATCCCGCAGCCGATGTCCACGCCGACCGCGGCCGGGCAGACCGCGCCCTTCATGGCGATCACGGAACCGACCGTCGCCCCCTTGCCCAGGTGCACGTCGGGCATGACGGCGAGGCCGTGGATCCACGGCAGCGAGGAGATGTTGCGCAGCTGCTGGAGGGCCTGGCCCTCGACCGTCGCGGGGTCGGTCCACATGCGGATGGGCACGTTGATGCCCGGGATCTCGGTGTACGACATGGGATTTGTTCTCCTGGAACAAGGCTACAAGTCTGTGGGCGCGCGGTCGCCGCGCGCGGGTGGTGCGAGGGGAACGCCGCCTCAGCGGCGGAAGCCGCGGACGGTGGAGGGGCGTCGCCGCAGGGAGGCGGCCGCGGTGCTGATGTGGCACCGGGCTTGCTTCTCGACCCGCATGGGACTGCCTCCTCTCCACCGCCTCGGGGACCGGCCTGTCACGTCCGGTCACTGCGCCTATCTAGCCATGGGCCCCGGGGAGGCCGCAACGCAATTACCGATCACGGGCACGACGAAGCCCCCGACCCGGAAGGGGCGGGGGCTGCGTCGTGCTTCGTCGTTGACGATGCGTCAGCGTCAGTGGATGACGACCGGGACGCTCGCGTCCTGGTCGGCACCGGCGCCGGCGACCGCGTGGTGCTCCGGACGGCCGGCGTTCACCAGGATGAAGACCAGCGCCGAGGCGGCGAACATGATGCCGACCGCCCACCAGATGGCGACGTCGTAGCCGTGCACGGCGGCCAGCGGGTTGCGCGGGTCGGTGGAGTGGTGCGAGACCAGCCAGCTGGTCGTCGCGCTGGCCGCGATGGTGTTCAGCAGCGCGGTGCCGATGGAGCCGCCGACCTGCTGCGAGGTGTTGATCATCGCGGAGGCCACGCCCGCGTCCTGCGGCTGCACGCCGATGGTCGACAGGCTCATGGCCGGCATGAACGAGGTACCCATGCCGAGGCCGAGCAGGATCTCGGCGGGCAGGATCAGCGTCCAGTAGTTGCTGTCCACGTGCATCTGCGTGAGCATCAGCATGCCCAGCGAGGCGACCAGCAGGCCGGGGCCCATCAGCCAGCGCGCCGGGACGCGGTTCATCAGGCGGGCGCCGATCTGCGTGGAGCCGGTGATCATGCCGACGACCATGGGCAGGAAGGCGACGCCGGTCATCACCGGGCTGTACTGCTTGATGCCCTGCAGGTAGTAGGTCATGAACAGGAACAGACCGAACATGCCGATGATGGCGAGGCCGAGGCCGAGGTAGGCGCCACCGCGGTTGCGGTTCAGCACCACACGCAGCGGCAGCAGCGGGGCCTTGGTGCGCGACTCGACCAGGACGAAGAGCGCCAGCAGCACCGCCGAGGCCACGAACAGGCCGATGGTGAAGCCGGAACCCCAGCCGGACTCCTCCGCCTTGGTGAAGCCGTAGACCAGGGCGACCAGGCCGGAGGTGGCCAGCAGCACGCCGGGGATGTCGAGGCGGTTGCGGTTGCGCTCGTCCTCACGCTCGTGGACGAAGACGATGGAGCCGATCACGGCGACGATCGCGAAGATGATGTTGACGTACAGCGCCCAGCGCCAGTTGGCGTACTGGGTCAGCGCGCCGCCGAGCAGCAGGCCGACCGCACCGCCGGCGCCGGCGATGGCACCGAAGATGCCGAACGCGGTGGCGCGCTCCTTGGCCTCGGTGAAGGTGACGGCCAGCAGCGACAGGGCCGCCGGGGCGAGCAGCGCGCCGAAGATGCCCTGCAGCGCACGGGCGCCGAGCAGCATGCCGGAGTTGACCGCCGCACCGCCGATCGCGGAGGCCAGCGCGAAGCCGATCAGACCGACGATGAAGGCCCGCTTGCGCCCCCACAGGTCGGCGACACGGCCGCCGAAGAGCAGCAGCCCACCGAAGGCCAGGCTGTAGGCGGTGATCACCCACTGGCGGTTGGCGTCGGAGATGTGCAGGTCCGCCTGAGCGTGCGGAAGTGCGATGTTCACGACGGTCGCGTCGAGGACGACCATCAGCTGGGCGATGGCTATGAAGATGAGCGCCTTCCAGCGCCTTGGATCGGGCTGGGCCTTGTCGAGTGACGCGGTGGGTGCGGATGCAGACATGAGGATTTCCCCGTACATGCGCGGCAGAAGCTGCCGTCGTCGGTGAGCGAACTGACAGGTGTGGAACTTGAACGGTGACGTACGAACGCGTCCTGGAGGTCAGCGAGTCGTGTCGGTCCGGTGCATTGCGTGCCTTACGAGCGGCACTCGCGTCGGTTGGCGGACGCGAGCACGCACTCGCGACGGACGTCCTCCAGGCTCTGCGGGCTGCCCGGCAGCGGCGTCCGGGCGGGCGCCCGGAGACCGTCCAGCAGCAGCTGCAGGTGACGGTGGACGAAGGGTTGAAGACTTTCGTACCGGGCGCCCGGGAACGGCCGCACCAGCTGGGCGACCGCCATCATGACGTCGTCGCTGCCGACGTCGTCACGCAGGCTTCCGGCCGCCTGAGCGGCGCTGACGATCGCCTGGATGCTCCCGTCGAGGCGTTCCCGCGTGGCGTAGACCTCGGGGTCGCCCAGATCCGTCCACTCGGAGAGCATCGGGCACAGCGCGCCGATCTTCCAGTTGACGGAGTCGTGCACGAGACGGCTCAGCGCCTCGAAGGGATCACTTTCCTCGGCGTAGGCCTGCACGGCCACGCTGTTGGCTCGTTCCATGACCTCCAGGACGACGCCGCGCACCAGCGCGCGACGGTCCGGGAAGTGGCGGTAGACGGTGGCGTTGCCGATCCCGGCGCGCCGGGCGATCTCGTCGAGCGGCACGTCCGCGCCGAACTCGATGAAGGCCTCCTGCGCCGCCTCAAGAATGCGCGCCCGATTCCGGGCGGCGTCGGCACGCCGACGGAGCCCCGAGGCAGCGGGCTTCTCGCTCGCGAGGGCCTGGTCCACGGTGACTCCTTCCTCCGGTGTGGCTGGTGCGGCTGTGTCGCCTGGGAAGTGGGGAGGCTCTCCCCGCTTTCCATTCAAACAGCTAAACGGGGAACCACTCCCCGGAAATCCCGTTCACGAGTGTGACCTACATCACATCCCTCGGGGCCGCCGCAAATGCCAGGGGCGCGGGGAACTGAGCAACCCACCACTTCAGTGGTTGGTCGCGCAGTTCCCCGCGCCCCTGGGTAGTGCAACCAGCTGCGGGAGCCCCGACTGGGGCTTGTCGCGCCCGGGCGGCAACGCCGCCGAGGGTCAGGCCGGGATGACGGTGACCTCGCCGAGGCCCAGGTCCTTCAGGGGGGCCGCGATCACCGAGGCGTCGCCGACGAGGACGGCGACGAGGCGCTCCGGGGGGAACGCGGTCACGACAGCGGACGTCGCCGCCGTGGTCGTGGTCTCGGCCAACTGGCGGTAGACGTCGGCCTGGTAGTTGTCCGGGAGCTCCTGCTCCACCTGGTCGGCGAGGGTCGCGCAGACCGCGGACGCGGTCTCGTAGCGCAGGGGGGCCACGCCGACGAGGTTCTGGACGGCCACGTCCCGCTCGTCGTCGGTCAGGCCCTCCGCCGCCAGCGTGCGCAGGATCTGCCAGGTGTCCGCGAGGGCCGGCGCCGTGGACTCGGTGTCCACCGAGCCGGAGATCGCCAGCAGCGCGCGGCCCTGGCCGTCCGCGCCGGAGCGCAGCGGCTGGGCGAAGGCACGCACGCCGTACGTGTAGCCCTTCTCCTCGCGCAGGACCTTGTCCAGGCGGGAGGTGAGGGTGCCGCCGAGGCAGTACGTGCCGAGGATCTGCGCCGCCCAGCTCGGGTCGTGGCGGTCGGGGCCGATCCGGCCGATCAGCAGCTGCGTCTGCACGGAGCCGGGGCGGTCGACGATGACGACGCGGCCCGTGTCGTCCGCGCGCACCGGCGCGGGGGCGGCGTGGGCGCCGGGGGTGCCGGTCCAGCGGCCGATCGTCGCGGCCAGCACCGCGTCGAAGTCGACCCCGGAGAAGTCGCCGACGACGACCAACGTGGCCGTGGCGGGCCGGACATGGGCGGCGTAGAACGCCGCCACCGCGGCGCGGTCGATGGCCTCGACCGTCTCCGCGCTGCCGGACCGCGGCCGCGAGACGCGGTCGGAGGCGTCGAACAGCTCGGCGTAGAAGGCGATCGCGGCGCGGCGGGCCGGGTTGGCCTGCTCGTGGACGATCTCGTCGAGGCGGTTGGCGACCAGCCGCTCGATCTCGTGCTCCGGGAACGCGGGGGCGCGCACGGCGTCGGCCATCAGCGAGAGGCCGCGCTCCAGCCGCGACGCCGGGACCTCCAGCGAGACCCGCAGCACGGTGTGGTCGGCGTGGGCGTCCAGGTTCGCGCCGGCGCGCTCCAACTCCGCGGCGAACTCCTCGGCCGTCAGCGACTCGGTGCCCTCGGAGAAGGCGCGCGCCAGGATCGTGGAGACTCCCTCCTGCTCACGCGGCTCCGCCGCGAGCGGCACGTCCAGCACCAGCTCGGCCGCGACCAGCGCCTGGCCGGGACGGTCGCAGCGCAGCACCGTCAGGCCGTTGGGCAGGGTGCTGCGCGTCGGCGCCGGGAAGTTCCACGGGGTCGGCTGACCCGGCTCGGGGCGCGGGTGGAAGGTCATGGTGGAGGCGATGGTCATGCCTGCACCTCCTCGTCCTCATCGGTCTGGCCTGCTGAGTCGGTCTGGCCTTCTGAGTCCTGGGCAGGGGCGGACGGCTCGTAGGTCAGCACCGCGCGGTTGTCCGGCGACAGGAACTGCTTCGCGATGGCCTGGATCTCCGCGGCCGTCACCTCCAACACCCGCGACAGCGCGGTGTCGGCGAGCTTCGGGTCACCGAACAGGACGGCGTAGCGACACAGTTCGTCCGCGCGGCCGCTGACGGTGTCGAGCCGGTCGAGCCACTCGCGCTCGATCTGCGCCTGCGCACGCTCCAGTTCCTCGGCCGTGGGGCCCTCGGCCGCGAAGCGGGCCAGCTCCTCGTCGATGGCGGCCTCGACGGCCTCGACCGTCGCCTCACCGGAGGTCTTCGCGTCGAGCCAGCCGAGCGAGGGCGCGCCCGCGAGCCGCAGCAGGCCGAAGCCGGCGGTGACGGCCAGCCGGTCGTGCCGCACCAGGCGGTTGTACAGGCGGGAGGACTCGCCGGAGCCGAGGATGGTCAGCGCCAGGTCGGCGGCGTCGGCCTCCCGGGTGCCGTCGAGCGGCAACAGGTACGCCTGCATCACCGCGCGCGAGGGCACCTCGGCGACGACGTGTTCGCGCAGCGACGCGTCGTCGGAGCGGACGACAGTGGCGCCGTCGCGCGGCGCGCGCTTGCCGTCGTGCGCGGGGATGGAGCCGAAGTACTTCTGCACCCAGGCCAGCGTCTGCTCCGGGTCGATGTCGCCGACCACGGCCAGCACCGCGTTGTTGGGCGCGTAGTAGGTCCGGAAGAAGTCCTGGGCGTCGCCGAGGGTGGCGGCGTCCAGGTCCTCCATCGAGCCGATGGGCGTGTGGTGGTAGGGGTGGCCGTCCGGGAAGGCCATCGCCGTCAGCCGCTCGAAGGCGGTGCCGTAGGGCACGTTGTCGTAGCGCTGGCGGCGCTCGTTCTTCACGACCGCGCGCTGGTTGTCGAGGCTCTCCTGGTCGAGGGCGGCCAACAGGCTGCCCATCCGGTCGGCCTCCAGCCACAGCGCCAGCTCCAGCTGGTGCGCGGGCATGGTCTCGAAGTAGTTGGTGCGCTCGAAGCTGGTGGTGCCGTTGAGCGAACCACCCGCGCCCTGCACCAGCTCGAAGTGACCGTTGCCGGGAACCTGCGCGGAGCCCTGGAACATCAGGTGCTCGAAGAGGTGCGCCAGACCGGTGCGGCCGGCCACCTCGTGCCGGGAGCCGACGTCGTACCAGAGGCAGACCGCGGCGACCGGGGTGAGGTGGTCCTCGGAGAGCACGACCCTGAGCCCGTTGGCCAGAGTGTGCTCGCTGATGGTGAATCCTTGGGCCATCCGCGTCGTTCCTTCCGGTCTGCCGCATCATCGGAATCCGTGGTCCGGGGTCGGTGAGACCCCGGAAAGCCCCATTGTGCTGCACCGGCAGGGGGAGCGGTGGCCGGGTTTGTCACCCCGCTGGTCCAGAATGGTCCCCGACCGTGCCCACCCCATGCCCACCGACCGGTCCCACCGGAGGCGCGCATGCCGTCCTAGGGAGCGCCGCCGCGATGGCCCGCCGCAGTTCGCAGACCCCTCCGCCAGAGGATTTCGAGGAGCGCATCCTCGACATCGACGTGGTGGACGAGATGCAGAGCTCCTACCTGGAGTACGCCTACTCGGTGATCTACTCCCGGGCGCTCCCCGACGCCAGGGACGGCCTCAAGCCCGTCCACCGGCGTGTTCTCTACCAGGCCAACGAGATGGGGCTGCGCCCCGAACGCGCCCACGTCAAGAGCGCCCGCGTCGTCGGCGAGGTGATGGGACGCCTGCACCCGCACGGCGACACCGCCATCTACGACACGCTCGTGCGCATGGCCCAGCCGTTCTCGATGCGGCTGCCGCTCATCGACGGCCACGGCAACTTCGGTTCGCTCGGCAACGACGACCCGCCGGCCGCCATGCGTTACACCGAGGCCCGGCTCACCGAGGCCGCCATGGCCATGGTCGAGACCATCGACGAGGACACCGTCGAGTTCCGGCCCAACTACGACGGCAGCGAGCGGGAGCCGGAGGTCCTCCCCTCCGCCTTCCCGAACCTGCTGGTCAACGGCGTCTCCGGGATCGCCGTCGGCATGGCCACCAACATGCCGCCGCACAACCTCGCCGAGGTCGTCGCCGCCGCGCGCCACCTGATCCGCCACCCGAACGCGGACCTCGACGCGCTGATGCGTCACATCCCCGGCCCCGACCTGCCCACCGGCGGCCTGGTGGTCGGCCTGGACGGCATCCGCGACGCCTACGAGAGCGGCCGCGGCACCTTCAAGATCCGCGCCAAGGTCTCCGTCGAGGACGTCACCCCGCGCCGCAAGGGCCTGGTCGTCACCGAGCTGCCGTTCACGGTCGGCCCGGAGAAGGTCATCTCCAAGATCAAGGATCTGGTCGGCGCCAAGAAGATCCAGGGCATCGCCGACGTCAAGGACCTGACGGACCGTGCGCACGGCCTGCGCCTGGTCATCGAGGTCAAGAACGGCTTCGTGCCCGAGGCGCTGCTGGAGCAGCTCTACAAGCTGACGCCGATGGAGGAGACCTTCGGCATCAACAACGTCGCCCTGGTCGACGGCCAGCCGCTGACGCTGGGGCTGAAGGAGCTGCTCGAGGTCTACGTCGACCACCGCTTCGAGGTGGTCCGCCGGCGCAGCGACTTCCGCCGCCGCAAGCGCCAGGACCGGCTGCACCTGGTCGAGGGTCTGCTCGTCGCGCTCGTCGACATCGACGAGGTCATCGCCATCATCCGATCGAGCGACAACTCGGCGCAGGCCAAGGAGCGCCTGATCGAGCGCTTCAGCCTGTCGGAGACGCAGACCGCGTACATCCTCGACACCCCGCTGCGCCGCCTGACCCGCTTCGACCGGATCGAGCTGGAGGCCGAGCAGGAGAAGCTCCTCACCGAGATCGCGCAGCTGACCGAGATCCTCGAGTCGGACACCGTGCTGCGCAAGGTCGTCTCCGACGAACTCGGGGCGGTGGCCAAGAAGTTCGGCACCGAGCGGCGCACCGTGCTGCTGGAGGCGGGCGCGGTGGCCACGGCCGCCGTCCCGCTGGAGGTCGCGGACGACCCGTGCCGGGTGCTGCTGTCCTCCACCGGCCTGCTGGCCCGCACCGCCGACGGCGAGGCCCCCACGGCCGACACCGCGGACGGCGCGGACCAACGGCGGGCCCGGCACGACGTCATCGTCTCCGCCGTCCCGGCCACGGCCCGCGGCCACATCGGGGTCGTCACCGACGCCGGGCGCGTGCTGCGGCTGCCGGTGATCGACCTGCCGCAGCTGCCACCGAGCGCGCAGACCCCGGCGCTGTCGGGCGGCGCGAAGGTCGCGGAGTTCCTCAAGCTCGACGCGGGCGAGTCCGTGATCGCGCTGACGACGCTCGACGAGTCCTCCCCCGGCCTCGCGCTCGGCACCGAGCAGGGCGTGGTCAAGCGGGTCGTGCCGGACTGGCCGGACAACAAGGACGAGTTCGAGATCATCGCCCTCAAGGACGGCGACAAGATCGTCGGCGCGGTCGAGCTGCGCACCGGCGAGGAGGACCTGGTCTTCGTCACCTCCGACGCCCAACTGCTGCGCTACCCGGCCGGCCAGGTCCGCCCGCAGGGCCGCCCGGCCGCCGGCATGGCGGGCATCAAGCTCGCCGACGGCGTGCGGGCCCTCTCCTTCTCCGCGGTCGACCCCGCGCAGGACGCCCTCGTGGTGACGGTCGCGGGCGCGTCCGACGCGCTCGACGGGCTGGGTCAGGGGACGGCCAAGGTCACGCCGTTCGAGCAGTACCCGCGCAAGGGCCGTGCCACCGGCGGCGTCCGCTGCCAGCGGTTCCTGAAGGGCGAGGACAAGCTCGTCTTCGCCTGGGTCGGCGCCGCGCCCGCCCGCGCCGCCACCGCCAACGGCTCCCCCGCCGAGCTCCCGGCCCGCGACCCGCGCCGGGACGGCTCGGGCGTCCCGCTGGCCAAGGACATCGCGGCGGTCGCCGGGGTGGCCTGACGCGAACGCGGGAGGGGCGGCAAGGCCTTGATGCCTTGCCGCCCATCCCGCGTTCCGCTAGGTCCTCGGTGTCGCCATCAGATAAGCGAGGACCGCGAGGACGCGGCGGTTGTCGTCGTCCGAGGGCGCCAGCTCCAGCTTGGCAAAGATGCTGGTGCTGTGCTTGGAGACGGCCTTCTCGCTGACGAAGAGCCGGCTCGCGATGGCGCTGTTCGAGCGGCCCTCGGCCATCAACTCCAGCACTTGGCGCTCCCGTTCGGTCAGCCGGGCGAGCGGCTCGCTGCCCCTGCGCCGCACCAGCAGCTTGGTGACCACCTGCGGGTCCATGACCGTCCCGCCCGCGGCGACGGTGCGGATCACGTCCACGAACTGGTCGTCGCTGAACACCCGGTCCTTGAGCAGGTAGCCGACCCCGCCTGCCTGGTCCGCGAGCAACTCCTGGGCGTAGACGGGCTCGACGTACTGCGACAGCAGCAGGATCGGCAGTCCGGGCAGCTGCTCGCGGGCGGCGAGGGCCGCCCGCAGCCCGTCGTCGGTGTGGGTGGGCGGCAGCCGGATGTCCACGATCGCCAGATCGGGCCGGTGCTCCAGCAGAGCCGCGAGCAGGTCGGGCGCGCTGTCGACGGCCGCGGCGATCTCGAACCCGCGCGCCTTCAGCAGCCGGACCAGTCCCTCGCGCAGCAGGTAGAGGTCCTCCGCGACGACCAGTCGGACGGGCCCTACGGACATGGCACCTCCATGACCACGATCGTCGGTCCCCCGGGCGGGCTGCTGACGGCCAGGATGCCGTCGAAGGCCGCCAACCGGCGCTCCACGCCCGCCAGTCCGCTGCCGGCGGCCGGATCGGCGCCGCCCACCCCGTCGTCGGTGACCTCGATCCGCAGCAGCCTCTCCCTGCGGACGGCCTGGATCCGCAGGCTGCGGGCGTCGGCGTGGCGGACGGCGTTGGTGACGACCTCGGCGACCGCGAAGTAGCACGCGGACTCCACCGGCGGCTCCAGCCGCCCGCCGGGCAGGTCGATCTCGGTCTCGCAGGGCAGCGGCTGGTCCAGGGCCAGGGCCCGGATCGCCTCGCCCAGGCCCCGGTCGGCCAGCACCGGCGGGTAGATCCCGCGGACCAGGCTGCGCAGCTCCTCCAGTGCGGCGGCGGAGGCGTGCCGGGCCTCCACGATGAGCGCGGTGGCCTCCTGCGGGCTGCTCGCGATCACGTCCTCCGCTGCCCGCAGGTTCATCCCGATGGCCACCAGCCGCCCCTGCGCGCCGTCGTGGAGGTCCCGCTCGATCCGCCGCAGCTCGGCGGCGGCCGAGCTGACCGCCTCGGCCCGGGTCTCGGTCAGCACCTGGACCCGTGCGGTCAGCGCGGGGTCCGGCGCCCGTCCCAGCAGCCGCCGGGCGTCCGGCAGCACCGTGCGCGGCAGCAGCCACAGGCCGAGGGCCAGCAGCAGCGCACCCTGGATCCCGCCCAGCACGGCCGCGTTGTGCCCGAAGCCGTCCGGGACGACCGGCGCCGGACCGTTCGGGGCCCCGAAGGTGCCGACCACGACCTGTGCCCGTCCGAAGGCCCCCTGAGCCGTGCCGTACACTCCGATCCCCACCAGGCCAAGGGCCACGAGATCCGCCGCCGCCCTCGGCCACCGCACGGCCGCGCCCGCGACGCCCACCACCACCGCGAGGCCCACCCCGAAGGCCGCCACGGCGAGCGGAATGCCCGTCCCCGGCTGGGCGGGCACCCACAGGTCGAGGCCCAGCAGATCACCGGTCGCCGCGACGACGCCCGGCAGAAGCAGCCACCAGCGCTCGGCCCGCGGGTCCCCCGAACCGGCCAGCCGCAGCAGCCCCGACCAGACCAGGAACACCAGCGCCAGCCCGACCGTGCCGCCCAGCACGTAGTCCAACGGCGGCCGCCCGTGCGGGGTCGAGAACGGGTTGAGGCCGATCAGCAGTCCGCCTCCCACCACCCCGAGGGTCGGCAGGAGCCGGCGCCGGCGCCCCGGCGCGAGCGGCGGCAGCGCGGTGAGCAGCAGCCCGATCAGCAGCAGCATCGAGGCGGACAGCCCGTCCGGGGCCATCCCGGTCATGGTGACCGCCCAGCCGCTCCGGCCCGGGTTGTGCACGTCCACCAGCAGCACCTGCACGGCCGCGTAGGCGGCCACCCCCGCCAGCAGTGCCGCGCCCGGCCACCCGAACCGCCCGACCAGCCGCCGGAACCGCTCCGCCCGCACCGAGCCACCGGAGCGCTCCCGCAGGCCCGCCGCCCTGATCGCCGCCCCACCGCAGACCGCGGTCAACGCCACGACCAGGACCAACACCCAGGGCTCCCTGTCCACCAACACCGGCGGCACGTCCCCCACCCCTCTCCCTCTCCGGACCGCCCGCTGCGACCACACACACCATGCTGCTGCGGGCGCCCCACCGGGCGCGATGGACCGGAACCTACAGCTCAGGTAGGCAAACCCCTACCTGCCCGCCCGTCTCCGCGACCGTTCTGACACGATCCACCGCATGAACGGCAGCAGCTCCACCCGGACGTTCGACGCCGTCCTGTGCGACCTGGACGGCGTCGTCCGCCACTGGGACGCCCAGCCGATGGAGGCCCTCGACCGCGCCTGGGGGCTGCCGGAGGGGACGCTGGCCCGCGCCGCGTTCCGGCCGGAGCGGCTGGAGCCGGCGGTCACGGGCGCGGTCAGCGACGAGCGGTTCCGCGCGCTGGTGGCGGAGGACCTGGCCGAGGTCTGCGGGAGCCCCGACCGTGCGCGGGAGCTGGTCGAGGCGTGGTCGCGGCCCGTCGGCCGGGTGGACGCCGAGGTGCTCGGCCTGCTGGCCGCCGCACGGCGGAAGGTGCCCGTCGTGCTGGTCTCCAACGCCACCACCCGGCTGGAACGCGACCTGGCGGCACTGGGCCTGGACGACGCGTTCGACGCGGTGGTCAACACCGCGCGGATCGGGTGGTGCAAGCCCGACCCGCGCGTATTGGGCTTCGCCGCCGAGCTGGCCGGCGTGCACGCCCGGCGCTGCCTCTTCGTCGACGACACCCTCGCCCACGTCGAGGCCGCGCGCGGACTCGGCATGCCCGCCGTGCACTTCACCGACGCCGATCAGCTGCGGGCGGTGCTCAGGGGATTGGGCAGCGGGGTGTAGGTCGAGTCGCCGCCGTCGGCGTCGAGCCAGCGCAGCAGGAGGTTGGTCTTGCCGGGGATGTGGGGCACGTCGAGGAGGTCGGCGTGGCGGGCGAGAAGCCGGCGGGCGGCGGGCCAGAGGTCCTCGGCGAGCGCCGGGTGGCGGGCGGTGATGGCGCCCGCGACCTCGGAGAGGTTGTTGACGACCAGGCAGTAGAGCAGGCGGTCACGGCCCTTGGCCGGGCTGACGCCCGGGGTGGGCACCTCGGGGCCGAAGCGGGCGAGCAGCGCGGCGTGGCGGTCCGTGGTGAGCTTGACCCCCTCGTGGTCGCGGAAGAGGACCTGGCCCGGCCGGCCCTGCGCGTCCACGGCGACGAGCACGTTCTGCAGATGGCACTCCAGCACCACTCCGTGGTCCCGCAGCGCGTCCAGCGCGGGCGGGGCGAGGAGTTCGACATAGCGGCACCACCAGGCCAGGGCCTGATCGGCCGTCAGGCCGTCCAGCGGGTTGCCCGCGAAGCCCTCGCTGACGCCCGCCGCGAGCAGCGGCGTCAGGCCCGGCCGCACCCGGTGCGCGAAGCCCTCGCGCTGCAGCACCGCGTAGGCCTCCCAGCCGTGCTCGCCCTGCCCGGCGAGCGTGCGGTAACCCTGGTCGGCGAGCAGCTGGGCCGCGATCGGCAGGGACGCCAGCAGCTCGTCGACCGGCGCCAGCCAGCGCAGGTCGCGCAGCCAGAGCCGGCGGACGTCGTTGGTGACCCGCACCTCCAGGCTGAACTTGAGCGAGAGGTCCGCGTCCGGCAGGTAGACGGTGCGCAGCGAGGACGTCGCATAGGCGAGCTCCTCGGTCCGGCCGAGGACGCGGAGGCGGCCGTCGCCGAGCGCGCCCAGCGCGTCGGGGGCCAGGGTCGGATGGTCGCGCAGTAGCGCCAACTGCCACGGGTGCGCCGGGAGCACGCGGTACCCCGACGGCGCCGCGTCACCCCACAGCGCGTCGATCGCGCCGGTCGTCCCCTCCCCGCCCAGCAGGTCCTCGCGCACGCCGAGCAGGGTCAGCGGGTAGCGGGCGCCCGCCTCCGCGGCGTACGGCAGCCAGCTCTCCGGCGCTCCGCCGCCGCGGGTCTTGGGCGCGGGGTGGTAGCGGTGGCCGGCCACCAGCGCCTGCTCGGAGCGCAGGTACAGGTCGTCCACGGGCTTCTCGTCCCGCGCGGCGGCGGCCTGCCGCGCGCCGAGCACCGCGGCCACGACGTCGCGGCTGTCGCGGATCTCCGCACCCAGTGTCGGGTTGTCCACCCCGGTCCGGGCCCGCGCCTCCTCCTCCGCCAGGGCCACCAGCGCCTCGAACCCGCGGACGGCCACGCCGTCCACGGCCAGCGGCGGCTGCGGCCAGCGGCCCGCGCCGACGGTCAGCGTCCGGCCGGTGCCGGTGAGGCGGTGGCCGGAGGCGCCGTCGGCGCGCGGCTCCGTCAGCTCCCGTACCAGGCAGTTGAGCAGCGCCGTCGCCGTCTCGGCCTCCCCCGGCCGCCAACCGCCGCTCCAGGCACCCGCGGTGTCCGGCCCGTCCCGCCGGTCCGCCGGGTCCGCCACGCCGTTCGACGCCGCGTCGGCGTTCCTGGCCGCGTCGCCGTTCATAGCTGCCTCCGCACCCCGTGGGTCTCCGCTGTGGCGGTCCCCACCCGATCGTGGCGACGGTCGGTTTGTCCGCCCCCATCCGACAGACGATGATCTGCCCAGACGCATCCTTTCCCATTTCGGGGTACCTCACCTTCATGCGCGCCACCTCCCGCCAGCAACCGGCCGGCCTCCGCCCCGCCGAGGCCGCCTTCGCCGCCGAGCTCCACCAGGTGCGGCCGGATCTCGACGCCGCCTTCGCGGCCGCGCTGCCCGGCGCCCGAGCGGCCGTGCTGGCGCGGCTGTGGCGGGCGCTGCGGATCGAGCCGCTGCCGCTGGTCCCAGGCCTGCGCGCGCGGCTGAGCGGTCCGGACCGTCGCCCGTACGACGTCGACGCCCCGGCCTCGGGCTACGCCGTCCGCCTCGACGACGAAGCGTTCACCCACCCCGCGACGCTGCTGGAGGCGCTGGCGCTGCCGGGCTCCGGCACGCTGCTGGCGGAGGTCGAGCACAGCGTGGCCTCCCTCGCCCTCTCCCGGGCGGGCACGGGCACCGGCGCCGGCGCCGCGCCGTCGCTCGACCCGCTGGGCTCGCTGGAGGCGGCCGAGCGCTCGATCGTCGACGGGCACCCCTACCACCCGTGCTGCCGCAGCCGCCCCGGTTTCACCGTCGCCGACCAGCTCGCCTTCGCCCCCGAGCACGGCGCGGACGTCGCCCTGGAGCTGGTCGTGCTGCCGCCGGAGCGGACCGTCGCCGTGGGCGACTGGCCCGGGTGGCTGCGCGACGAGCACGGCGCGGCGCTGCTGCCGGTGCACCCGTGGCAGGCCCGGGAGGTGCTGCCCGGCCTCGGCCTCACGCCCACCGGCCGCACGCTGCCGGCCGCGCCGCTGATGTCCGTGCGCACCCTGGCCCCGCTGGACGGCGGCCCGCATCTGAAGACCTCGCTCTCGCTGCGGATGACCTCGTCCGTACGCGACATCTCCGGCGGCTCGGTCCGCAACGCGCCAGCGATCTCGGCGCTGCTGGAGGGGCTGGTCGCGCGCCTGGACGGCTCGCTGCGGATCACCCGGAACCTGGCCGCGGCCGCCGCCCTCGTCGACGGAGAGCCCTCCCCCGACCTCGCGGTGATCGTCCGGGAGTCACCGACGGTCGGTCTGCGACCGGGCGAGCGCGTCGTCCCGCTGGCCACGCTCGCCGCCCACCCGCTGAAGACCGAGGACCCCGCCGCGTGGCTGGCCGCCTTCGCCCGCCTGGCCTGGCCGCCGCTGCTGACGCTGTGGAACCTCGGCGTCGCACTGGAGGCGCACGGCCAGAACCTGCTGCTCGTGCTGGACGGCGCGGACCGGCCGGTGCGGCTCGTCTACCGCGACCTCAACGACATCCGGGTCGCACCGCGGCGGCTGTCCCGGGCCGGAGAGGAGGTCCCGCTGACCGGACACGTCGTCAGCGACGACCCCCTGGTGCTGCGGCGCAAGCTGCTCGGCTCACTGCTCGGCGGCGCGTTCGGCGGCCTGGTCTCCGGCTTCGGCGGCGGCGACCGAGTCCTGGAGGACCGGCTCTGGCAGGCGGTCGCGGTCGAGGCGCGGAGCCTCGCGCCAGAGCTGCTCGACGACCCCGCCGACCGGCGCGCGCTGCTGGAGCAGCCGGTCCCGGTCAAGGCGCTGACGCTGATGCGGCTGGACGGCGGGCCCACGGGCGACCGGTGGACGGAGACACCGAACCCGCTCGCCTGAGCGTTGTCGCGTGCACGTGTTCGCGTGAGCGTGTTCGTGTGAAGCCGCTCGCCTCGCGTCGGGGTTTCTTGCCGGGCTCCTTGCCGGGATCTTCCTCCGGCCATTCCTCCGAGACCCCTCTCAGGCGGCGTCACTCCAGTGGACAGCAACGACATTGGTAAGGCTAACCTTGCCTAGTGAGCATCTGTGCGAGAGTCTCGGAGGACCTGGCGGAGCCGCTGGCCGGCAGTGCGCCGCGCGCTGCCGCGTGGCTGCTGATCGAGCAGACCGGCCCCTGGGGCCCGCGCGCGCTCACCGAGAGCCACTTCCATCCCGAGCTGGGCCGCGACCTGCAGGAGCTCACCCGCGGCACCGGGGTCGAGATCGCCCTCATCCGCCGCCCCGGCAAGCACGCCGACCGCCCGCCGAGCGGCGAACGCATCGTCTACCTCGCCCACACGGCCCCCGGCCGCAGCTGGGTCCGCACGGCCCACCTCCGCGACCCGCACGTCCTGCGCGACCTCGACTACGCCGCGGTCGGCGCCGGCGACCACGGCGGCTTCGGCGCCGACTACGAGGGCGACCCGCTCGCGTTCGTCTGCACCAACGGCCGCCGCGACCGCTGCTGCGCCCTCCTCGGCCGTCCGCTCGCGAGCGAGCTGGCCGCCGCCGGGCACGCCCAGGTCTGGGAGGTCACCCACCTGGGCGGTCACCGCTTCGCGCCGACCATGCTGGTGCTCCCCTACGGCTTCACCTACGGCCGGCTCACCGCGCCCACGGCCAAGGAGATCCTGGACGCCACCCACCGCGGCCGCGTCGTCCCGGAGTTCTGCCGCGGCCGCTCCTCCTGGGACCGCCCCGGCCAGGCCGCCGAGCTGGCGGTCCGTCAGAACCACGCGGTCGAGGAGGCCGACGCCCTGACCGTCACCCAGCGGCCGGATCCCGGGGCCCCCGACACCTGGACCGTGCAGGTCCACCACACGGACGGGCGCGCCTGGCAGGCCGAGGTCCGCCGCACGGCCGCGACCCCGGCCCGACCGGAGAGCTGCGTCAAGGCGCCGAGCAACCCCGACCGCTACGACGTGCTCTCGCTCGGCCCCCTGCCCGCCGGGGTCGGCGCGACCACCGCGTAACCTGTGCGCCCGTGATCGATTGGAAGCTGCGCCCCGCCACGCCCGACGACCTGGAAGCCCTCGTCGAGATCCGCGCGGTCGTCATGCGCCCCGACCTGGAACGCCTCGGCCGCTACGACGCCGCCCGCGTGCGCCAACGCCTGCGCGACGCCTTCGAACCGGCGAACACCCGGATCATCGAGGTCTCCTCCGCCCTCGTCGGCTGCGTCGCCCTGCGCCGGGCCGAGGACGCCCACTGGCTGGAGCACTTCCTGCTCGCCCCCGCCTTCCAGGGCGCCGGCATCGGCGGCGCCGTACTGCGCGAGCTGCTCACCGAGTGCGACGCCGAGGGGGCGGTCGTCCGCCTCAACGTCCTCCAGGGCAGCCCGGCGCGCCGCCTCTACGAGCGCCACGGCTTCACCCTGGAGTCCGAGGACCCGGTCGACGTCTACCTGCTCCGCGACCCGAGCCGCGGCATCGCCGGCGGCGTGCCCAGCCCGTAACCGTCGCGGTCGGTCGGCCTTCCGGCCTCGACGGTCGGCTCGCCGGGCCCTCGGGCTGATCCGGAGCGGCCGCTGCACCTCGCCGCCGTGTCCCGCCGGGAGCCGGGCTCAGGCCGCGCGGTAGCGGTGCTCGGGGCGGCCGGTGGTGCCGTAGCGGAGCTCCAGGCGGGCCATGCCCTCCCGGACCAGGTAGGAGAGGTAGCGCTGGGCCGTGGCCCGGGAGACGCCGGTGAGTTCGGCGACCTCCGCCGCCGAGAGGTCGCGGCGCGCGGTACGGACGGCGTCGCGGACCAGGGCGAGGGTCGGGGCGGAGTGGCCCTTGGGAGGCGTCGTGGGCAGGGGCGCCGAGCGGCCCGCGCTGAACAGGGCGTCGACGTCGGCCTGGTCGGTCTCCTCCGCCCCGACCAGCGCGTCCATCCGCTGGCGCAGCTCCGCGTAGGCGACGAGCCGCTGCTCGAACGCGGCGAAGCCGAAGGGCTTGACCAGGTAGCCGATGGCGCCGAGCTGCATCGCCTCGCGCACCGAGTGCATGTCGCGGGCGGCGGTGATCATGATGGCGTCGGGGCGGCCCGCGTGCGGGGCCGAGGGGTCCGGCGGCTGCGCGGCGAGGCGGCGCAGCAGGTCGAGGCCGGTGCCGTCGGGCAGGTAGACGTCCAGCAGCAGCAGTTCGGGGCGGAGCGTGCGGACCGCGTCCTCGGCCGCCTCGACCGTCGACACCTGGCCGACCACCTCGAAGCCCGGCACCTTGGCGACATACGCCGCGTGGATGCCGCTGACCCGGAAGTCGTCGTCCACGACCAGGGTTCTGATCACCAGCGCGTCCTTCCCGAGTTCTGTCTTGCTGTCGTGAGTCTGCCCGCTCCGCCCGCCTCAAGCTCCAGGGCCGGCGGCGCGGTCACGAAGACCGCGCCGAGCGGGGCCGGTTCCGCGTCGGGCAGCGGCAGCCGGACGGTGAACACCGCGCCCGGTCCCTCGCTGACCGTGATCTCGCCGCCGTGCCGGGTGACCAACCGGTGCACCATGGCGAGCCCCAGTCCACGCCGGGCCGTGCCCCGGTCCGGCCGGGTCGACCAGCCGTCCTCGAAGATATGCGCCCTGGCCTCCGCCGGGACACCCGGGCCGCTGTCCGTGACCCGGACCGTGATCGCGTGCGGGGTCTCCAGGATGAGCAGCTCGACCGAGGCCGGGCTGCTGGCGGCGGTGGCGTCCACGGCGTTGTCGAGCAGGTTCCCGACGACGGTGAGCAGCCGGCGCAGATGTCCCGGCTCGGCGCCCAGCTTGGACGCCGGGTCCAGGCTCAGCCGGACGCCGCGCTCGGCGGCGACCGTGCACTTGGCCACGATCAAGCCCACCATCAGCGAGTTGGCGATCCGCTCGCGGACCTTGGCGGCCTGGGTGCGGTCGGTGGAGGCCAGCTCGACCGCGTAGTCCAGCGCCTGCTCCTGCTCGCCCAGCTCCAGCAGGCCGGCGAGGGTGTGCATCCGGTTCGCGAACTCGTGCTGCTGCGCGCGCAGCGCGTCCGTCAGGCCGCGCACCGAGTCGAGCTCGCGCAGCATGCCGACCATCTCGGTGCGGTCGCGGACGGTGACCACCGCGCCGAGCGCGCGTCCGTGCAGCACCACGGGCATCCGGTTGATCGCGAGGCAGTGGCTGTCGGTGAGCACGTGGATCTCGTCCGGGCCCAGCTCACCGGCGAGCGCCCGGCGCAGCCGGCCCTGCGGCAGCAGGTCCTCCAGCCGGGAGCCCAGCGCGGTGCCGAGGCCGAGCAGTCGCCGGGCCTCGTCGTTGACGACGCTGACCCTGTCGCTCTGGTCGAAGGCGAGCACGCCCTCGCGGATGCCGTGCAGCATCGCCTCGCGGTCCTGCAGCAGCCCCGCGATCTCCTCCAGCTCCAGACCGAAGGTGGTGCGCTTGAGCCGCCAGGCCAGCGCGTAGGAGGCGAGCACGCCGACCGCCAGCGCGATCCCGATGTAGAGGGCGAACACCTTGAGCTCGCTGAGCAGGTCGGTCACGACCGTCTTCTCGCTGATGCCGACGGAGACCTCGCCGATGATGTGCCGGTGCGAGGCGTCGTACAGCGGCGTGCGGGCGTTCGCGGAGGGACCGGTGGAGCCGGGGTCGATGAAGAAGTGGTCCTGGCCGTCGAGGGCCACGACGGGCTCCGTGACGGGCTGGCCGATCTCCGTCAGGGTCGGGTGGGAGTGCCGGATGCCCTTGCGGTCGATCACCACGACGTAGCGGGCGTTCGTCGCGTCCATGATCCGCATCGCGGCCGCCTGGACCGGTCCGGCCGTGCTCGGCCGCGGATCACCGGCCGTCATCGCCTGGACGATCTGCGGATCTGCCGCCGCGACCTGGGCGATGGAGAGCGCCCGTTGCTCGTTGACGTGGTCGAGCTGGGAGCGCTGCGAGATGGCCAGCAGCACGAAGCCGATCATGCTCGTCACGGCGAGGATCAGGAGCTGGCTGACCAGGATCCGGCCGGAAAGCTTACGACGAGAGAGCATGTCGGCCTCCAACCCGGGTGAACTGGGGCGAAAGCCCCGTTGCCACGCCCGCGTCCCGGCGATTGTGCCTGGTGAGCCCGGCTTTGCCTACCCCTGTCACCGTGCGCAGAACGAGCAGAACCGTCGGTAACGCGAGAAATGCACAACTCGCTCACTCCTGAGGCGGGTGAGGGCTACGCTGGAAGTCAGCCCCCGGGCGCGCCTCCCCCGTCGCGCCCGGGGGCCCTTCCTTGCCCGGGGCCCCCGTCCCCCGGAGCGTCGGTGGCCGGATTCCGACGCCGCGTCGCTCTCAGACCGCGCCGGCGCCGGTCAGGGCGCGCACCTCGAGCTCCGCGAAGGCGTCGGCCTCGGCCCGCACGCGGGAGGTGACCGTGCCGAGCCAGCCCGCCAGGAATCCGCAGGGCATCGAGACCAGGCCGGGGTTCTGCAACGGGAACCAGTCGAAGTGCGCGTTCGGGAAGACCGCGGCCGCGTTGCCGGAGACCACAGGTGAGAAGACCACCAGGACCAGCGCCGGGATCAGCCCGCCCCAGATCGCCCAGGCCGCCCCGCGCGTCGTGAAGCGCCCCCAGAACAGCGTGAACAGCAGCGCCGGCAGATTCGCCGAGGCCGCCACCGCGAACGCCAGCCCGACCAGCGTCGCCACGTTCAGCTTCTGCGCGTACAGGCTCAGGACTATCGCGACCCCGCCGATGACGACGGCCGCGATCCGGGCCACCGTGACCTCCTGCCGCTCGCTCGGCGGTTCCTCGTCCGGGTGCCGGAAGGCGTGCGCCCACAGGTCATGGGCGAAGGAGGCCGAGGAGGCCATGGTCAGCCCGGCCACCACAGCCAGGATCGTGGCGAAGGCGACGGCCGAGGTCAGGCCGAACAGAACCGTTCCGCCAAGCGACTCGGCCAGCTGCGGCACCGCGGTGTTGCCCGCGCTGTTCGCCGCCTTGATCGCGGGCGCGCCGATCACCGCGGCGGCACCGAGACCGAGCACGATCGTCATCAGGTAGAACGCTCCGACCAGTCCGATCGCCCACACCGCGGAACGCCGTGCGGCCCGGGCCGTGGGGACGGTGTAGAAGCGGGCGAGGATGTGCGGCAGCCCGGCCGTGCCGAGCACCAGGGCCAGGCCCAGGCTGACGAAGTCCAGCTGCTCGGTGAGCCCGTGGCCGAAACGCAGGCCCGGGAGCAGGTAGGCCTTGCCCTGCCCGCTGCCCTGTGCGGCGGAGCGCATCAGCGAGCCGACATCGCCGTGGAAGCGGAGCAGCACCAGCGCGGTCAGCAGAACCGTTCCGCCCAGCAGCAGAACGCATTTGACGATCTGGATCCAGGTGGTGGCCGTCATCCCGCCGACCGTCACGTAGACCACCATCAACACCCCGACCCCGACGATCGCCCCCGTCCGGGCAGCCGAGGAGTGCAGGTTCAGCAGCAGCGAGACCAGCGTGCCCGCCCCCACCATCTGCCCGAGCAGGTAGAGCAGCGAGACCACGATGCCGGAGACACCGGCCGCCACCCGGACCGGGCGCTGCCGCATGCGCAGCGTCAGCACGTCGGCCAGGGTGTAGCGCCCGCAGTTGCGGACCAGCTCGGCGACCAGCATCAGCACCAGCAGCCAGGCCACCATGAAGCCGATGGTGTAGAGCAGCCCGTCGTACCCGTAGAGGGCGATGAGTCCGGTCACGCCGAGGAAGGAGGCGGCCGACATGTAGTCGCCGCTGATGGCGAAACCGTTCTGCATCGGGCTGAAATCGCGCCCCGCGGCGTAGAAGTCCTCCGCGGCGCGGCTGCGACGGCCGGCCCAGAAGGTGATGCCCAGCGTCACCAGGACGACGAGCACGAAGAGGCCAGCGGCCATGGTCAATCCTCCCTCGTGAGGACCGCCGCGCTGCGCGGCGTCCTCACCGGAGTCGGTCCTGGGTCTCCCAGCGCAGGCCGAGCGCGGCGCGGTCCCGGTGGGCGCGGGCATGCCGGGCGTACAGCCAGGTCAGCAGGAAGGTGCTGGCGAACTGGAGCAGCCCCAGCAGCCAGGCGGTGTTGAACGGCCCGGCGATCGGACGCGCCATCAACTGCGGCGCGGAGACGGCCAGGACGACGTAGAGCAGGTACCAGAGCAGAAAGGCGGCGGTGGCGGGGAAGACGAAGCGCCGGTACCGGGTGCGGATTTCCCGGAACTCGGGGCTTTCATGGACCGCACGGTAGATCGCCGCCGCGGCATCGTCGACCGGCTCGGCGGCCCGATCGGCCGCCGGTTCGGCGTACGGATCGGCCGCCGGTTCGGCGTACGGATCGGCGGCCGAGCCGTGCTCCTGGCGCTGCTCCTGCTTCTCCCGCGCGGGGGCGGGCGCGGACCACCAGTCGAAGGATTCCTCCGTCGACTGCTCTGTGTTGGGGGCCAGTTCTTGAGGACTCACGCCACCAGAATGAGCAGCCTGCCGCGCCGCCGTGGTCCGGTGTACGGACGTTCACCCCATCAGGTGATGCAGCCCGTGTTTGTACGCATAACCGACCGCCTGGGCACGATCCCTGACGCCGGTCTTGGCGAAGAGGTTGTTGATGTGAGTCTTCACCGTCGCCACGCTGACGAAGAGCCGAGCGGCGATCTCCTGGTTGGACAACCCCGCAGCGATCAGGCCCAACACCTCGGCCTCACGGGCCGTCAGCCCGTCGGGCAGCGCGACAGAGGCCGCCGCCGGCGCGCCCGGCGCCGTGGGTGCTGCCGGTGCGCCCGGTGCCGTGGGTACTGCCGGAGCCGTGGGTGCCGGCGGTGCGGCCGACGTGGGCGCGGCCGACTCCCCGCCCGCCGCCGAGAACCGCTCCAACAGGCGCGCCTGGACCTGCGGCGAGAGGCCCGCCGCCCCGGAGCGCACGTCGCGGATCGCGCGGGCGATCTCCTCGCTGCCCGCGTCCTTGGTCAGATAGCCGCGCGCTCCCGCCTGGAGCGCCGGGAAGAGCGAGTCGTCGTCGGCATACGTGGTCAGCACGATCACGGCCGTGCCCGGATGCTCGGCCCGGATCCGGCGGGTGGCCTCGACGCCGTCGACGCGCGGCATCCGCAGGTCCATCAGCACGACCTCGGGCGCGTGCCGGGCGACGAGCGCCACCGCCTCCTCGCCGTCCGCGGCCGCCGCGACCACCTCGATGCCCGGGAGCAGCCCGAGCAGCATGACGATTCCCTCACGCACGACCTGTTGGTCGTCCGCGACCACCACCCGCACCGGCTGCTCGTTCATCTGACCCATCGTAATCAACGGGACCGACGAGGACGTCAGCCCTTGATCCGCAACAGCACCCGGAACCCCGTGGGCGTCGGCCCCGCCTCCAGCGACCCGCCGAGCAGTTCCGCGCGCTCCCGCATGCCCAGCAGCCCGAGGCCGCTGCCGGAGGAGGCCAGCTCTCCCCCGCCGCTGCCGCCCTCGTCGACCACCTCGAGCTCGACACTATCGGCCAGGTACGACAAACGGACGGTGCAGACCGCGCCGGGGGCGTGCTTGCGGACGTTGGTCAGCGCCTCCTGCGCGGTGCGCCGCACGGCCACGCCCGCCTCGGCGGTGAGCGGACGCGGCGTGCCGACCACCTCGAGGCGCGCCGACTCGTCCGCGGTCAGCTTGCCCAGGAACTCCCCGATCGGCGTGAACTCGCCCCGCAGCGCGGACAAGGCGGCCCGGGTCTCCAGCAGCCCGTCCTGCGCCATCCGGCGCGCGGCGACGATCCGCTCACGGATCTGCTCGCGCTCCGCGCCGTTGTCGACCATGAGCCGCGCCGCCTCCAGGTGGACCAGCTGCGCGGAGAGGCTGTGCGCCAGCACGTCGTGGATCTCCCGCGCGATCCGGCTCCGCTCCGCCAGCGCGGCCGACTCGGCCTCGGCGGTGCGCAGCGAGCGCTCCTGCGTGAGGGTCCGCTGTGTCTGCGCCCGCGCCTCCCAGTCCTGGCGGGTGACATAGCCGAGGATGCCGAGGCCGAGGATGGTGACGACGTTGCCCCAGTTCCGCACGTCGTGGGGCACCACGATCATGAAGACGCTCGTCGCCAGCAGGGTGAACGGCGCGGCCACGACGATCGGGAGCCGCTGGATCGCCCCGATCGAGATGGCGCACATGAAGATGATCCCCATCACGGGCGCGTGGTTCAGCCCGCACAGGATCGCCTCGGCGAAGGTGAAGGTCAGCCAGATCAGGCTGACCTTGAGGTTCCGGCGCTGCACCGAGCGGACGAAACCGACGAAGCAGACGACGCCGACCGCGGTGATCGCCAGCACGGTGACCACCTGCGCCGGATTCAGGTGCTCGTTGGCGAAGGTCGCCCACAGACCGCCGGTCAGGCCGCCGATCCGGCCGAACCAGCCGACCCAGCGCCGGCCCGCGCCGAGGCCCTCCCGGGCGAGTGCCTCCCGGGAGGGCCAGTCGGTCCAGATGTCCACGTCTCTCCTGCCCCTCACGACCCGCCACCCACGGCCCGCCACCCGCGGCCTGCCGATCACAACCTGCCGATCACCGTCCGACCGAGGCGGTCAGAGCGTCCGGGCCGGGCCCCCGTAGGTACCGTACGCCGCGGCCGGGGCGAACTCCCGTGCCCGCCACGTCACCACGGCGCCGCGGACCAGCAGCAGCGCGGCCAGCGCCAGCAGCAGTCCGGCCTGCCCCTGCGCGACGCCCAGGGCGGCCGCGGCGGCGTAGAGGGCGACGCGCACGATCATCATGCCGATCCAGGCGAAGAAGCTGGCCATGGTGCCCTTGGACCAGACCGCCCCGTCGGCGTCGGCCCAGATCCGGGTGGTGAAGCCCCACACCGCGCCCAGGCCGATCTCGACCAGGACGCCGCCGACCAGGAAGGCCGCCGAGAGCGCCGCGTGGTGCGGGTCCAGCAGGTGCGGGTCGCGCAGCGCCATGAAGCCGAGCACCGCCGGGACCACCAGCAGCCTGCGCGGGTTCGGATTCCAGCGGCGGGCCTGGAACTGACGGAAGAGCACGTATCCGACCACCGCGATGATGAGTACGACGTTGGCAACGGCGGGCATCTCGATCGTCTCCTGCTTCGACTCACCGGCGGTCCGGCGGGTTCCTCGGCTGGTCGCCGGCGGGGTTCCGCCGACACCTACGAAGCTACGGACGAGCGGTCCGCCAGGCCTCGGAGCAGGGATGGAGACGGGGGTGGAGAAGCGGTGCCACCGCCTCTCCACCCCCGGGTGGACCCGTCGTGCCGACCGGGTCAGACGTCGATGCGGGAACGGTCCAGCAGCGCGGCGGACTCGACGATGAACTCCTTGCGCGGCGCGACGTCGTTGCCCATCAGCAGGTCGAAGACCCTCTCGGCGGCGTCGAGGTCGCCGAGGTTGACCCGGCGCAGCACGCGGTGCCGCGGGTCCATGGTGGTCTCCGCCAGCTGGTCGGCGTCCATCTCACCGAGACCCTTGTAGCGCTGGATCGGGTCCTTCCAGCGCTGGCCCTTGCGCTGCAGCTCCAGCAGCGTGTTGCGCAGCTCGTTGTCGGAGTAGGTGTAGATGTACTTGTCCTGACCCTTGCGCGGGTTGGTCAGCTCGATCCGGTGCAGCGGCGGGACGGCCGCGAAGACCCGGCCGGCCTCGACCATCGGTCGCATGTAGCGCTGGAACAGGGTCAGCAGCAGGCAGCGGATGTGGGAGCCGTCGACGTCGGCGTCCGCCATCATGATGACCTTGCCGTAACGCGCCTGGTCGATGTCGAAGGTGCGGCCGGAGCCGGCCCCTATCACCTGGATGATCGCGGCACACTCGGCGTTCTTCAGCATGTCCGAGACGGACGCCTTCTGGACGTTGAGGATCTTGCCCCGGATCGGCAGCAGCGCCTGGAACTCGGAGTTGCGGGCCACCTTGGCGGTGCCGAGCGCCGAGTCACCCTCGACGATGAACAGCTCGCTGCGGTCCACGTCGTCGCTGCGGCAGTCGGCCAGCTTGGCGGGCAGCGAGGACGTCTCCAGCGCGGTCTTGCGACGCTGCGCGTCCTTGTGCTGACGGGCGGCGACGCGGGTGCGCGCGGCCGAGACCACCTTGTCCATCACCGAGCGCGCCTGCGCCTTGGCGTCGCGCTTGGTGGAGGTCAGGAACTCCTTGAGCTCCTTGGCGACCACACCTGCCACGATCCGCTGCGCCGCGGAGGTGCCGAGCACCTCCTTGGTCTGGCCCTCGAACTGCGGCTCGGCCAGCCGCACGGTGACCACCGCGGTCAGGCCTTCGAGGGCGTCGTCCTTGATGACGTCGTCCTCGGCGACGCGCAGCAGCTTCACCCCGCGCAGCACCTCGTTGAAGGTCTTGGTCAGCGAGCGCTCGAAGCCGGCGACGTGGGTGCCGCCCTTGGGGGTGGAGATGATGTTGACGAAGGAGCGGACCGTGGTGTCGTAGCCGGTGCCCCAGCGCAGCGCGATGTCGACGCCGAGCTCGCGGACGACCTCCGTCGGGGTCATGTGTCCGAGCTCGTCGAGGACCGGCACGGTCTCCTTGAAGGTGCCCTGGCCGGTGAAGCGCAGCGTGTCGGAGACCGGCTTGTCGGGCGCCAGGAAGTCGCAGAACTCGGCGATGCCGCCGTCGAAGCGGAAGACCTGCTCGTCCACGGGCGCGCCGTCGACGCCGCGCTCGTCGCGGACCACGATCGTCAGGCCCGGTACCAGGAAGGCGGTCTGGCGTGCGCGGTTGTGCAGCTGCTCCAGGGAGAGCTTGGCGTCCTTGAGGAAGATCTGCCGGTCCGCCCAGTAGCGGACCCGGGTGCCGGTCTTGCCGCGCGGGGCCTTGCGGCTCTTGTCCAGGTCGCTGCCGGGCGCGAACTCGGCGTCCGGGCCCGCTCCCTTGAACCGGCCGGGCGTGCCACGGCGGAAGCTGAGCGCGTGGACGTGGCCGCTGCGGTCGACCTCGACGTCGAGGCGGGAGGAGAGCGCGTTCACCACGGAGGCGCCGACGCCGTGCAGACCGCCGGAGGCGGCGTAGGAACCGCCGCCGAACTTGCCGCCGGCGTGCAGCTTGGTCATGACGACCTCGACGCCGGACAGGCCCGTCTTGGGCTCGACGTCGACGGGGATGCCGCGGCCGTTGTCGCGGACCTCGACCGAGCCGTCGTCGTGCAACAGCACGTCGATGTGGTCGCAGAAGCCGGCCAGGGCCTCGTCGACGGCGTTGTCGATGATCTCCCACAGGCAGTGCGTCAGGCCCCGGCTGTCGGTGGACCCGATGTACATGCCGGGGCGCTTGCGAACCGCTTCCAACCCCTCGAGGACGAGAAGGTGCCGCGCGGTGTAGTTGGAGCCGTCCTGCTGGGCGCTGGCGGGCACGGTCTGTTCGGCGGTCACGCGGTCCTGCTCCTTAACCTTCAAAGCCTTCGCTGCTGCTGACTGCACTACCTGGACTGTCTGGACGGTCTGGACTGCTCAGTGTTCGGGAAGGGGCCGGTTGTTCGAGTGACGGAATTCATGCCGACTTCCGCTGGCTGCGAACAAAAGCTACTTCCCTGGCCTCGGACCCGGGGGCCAAGGCACCATGGCAGGAATGCTGCCGGGATGCAGGCTACCGGTGCGTGGGCTGGGGCTATTGCTTCCAGCTCATCGTGGCTTATGCTACGCGCACCTCGCACGGGCGTTCGATAACACGTTCGAGTGAAGGTCGGGCATCGACGGCGGCAGGCATGAACCGTTCCCACTCCGGGCACGTCCTCAACGACAACAACGCACCACGACAGCATCGCTACCAAGACCGCCGTCTCCATCCCCGCCACCTCCGGGCACCGCTCAAAAAGAAAGACCGAGCGGGAACGAATCCGGCCTGGTTGGATGTTGACCCTGGTAAGACAGCTCGTCGAGCTAGAGAAGAGGCGACGTGACTACTAACGTTCTCACCCCCGCGACCCCGCTGACCGCGGCCGACCGCTGCGACCGTTGCGGCGCCCAGGCCTACCTCCGCGTCGTGCTCGCGTCCGGTGGGGAGCTGCTCTTCTGCGCTCACCACGGCCGCAAGTTCGAGCCCGAGCTGAAGAAGATCGCCGCCGAGATACAGGACGAGAGCGGCCGCCTGACGGCCACGCCCACGGCTGCGTCGGACGAGCGCTGACCCAGAGCGGTCGAGCGGGCACGCCCAGTGCGCACGCCCGGGTTCAGCGCCTCAACGAGCGACGAGCTGAACTGAAGAACAGAGCTGTCTGAGACGGTGGGCGGCGGACCGAGAGGTCCGCCGCCCACCGTCGTTTCATGGTCGTCTCAGTCCGTCGGGCGCCTCACGCCGACCCGAGCGGGTGTTGCGTCGCTCACAGTTGGCCGCGGACCGCGTCCGCCATCACCGACAGGCGGGTGTAGACGCCCGGGTGGCCCGGCTCGGCACAGCCCTCGCCCCAGGAGACGAGGCCGACCAGCCGCCCGGCCACCACCAGCGGCCCACCGCTGTCGCCCTGGCAGGCGTCCCGCCCGCCGAGGGACTGCCGCCCCGCGCAGACCATGGTGCGCGCGTCGTAGGTGCCCGAGGGCCCGGAGTGGTAGTCGGCCGCGCACGTGGCGTTCGCCACCATCGGCACCTGGACCTCGTGCAGCGTGGCCGGGTAACTGCCGTTGCCGTGCAGGTCTCCCCACCCCAGGACGGTGGCCGCGGTACCCGTCGCGTACGGCGCGGCGTCCCCCTGACTCACCATCGGCAGCACGCTTCGGGGGTCCTGCGGCTCGGCGAGTGTGAGGACCGCCACATCCCACTCGTTGGTGTTCAGGTCGTAGTTCGGGTCGACCCAGGTGTCGACGACCGGCACCTCCTGACCCGCCGAGCCCGCCAGATCCGTGCGCCCCACGACCACGGACAGGTCGGGCCGGTCCACCCGCTGCCCCGTCGACTCGTCGTAGAGGCAGTGCGCCGCGGTCACCACCTTGGTCGGACTGATCAGCGTGCCGCCGCAGAACTGCCCGGAGCGCGCGTCTCCGTAGACCGACCGACTGGCGACGGCCACCATCCACGGGTGATCCGTCGTGCTCGCCCTGACCCCGCCCACGATCGCCGCCGCCGGCGTCGCCGGGGCGGCCAGTGCCGCCGGCAGCGTCGCGAAGAGCACCATCATCGTCCGCCTGCGCCCAGGACCTGTCCGCCTCCCGGAAGTTGTCAGCCTGGCTCCCACCCTGTTCCTTCCGTCGCGACCCGCACTCCCGTCGCGCCTCAGGGTAGCGATCCCACCACGTTGCGTACCCAATCGCCGCGCACAATCGGACATGGGTACGTCTGTGCCCAGGGTGACGGCGCGTCGGCCCACCGCGTCCGGATTCTCGCGCAGCGGCCGGTTCGGACCCTTCCGGCGGGCAACTCCAGGCCTGCATGGGCGCGCTGACAGCGGCTCGATTCCCGGGGGCCCGGGAAGCCGTCTGAACGGCGGAAGGCCCCCTCCCGGCCGTTCGGCGGGAGGGGGCCTGTCAGACCAGGAGGGTCAGTCCGTCAGTCCAGGTAGTCGCGCAGAACCTGCGAGCGCGAGGGGTGACGCAGCTTCGACATGGTCTTGGACTCGATCTGGCGGATGCGCTCACGGGTGACCCCGTAGACCTTGCCGATCTCGTCCAGCGTCTTCGGCTGACCGTCGGTCAGACCGAAGCGCATGGAGACCACGCCGGCCTCGCGCTCGCTCAGGGTGTCCAGCACCGAGTGGAGCTGCTCCTGGAGCAGGGTGAAGCTGACCGCGTCGGCCGGGACCACGGCCTCGGAGTCCTCGATGAGGTCACCGAACTCGCTGTCGCCGTCCTCGCCGAGCGGGGTGTGCAGCGAGATCGGCTCACGGCCGTACTTCTGGACCTCGACGACCTTCTCGGGCGTCATGTCCAGCTCCTTGGCCAGCTCCTCCGGGGTGGGCTCGCGGCCCAGGTCCTGGAGCATCTGGCGCTGGACGCGGGCCAGCTTGTTGATGACCTCGACCATGTGCACCGGGATACGGATGGTGCGGGCCTGGTCGGCCATGGCGCGGGTGATCGCCTGACGGATCCACCAGGTGGCGTAGGTCGAGAACTTGTAGCCCTTGGTGTAGTCGAACTTCTCGACCGCACGGATCAGACCGAGGTTGCCCTCCTGGATCAGGTCCAGGAAGAGCATGCCGCGACCGGTGTACCGCTTGGCCAGCGAGACGACCAGACGGAGGTTGGCCTCCAGCAGGTGGTTCTTGGCGCGGCGCCCGTCCTCGGCGATGATCTCCAGCTCGCGCTGCAGGCGCGGCGCCAGCTTGTCCTCGGAGGCCAGCTTGTCCTCGGCGAAGAGGCCGGCCTCGATCCGCTTGGCGAGCTCGACCTCCTGCTCCGCGTTGAGCAGCGGGACCTTACCGATCTGCTTGAGGTAGTCCTTGACCGGGTCGGCGGTGGCACCGGCCACAGCGACCTGCTGCGCGGGAGCGTCGTCCTCGTCCTCGTCGGAGAGGACGAAGCCCTCGGACTCCTCCTCGCCCTCGGCGGGCTCGGCACCCTCAGGAGTGGCGGTCGCGGCGGCGTCCTCGAGCAGCTCCTCCTCGCCCGCGGACTCGGTGTCGCCCTCGGCCCCGTCGGCCTTGCCGGCGGTCGCCTTGGTGGCGGTCTTCTTCGCAGCGGTCTTCTTGGCGGCCGGGGCCGCCTTCTTCGCCGCGACCTTCTTGGCCACGGCCTTCTTGGCCGGCTCGGCCGGAGCGGCCACCAGGGTCGCCTCGACGTCGACGGACGTCACGGTTTCGGTGACCGACACGGCCACCGGCGCCGCAGCGGCGACGCGCGGAGCAGCGGTACGGGTCGTGCTCGCGGCAGCCGCAGGCCGCGGAGCGACGGACTTCGTGGCCGTCGTCTTCGTGGCAGTGCTCTTCGCCGCGACGCTCTTCCGGGGGCGCTTGGGGGCGGACGACTCCGCAGCGCTCACCATCAGCGTCACACCCTCCTCATCGAGGACCTGGTTGAGGCTGCGCATGACGTTCTTCCACTTGGTGACCGGAATCTGGTCCACCTCGAAGGCATGCCGCACGTCATCACCGGCGATCTGCCCCTGAGCCTTACCCCGCTCGATGAGCGCCATCAGAGCGGCGGACTCGGAGATCTCGGGAGGGAGAGAACGGGATGTGCTGGCCGACACGAACAACCTCTCGGACGTGAGTGGACAGAAGGCCGGCCGCATGGCGGCCTTCTGGAAACTGCAAATGCTGTTGAGCTGGCGGATCAGTACAGATCTGTCACCGCCCTCGTACACATCGCTCCCCGCAGCAAAGCGTTACGCCCTACTTACGTGGCGCAGGTCACATAGGTCGATAGTCCCTTGCCAACGGAGGTGTACCCCGTTCAACGATGCCAGATCCGGGCTCATTCCGAGTGTCGCCTGAATCGGGTAGCGCGAGCGGCCCCCCGAGCGCCCTGCGCGCAGCTCACCGACCAGGCATGAGCTGCTGAACGGGTGCAGACGCCGCAGGCCGCCGCGGTCATGGCGAGCTCGTGGCTCATGACGGCGGCGGCCTGCCGAAGGCTCCGGCTGAGGGGCCGGGCAGAGGGTTTGGGCGTAGCAGAGGGCTTCGTGTCGGGGAGGTGGGGCAGAGACGGTCGCGCGCGGAGCGGTCTCAGTGCTCGCGCAAGGCTGTCTCAGTGCTCGCGCGGACCGGGAACAAGCGGGTCGACCTCCGGGTGCACCGTGAGCAGGGCGCGCATCGCGGCCTCGGCCGCGGTGCCGTCACCCGTGGCGAGCGCGTCGACCAACCGGACGTGCAGCCCGACCGAAGGCTCGGACGGCCGGTCGCACGCGGTGACGGGGCCACCGGAGACCTGCAGCGCCGAGGCGACGATCCCGGCCAGGTGCTCCAGCATCTTGTTGCCGGCGAGCTCCAGCAGCACGACGTGGAACTCGGCGTCGGCCCGGCCGTAGGTGAGCGCGTCACCCTGGGCGGCGGCGTGACCCATGATCTCGGTCATGTCGTGCATGCGCTGCCGGACCTCGTCCCGGCCGTGGCCGGCGGCGAGGCGGGCGGCCAGCGGTTCGATCGCCCAGCGCAGCTCGAACAGCTCACGACGCTGGTCGTCGCGCTGCGGCCCGAAGGCGCGCCACTCGATGATGTCGGGGTCGAGCAGGTTCCAGTCGCAGACGGGGCGGACGCGGGTGCCGACGTTGGGGCGGGCGCTGACCAGGCCCTTGGCCTCCAGCACGCGCAGCGACTCACGGACGACGGTGCGGGAGACCTCGAAACGCTGCCCGATCTCCTCGGGCACCAGCGGGCGGTCGGCTCCGAGGTCACCGGAAACGATCATTTGTCCGAGCTGCTGGACCAGCTGTCCGTGCAGTCCGCGGCCGCGACTTCCGGCGGCGCGGCGGCCGACGCGGCCGAACTCGGGGTCGGTGCTCTCCCAGTGCAGCGCAACGCCGCTCGTGGCGTGGGACACACCAGGAGCCGAGCCGTGCGGGGCGCCGACGGGGAAGCGGTCCAGCTGAGTGGACGTCATCTGGGCGGGGGGCATGGTGGGGTGCGCAACGGTACTCACGTCTCCTTTGTCGGCGATGGCGCGCGCGCCCTTGAGGAATTTCGTGAAAAGCACACGAACGGGTGATCGCGCATCACTACACAATTGACGCCATATCGGCTGTTATTGCCCCACCTGAACCCGGATGCGCCGCACCGCGCTCTTGACACGCCCTGGACACACCCTGCTTGCGCCCCTCGACGCGCCCCACCGCACCGCGTTCACGCCCCTCCGCGTACGCGATGCCGGCTCCGATCGGCGCTTCCCGGCTCCCCGGCTCCCCAGCCCCGCCCCCGGAGCGCCGGCTCCCGCGACTCACAGCGCGCTGCGACGCGGCAGGAGCACGAGGTAGGCGAGCAGCAACAGCACCACCGGCGCCGCCACCGCGACCGCGAGGCCCGCGTCGGAGACGGCGGTCCCGCTGTGCAGCCCCGACAGCGCGCCGTAGAGCCACGCGTGGGTCCGGTCCACCGGGAACAGTCGGCTCCAGCGCAGTGCACTCCCACCCCCGCCACCGCCCGGCGCTTCGCCGCTCAGCAGCGCGGAGGCGAGGGGCTCGATCAGCACCGGCACCGTGATCAGCACGAGCATGCCGGCGGCGGCACTGCGCAGCAGGACCGCCCCGAGCAGCCCGATCCAGCCACCCGCGACGACCAGCGCGAGATAGCCGCCGAGTGCGCCGGGCAGGTGGCCGTGGAGTGCGGTGGTCTCCAGCGGGGCCGCCGCGGCGCGGTTGCCGAAGTGCAGCACGATCCCGTCCACGGCGAGCGTGCCGACCCCCAGCAGCCCTGCGAAGACTCCGACCGTGGCCAGCTTGGCGAGCAGCAGCGCCAAGCGCCGTCGCAGTGGCCGGAGCAGCGCGAGTGGCGCGGGATGCCGGAACTCGTGCCCGGCCGAGAGCGCACCCACCACGCCCGCGCCCAGCGCTGCGAGCGGGAGCGGCAGCAGCGGCAGCCCCGCCGTGAGCACCCGCAACGGATCGGCCGCCGGGGAGCCTGCCGTCGCGGCCTGCCGCAGCGTCAGCTCGGCCACCACGGCGCTGGCGACCAGCACCACGACAGGGACCAGCCAGGTCGATCGGACCCCGGTCAGCCGTCGGCGCTCATAGGTCAGTGCGTGCACGGGTCGCTCGCTCTCGTCTTCACGCGCGGCCGCGCTGTCGCGCCGCGCTCTTGTCGTGCCGCCGGCTGTCGCCGTCAGCCGTGGGACTGTCGTGCCCCGGGCCTGCAACGCCGACCGTGCTGTCTGGGGACAGCGGCTGGAACCCGAGGGCCCGCCCGGGGCCGTGACGGTGCCCCCGGCGGGCCCTGCGACGGGCGCCGCTCCCGGCGCCCGCCTCCGGCCGTGAATGGCGGCCACCCCGTGGTGTTGACCCCAGCGGGGGCCCACCTCGCCCGGCTCGCCCGGCAGGGCGCACGCCCGGTGGTGTTCGCCCCGGTGGTGTTCGCCCGGTCGCTCGTCGCTCAGAAGTCCTCGTCGGCGAAAAGCGGGCCGCCGACGCGTCGTTCGCGCCTGGTGGGCAGCACGCGGGGCGCGGGCGGGGTCGGGACGACCACCTGTGCGGTGACGGTCTCGCCGGGCCCTAGGGCGACGGTGGCCGAAGCCAGCGATGCGCCCGCGGGTTCCGGCGGCCGCGGACCCGGAGCGGGGGCGTGCTCGACAACCTGGTCGGCCAGCTCGTGGAGCAGGATGCCGTGGCGGAACGCCAGCTCGCCGATCTCGGTCCGGGCCATCCCCTCGACGGCGATCACGTTGCCGCCGTCGTGCCGGACGGTCGCCCCCGATGCCTTGAGCAGGTCGGCCAGCCGGGCCACCTGCGGCCCCCGGACGCTCACCTCGTCGCGCAGTCGGGTGCGGCGGAACTGGTCCACCGGCTGGTCGGCCAGCAGCCGCCCCAGTTCGAGGGTGACCACCCGGTCGGCGAGCTGTGCCGCCTGTTGCGGGCTGCGCGAAGTGACCAGGACCGCCCCGCCTCCGGCTGCGAAGGCCCGCAGGAAGGCGTGGAACCACTCGATGTTCTTGGGCGAGAGGCCCTCGGTGGGCTCGTCCAGCAGGAGCGTCGACGGATCGCCCAGCAGCGCCTGAGCCAGTTGCAGGCGCCGGTTCATTCCGGGCGAGAAGGTACGCAGCCGGTGCTCGGCCGCCGGGCCGAGGCGGGTCTGCTCCAGCAGTTGGTCCGCCCGGCGGGAGGAGACCCCGGCGGCGGCAGCCATCATGCGCAGGTGCGCCCGCGCCCGCCGTCCCGGGTGCCCGGCAGGCCGGTCGGCCTCACCGAGAACCACGCCGACCTCGCGTTCCGGGCGCGGCAGCCGCCGATAGGAGCGCCCGTGGAAGAGGGCCGCTCCCTGTCCCCGTTCAAGACCCAGGGCCAGTCGCAGGGCCGTGGTGCGACCCGAGCCCTCCGGGCCGAGCAGCACGGTGACCTGCCCCGCCCTCGCGTCGAAGGACAGGTCGAGCAGCGCGGCCTCCTGGCCGCGCCTGCCCGGCTTGGTCAGACCGATCGCCTGGAACGGGTGATGGACCTGCCGCACCTGCTGGTCCCGAGCGGCCGGGTCGGCCTCGGACTGGACAATCTGAGCCACGGTCGGGCACCTCCGCGCTGGTCACCCCCAACGCCAGCACGATAGACCGACATGGTTACTTTGCGTGGGATTGACCTCTACGGCGCGTAGGCGTCGAGCGCCCCGGCGGATCAGTTGTCGGGGCGCAGCATCGGCGGGTTCAGCACGGTGGCCCCGCCCGCCCGGAAGAGCTGCGCAGGTCGGCCGCCCTGACGGGTCGTCGTGCCGCCTGCCGGGAGCAGGAAGCCGGGCGTGCCGGTGACCTTCCGGTGGAAGTTGCGCGGGTCGAGCTGCACGCCCCAGACGGACTCGTACACCCGGCGCAGCTCGCCGACGGTGAACTCGGCCGGGCAGAAGGCGGTGGCCAGGGCCGAGTACTCGATCTTGGATCGGGCCCGCTCCACTCCGTCCGCCAGGATCGCGCTGTGGTCGAAGGCGAGCAGCATCCCGTCGTCCTCCTTGTCCCGGCCGAGCAACTCCTCGACCGGCGCCCATCGGGCGCTGCGGACATCCCCGCCGGGCCTCGGGGTGGGCAGGTCCGGAGCGAGGGCCAGGTAGGCCACGCTCACCACGCGGAGCCGCGGATCGCGCTGCGGTTCTCCATAGGTGGCGAGCTGCTCCAGGTGGGCGCCGACTCCGGGCCCCTGCCCGGGTGCACCGTGGGCGCGCAGGCCGGTCTCCTCGGCCAGCTCACGGGCGGCCGCCTCGACAAGCCCCTCATCGGGACGGACGAAGCCGCCGGGCAGCGCCCAGAAGCCCTGGAAGGGCGGTTCACCTCGACGGACCATCAACGCGCACAGGGAATGGTCGCGCACGGTCAGGACCACCAGGTCGACGGTGACCGCGAAAGGAGGGAAGGCCGACGGATCGTAACGCGACATGCGCCGCATCATAGTCGTCTCAGTGACGATAAACAGTGGGACTAGTCGCTCGACCGACCGAGACACCGCGGTAGCCTGCCCCGCCGGCGCCGGGTGCGCCGTCGGGAGCGGGCCGCTCGTTCGGCCCTCAGGGTGGCGCAGAGGGTGTCCGGCACCGCCCCGCAGTTGATCGCCTCGTAGAGCAGGGCGGCGAAGGTGTAGCTCGGGTCGACGGCCAGCGCGCGCCCGAGCGCCACTCGGGCGGTGACCGTGTCGCTCGTCACCCAGGCCGTCCAGCCGAGCAGGGACAGCGGAGCGGCGGCATGCGCCTCGAACGGACCGACGCAACGTCTGGCGAGATAGCGCCAGAGCCTGCCCGCGTGGGCGACGTCGGGCGGGTCGAGCCATTCGGCCGCCCGGTCGCGGGCGAGCCGGTCCTGCAGACCGAGGACGATCCGCGCCGCGTCGTGATCGTCCAGCTCGCACTCGCCCTGGCCGAAACGAACCACAGCGGCGTCGACCAGTGCGGCCGTCGCCTCACGGAGCCGCTCGCGACCGCCCTCGCGGTCCAGCTCGGCCGCGACCAGAGGCATCTCCCGCTCGAGGGCGAGCAGCAGCGGCGCCACCGCCTCGACGGCGACCGGCTCGAGCTCCCGGTGCAGCTCGCGCAGGCTGCCCCGCAACTGGATCCCGGCGAAGGCCGCGGCGGCCGCGACCGGTGAGGTGCTGCCGGGCGGCCGGACAAGCGCCCCCTCGGTGGGGCAACAGGCCGGATCGGCGCAGGTGTAGGAGAACCAGCGGCCGGCGGACAGGCACAGCGACTCGTGCACGGGCACGCCGGCCGCCCGGAATCCGTCGGCCAGCAGGGTGGCGAGGGGGCGCAGCCGTTCGGTGACGGCCCGCGGGTTGCCACCGGGCTCCGGATCCTGGCAGAAGTAGAGGATCACGGCGTCCGGAGGGCGGTCGCGCTGCTCGGAGAGCGCCAGTAGGAAGCCGACCACCTCGCGGGCGGCGGCGGGCCAGGCGGCGGGCGGCGGGATGTCGACGCGTACGGATCCGCCCTGCCGTCGGCGTGATCCCTGGAGGCCGAGCGCGACCACACTGTCGCTCGGGAAGAAGCCGAGCAGGTAGGGCAGGGCGTCGGCCACGTCGGCCGGCGTCCGCATCCGGACCACGGGCGGTTCGAAGGCGGAGAACGCCGGGACCGGCTCGTTCGAAGGGGGCGGCGGTGAGGCCGGGGGCGGTGGGGTGTTGTGCTCGTTCATGCGGCGAGCGTGCCGAAGCGCAAGAGGTCGTGTACCGAGGACCCCGATTCTGTGGACAACTTGCGGGGTGTGGAAAACCTCGCCACCCGACCGAGTGGGCTCGATGGCCACGAATCGTTTCTCCACAGGCATGACGACGCGGTTCGCCTTTGTCGGTGGCGGCGACTATCAATGACGGCATGGACAACACCCAGCTCCAGGACCGCACCGCCGTGCGGGCACAGGCCAACGCGGTACTGCGCTCGCTCGCCGGCGGCGACGCCCGACTGCGCGAGGACCAGTGGCGCGCCATCGAGGCGCTCGTCGTCGACCGGCGCCGGGCCCTGGTCGTGCAACGCACCGGCTGGGGCAAGTCCGCCGTCTACTTCGTCGCCACGGCCCTGCTGCGGGCCGCGGGCTCGGGGCCGACGGTCATCGTGTCGCCGTTGCTCGCCCTGATGCGCAACCAGGTCGAGTCCGCCGCGCGGGCGGGGATCACGGCGCGCACCATCAACTCCTCGAACACCGAGGAGTGGGAGTCGGTCCACGCCGAGATCGCCGGCGGAACGGTCGACGTCCTCCTGGTCAGCCCGGAGCGGCTGAACAATCCGGAGTTCCGGGACGAGGTCCTGCCCCGGCTCGCGGCCGCCACCGGTCTCCTGGTGGTCGACGAGGCACACTGCATCTCCGACTGGGGCCACGATTTCCGCCCCGACTACCGTCGGCTGCGCACCATGCTGGCGGACCTGCCGGCCGGTGTCCCGGTCCTGGCCACGACGGCCACGGCCAACGCGAGGGTCACCGCCGACGTCGCCGAACAACTCGGCACCCATGCCGGGCACGCCGGCGGGGCCGGCGCCCGGGGTGAGGCCCTGGTCCTGCGTGGCGCGCTGGACCGGGAGAGCCTCAGTCTCGGGGTCCTGCAACTGGGCGATCCCGCACACCGGCTCGCCTGGCTCGCCGACCGGCTGGACGAACTCCCCGGCTCCGGCATCATCTACACCCTGACCGTGGCGGCAGCCGAGGAGGTGACGTCCTTCCTGCGGCAGCGCGGTCACACCGTCGCCTCCTACTCCGGCCGCACCGAGGACGCCGAGCGGCAGTCCGCCGAGGCGGATCTGCTCGCCAACCGGGTCAAGGCGCTGGTCGCCACCTCCGCCCTGGGCATGGGCTTCGACAAGCCGGATCTCGGCTTCGTGGTCCACCTGGGGTCGCCCAACTCGCCGATCGCCTACTACCAGCAGGTCGGCCGAGCCGGGCGCGGCATCAAGCACGCGGAGGTGCTGCTCCTCCCCGGAGCCGAGGACGCCGCCATCTGGCGTTACTTCGCCTCCCTCGCCTTCCCCGGGGAGGAGCAGGTCCGCACGACCTTGGAGGCGCTCGCCGCGCACACCACCCCCGCCGGGGAGCCGCTGCCGCTGTCCACCCCGGCCCTGGAGGCGCGGGTCGACCTTCGACGCACCCGGCTCGAGACGATGCTCAAGGTGCTCGACGTCGACGGGGCGGTCCGCCGGGTCCGCGGCGGCTGGGTGACCACGGGAGAGCCGTGGGCCTACGACGCGGCCCGCTACGCCCGGGTCAACGAGACCCGGGCGGCCGAGCAGCGGGCGATGCTCGACTACGCGGCAGCGTCCACCTGCCGCATGGAGTTCCTCCGGCGCCAGCTGGACGATCCGGAGGCGGCGCCCTGCGGGCGGTGCGACAACTGCACCGGCGAGCGCCGCCCCACGGACGTCTCGGCGGACACCCTCGCGGCCGCACGGGCCGCACTGGGCCAGCCGGGCCTGGAGCTCGAGCCCCGCCGTATGTGGCCGACCGGCATGCAGGCCGCCGGCGTCCAGCTCAAGGGCCGCATCCCGGCGGGTGAACAGGCCGCCGCCGGGCGGGCCTTGGGGCGGCTGTCCGACATCGGCTGGGGCACCAGACTGCGCAGCCTGCTCGCCGCGGACACGCCGGACGCCCCTCTTCCCCCTCAGGTTCTCGACGGCGTCGTCACCCTTCTGGCGGATTGGTCCAAAGGGCCCTCCGCCTGGGAGCAGCGCCCGTCCGCCGTCGTGGCCATCGCCTCGCGGACCAGGCCCGAACTGATCGGCAGCCTGGCCGCGGGGATCGCCCGGATCGGCAGGCTGCCGCTGCTGGGCCGGATCGAGTACGCCCCCGGGGCCGATCCGCACCGAGGCGGGCGTGGCAACAGCGCCCAGCGCCTCATGCAGCTCCACGACGCCTTCGTCCTGTCGCCCGAACTGGCGTCGGCTCTGGCCGAGCAAGCTGGGGACGGCCCAGGGAGCGGCCCGGTGCTGCTGGTCGACGACTACTCGGACAGCGGCTGGACCCTTGCCGTCGCCGCCCGCATGCTGCGCCGGGCCGGGGCGCCGGCGGTCCTTCCCCTGGTCCTCGCACAGTCGGCCTGACCCTCCGTCGGGCGGGGACAGCCCCGCCGCCCACCGAACGGTCGAGAGCCGAACGGTGGAGTACGGACGGCGCGCCGAAGGGACTTATCTGTCGGATCACCAGAAGCAGGGACACTTCCGGCGGGATCACCGTTGCCGGTCCGTGCAGACCCGGTGAGAATTGGCAGGTATCCCGGCCCGACGGTCCGTCCGCGGCTGGTGTGCGAGGTGCCCGCGCGCGGGCACGGGGAAGGAGGATCTTGAGCATCGGCCATCCCCTCGAGCTGTCCAGGGAGCCGCACACCACATCTCCGGCGCGCTCGGTCGACCCGACCGCCTGGCAGGAGGCGGGCCTGCCGACCATGCTCGACCCCCGATCAGTGGTGGGCGAGCTGCACCGGATCCATCTCCCGCACCCCGGAGTCACCGTGCTGGGGGTACTCGCGGCCGACGGACGCGTCGTGGCCGGCGCCTCGTTCGCCGTCCCCGAGCGGATCACCGACGGATGGCACCTGCGCAACGTACTCCTCGCCCATCTGCGTCACGTTGTCCCGCACGGGCTGCGGCGACGGGCACCTCTGCACAGCGCGGTGGTGCTGCAGTGCCGCGACGCCCCGTCCGACTGGACCGAGCTGGACGGCGCCTGGATGTGGGCGCTGCGCGACGCCTCTGGGCTCCACGGCATGCGCTGCGGCGGGTACATCACGCTGACCGAGGCCGGCTGGCAGGTTCTGGGCGAGAGCCGACGCGGGCGCAGCCCCCAAGCCGGGGCCCTGGGTCGGCGCGCGCTGAGCACGGTCAGTGAACTGCCGAGCAGAGAACACCTGCCCGCCCTCACCGCCTCCCCGGAGAGCCGCCCACGTCCCGCGCTGATGCCCGCTCCGGCGATCGCGCAGCTGGCGGCGCAGTAGCCGGTCCCTCAGCCGGTCCCCGCACCTCCGCCGATGCCGCGCCCCTCGAACCACGGAACGCCCCGGCCCGTGACGGGCCGGGGCGTTCCCGGGGCTGGACGCTAGCGCTGCGCCGGCAGCGGGGTCTCCCCGCAGACGATGAGGAGGGAGGTGGCTCGGGCCAGTGCCACCGCGAGCGCGTCCTGCACGGCGCTGGTCTCGCCGCCGTTGACGGCCAGCACCACCACCTCGCGCCGGGCAGGCCGGCAGTCGGCCGCGGTCGCGTAGAAGACGTCGTCCGCTGCCTCGAGCTGGGCCCAGTAGGGCTCGGCGCCGAAGCTCAGCTCGTGGGCCTGCCACGGGTGCGCCTCGGCGGTGGTGAGCACCAGGATCTGGCCGGGAGTCCGGCCGGTGTCCAGCAGCAGGTCGACTGCCTCGTCCGCGCGGTCCAGCGCGGCTTCGGGAGCGGCCGGAAGCAGCTGCAGCTCGGGAAGCGTGGGGTGCGCATCAGGGCCCCGGCGGGCCTGCGCACCCGGCTTCGGGGGGCGCGTGGGACCGGCCGGAGGGCCGGGGACGGCACGCCGGGCCGACGGTCCGGGCCGGGGCCCGGGACGCGGCGTGGCGGCCACATTGGTCGGGGAAGGTACAGCGGTCGCGGCGGTGCGGGCTATCGGGTCCGTCTCGTCGGTGGATGGAACGCCCTGGCCCGAGTCGGTCTTGTGGATCTCCAGCTCCTCGGCACGATTTCTGGCGGCGCACTGGACGGCGCCGAACAGCGCCCCAGAGCTTACTCGGTGCCTGTGAGCAGCCGATAGGGGGGCCGTCCGATGTGCCGGACGAAGACCGAACATGCATCCCGCGGCTTCCTGAAGGCATGCCTCGCGTCGCTTCCCGGCCACCGAAAGCCGGTACCGGAACCTTCGCCACCGCCCACGACGCCCCGTCAGAACCCCAGCGACAGCTGCTCTCCGGCGTCGACCGGCTCGCGGTGGACCCGCAGGTGCCGCCACTCGGGCAGCTCCTCGAGGTAGGCCCACGAGAGGCGGTGCTGCTCGGTCGGGCCGAGTCGTTCGAGGGCGGCGCGGTGCACCGGGGAGGGGTAACCGGCGTTGTCCGCGAAGGCGAAGTCGGGGTACTGCGCCCCCAGGTCGGCCATCATCGCGTCGCGGCGCACCTTGGCGATCACCGAGGCCGCGGCCACGGCCACGCAGGACTGGTCGCCCTTGATGACGGTCCGGACCCGCCACGGGCCGCCGAGATAGTCGTGCTTGCCGTCGAGGATGACCGCGTCGGGCTGCTCCGGCAGCGCCTCCAGGGCGCGGATCGCCGCCAGCCGCAGCGCGGCGGTCATCCCGAGCTCGTCGCACTCGCGAGGGCTGGCGTGGCCGAGCGCGTAGGCATGCACCCAGCCGGCGAGCACCGGCTCCAACTCCTCGCGGCGCCGCTGGGTGAGCAGCTTGGAGTCGGTCAGGCCGGCGGGCGGCTTGCGCATGCCCGTTATGGCAGCGCAGACGGTGACGGGGCCGGCCCAGGCCCCGCGCCCCACCTCGTCGACCCCGGCGACCAGCCGGGCGCCGGCCCGGCGCAGCGAGCGCTCGACGGAATGGGAGGGCGGATCCACAGGCATGTCCTCAGCCTATCGGCCCTCGGGGGACCGACCGGCCGCTCCGCTCAACCCTCCCCGAGCCGGGCGGAACGCAGCAGCACAGGCAGCAACACCTCGTCCACCAAGGCTTGGGCGTCCTGCTCGATGAAGCCTCCCGGCCGGGTCTTGGACCGGTACATCATCATGGCGGGCACGATGTCCAGAACGGTCGCCGTCGCGGCCTCCGGTCGGACCTCTCCGCGCTCCGCAGCCGCCTGGACCACCTGCGCGAGGAGCAGGTGTGCCGGGTCGAGGATCTGCTGGTGGACCAGGCCGGTGAAGGCGGCGGCACGCTCGTGGTCGAGTTCGCTGATCACGGCGCGCGCTGCGCAGCCCGTGCGCGAGGTCATCAGGGCCCGCAGGCCGGCGATGACGGCGAGGAGGTCGCCGCGCAGGCTGCCGGTGTCCGGGGGCTGGGCCGCCGGCGGCAGGCTGGCGCTCAGCGCGTCCAGCACCAACTGCTCCTTGCTGCCCCACCGTCGGTAGAGGGACGCCTTGCCGGTCTGCGCGGCGGTGGCCACGGCCTCCATGCTGAGCCTGGCATAGCCGGAGGCGATCAGCTGCTCCAGGGTCGCCTCGAAGATCGCCCGCTCCAGGGTCGGACCGCGACGTCGGATCGCGACAGCCGTCGTCGTCCTGCGCATCTCCTCACCACCGTCGAACATGACGCCGCCTGGGCGGCGGCTGGGGCTGACAGAGGCTTGTGTACCGATTTGTCCGGGTCTAGGGTCGAGGCTAATGAACGCCGGCGTTCATTCCAAGCCCCGACAAGACTTCTCAGCCGTCCCAAATTTTTCAGCCCTACCGAACCCAGCCACCGTGGCGCACCTCCCAGGGGGAACCGTGGCCACTTCGAAGACCCTCACCCGCAGCGTTCCGGCCCAGGCCAGGCGTGGCCAGCATCCGGGGATCTCCCTGGCGGTCATCGCGACCACGCAGCTGATGGTCGTGCTGGACATCACCATCGTCAACATCGCGCTGCCGCACATCTCCACCGCCCTGAAGTTCACCCCGACCAGCCTGTCGTGGGTGCTGAACGCCTACACGCTCACCTTCGGCGGCCTGCTGCTGCTCGGTGGACGAATCGGCGACATCCTCGGCCGCAGACCGACGCTGATCACCGGCGTGCTGATCTTCAGCTGCGCATCGCTGCTCGGCGGCCTCGCCACCTCGTCGTGGATGCTGCTGTCCGCGCGGGCGCTGCAGGGCATTGGTGGTGCCATCGCCTCACCCACCGCCTTCGCGCTGATCGCCACCAACTTCAAGGAGGGCCCCGAACGCAACCGGGCCTTCGGTGTCTACTCGGCCGTGGCCGGCGCGGGCGGTGCCATCGGGCTGCTGCTCGGTGGCGTGCTCACCTCCTGGCTCTCCTGGCGCTGGGTGCTGTTCGTCAATGTGCCGATCGGCATCGCGCTGGCCTCACTGGCGCCGCTGTACATCAACGACTCCGAGCGCCACCCCGGACGCTTCGACTTCCCGGGCGCCCTGACCTCCACGGTCGGCATGGCCAGCCTGGTCTACGGATTCATCCGCGCCGCCGACAAGGGCTGGACCGACACCTGGACGCTGATCTCGTTCGCCGCCTCGGTGGTCCTGCTGGTCTCGTTCCTGCTGATCGAGTCGAGGACGGCGCAGCCGATCACCCCGCTGCACATGTTCCGCAACCGGAACCGGTCCGGCGCCTACGTGTTGATGCTCTGCCTGGCCGCCGCGATGTTCGGGATCTTCTTCTTCATGACCCAGTTCATTCAGGACATCCTGGGGTTCAGTCCGATCCGCGCGGGTCTCGGATTCCTGCCGATGAGTCTGTCCATCATCGTGGCGGCGCAGATCGCGGCGCGGTTCCAGACCAGGTTCGGAGCCAAGCCTTTCATGATCCTGGGCACGCTCCTGGTCAGCGGGGGCGCGTACTGGATCACCAAGCTGGACGTGCACAGCACCTTCGCCAGCGGCGTCCTGGGGCCGACGATGATCTTCGGCTTCGGCATGGGCTTCATCTTCGTCCCGGTCATGCTGACCGCTGTCTCCGGTGTCGCGCCGCAGGAGACCGGATCCGCGACCGGCCTGCTCAACACCACCCAGCAGGTGGGCGGCTCCCTCGGCCTGGCCATCCTGGTCACGGTCTTCGCGACCGCCCAGCGCAACGAGGCCAAGGCGCTGTTCCCGCACCGAGATCCGAACCAGGTCTTCGTGCACGGCATGACCGCCGCCTTCCAGGTGTCCCTGGTGTTCACGGGCATCGCCCTGCTGATGGCGCTGTTCGTCATGAAACCGCCGCAACGGCTGGGCGTCTCCGCGCCCCCGGCGGCTCCGCCCGGGGAGGAGGGCTCCTCCTCGGATCCACCGCACGCGGCCGCCGCCTGAGCCACTGATTAGCATCCGTGAACCGTGACGTGCAGCAATCATCGCTGGTGCTTCACGGCGATGATTGCTCACCCTGGGAGCATGAACGACACCCACGCCACGGACGCACTCCCCCTGGGCCGATGCCTGGCCGCCATGGTCACCCCGTTCCGGCCGGATGGGTCACTCGACGCCGACGGCGCACAGAAGCTGGCCACGCACCTCGTCGACTCCGGCTGTGACGGCCTGGTCCTGAACGGCACCACGGGCGAGTCGCCCACGACGGGGGACGACGAGAAGGAGCGCCTCGTTCGCGCCGTCGTCGAGGCGGTCGGCGCGCGTGCCCAGGTGATCGCCGGAGTCGGAACCAGCGACACCGCCCACAGCACGGCGCTCGCGCGCTCGGCCGAGCGCGCGGGAGCGGACGGGCTCCTCCTGGTCACCCCCTATTACAGCCGCCCCCAGCAGGAGGGGGTGCGGCGACATCTGACCGCCGTGGCCGACGCGGCCTCCCTCCCCGTGCTGCTCTACGACATCCCGCACCGCACCGGAACCCGACTCTCCACCGAGACCCTGCACGCCCTCGCACGGCACCCGCGCATCGTGGGCGTCAAGGACGTCAGCTACGACCTGGCCGGGGCCGCCCGCACCATCGCCGACACAGGCCTGCAGTACTACTGCGGCGCGGACGAGCTCAACCTGCCCCTGCTCGCGATCGGTGCCGTCGGAGTCATCAGCACGGTGGCGAACGTCGCCCCCGAACAGACGCGCGCCGTGCTGGACGCCCACGCGTGCGGGGCCAACGTCGAGGCGCTGCGCCTGCACCAGCGGCTGCTTCCGCTGGTGCAGGCCATGATGGACGACGTCCCGGGCACGGTCACCGCGAAGGCGTTGCTGAACGACGCCGGTCTGCCGGCGGGCCCGGTCCGGCTGCCACTGGTCGATGCCGACCAGACCCTGCTCGAACAGCTCCGTGCCTGCCTTCAGGAGGCCTGCGGCTCGCGGTAGGCGGCCAGGCAGTCGGCGGTCTTGGTGGCGGTGAACTCGACCACGTCGTAGGCGGCGACCCCGCCCTTGGCGAACGGGTCCTCGGCCAGCAGCTGGTCCACGCCGGCCCGGTCGAGGCCGCCCACCAGCAGCACCCCCCCGGTACGCGGCACCTTCACACCGGAGGCGAGCATGACGCCCTTGCGGTACTGCTCGTCCAGCCAGGCACGGTGCTCCAGCAGCAGCGCGTCCACCTGCTCCATCGGCGCGGTGTAGGAGAGAGTGACGACGAACACGGTAGGACTCCTCGGGTTGCGGACCGCGGGATCAGGTCCAGCGCTCGAACGGACGATCAAGCGTATAGCGGCCGTCCGCGCCGAGGAGGAGCGTTCTCATCCCCCCGTTGTCGGGGTTCGACAGAGCCTCGAACTCGTCGACGCTCCAGTGGAACCACCGCATGCAGAACAGACGCATCAGGAGCCCGTGGCAGACCAGCAGCACGTTCGGCGGGTAGTCGGCCCGCTGGAAGTTGCGGTGCAGGGTCTCGAAGAAGGCGCCGACCCGGTCGTAGGCGTCGGCACCGGACTCGCCCGAGGTGAAGCGGTAGTAGAAGTGGCCGTACTCGTCCCGCAGCTTCCGCTGCCTGCGGATGTCCTCGACATCCTGCAGGTTGCCCCAGTCCTGTTCCCGCAGGCGCGGCTCCTCCATCACGCGGACCAGGGCCGGATCCAGGCGAAGCAGTTCCAGGGTCTGCCAGGTCCGGGTGTAGGGCGAGACGTAGACCTGCACCCGCTCCGCGCCGAAAAGCGCGCGGAGCTCGCCGCCCGCGGCGCGCGCCTGCTCGCGACCGCGCGCGGTCAGGGTGAGGGCGTGGTCCGGCACACGCTCGTAGATCGTCTCATCGACGTTCCCCTCCGACTCGCCATGTCGGATCAGGACAATTCGCCTCGGCCGCGCCATACCGGCCACCGTAACCCAGGCCGCGCCACGCAGCCTCGCGTCTCACCGGACCGAGCTGTCCCAGCGCCAGCGCTCGCGGCGGGCCAGCCCCGGCAGCTCACCGCGCCCGGTCGCCCACAGCAGGGTCCCCCAGGGCGCGAAGCCGCCCGGCACGTCAGGGAAGAGCCGGTGCAGCACCCGCGCACACAGGTCTGCCGGCGGCTCCCAGGCAAGCCCCAGACCGCGGGCGACGTCATCCGCGTGGACAAGCGTCTCGACCAGGCCCATGGCCGCCGAGCCCTCGGCGTCCGCGAGACCGAAGACGTGGAAAGCCCTGGTCTCCGGGGCGGCCGTCCGGACCATCGCGACGAGCAGCGCGCCACAGGACTCCAGCACCCGGACCAGCCCCTCGGGACCCGCCGCGCGGTCGGCGAAGATCGTGCTCCGCGGCTTCTCCGGTGCGGGCCGGACCAGCACGAACGGCACGGGCTCCGCCGTCACGCCGACCGGCGAGCCCAGCTCGGCGGCGTAGGCGAACAGGTCGTCGGCCAGGTGCTCGGCCGTCTCCCAGCAGTCCCAACTGAGCGAGCCCGCAGCCCTGCTCCAGTCACCTTCCAGCGCGGCCGGCTGCCGCAGCAGTGCCACCGCGAGGCCCACCCCACACGCCAGATCATCGGCGGTGACCGGGCCGGGCCCATCCTCGGACGTGGGGATGTCGGCCGCCGGCACATGCTGCTCTGCTGTCACCCGCGCACCCTAGTGACCGGCCGCGCCACCTGCAAGATCCTTTTTGGGGAGGGGCGGGCGCCACCCGCGCCGCGGGTTCCTCAGGCCGCAGCACACGCGAGTGCGCCCCCGGAGCAGAAGGTCCGGGGGCGCAACTCGGGCCAGTCCGACGGCCTGTCAGTGACCAACGCGAGCCGGTGATCGACCGACAGGGATCAGCTGACGGCGGTCAACTGCAGCCGCTGGTCGAACCGCAGCCCTCGCAGAGGTAGCAGCTGCCGGCGCGGCGCATCTTGGTGCCGCAGGAGAAGCAGAGCGGGGCGTCGGAGTTGATGCCCTGCTGGATCTCCAGCAGCTCCGCGGTGTTGTGCGGGGCCGGGGCCGAGGCGGCCGGGGTGGTCTGGATGACGACCGGGGCCGGGGTGGCGGCGCGGGGAGCGGACTGAGCCAGGCCCTCGACGTCCACGTCCTCCTCGTCGGTCGGCTCGTAGGAGCCGGTCTCCAGGTGACGCTGACGCTCCTCGACGGAGTGGATGCCCAGCGCGGAGCGCGTCTCGAAGGGCAGGAAGTCCAGCGCCAGACGGCGGAAGATGTAGTCCACGATCGACTGGGCCATCCGCACGTCCGGGTCGTCGGTCAGACCCGCCGGCTCGAAGCGCATGTTGGTGAACTTCGAGACGTAGGTCTCCAGCGGCACGCCGTACTGGAGGCCGACCGAGACGGCGATGGAGAAGGCGTCCATCATGCCCGCGAGGGTCGAGCCCTGCTTGGACATCTTCAGGAAGACCTCGCCGAGGCCGTCGTCCGGGTAGGAGTTGGCGGTCATGTAGCCCTCGGCGCCGCCCACCGTGAAGGAGGTGGTGATGCCGGGACGGCCCTTGGGCAGGCGCTTGCGGACCGGACGGTACTCGACGACCCTCTCGGCGGCCGGAGCCACGGCCGGGGTGACCTCCGCGGAGGCCTTCGCGTTGTCAGCGGACTTGGTCTTGGCCGAGAGCGGCTGGCCGACCTTGCAGTTGTCGCGGTAGATCGCGAGCGCCTTGACGCCGAGCTTCCAGGCCTCGAAATAGATCTCCTCGACCTCCTCGACGGTCGCGCTCTCCGGCATGTTGACCGTCTTGGAGATGGCACCGGAGATCCACGGCTGGATCGCGGACATCATCCGGACGTGGCCCATCGGGGAGATGGAACGCTCGCCCATGGCGCAGTCGAAGACCTCATAGTGCTCGGGGCGCAGGCCCGGGGCGTCGACGACGTTGCCGTTCTCGCTGATGTAGGCGACGACCGCCTCGACCTGCTCGTCCTGGTAGCCGAGGCGCTTGAGCGCCCGCGGCACGGTGCCGTTGACGATCTGCATCGAGCCGCCGCCGACGAGCTTCTTGAACTTGACCAGGGCCAGGTCGGGCTCGACGCCGGTGGTGTCGCAGTCCATCATCAGGCCGATGGTGCCGGTCGGCGCCAGCACGGAAGCCTGCGCGTTACGGAAACCGTTCTTCGCGCCGATGCGGACGACGTCCTGCCAGGCCTCGGTGGCCGCGGCCCAGACCGGGGTGTCCAGGTCGTCCATGCGCTTGGCGGCGTCGTTGGCCTCCGCGTGCTGGCGCATGACGCGCTGGTGCGGCTCGGCGTTGCGGGCGTAGCCGTCGAACGGACCGACGACGCCGGCCAGCTCGGCGGAGCGCTTGTAGGCAGTGCCGGTCATCAGCGAGGTGATGGCGCCGGCGAGCGCGCGGCCGCCCTCGGAGTCGTAGGCGTGGCCGGTGGCCATCAGCAGGGCGCCCAGGTTGGCGTAGCCGATGCCCAGCTGGCGGAAGGCGCGAGTGGTCTCACCGATCTTCTCGGTCGGGAAGTCCGCGAAGCAGATGGAGATGTCCATCGCGGTGATGACCAGCTCGACGACCTTGGCGAAGGTCACCGCGTCGAACGAGTCGTCGTCGCGCAGGAACTTCATCAGGTTCAGCGAGGCGAGGTTGCAGCTGGAGTTGTCCAGGTGCATGTACTCCGAGCAGGGGTTGGACGCGTTGATGCGGCCGGACTCGGGGCTGGTGTGCCAGTGGTTGATCGTCGAGTCGTACTGGATGCCCGGGTCGGCACAGGCCCACGCGGCCTCAGCCATCTTGCGGAACAGGCCCTTGGCGTCGACGGTCTCGATGACCTCGCCGCTCATGCGGGCGCGCAGACCGAACTGCTCGCCCTTCTCGACGGCCTGCATGAACTCGTCCGAGACACGCACGGAGTTGTTGGCGTTCTGGTACTGCACCGACGTGATGTCGTCGCCGCCCAGGTCCATGTCGAAGCCCGCGTCGCGCAGCGCGCGGATCTTCTCCTCCTCCTTCACCTTGGTCTCGATGAAGGCCTCGACGTCCGGGTGGTCCACGTCGAGCACGACCATCTTGGCCGCGCGGCGGGTGGCGCCACCGGACTTGATGGTGCCGGCGGAGGCGTCGGCGCCGCGCATGAAGGAGACCGGGCCGGAGGCGTTGCCGCCGGAGGAGAGCAGCTCCTTGGAGGAGCGGATGCGGGAGAGGTTCAGGCCGGCGCCGGAGCCGCCCTTGAAGATCATGCCCTCTTCCTTGTACCAGTCGAGGATCGACTCCATGGAGTCGTCGACGGCCAGGATGAAGCAGGCGCTGACCTGCTGGGGCTGGGTGGTGCCGACGTTGAACCAGACCGGCGAGTTGAACGAGAAGACCTGGTGGAGGAGGGCGTAGGTCAGCTCGTGCTCGAACACCTCGGCGTCGGCGGTGGTGGCGAAGTAACCGTTCTTCTCACCGGCGGCGCGGTAGGTCTTCACCACGCGGTCGATGATCTGCTTCAGGCTCCACTCGCGCTGCGGGGTGCCGACCGCGCCGCGGAAGTACTTGCTGGTGACGATGTTGACCGCGTTCACCGACCAGAAGTCGGGGAACTCGACGCCGCGCTGCTCGAAGTTGATCGAGCCGTCGCGCCAGTTGGTCATGACGACGTCACGACGCTCCCAGGTCACCTCGTCGTAGGGGTGCACGCCCGGGGTGGTGAAGATGCGCTCGACCTTGAGCCCGGCGTCCGCCTTGGCCTTGGCGTCAGCCTTGCCCTTGGCCGCACCGTTCCTGCCGGCACGGGAGCCGCTCGTGGTGTCTGTCATTGCCGCCTCCTCCTGGGCAAACGCCCTGAGCGCCCCGCTGCTTCCCGGGGTCGCCTGCTGGTTCGTGTCTTGCTGGTTCAGCACCACGTGCTGCGAAACGAAGTGCTGGAAAGGTGCCGCGCGCACCCTGGAACGTGCCGAGGGTTCAGGGCGTGGGCGCAGGCACGGGGGGCCGGTCGCCGGGCGACTCCACACGGAGCTCGGCGATGGCGGCCTCGAAGTCCTCGAGTGAGTCGTAGGCCCGGTAGACCGAGGCGAACCGCAGGTAGGCCACGACGTCCAACTCCCGGAGCGGGCCCAGTATGGCCAGGCCGACGTCATGGGCGGACAGCTCGGCGCTCCCGGTGGAGCGGACGGCCTCCTCGACCCGCTGACCCAGCAACGCGAGGGCGTCCTCGGTGACCGGCCGGCCCTGACAGGCCTTGCGAACCCCGTTGATCACCTTGTCGCGGCTGAAGGGCTCGGTCACCCCGCTGCGCTTCACCACCATCAGGGCGGCGGTCTCCACCGTCGTGAACCGACGGTTGCAGTCGGGGCACTGGCGCCTGCGTCGGATCGAGCTGCCGTCGTCGGTGGTACGGGAGTCCACGACTCGGCTGTCCGCGTGACGACAGAAGGGGCAGTGCACGTCCCGCTCCCCTCCAGACTTGGCTGCTGCTCGCTCCACGGCAGACCACAATCTGTGGGCCGCGGTCCCCTATCTAACCACTAGATCTGGTGTGTCACGCACCACCTCGACACCGCGTGTCGTGTCGGCCGGTTCACCCTTCGCGATCGGTGCAGGTCACCACTCGAACGCCTCGGAGAGGGGGTTTCGAGCCCGCTCGGAGGTGATCCATGAGAGGATTCGACTCGAACAAGCGATCGTACGAGCGAGTGGAAATACACCCGAAACCTTGATCAGGTCAGGGTTTCTAGCAATAATTCACTCGAACGTGTGTTTGGCGCAACCTTTCGATAGGACCTACCGTTGGCCTATTCAAGGGAGAACGTCCGTAGGTTGAGAGGGGCCGCCGTGACCATCGCCGAAAGCAGCACCGTCCCGGTGCAGGAACGCTCCCAGTTCGCCACCCAGGAAGATTCGCGAAACCTCGCCTCCGGGCTCGTTCCGGACCAGGCTAGTGGGCCTTCCGTCACGCACTCCTCGGGACACTCCTTGGATATTCAAGAAGGCCCCGCACGCGCCCTCCCGGGGCGCCCGCCGGGCATCCGCACCGACGAGGCCGGGCTCACCGAGCGCCAGCGCCGCGTCATCGAGGTCATCCGGGATTCGGTGCAGCGGCGCGGATATCCGCCGAGCATGCGGGAGATCGGCCAGGCCGTGGGCCTGTCCAGCACCTCCTCGGTCGCCCACCAGCTGATGGCGCTGGAGCGCAAGGGTTTCCTGCGCCGCGACCCGCACCGTCCGCGCGCCTACGAGGTGCGCGGCATGGAGGTCGCCCGCCCGGTGCCCGAGGCCAACAGCGGCCGCCCGGCCACGTCCTACGTACCCCTGGTCGGCCGGATCGCCGCCGGTGGGCCGATCCTGGCCGAGCAGTCCGTCGAGGACGTCTTCCCGCTGCCGCGCCAGCTCGTCGGCGACGGTGAGCTGTTCGTGCTGAAGGTCAGCGGCGATTCGATGATCGAGGCCGCGATCTGCGACGGCGACTGGGTCACCGTCCGCCGCCAGCCGGTCGCCGAGAACGGCGACATCGTCGCCGCGATGATCGACGGCGAGGCCACCGTGAAGCGCCTCAAGCGCGAGGACGGACATATCTGGCTGATGCCGCACAATTCGGCCTACGAGCCCATTCCGGGCGACAACGCGACGATTCTCGGCAAGGTCGTCGCCGTCCTTCGTCGCCTCTGATCCCCGGCTCCTGACCGGGGCCCGAACAGCCTGGGCCCCGACCGGCACCTCATGTCGGCCGGGGCACCGTGGGAGGCATCCCTCCCGATTGCCGAACAGGATCACCCGACCGCTTTCCGGCCGGGTGCGTCACGACGCGTCGACAGCAGCCTCACGGCCGCCAGGCCGAAGTCCAGGCCCATCAGTCGGCGCGTTCTGCGCGCAGCCGCAGGAATTGCTTCGCAGCGGCAGCCTCTCTATCGCGCCCGGACCGGTGCCGCCGCCGCATTGATGGCCGCCAGGGAGCGGCGGACCTGGTTGCGGTCCGTGGTGTACCAGAAGTCCGGCATTGAGGAGCGGAAGAATCCGCCGTAACGGGCCGTGGCCAGGCGGGAATCGAGCACCGCCACGACACCGCGGTCGTCCCCGGAACGGACCAGTCGACCGGCGCCCTGGGCCATCAGCAGGGCGGCGTGCGTCGCCGCCACCGCCATGAAGCCGTTGCCGCCGTGCTCCTCGACCGCCTTCTGCCGGGCGCTCATCAGCGGATCGTCCGGGCGCGGGAAGGGAATCCGGTCCATCACGACAAGCTGGCAGGCCGAGCCCGGCACGTCCACGCCCTGCCAGAGCGAGAGCGTGCCGAAGAGGCAGCTCTCCGCGTCGGCCGAGAAACGCTTGATCAACTCCCCCAGGGTGTCCTCGCCCTGGAGCAGGATCTCGCCGGGGACGCGCTCGCGCAGAGCCTCCGCCGCGGCCTGGGCCGCGCGCATCGAGGAGAAGAGGCCGAGGGTGCGACCGCCCGCTGCGCCGATCAGGTCGGCGAGCTCGTCCAGCATCTCCGGGCGCTCCGGATCCCGTCCGGGCGGCGGGAGATGGCGGGCGACATAGAGAATGCCCTGCTTGCGGTAGTCGAAGGGCGAGCCGACGTCGAGTCCGCGCCAGACCGGCAGGGTGCCAGTGCCCTCGATCGTCTCCCCCACGTCGTCGCGGCCCGTCGAGGAGAGGCCCAGCGAGGCCGCGACGCCCGTGAAGTCGCCACCGAGCTTGAGCGTGGCGGAGGTCAGCACGACGGAGCGGTCGTTGTAGAGGTTCTCCCGCAGCAGCCCGGAGACGCTGAGCGGGGCCACGCGCAGCGAGGCGGGGGCAGCCAGGAACCGGTCGTTGCGGTCGATCCAGACGACGTCGTAGACGCTGCCCTCCAGCAGCCGGTCCGTCGTGTCGTGGATGGTCTCCAACGACGCCATGGCCTGCTTGCGCACGGCGTCCTCGTCGCTCACGCCCCGGTCGCGGATCTCGCCGATCGAGGTGATCACCTCTCGGGCGGCCTCGCGGATCGCGGCCACGGCGAAGTGGAGGTTCTCCGGGAGCTCCTCGACGCGCCCGCCGTCGGCGATCTCCATCAGACCGTGGTAGTTCTCCGCGGCGGCCTGGAGCTTGTCCACGGACTTCTCGTTGGCGAGCCTGGCGGCCCGCTTGACCGCGCGGTTCACCGCCGTGGTGGTGAGCTCGGCGGTGGCGATCCCGGTGACCCGGGAGACCAGCTCGTGCGCCTCGTCCACGATGAGGAGGCCGTGCTCGGGCAGGACCGGCGCGCCCTCCAGCGAGTCGATCGCGAGCAGGGCGTGGTTGGTGACCACCACGTCGGCGAGCTTGGCACGCTCGCGCGCCTTCTCCGCGAAGCAGTCGCCGCCGTAAGTGCACTTGGTGGCGCCGAGGCACTCGCGGGAGCTGACCGAGAGCTGCTGCCAGGCCTTGTCGGAGACCCCGGGCGACAGGTCGTCCCGGTCGCCCGTCTCGGTCTCGTCGGCCCAGTCGCGCAGGCGGACGATGTCCTGCCCGAGCTTGCTGCTGGGACCGCCGAGGACCTCCGCCGGATCGAACAGGCCGGCCTCGTCGTCGCTGGGCGCCCCCTCGTGGACCCGGTGCAGGCAGACGTAGTTGGACCGGCCCTTGAGCATGGCGTAGCTGGGCTTGCGGCGCAGCAGCGGACGCAGCGCGTCGACCGTGCGCGGCAGGTCCCGCTCCACGAGCTGCCGCTGCAGGGCCAGCGTGGCGGTGGCGACGACCACCTTGTCCCCGTGGGCGAGGGCCGGGACGAGGTAGGCGAGTGACTTGCCCGTGCCCGTACCGGCCTGGACGAGCAGCTGCTCGCTGTTCCCGACCGCGGCGGCGACGGCCTCGGCCATGGCGACCTGGCCGGGGCGCTCGACGCCGCCCACCGCGGTCACCGCGGCGTGCAGCAGCTCGCGGATGCGCGAGGCGTCGTCCGCGCCCGCTGAGGCCTCGCCGGCCGGCGCGCCGCTCGGCTCGGGGGTGGCGCCGGGATCGGCCGGGTCGGAGTCAAGGATGCTGTCACTCATGGCCCTCCCACCCTAGAGGGCGCCACCGACAATTCGGGGTCGGACCGGCGCCGTCAGGGTCGGATCCACCAGCACGGGTTCCGCGGTGCGCGCGGCGCGCAGCGCCTCCGGGTCGAACTCGGCCACCGCCAGACCCGGGTCGGCCACGCCCGCGTCGTCGAGCAGCTCGCCGAGCGGGCCCCAGATCGCACTGTGACCGCCGCCGACGTACCCGCCGCTCGCTCCGCTGTGGTTGGCCAGCAGCGTGTAGGACGTGTTGTCCATGGCGCGCGCCGGGAACAGGAAGCCGTTGGCCTTGGCGGAGAACTCCGGGCTGAACAGGGCGCCGGTGAGGTAGCCGTGGCAGCCGTCGAGCGCGGCGGCGCGGGCGTGCTCGGGGAAGGAGGAGTCCCAGCAGATGCTGAGTCCGAACCGCCATCCGTCCAGCACGAGGGTGGTGCCACGGCTGCCGGGTGCGAAGCCGGCGGCGCGCTCGCTCGGCGTCGCGTGCTGCTTGTCGTAGGTGGCTGCTACGTTGCCGTCACGGTCGAGAACGAGCGCGGAGATGTGCAGCGTGCCGTCCTCGGTGCGCGTCGGCGCGCCGACGACGAGGGCGGTGCAGTGGGCGGCGCACGCGTCGCGCAGGGGGTCGAGGCGCGGATCGGCGGCACCGGTGGTGTGGCGGTCCGGGTCGGCGGTGATGCCGGAGAGTTCGTAGCCGGTGAGGAAGAGCTCCGGCAGGACGAGCAGTTCGGCGCCGCGGTCGGCGGCGCGGTGGACCAGGTCGGCGGCGGTGGCCGCGTTGGCGACGAGGTCCAGGGGGACGCAGGCGGCCTGCCCGGCAGCCACGGTCAGCGGTGCGGCGGGCAGCGGGAATTGATCATCCATGGCGCGGAGCCTAGCGCCTCGGACCTGCGAGTGTCAGGGGTAAACCAGGGCTGCGGGGCTTTCATCTGCCGAGCCGAAAGATGCGGCGCTTTCGCGTGCGGTGCCCTCAGCCGCGGTGCCCTCGGGTGCGGGGCCCTCGGCTGCTGAGCCTTCGGGTGCGGGGCGCGGCAGGTCGTGCGCGCTGCCCGGGCGGCCGAAGGTGGTCCAGGCCGTGGCCTCGGGCAGGCGGTGCACCGGCCGGCCGAGCACCTCGGTGCAGACCGCGTTGAGGATAACGGCGGCGCGGTGCGCGCCGAGGCCGAGATCGGGTGTGCCCACCCCGTGCGTGTGGAGCTCGGCGTTCTGCACGTACAGGCCGGCCGTGACGTCCGGCCGCAGGCCCACCCGGTAGTCCAGGCCGATCCGGTAGCGGCCTCCGGCGTCCCGGCCGACGAGGTCGTGGATGGGGTCGAGCAGGGCGGGCCGCCGCGCGGCGTAGCCGGTGGCGAGCACGACCAGATCCGTGCGGAGCCCGTACGCGACATCCGACTGCCGGTGCGCGCAGTGGAGTTCGAGGCGGCCCTCGCCGGTTGCGCGCGCGGACAGCACCTCGGTGCCGGGCACGATCTCCACGTCCGCCGCGCCGCCGGCGGTGGTGCGCTCGTACAGGGCTTCGTGGACGGCGGCCAGGGTCTCCGCGCTGGCCGCCTTGTAGAGCTGCCACTGGCGTGGCACCAGCGCGTCCCGGGTCGGCTCCGGCAGCGCGTGGAAGTAGCGGGTGTAGTCGGGGGTGAAGTGCTCCAGGCCGAGCTTTGAGTACTCCATCGGCGCGAGCGCCGTGCTGCGGGTGACCCAGCGCAGGTGCGGCACCGCGTCGGCGCCGCGCCGGCGCAGCAGGTCCAGGAAGACCTCGGCGCCCGACTGCCCGGAGCCGACCACGGTGACGTCGCGGAGCGGGAGCGGGCGACCGTCGTTGTCAGTGCCCCGCGCTAGCGTCAGTGGTGAGTGGGGAGAGGTGAGGTACTCGCCCGAGTGCAGCACCGGAGCGGCGCCGTCGACGAGTTCGGCGAACGCCGAGGGGATGACGGGCTCCGTCCCGACGCCGAGGACCAGGTGCCGGGCGAGCCAGGGCTCCTCCCCGGGCACCTCCACCTCGAAGAGCTCCCGGTCGGCGTTCCAGCGCACCGCCTTGACCGGGCTGTCGAAGCGGCAGTTGGGCAGGCGGGTGGCGGCCCACCGGCAGTAGTCCGCGTACTCACGGCGCGTCAGGTGCCACTGCTCGGCGAAGTAGAACGGGAAGAGGCGGTCCCGGTCGGCCAGATAGGCCAGGAAGGACCACGGGCTCGTCGGGTCGACGAGCGAGACGAGATCCGCGAGGAAGGGCACCTGCATCCGGGCGCCCTCGATCATCAGCCCCGGGTGCCAGCTGAACTCCGGCTTGGCCTCGAGGAAGACGGACCGCAGGCCCGGCACCTGGTGGGCCATCGCCGCCAGGGAGAGGTTGAACGGGCCGAGACCCACACCGACAAGGTCGTGCACCAGCCCCCGGTTCGGGGAGTTGCCGGGGTTGGCCGAGTCGGTACGGGAGCGGACGACACGTGAGGGGACGGGGCAGCGGACGGCAGCACCGACCGGCGAACGTGAGGGATCCACGGGGTGGCCCTTTCGAACGGTGACGGGGAAGGGGAAGGAGGGCAGGCAGGGGAAGCATGCGAGGAGAGGAAGCCCGTCGCGGGCGTCGCACCGACAGCCGGGGAGCCGGCACGGTGGGAGCGGCCGAGGTCACGGCTGCGGTCGGTCGAAGACCATGAGCGCGGCCTGCTTCTCGGGCAGCGGCAGCTCCGAGTCGAAGCGGTAGCCGGCCCGCAGGAAAGCGCGTACGGACGGCAGGTTGCGCACGTCCGGCTCGGCGACGACCCGTCGGGCCGCCTGTCTCTCACGGAGGATCCGCCGGGTCAGCGTGCCCAGCAGGGAGCTGCCGACACCGCGGCCGCGGTGGGCGGCGGGGCCGACGAGCAGGTGCAGCCCGGTGTCGTGGGGGCGTGCCGGGTAGTGCCGGGCCAGCGGGTCGAGGTCGGCCCGGTAGACCTCCCAGTAGCTCATCGGCGTTCCGTCGACCAGCCCGAGGCAGGGCACGCTGCGGCCGTCGCCGTCGAGTTGGGCGCGCACGTGCTGCTCGGTGAGCTCCGCCGGGCCGCAGAGCTCCCAGAACGCGGAGACGACCGGATCGTTCATCCAGTCCACCAGCAGCGGCAGATCACGCGGCAGCCGGACGGGCTGCAGCCGGAACTCCCCGTAGCGGGTGTGCATCACGCCCCACCGCGCCACGCCGTCGAGAAGGTCGTCCCGCCGGGTCCAGTGCGGTCGCTGCCACGGAAGGTGGGCGGACGGACGGTGCTGCGCCGACAGGCCGGGCGCCATCCCGGGGGCGGTCCCGGGGGCGGTCCCGGGCGCTTCCACCGGCGCGGCCGACACCGAGGGGAAGGCCGACACCGAGGGGAAGGCCGACGCCGCGGGCGTCACCGGGGACGCCGCGCCCCCGGTGACGGCCCGGAGGTGGGGGTGCTCGTTCACGCGCCGGCTCCGGCCAGCGCGGTCAGAACCGACGCCGGAGCGGCGAGCACGAGCGGGTTGGGGTAGGGCACGTACACCGACTGCGTCTCCACCGGCCCGACGAGTTCGTCCAGGCCGTGCAGGCGGGTCAACAGGTTCGCCTTGCAGCGCAGCACGGGTGCCTCCAGCAGCCGGGCCGGCAGGGGCGATCCGGTGGCGGCGCCCTGCCCCGCGAGGAAGCGCCGCAGCCCGGCGAGCAGCACCCGCTCGTCCGTCAGCCCCTGCGCCCCGAACGCGCCGACCAGACCCAGGAGGTGGTTGATACCCAGGTAGTAGGCGAACCGCTCGTCGGCCACCGCGTCGGGGACGAAGGTGTCACTGGCCCGGCCGATTCCTGGCAACCGCGCCTCCAGAGCAGCGGCCGCGGAGTCGCGGAAGTAGTAGCCCTGGTTGTCGCGGTAGCGGCCGCCGACCGGCCAGCCGTCCTCGTCGAGGAGGACCAGGCTGTTCTGCTGGTGCGCCTCCAGCGCGATGCCGGCGTGCCCGTCCAGCCAGAGGATGGGCAGCACCACGGCGTCCAGGTAGCGAAGGAACCACTCCGCCGCCACGGTCGGCACCGGACGGCCGGTCCGGGCGGAGAGCCGGTGCACGACCTCGGCGAGGTGCGAGGCGTGCGCGCCCGGCCAAGGGCGCTCGGCCACCAGACCCGCCAGGCAGTGAGCCCGGTCCGATGCGCCGAAGGGGTTCTGCCGCAGGACGGTGTCGAAGCCGCTCGCGGCGGCCGGGCCCCCCGTCCCGCCGGGAAGGTCCACGCCGATCCAGGCCGGATCACGGACGATGTCGAAGCCGGGGTGGGCACCGCGCCACTCGGCGCCCAATCCGGCCTCCAGCAGACGGTGCACCTCGGCACCGCGCAGCAGTTCCTTGCGCAGGTTCTCCCGGCGGGAGTTGGTGATGCGCAGCCCCAGTGAGAGCTTGAGCATCCACGGTGTGCCGGGCCGGCAGACCGTGCGCACCGAGGAGGTCGGGCTCCAGAGCCCACCCCCCTGACCGAGGTCGTGCAGGCCGCCCGTGTCCAGGAGCGTCCGGACGTCCTCACGGTGGCTCAACTCCCGTGCCTGCCATGGGTGCAAAGGCACGGGCACGGTGCCCTCCGGTGGCGGCGGCGCGTCCTCGCCGCGCAGCGCCGTCATGATCCGGGCCGTGCCGGCCACACCGAGTCGGTCGGCCTGCGGGCCGTCGGGATCGCCACCCGCGCGTCGCCCGGACGACGCCCAGGACGGCAGCACGCCCTCCCCCGCCGCCACGAGCTCGCGGTCGACGGCGAACCAGTGCAGGCGCAGCGCGCCGCGCAACTCGGGTGAGCAGGCGGCGGCTTCGGCGTCGCCGAGGCCCTCGCGGCTCTTCGGTGTCGGGTGGAGCGGGTGTCCGAGGAGCAGTGCCTGCTCGGAGCGCAGAAAGGGCGTTCCCGCCGGCCCGGGCTCCGCGGCCGCGCGCCGATCGGCGACGAAGTGCGCCGTCCGCCGCACCGAGTCCGCGACCCGGCCCGCGAGGTCCGCGACGTGCGCCGGGCTCACGCCGTCGTCCCCCGACGCGGCCGCGCCCCAATCGGCGACCGCACCTGGGGATTCCTCCACTCCCGCCGCACCGGCCACACCGGCCGAACGGGCCAGCAGAGCAGCCACGGTGACGGCATCAGCCGCGCGGGCCGACTCCCCCGCCTGGGTCTCCGTCCTCCCTTCCCGCTCCCCCTCCGCACGCTCCCTGCCCGTGCCCGACGTCTGCCCCGGCCCGGACACCAACTCCGCGCGTCCGAACCGGTGCCAGCCCGCGGCCGAGCGGTAGCGGACCAGGGCGCGCAGCAACAAGCCGTCTCCCAGCGGGAGTTCCAAACACTCCCCGGCCGACGGGACCTCGGTGCCCGTCTCGCGCACCCAGCAGCGCAGCAGGTTCTCGGTCGCGGCGGCGTCCGCGACCACGACCGGATCGGGATGGTGCAGGGGATCCGCCTCCAGGGCGGTTGAAGCGGCACGGGCGGCGGATCCGGCACCGGCGGCGTGGGCGGCAGGGGCGGCGCAGGCCTCGCGGGCCTCGGGGGCGACGGCGTCGGTTGCGGTGAGGGACGAGGCCACGGGGGGCTGCTGCGCGGGAACGATGGTCACGCGGGCTTCTCCTGGGTCTTGCGGGGGCGGTGCTGGGCGGGTCCGGCGCGTCCCGCCCGCTCGTGCTCGACCGCGGCGCCCGCCGCGACGACCAGAGCCAGCAGGCGGTCGATATCCGCCTCGGTGCTGTGAGGGTTGAGCAGGGTCAGCTTGAGTCGCACGCCCCCGTCGGCGCCCGGCAGTTCGGTGCGACCGACGACGGCGGTGCCGTTCGCGAGCAGCCGTCGGCGCAGCTCCGCGTTGACGGCGTCGCTGACGCGGCGGTCGTCCTCACCCGTACCGCGGCCGTCCGCGGCCTCGGGCAGGTAGCGGAAGAGGACGGTGGTCAGTACCGGCTGCGCGACCAGCTCCAGCCATGGCTCGGAGGTGATGACGCGGGCCGCATGACGAGCGAGCTCGTGGCACCGGTCGACCATGGCCCCGAGGCCGGACCGGCCAAGGGTCCGCAGCGTGACGGCGACCTTGAACGCGTCCGGGCGTCGCGTGGTGCGCAGCGAGCGGCCGAGCAGCGAGGTGTAGCCGGCCTCCTCGTCGTCGGCCGGGTTGAGGTAGGCCACCCGCTGCTCCAACGGGCTCAGCGTCGCGGCGTCGGCGGCCAGCAGCACACCGGCCGCGACCGGCTGCCATCCGAGCTTGTGCAGGTCCAGGCCGACGGTGTCGGCCAGGCCCAGACCGTCGAGCAGCGGCGCCAGGGTGCGCGAGAAGAGCGCGCCGCCCCCGTACGCGGCGTCGACGTGCAGCGGGACACCGTGACGGCGGGCGATGGCGGCGATGCTGCGCAACGGGTCGACGGCCCCCCGGTCCGTGGTCCCGGCGGTGGCTACGACGCAGCACGGGACGTGCCCGGCGGTACGGGCGTCCGCCAGGCTCCAGTCGAGCAGACGTGGATCCAGCGCGCCGTCCTCGGCCACCTCGATCGGGACCACGGCCTGTGTGCCGAGCCCGAGCACCCCGGACGCGCGGGCGAGCGAGAAGTGTGCGGTGGCCGAGGAGAAGATCCGCAGTCGTCCGGCCGCCTCGGCGGGGATCGCGGCACCCCCCTGGACGGCGAACTCCCGTGCCAGCACGGCGTCGCGGGCCAGCAGCAGGGCCATCAGGTTGGACTCGGTCCCGCCGGTGGTGAAGACGCCGCGGGCGGCGTCCGGTCGTGCGAAGCCGACGGTCTCGGCGAGGAGACGTACGACGGCCGTCTCGATCTCGGTCCCGCCGGGCGCCTGGTCCCAGGAGTCCAGGGACGGGTTCAGCGCGGCGACGGCGAGGTCGGCGGCGGAGGCCACGGCGAGTGGTGGGACGTGCAGGTGCGCGGCACACGCGGGGTCCGCGGGATCGGCCGCGGTGGCGGCGAGCGCACGCGTCAACTCGCGCAGGGCATCCGGGTCCCCGGTCTCGGGAAGCAGTGCGGCGGGCGTGAGCAGGTCGCGCAGCAGCAGCGCGACGCCGGTCGGGCCACCGGCAGGCAGCGGCCCGCCGCGCGCCTCCGCGCCGATCCGCAGCGCGCCCAACACCTCCGCCAGCAGTGGCGCGAGCGCCTCCGGCCCGTCGATCCCGCCCGCGAGCTCCGCGCCGTGCACATGGCCCGGAATCGCGGGTCTCCGGTCCCCCGTCCGAGGCCGGCCCGTCCGGGACTCGACCGCCCGGGAGCCGGTTGCCCGCGACTCACCAGCCTGCGACTCACCAGCCTGCGACTCACCGGCCCGGGGCCCACCCGCCGGAGGCTCCCCCTCCCACGCGTCCCGACCCTCGCCACGCGCGGATTCCGCGCCGACCAGCGCTCCCGGCGGACGCAGACCCGGCCCGCGCGCGGCCTCGTCCAACGGCAGCTCACCGAGCCGTCTCGCCTTGCTTGTGAGAACCCCGGCTCCGAGACCCTCAGCAGCCGCGTCCTCGCCCGGCCCGCTCGAACCACTCGACGCGCTCGACCCGCTCGCCCCGCCCGACGTCGTCCTGTCGCGTTCACGCGGCCCGCC